>JAQUTK010000045.1 GCA_028709785.1 Bacteroidales bacterium
TCATTCAGGATAACGAGGCGTTCTTTCACATCGTACCATACGTTTTCGACATCTAAAGCAATCCGACCACCATCCAACGGCATCAGTTTGCCACTATAGGGAGTTTTAATATCCCGAACGAACTTACCCTCAAAATCATATTCATTGATCTTACCACTTGTGGTGGTAATTAATATTCTTTTCGCCTGATCATCCACAACCATAGTATTCACCCATGCATATTCTCCCGGACCTCCACCTTTTCGCCCGATGGTACGGATCAGGTTCCCTTGTCGGTCATATTGAATAATGTTTCTGGTCATCTGAACAAAGATGTAATCTTTGCAAATGAACAAATTTTGAAAACCTTGTCCAATGAATACTTCCTGCTTCCCGTTACTGGCTTTCAGCAATACATATTCCACATCATCGGCTATCTGGGACAGACGAAGGATCGCAGTTGTGTCAAGCTTTTTCATCTGTTCCTTTTTCTCCAAATAGCTTTTCATATCAATCACTTTTGGAGTGGTAAATACAAATGCCGAGTCGTTGGATTGTTCCGAAGCGGTATTTTTGTCTTGCTTGGATTGACAGGAGAGGAGTTGTGATGTTGTTATTAATACGAACATTGCCATCGGTCCGAATAGAATACTTTTGCTCTTTTTCATGATACGTGGGATGAATGAGGTTTGTGATGCTTAATAACGACAAAGTTATATCAATAATTGCTCAAACAATGTTAATTATTCAGGATTATTTTGTTTGAATACAAAGTATTAAAGCGAGAGTCGATTCGAGTTGGAGTTAAATAGTAAAGAGCCTGCTGAAATCAGAGCCAGAAGATAAGAGAGTCTCCCTCATGATAGTTCTCAAGAACCTGTGTCTTCGAATGCTTCCATAAAGACGTTCGTTGCGTTTGACGTAGGTTGAACTTCCGTTTGCCGAACGTTGACTTTCCGTTTGACGAAGGTCAAACGGAACAAACGTCCTTATGCGCGGATCCGTGTATAAGGACGAACGGATCGTTTGAACCGTATGGATCGCGGGTCAAGCCCGCAATGAGTAATGAAAGTCTTGAATGAAGAAAAAGAGGTATTCTCACTTTCCTCCGAATTTTATTGTTAGTTTTGCACCCGTTCATTCATAAATCTATTAAACATGAAAAGAATTGCGTCGTTTTTGATTTTGGCATTTGTAGCTTTTTCCTTGCAGGCAGCCATTGAACTACCGGCTCTGATTGGAAGCAATATGGTATTGCAGCGCAATGCGACTCCCAACATTTGGGGTAAAGCAGATCCTCAAAGTAAGTTGACAATCACCACCTCCTGGAACAAACAGATGTACAGTGTGACAGCCGACAAGGTCGGTCATTGGCTCGTGAAAGTGAAAACACCGGATGCGGGTGGTCCGTACAGCATCACTATTCGTGAGAAAGAAACGATCGTTCTCAAAAATATTCTCATCGGAGAGGTGTGGATCAGTTCGGGACAATCCAATATGGAGATGCCGGTACGTGGTTTCGGCTATCAGCCGAACGAAACCTGTTTACAGACAATCATGGAAGCTACACAGTATCCGGGGATCCGTATGTTTACCGTACAGAAGGCTTCAGTGGAAACACCGCAGGAGAGTTGCAAGGGTGACTGGCAATTATCGACTCCGGAGTCGGTTGGAAGCTTCAGTGCTACTGCTTACTACTTTGCAAAGAATCTGAATAAAGTACTGAATATACCGATCGGAATCATCACATCCAACTGGGGCGGTTCAGCTATTGAAGCGTGGATGACGCAGGAATCGCTGAATGCCATCGAGGGATTGAACGATTCCTTGATTTCGGCCAGAACAGCAAATAATCAGAAAGTAGCTGTGCTGTATAACGGAATGATCGCACCGATCAAAAACTATACTGCAAAAGGGTTTATCTGGTATCAGGGTGAAACCAACCGGGATAATTATCAGGATTATGCCAAACTGATGCAGGGAATGCTCAAACTGTGGCGCGCGGACTGGAAGGATGAGAAGATGCCTTTCTATTATGCACAGTTGGCTCCTTATACCTACGAAGGTGTGAATGGCTATTCGTTGCCACTGATGTGGGAACAGCAGTTTAATGCGTTGAAGATGATCCCTTACTCGGGTATGGCAACTACAACCGATTTGGGTGATGCCCGTTGTATTCATCCGGCTCGCAAAGAGATGGTGGGTATGCGTCTGGCAATGATTGCTCTCCAGAATGACTATGCGATAAAGGGTTTACCTGCCAATAATGCGTTTTGTGAAAGTGTCGAATATAAGGATGGAAAGGCTATTGTGAAGGTGAACTCTTTGGGTGAGGGGGGCGATTTGGCTACGCTGAACGCGATCAACCAAAAGATGGATGGCTTTGAAGTGGCTGGAGCGGATCAGAAATTCTACCCTGCCAAAGGCAATATCGTATGGTATCAGAATAAGATCGAATTGAGATCAGACAACGTGTCTGAACCAGTGGCTGTGCGCTATAACTTCCACAATGTTCCGACGGGAACAGTGCAGACGATCGGTGCTCAACCGTTGCTTCCTTTTCGCTCAGACAACTGGCCGATTGATGTTAAGTTTTGAAGTGAAGTAATAAAAAGCCGGACGATCCACGATCGTCCGGCTTTTTATTACTTGTACTATTATCTCCCGATCTGTTGCATCGCTTTACGGAGCAAGATGGGAGAGGTCTGTTCGACTTCATATTCACTCAGTGGCGCAGAGTTACTGAGAGGTACCTCTTCTTTGCGGTAGGTCATCTTTCCTTCGATACGTTCCTTTGCGGAGAGGTGAATCTCAGAAGTACCGGTCTCTTCCAGGATGCGCAGGATATTGCCTGCATGTACACCACTTCCGGGAAGAATAGTCAGACGATCACCAGCCAATGCGACCAGTTGTTTCAGAAGAGGAGTGCCTGCTTCGGCTTTCTGCTGCTGTCCGGAGGTGAGGATACGGTCGACTCCCAGTTCGATGCAGGTTTCCAAGGCGGCCACCGGATCTTTTACACTATCAAAAGCACGGTGAATCGTGACAGACATAGGGCGAGCCAATGTAATCAGTGCGGCGGTGCGTTCCCGATCAATATCTCCGTCTGCGGTAAGCAGACCGATGACCACGCCGTCTGCTCCAAGCTCTTTGGCAATGCACACATCTTCTTTCATACAGGCAAACTCATCGTCATTGTAGAGGAAATCGCCCCGACGCGGACGGATAAGCACGTGCATGCGGATATGCAACTCCCGGCGAACCGTGCGGATGAGTCCGGCAGAGGGAGTGACTCCGCCTTCGGACAGTGCGCTGCACAGTTCGATGCGGTTTGCCCCGCACTCTTGTGCGATGCGTGCTGAGGCGAGATTCTCCACGCAGACTTCCACTTTGACAGGTTTCATTGTTTTTGATTTGTTGTGCCGTATTGGCAAGTAATCAGACCTTGCGCTTCGAGTGTTCGGATAAATTCGGCAACCAAAAGAGGGTAGTCCTCTTTGTGTGCGAAGTAATCTGCTAACGAATCACTGATCTCGCGAACCGTCCGCATTCCGTCAATGCGTTCCCATACGGCGGTACCATTGGCATCGAGCCGGATATGAAGATCTTTGGATTTGGAGGCAGGGGTAAGCATCCGTTGCAGGAAGCGATTGGGAAACCGGGGATAGGAGATCACAATCAGATCTCCTTCCCGGTTGGTAGTAAATTTCTCATTGATGCAGGGAATGCAATCAAAGAGATTGAGAGGCTCTTTCTTCTTACTCACGTTATTTTACTGAATTGGCTTTTCGGGCAGGGATGCTAACCATGAAGTAACCCAATATGGCGATGATAACCAGTCCGACCCAGTAAGATGGAGCAGTAAGCCCCAGCATCTCTGCAAAGAAGATATTAAACATGGCAAAGATGGCGACAACCAGTCCCATGAGAGCTTCTCCGGCAATAAGTCCCGAAGCCAGCAGCACTCCTGTATTTTCAACAGTGGCAAGTTGCTTGTCGTTGTATCTGCGTTGTGCCACATAGATATCGAGCACACCTTTGATCAGACCACCTACGAAGATTGCAAACACGGTGTTGAAGGGAAGGTACATGCCCACAAAGATCAACATCGGACTCTTGATGCCCATCAGGATGAAAGAGACCCCCATGATCATACCTGCGATAATCAATGCCCAGGCCATTTCTCCGCCGATGATTCCTTTGGATAAGGTAGCCATCAGTCCGGCTTGAGGTGCAGAGAGATTCTGACTGCCAAAGCCGCCGATATATCCGAGCTGTTTACCCATGTTGATGTCTCCCTGGTTGAGGATAATCAATACACCAAACATGACAAATCCGGCAATGACTACTCCGATGATGTCACCGACCTGCATCTTCCAGGGCGTACCTCCAAGGATATGTCCGGCTTTCAGATCCTGAAACATTTCACCACCCACGGCAGCGGCCACACAAACAATGGCTGCGATACCAAGTACAGCTGCGACACCCCCATGTGTGCTGTCCACACCACACGCCACAAGGATCAATGCGGTAACAACCAATGCTGTCAGCGTAAGTCCGCTGATCGGGTTGTTGCTGGATCCGATGATACCGACCAGATAGCCGGATACAGCCGCAAAGAAGAAGGCCAGTACAATCATCACCGACGAGGCGACGATAGCGACCAGGATGCTGGTGTTGAAAATGAAATAGGTGATGAAGAAGGTGAGAACTGCTGAGAGACAGATGCCGATCAGAATCCATGATGATTTGAGATCTTTCTCGGTGCGGACTGTTTCCACTCCGGTGCCCTGAGTCGCACGCTTCAGGTCTTTCACCGAACGGGCCAGTCCGGCACCCAGACTACCACGCATACGGTAAAGTGTAAAGGTAGCGGCCACCAGCATACCGCCGATGGCGATGATACGTACGATCTGTTTCCAAACAACGTTGGCTGCGTTCATCCAGGCTCCTGCCGACTCGACATCACCGTTGTTGAGATCGCCGACAAAGCTGGAACCCAGCATGGAAAGCAACATCGGAACCATCAGACCCCAGGCCAGTACCGAACCGCTGAAGTTGAGTGCGGAAAGGCGCGGACCGATGATATAGCCAACACCAAGATAGGCCGGACTGATAGAGGGACCTCCTGCAAGAAATCCGCCGTCAATAGAGTGACCGTTGGCAAATTTGGCGATGCCTGATTTGAAAAAGGTGGTAAAGTCTGTGGCAAACAACCGGAGGTCACCGGCAATTTTGATACCAGCTCCAATGACCATGGCTGAGAAGAGGTATTTGGAACCACTTCCTCCGCTTCGTCCGGACTTGTGAATCTCTGCGGCAGCTACACTTTCCGGAAAAGGAAGTTCTTTGTCTTCCACCATCACTCTGCGAAGGAGTGCAACGAAGAGCACACCAAGGATACCGCCCGTGATAAGAATCAGGGAGGCTGTAAAATAACTTTCTACAGAGTTGAATGTTTTTTCGTCCCATACGCCGGCAATAAAGAAAGCCGGAAGGGTAAAGATCGCACCCGCTGCAACCGATTCGCCGATCGATCCGACGGTACGTGTGATGTTCTCTTCGAGGATGGTGCCTTTAAAGAAGCGCAATAATGCCATACCGATAACGGCTGCGGGATAAGTTGCCGCGATGGTCATACCGGCTTTTAATCCGAGGTAGGCATTAGCCGCACCCAATACTACAGCGAGTATCAGACCAATAAGCACGGCCCGGAGAGTAAATTCTTTCATGTTCGAGTCTGAGGAGACAAATGGAACAAAGTGACGGTCATCTGCCATGTTTTTTCTAATTATTAAAGTTTATAAAAGTAGTTTTTCTTCAAATTGACGCAAAGATACTATTTTCTCTCTTAGTTGACACCTAAATAGCACTTTCCTGTGCAAAGATTTCCTCTAAAGCGGCTACCATCGAACTGTAATCAATTGTAGGATTGCTGCTTATCACCTGATCCAGGAAGTGAGGCAATTCGTTGCGGTACGTGGCGAGCATGTTTGCCTGGTTGTATTCGAGCGAGTAGCGCACGTTGGCAAGACGGTCGCAAAGCTTGATATAGGTAGCATAGGGTGTTTCGCGGATACCTTTATAATAGGATTCATCAGCACGCTCTTCCCGTGTCCTTCCTCTGTTGTTAGTCACCGCAAAGACCATGTCGCTGATCGATGTGCCAAAGATCTTTTCAAGATCGCGGTAGGTGACCCGACAGTCTTCGATGGTGTCGTGAAGCCAGACAGCAGCGAGCACATGATCCCGCTCGTCGGGAGGCAACAGCGAACTGTACACATCTGCATAATGCGCGGCAATAGCCAGATGTACACTGTAGGGGGCTCTGTCATATTTGTGGTGAGAGTCATGGTGTGCTTCGATGGCAAACTTTATAGCCTTGAGTAAGATAGTATCCATAAAATGTATTCGATTTCTGATTGTTGGGAAACAAAATTAGAATATTTTGACGGAAAGCACAATGAAACAGATAAAAAAGGAAGGAAAAAACGAGGAGGACAGATGTCATAAAATCCGTTGGAAATATGTATTTTTGCCCTCAATTAAATAATAATAAACAGTCAACACACAATGGGAGGTTTTTTTGGTACTATATCGAAGACAGATTGCACGATGGATCTGTATTATGGAACGGATTACAATTCGCATCTAGGGACAAGCAGAGGTGGTCTGGCAATGCTGTCTGACAACGGTTTTGTACGTTCTATTCACAATCTTGAGAACTCGTATTTCAGGAGTAAATTTGAGTCTGAGTTAAAGCATTTTTCCGGCAACTCAGGTATCGGAGTCATTAGTGATACAGATTCTCAACCAATCATTGTCAACTCTCATCTCGGACGTTTTGCGATAGTTACAGTCGCAAAAGTAAACAATCTAAAGGAGCTTGAAGCCGAGTTGCTGGAAAAGAACCGGCATTTTTCCGAGTTTAGTTCGGGAATCACCAATCAGACTGAGCTGCTGGCCATGCTGATTACGGAAGGAAAAGATTTTGTCGATGGTATCAATAATTTATATAACAAAGTAAAAGGGTCGTGTACGATGCTTTTGCTGACCGAAAAGGGAATCATTATAGCACGGGATAAATTCGGCCGTTTACCTATTGTGATTGGAAAAAAAGAAGGAGCTTACGCCGTTTCAGGCGAAACAAGCTCCTTTCCTAATTTAGATTTTGAGCCTGATTATTACGTTGGACCCGGAGAGATCCTGTTGTTGACTGCTGAGGGCTATCAACAGCTTCAGGCACCGGGCAAACGGATGCAGATCTGTTCGTTTATGTGGGTCTATTATGGGTATCCGCCTTCGATGTATGAAGGTGTTAATGTAGATGCTTTCCGCTATGAAAATGGTTTGCTGATGGCTTCGACAGATGATGTGAAAGCGGACTTTGTAGCAGGTATCCCGGATTCAGGAATCGGATGTGCGCTGGGTTATGCTGAAGGACTGAATCTTCCGTATCGTCGCGCAATCGTTAAATACACACCCACCTGGCCTCGCAGTTTCACACCGAGTGACCAGAAGATGCGCCAACTCGTTGCAAAAATGAAACTCATTCCTAACCGCTCGGTGTTGCAGGGAAAGAAGGTTGTCTTTTGTGACGATTCGATTGTGCGTGGCACTCAGTTGCGTGACAATGTAAATATACTGTATGGTTATGGTGCTAAAGAGGTACACATGCGTATCAGTTGTCCGCCACTGGTTTTCGCCTGTCCCTTTATCAACTTCTCAGCGTCTAAATCTGAAATGGAACTGATCACCCGTCGGGCTATCAAGGAACTGGAAGGGGACAGCAATGTCAATACGAAGGAATATATCACACATGGTTCGCCTTGCTATTGTAAGATGGTGGAACGTCTGCGTGAGAAGTTCGGACTCTCTTCCCTGAAGTTCAACTCATTGGAAAATATGATCAAAGCAGTTGGTCTTCCCAAAGAATCTGTTTGTACGCATTGCTTTGACGGCTCAAGTTACCTGGAATAATAACGACTAAATTGATATATGATGGATCTCATTCAGCGTTTTTTAAAGTATGTATCCTATGACACACAGTCGGATACCGAAACCGGTTTAACACCCAGTACTCCCGGACAGATCATTTTTGCCCGCGCATTGGAAGAGGAATTGAAAACGATAGGGTTGGATGAGGTCCAACTGGATTCTAACGGATACCTGACTGCAACCCTGCCTGCTAATTGTTCGAAAGAGGTTCCGGTGATTGGCTTTATCGCACACATGGACACCAGTCCGGATATGTCCGGCAAAAAGGTGCAGCCTCGTATTGTCAGATCGTATGATGGACGCGATATCTTACTGGATGAAAGAGAAGGTGTATACTTGCAGCCTTCACAGTTTCCTGAGCTGCTTCATTATATCGGTCACGATCTTATTGTGACCAATGGGAAGACGTTGCTCGGTGCCGATGACAAAGCCGGTATCGCGGAGATCATTTCCGCAATGGTCTATCTGAAGGAGCATCCGGAGATCAAGCATGGTAAGATACGCATCTGCTTTACACCGGATGAAGAGATTGGAAAAGGTGCTGATCTGTTTGATGTGAAGGCGTTTGGTGCAGAGTGGGCCTATACTGTCGATGGAGGTGAAGCTGGCGAACTGGAGTATGAAAACTTCAATGCGGCGATCGCAAAGATTTCCTTCAAAGGACTCAATGTACATCCGGGCAGTGCTAAGCATAAACTGATCAATTCAATCCGTTTGGCCAATCAGTTTATCACCATGATCCCCCGATGGGAAACGCCGGAGCATACAGAGGAGTATGAAGGGTTTTACCACCTGACGGAAGTAAAAGGAACCGTGGAAGAAACGACCCTTACCTACCTGATTCGCGATCATGATCGTTTTCGCTTTGAGAGCCGCAAAAAAGAGATGGGCCACATGGTGCGCAAGATCAATGCCGAGTTTGGTCCGGATACAGCCTCTCTGGAGGTCACGGATCAGTATTATAACATGAAAGAGAAAATCGAACCGGTGATGCACATCGTCGATCTCGCCTATAAGAGTATGGAGGAAGTAGGAGTGATACCTAAGATAGTGCCTGTACGTGGGGGCACAGATGGTGCAAAGCTCTCTTACAAAGGACTCCCTTGTCCGAACATCTTTGCCGGAGGCGTTAATTTTCACGGACGCTACGAGTTTATCCCGATCTCTTCGATGGATAAGGCGACTGCCGTCATTGTCAAGATTGCCGAGAAGGTGGCGGAATAAGTAGAACGATTCTTTTAATTGAGTTTGATCTCTTGTCGTTGTGTACCGAGATGTCCGTTGAGATCTGAGCCTTCAATCTCCAGTCGAAGGTTCCCTTTCATGTATGCACCGATCGGAAAGGTGACTTCCACCTCTTTCTCTCCGTTCGTCAATAAAGAAGGGTTCCAGTAAAAGAGCTGTTTCTGGTCATAGTCGATCTGATCAATCGGATCGGCCGGATAATACTTCGGCACATAAAAAGTCCTTGCGACAGAGCCACCATTGAGTTTGGTGAAGTAGGTACCCATCTCCTGCTTGTTTTCCCGCGGACCTTTTCCCGCCTTGGTGGTGATTACAATAACTGCCGCTATCGCGCGATAATCGCTGTCAAGAGTTGTTAGCACAGGTTTCAATCCTGATTCGTCAGGAGATTGAAACTTTTTATCGTAGTTTGTGAGATTATCTTTTGAAGTCAGCACTTCGATACCTCTGATCTCTTTGCCGGCAATAGTCTGCAATATGCCTTCAATCCGGTTTAACTTCCCATATTCACTATCTTCCGCATTGGTGCTGCTTATCTCAGCCACATCCGATTGAGTAGGAGTAAACATTGCGGCACCTTCGGAAGCAGCGGTGATACTGTTGTCCGGATTGATTATCTCGGCATCCACCTGAAAATAGACAGGCTTTCCGTCAATATTATAGTTATCAAATTGCCGGAACAATAGTTTGCCGTCTTCTCCTCTCGGTGAACTGTTGTCTTTCTTGAATCCGGGTATTTCCGCTTTAAGCACATCGATCACATTTGAATAGGCATCATAGCGGCCTATCTCCACCGAGTCCATCACAAAATCGCCCACACCACTGCCACTTCGGTTGTACGAGTTTTTGATTTTCCTTCTTTCGGTAACCGTAACTTCTCCCAGCAGATGCATGCCACGACTTTTGCGCAGACTGTCGAGATAGGAATTGTCTTCTTCCTTCGATGTCTTGTAGGCTTGTAAAAGTGAGTCTGCCGCACTTGCTTCATATAAAAAGTCCCGGGTGGAGAGAATGGGAAACTCAGGCTTGCTGAAGATGGTATCCAGTTTGATACCCAGCCCGATGAGCTTTTTGCTTTTCTCCTTTTCAATCTTTACGCGGACCATCGACGTCTCTCTGACATCCAGATTTGTAAAGGCAAACCGTCCCTCTTTGTTCGTTCTGCATTCATCGGCAAGAGTCTTTCCACCCTGTACAAACAAAGAGATTTTTCGATCCCCCACCGGTTTGTTTACCAGGTTTACCACTTGGCCGGAGATAGAGTAGGAGGTGTCGGGAGTATACAGAAAGCTCCGGCAGGTTGCTTCGTCCCAATTGAAACCTCTCCATCCGTGTGTCAGCATCACCAGATCCAGTTGTTTGCTGATACTGTCGTAGGGACGGTTGAAATAGTATCCCGGCTCTTCGATAAAACCTTTTAATTCGGAGGAGAGAAACATCTCCGAACACAAGGTTTTCTGGATAGAGTCCACCGGTACCAGATTCTTGTTGGTCACGCTCATCGCAAACGCGGCGGGAATATTCGCCCCATTCAGCTGAGGACGTATCTTGAGGGTCATCATCTGTACGGTATCCGATTTGATCTCCCAGTCAGCCTTCACATCAAAAAGCAGGTTGTCTCCTTTATGAACATAGACCAGTCGTTCGCAGAGGGGCTCTCCGGTTGTGCTGAATAAAGTAAGACGGTTGACACCTGTCTCCATCTTGCTCTTCGGAATCCGAACGATGATGCGTGGCTTGTTCACCTGCAAACTATACGCCTCTTTGCTCAGCAGTCCGCGCGACTCTGTCAGCAGCATAAACTGGGTGTTGTTTTGCACAATAGCCGGACTGGCATTGATCGATATTGTCAAGGTGTCTTCAGACGGTTTGGAGAGCACTATCATTCCGACGCCTTCCTGCTCAGCGACCGGGAGAGCGATCTTCTGGTCATTAAACAGACGAGCAGTATATTGTCTGCCACTGTCCGGTACCAGCAAGAAGGAGCCCATTCCTTTGTGCACCGAGGCAAACGTTGTGACCTCATTACCTTCCTGATCAACAATCGTACCTTCCACAGCAACGCTTCTTCCATCCGGATACAATGCTTTGAAAGCAACCCGGTTAGCTACTCCGCGGATAAGTTTGCCCCCTTCCGGTAAGAACTGCAGATCCAGCTCCAGTTCCCTGTTGGCTCTTTTTTCGGCCTGCAGACGTTTCTGTTCCTCCTCTTTTTTGAGCCGATTCTGGTATTGCTTCTGTGTGAGAAACACCTGTCGGTTTGATTCATTCGTTACCTCGACAAACCGTTTCTTCTCTTCTTCTTTGCTTTTCTCTCCCCAGATAGGAATTGTCTTTTCAAAGCAGAGAGAGTCGCCAAAGTTCTTTTGCCAGCGGGTATAAGCACGGATTCGAAAGAGTCCCTTATCCTGTATCGCCTTTGTCAGGATAAACTGTCCGTTGGCACTTCCCCCGTTGAGCGTGTATTGCGCGCTCTGTGTGATTTGGTTCTCCTCATTGATCAGATCGACATAGACAAGCCGGCTCTTCTCTGTTGGAAAGAGAGTGCCACCCTGCATGACCCATACTTTGTACCAGATGGTATCATAGAGATTATAGACAGGACGGTCGGTCTGGATATATATCTTTTCCGGATAATTCTCCTGCATGAGCTGCTTCATTCCGTTGATCCGATCGCTGAGAGAGACCGGTGCTTTGTTTGCTTCCGGCGTATTGTCGGGAGAGAGAGTGGCTGCATGAAGGCTATAGAGAGACAACGTTGCGGGAATGAGTGCAAGAAAGAGTCCGAGGGTACGATGTGTTATCATAGTGCTTATTTTTCAAGCCGCAAATATAATAAAAGAAAGGTGCTGTATCATCCCATACAGCACCTTTCTTTTGATTTTATTATAAAAAAGATCAGAGTCCCATCTTTTTGGCGATCTTCTTAGGAATTGCATCCTTGTGAACCATGAAGTTCAGCGTCTTATATTTGAAGAAGTTTTGTGATACATACCATATACCCTTGTATGGTCCTGATTCACCCCATGAATTCTTCACCATGAAATACTTCGTGCCGTTCTGATCTTTGGCGATACCATAGATATGCATGCCGTGATCATCCGTTGTCTGATAGTTATCAAAAGCTTCCTGACGCAACTCCGGCGTGATAACCAGTTCGGGCACCGGGTTCTTCAAGTCATTGGCTTGTTTGTCTCGATCGCTCTGTGAGAGGTTCAGCCACTTGGCCTGATCACTTCCCGGACCTTCCTTTGCTTTCGCATCGGGCACCATTGCGATACCGGTCTTGAAATACTTCTCACTTACATCAGAGCCCCATGCAATGGTATAACCATCCATTACAGCAGCTTCCGCGATTTCACAAAACTCGTCCAGCGGTACATTATATGATTCAGCATGCAACCAGTTATCAGGCACCTCTATGATAAACTTACTCCAGTACGGATGATGAGAAAACGAGGTCACAGATACATAATCATCCATATTCAGATCCA
Organism: Bacteroidales bacterium; assembly: GCA_028709785.1. Taxonomy (GTDB): domain Bacteria; phylum Bacteroidota; class Bacteroidia; order Bacteroidales; family JAQUTK01; genus JAQUTK01. The sequence goes on from JAQUTK010000045.1 coordinate 12,717, forward strand.
ATGATTTGGCATAGCTCTGAGGTGTATATTCTTTTCCTTCATAGGTAAACTTTTCCGGAAGATCTCCCAGATAAGCATCCAGAATACCTTTGTAACCCTTCATCCAGGCGGTAGAGAGTTTGGTTCCGTTTTTCTTCTCAATCACGACATCGCCATACGCTTTCAAGAGTGAAGACAATTCGCTGTGTTTATTTTGTGTCTCTCCGTAGTTCAAACCTTTGTAGATCGTGTCCGGCACGATACCATACTTGCGGATTACATGGGGAATATCACAGAAAGCTCCGCCTTCACCGAAAGTAGCATCACCGTGGTATCTGACATAATTTTCCATCTTGTCCACATAGGCATGGTAAACCACATACATTTCCGAAAGATTCATTTCCGGTTTGCCTTTACGCATCAGTTCGGATTCCAGAAAACTGAGGGAAGAGTAGCACCAGCATGTGCCGGAGCTTGCCTGGTTTTTCACAGGAGTGATCTTACATTCTTTTACAGTGGTAAATACAAAACCACTGTCTTTTTTTACATCTTCCTGTCCATTTGCCCACAAAGAAAAGGCGATCATTGGAAGAACGAGCAACATTGTTTTTCTCATGTACTATTTTATTATTGTTTGTCGCAAAGATAAAACAAAATCATTAATTTTGCACGGATGAAAATAAAATATGTCTGAACTTCCCTCATTAGTAGCAGATCTGGCTATTATCCTGATTGCGGCAGGACTAACAACTATTTTGTTTAAATGGTTGCGACAGCCCCTTGTGTTGGGCTATATTGTTGCCGGATTTTTGGTCGGTCCCCATTGTAAACTCTTTCCATCTGTTGTTGATAACGCCAATATTCAGACGTGGGCTGACATTGGTGTCATCTTCCTCCTCTTTGCTTTAGGACTTGATTTCAGCTTTAAGAAGCTGATCAATGTGGGTGGTTCGGCCCTGATCACTGCGTGCACGATCCTGGTCAGCATGTCGTTTATAGGCTATTGGGTCGGCACCCTGATGGACTGGAGCCATATGAACTGTATCTTTCTGGGCGGTATGATCTCCATGTCTTCCACTATGATCATCATCAAGACGTTTGATGACCTTCAGCTCAATAACAAGCAGTTTGCCAAACTGGTCTTCGGTGTGCTCATTGTCGAAGATCTTTTTGCCGTCGTCATGATGGTACTCCTCTCCACGTTGGCAGTCAAACATACCTTTGAGGGAATACAGTTTGCCGGGTTTATCGTCAAGCTTCTTTTCTTTCTTTTGCTTTGGTTTTTGGTTGGTATCTATCTGATTCCCAGTTTTCTGAAGAAGACGCGTCGTTTTCTCAATGATGAGATGCTCCTGATCGTATCTCTGGGGTTGTGTCTGTTGATGGTTTTGTTAGCTACCAAAGCCGGCTTCTCCGCGCCTCTCGGAGCCTTTGTCATGGGTTCAATCCTGGCAGAGACCCTTGAGACGGAACGGATCATTCAGGTTGTCAAACCGGTGAAAGACCTCTTTGGGGCCATCTTTTTTATCTCTGTCGGTGGCATGATAGATCCCGTTATGCTGGGTCAGTATATCGGTCCTATTCTTATGCTTACCCTTGTCGTTATTTTTGGCCAGGTACTTTCCGCTACAACGGGAGTTCTGCTCTCCGGACAGCCATTGAAGACGGCGGTGCAGTCAGGTTTCTGCTTTTCGCAGATCGGAGAGTTTGCTTTCATCATTGCCGGACTGGGACTTTCCCTGCGCGTGACCAGCGACTTTCTCTATCCCATTGTGGTCGCCGTATCGGTAGTCACCACCTTTTTCTCACCTTATATTATCAAGCTCTCCAATCCAACCTATAAACTTCTGGAACGCAAGTTACCCCGCCGGTGGATCCGTTTTCTGGACCGTTACTCGTTGGGATCCAGTTCCGTCAACCGCGACAATGTCTGGAAAAATCTGCTCAAGCAGCTTGCCCGCATTGTTATCATTTATTCGGTGATCAGTGTGGCAATCATCATACTCTCATTCTCTTATCTGGTGCCCCGGATAACATCCGAACTTCCCGGACTTCCCGGAAAGATACTCTCCGCACTCCTTGTTCTACTGCTCGTTTCCCCTTTCCTGCGTGCTATGATGATGAAAAAGAATCACTCCGATGAGATGCAGTACCTCTGGAAAGACCGTCGGTTCAACCGGGGTCCATTGATCCTTGTGATCCTCCTTCGCGTTGTCTTTTCCATCGCGTTTATCGCAGTCGTGCTTACCCGTCTGTTTGAGATCTCCTTTTTCATCATTCTGCTGGCATTCATTATTGTCGTGGCCATTATAATGTCCAGACGACTGAAAAAACAATCAATCCTGATCGAACGTCATTTTAAAAGGAACCTGAACGAGCGTCAGGAATATATCAGCCGTAAGATGCCTTATAAAGAGCACTTTGTCAATCACCTCCTTTCCCGCGATCTGCATCTTACCGATTATGTCGTCCGACAAAATTCACCCAGTGTCGGTCATACCCTCAGCGAACTCAATTTCCGTCAGAAGTGTGGTGTCAATGTGATTTCTATCACCCGGGGCGACCGCCACATTAATATTCCCGGGGGCGATGTCTATATCTATCCGATGGATAAGATAACCGTGCTCGGCACCGATGATCAGCTCACCACGTTCATGCGTTTCATTGCTGAAAGAAACCGGAAGGTGGAGGAGGAGAAGGTGGACAATTATGAAGTGACTCTCGATAAGATCGTACTCGAATCAGGCTCTCCATTCATTGGCAAGAGTATTGCTCAGTCACGTATCCGCGAAGATTTCGGATGCATGGTGGTCGGCATCGAACGCAATAACCGCTCCCTCATGAATCCTCCGGCCGATACCCTCTTTCGCGAAGAAGATGTGTTATGGGTGGCAGGTGAGAGAGCAAAGATGATTGCAATGGCCGGAACAAATACCGTTGCATGATTATTCCGAAGAGTGTCAGCTGAGTACTTACTTCTCTCTTTTCACTTTACCAGCACTTTTCAAATAGAAAAAGGGCGGATTATTACGAAAAAGTGTACGCTGATTGGAAAGAAAGCAGTACATTTGCCGATTCTAATTACCAAAAAGAAATTTCAAATAATTAATTATGGCAGATAATTCAAAACTATTCTCCGAATTTCCTCCCGTAACGACCCAAGCCTGGATGGACAAGATCATCGCAGACCTGAAAGGGGCGGATTTTGAGAAGAAACTCGTTTGGAAGAGTACAGAAGGATTTAAGGTAAATCCTTTTTATCGTGCAGAAGATCTGGAAGGATTGAAGCATACAGAAGCTCTTCCCGGTGAATTCCCGTATGTGAGGGGCACCAAAAAAGACAACAACTGGCTTGTGAGACAAGACATTGAAGTGGAAGATGTAAAGGCAGCCAATGCGAAAGCGCTGGACATTCTCAACAAAGGTGTGGATTCTCTTGGATTCACGTTGCAGAAGAAAGATGTCACGGAAGCAGGCATCGCTACTTTACTCGAGGGAATTTGTCCGGAAGCTGTCGAACTCAACTTCAAAGTTTGCGTCAAACTGTCGGCAACCTTCCTGACCCTTCTTACCGCTTATTACACGAAAAAAGGATACGATCTCGCCGTGCTCAAAGGCTCGGTCAACTTTGATCCTGTTCGTCGTATGCTGACCCGCGGTAAAGAGATGGAAAACTATCTGGAGGTAACTGCAGAGGTGATCAATGCAGCAGCACAACTTCCGAAGTACCGTGTGATCGGAATCAATGCAATCGCTCTCAACAATGCCGGCGCTTACATCTCTCAGGAGTTGGGCTATGCCTTGGCATGGGGTGCCGAATATCTGACAAAGCTAACCGACAAAGGACTTTCTGTCGATGAGGTTGCCAAACGCATCAAGTTTAATCTGGGTGTCGGACAAAACTACTTCATGGAAATTGCGAAGTTCCGCGCTGCCCGTCTGTTGTGGGCACAGATCGTGGATTCTTTTGCTCCGCAGTCTTCCTGCTCTGCCAAGATGAAGATTCATGCAGAGACCTCTACTTTCAACAAGTCTATTTATGATGCACATGTCAACCTGCTCCGTACCCAGACAGAAGCAATGTCTGCCGCTCTGGGTGGCGTTGATTCGTTGACTGTAACTCCTTTTGATACAACTTACAAAGCTTCCGACGAATTCTCAGAGCGTATCGCCCGCAATCAGCAGCTGTTGCTCAAGGAAGAATCACACTTCTCTAAAGTGGTTGATGCAGCCGGAGGTTCTTATTACATCGAAAACCTGACCGCTTCCATCGCCGAACAGGCATGGAACTACTTCCTCGCTATCGATGAGAAAGGTGGTTTCCTGGCAGCAGTGAAAGAAGGATATATCCAGGATCAGGTAGCAGCTTCAGGCAATGCCCGTCGCAGTGCGCTGGCTTCTCGCCGCGAAGATCTGCTGGGTACCAACCAGTTCCCTAACTTTAATGAAACCGCTTTGAGCAAGATCGAAACGACCGGTGAAGCAGGATGTGGCTGTCATGCCACTTGTCCGGAACCGGCAGTCAAAGTGCTTGACTTCAAACGCGATGCAGCTGATTTTGAGGCATTGCGTCTGGCTACGGAAAAAGCAGCCAAACGTCCGAAAGCATTTATGTTGACTATCGGCAAACTCGCCATGCGTCTGGCTCGTGCCCAGTTCTCCGGCAATTTCTTTGCGGTAGCCGGCTATGAGATCATCGACAATCTGGGCTTCCCAACAGTGGAAGAAGGAGTCGCAGCAGCCCGTAAGGCAGGAGCAGACATCATCGTTCTTTGTTCGAGTGATGATGAATATGCTGAATATGCACCGATCGCGAAAGCAGCCATTGGAAATGATGCGATCCTGGTTATTGCAGGAGCACCTGCTTGTATGGAAGAGCTCAAGATTCAGGGCATTGAGAACTTTATAAATGTGCGTTCCAATGTTTTGGACACCTTGAAAGCGTATAACACTAAATTAGGAATTGCATTATGAAACCGGATTTTAAAAATATCAACATAAAGAATGCGACCTATCCTGCCGTCAAACCGGCTGAATGGGCCAAAGCAAACGAAATCGAAGAGTGGAACACACCGGAACTTATCCCTTGTAAAGCTGCTTATACGAAAGAAGATCTTGAAGGATTGGAACATTTGAACTATGCCTCCGGATTGGCACCTTTCTTAAGAGGACCGTACTCAGGTATGTATCCGATGCGTCCATGGACCATCCGTCAGTATGCAGGTTTTTCAACTGCTGAAGAGTCCAACGCCTTTTATCGTCGTAACCTTGCAGCCGGACAGAAAGGTCTGTCTGTTGCTTTTGACCTTCCGACTCACCGCGGATACGATGCCGACCACGAACGTGTGGTAGGTGACGTAGGTAAAGCCGGTGTATCAATCTGTTCAGTGGAAGACATGAAAGTCCTGTTTGATGGTATCCCATTAAACACGATGTCTGTCTCCATGACCATGAACGGTGGTGTACTTCCTGTTCTGGCTTTCTATATCAACGCCGGACTGGAGCAAGGAGCCAAACTCGAAGAGATGGCCGGTACTATTCAGAACGATATTCTGAAAGAGTTCATGGTGCGTAACACCTATATCTATCCACCGGAATTCTCTATGAAGGTCATCGCTGATATCTTCGAATATACTTCTCAGAAGATGCCTAAGTTCAACTCAATCTCTATCTCCGGTTACCACATGCAGGAAGCAGGTGCAACCGCTGATATCGAGCTGGCTTACACATTGGCCGACGGATTGGAGTATCTGCGTGCAGGTATCGCTGCCGGTATCGACGTAGATGCGTTCGCACCCCGTCTTTCCTTCTTCTGGGCAATCGGTACCAACCACTTCATGGAAATCGCCAAGATGCGTGCTGCACGTATGTTGTGGGCGAAGATCGTGAAACAGTTTAACCCGAAAAATCCGAAGTCACTCATGTTGCGTACGCACTGCCAGACTTCCGGATGGTCGCTGACAGAACAAGATCCTTACAACAATGTAGGCCGTACCTGTATCGAAGCGATGGCTGCTGCTTTGGGTCACACCCAATCGTTGCATACCAACGCGCTTGATGAGGCGATCGCACTTCCGACAGACTTCTCTGCTCGTATCGCGCGTAACACACAGCTTTATATACAGCAAGAGACTCAGATCTGTAGAGAGATCGACCCGTGGGCCGGTTCCTATTACGTAGAGGCTCTGACCAACGACCTGGTGCATAAAGCATGGGATCGTATTGAAGAGATTGAAAAGCTCGGCGGTATGGCCAAAGCGATCGAAACCGGTGTGCCAAAGCTCCGTATCGAAGAGGCCGCCGCCCGTACTCAGGCACGCATTGATGCTGGCAAACAGGTGATCGTTGGTGTCAACAAATACCGTCTGGAGAAAGAAGCTCCGATCGATATCCTTGAGATTGACAATACAGCTGTTCGCATCCAACAGGTAGAACGGTTGAAACAGTTGAAAGCCAACCGCGACAATGCTGCGGTAGAGAAAGCGCTTGATGCAATCACCGAATGCGTGAAGACCAAACAAGGTAACCTCCTCGAACTCGCTGTAGAAGCTGCCCGTGTACGTGCTACACTCGGTGAAATCTCTTACGCTTGTGAAAAGGTGGTAGGACGTTATAAAGCAATAATCAGAACAATATCAAACGTGTATTCATCAGAAAACAAACAGGATGCAGACTTCAACAAAGCGTGCGAGCTTGCTGATAAGTTTGCGAAGAA
>JAQUTK010000015.1 GCA_028709785.1 Bacteroidales bacterium
AATCATTCTGAACTGCAAAACGAAGAATGGTTCAGTAAGCATAAAAAAAGAGAGCCCGTCGTTTCAGACAAGCTCTCCTTTTCTTTTCTAAAAAAGAAGAAGATTATTTTTTCTCAAGAAGCCACGCATCGGTCAAATTGTGTTTCTCTTTTACAGTGTCGCGAAGATCTGCAGCATCGTTCTTGTTATTAAATGTACCAATAATGACACGATACATCTGTTTCTCTGTGTTTATTGCAATGGCACAAGTGTATCCTTTGGCTTGATAATCAGCTTTTAATCTTGTAGCATTGTCTTTTTGTTGAAAACTACCAATTACAACACTGAATGTTTTTAATTCGCCTTCAACAGCTTGTAATGACTCTTTCTGAAAGGTTGCATTCGTAACAGGTCTTGCTGCTTTTGTTGTAGTCGCAGGAGCTTCTTCTTCCTCTTCTTCGACCACAGCAACTTCTTTCTCTTTTGCTTTCTCGTAAGCTGCTTTATATGCACTCTGCTTCGATTTACATGCGCCCAATCCGAAGACCAAACAAAGGGTTAAAACCCACAATAGACTCTTTTTCATCTTATTCTAGTTTTATAAATATGTGTGCAAAAATAGGAAATATAGTCCAATATACAACGGTGTAAATGAAATTATTAGTCGGTATATCGGTCGTAATTTAATTTTTATAACATTATAAACAGATCTTTCCAATTGCTTTACAAGATACCTTTGGTTGAAGGCAGTTCGTAGCTGTAAATATCTCTTTTGATCGCCATTTTCAAAGATCTGGCCAACGCCTTGAAAATTCCTTCAATCTTATGATGCTCATTCGTTCCTTCCGCTTTAATGTTCAGATTCATGCGCGCCGAGTCGCTGAAAGACTTGAAGAAATGAAGAAACATTTCGGTCGGCATATCTCCGACATATTCCCTGTTGAACGTTGCATCCCATACCAGCCACGGTCTTCCTCCAAAATCAAGAGCGACGCTGCATAAACATTCGTCCATGGGAAGAGCGTATCCGTATCTTTCAATGCCCCGTTTGTCTCCCAGGGCTTTTAATATTGCTTCGCCCAATGCGATCGCTGTATCTTCGATCGTATGGTGTTCATCCACATTCAAATCACCTTTTACCTGTATGGTCAAATCTATGCCTGAATGTTTGCCGATCTGCTCCAGCATGTGGTCAAAAAAACCGAGTCCGCTGTGGATGTTGCATTTGCCTTTTCCATCCAGGTTCACTTCCACATAGATATCTGTCTCCTTTGTGCTACGTTGCACTGTGGCCGTACGTTCGCCTGCAAAGAGGAACTCAGCCACTTTATCCCAGTCGTCAGAGGCAAATACACAAACATTGCGGAGACTCTCATCGGACAGAATTTGTTCCTTTTTTGTCTCATCACAAAATAAGATACCCTTGCAACCCATATTCAGAGCCAGTTGCATGTCTGTAACGCGATCGCCGATGACAAAAGAATGGCTCAGATCATACGAACCATCCATGTATTGTGTCATCATTCCTGTACGGGGTTTGCGCGTTGGTGCGTTCTCTTCAGGAAGTGAGCGATCAATAAGTATATTGTCAAAGACAATACCTTCTCCTTTCAACGCTTCCAGCATCTTGTTGTGCGCGGGCCAGAAATCTTTTTCAGGAAAGGAATCGGTACCCAGTCCGTCCTGATTTGTCACCATGACAAATTCAAAATCAAGTTTCTGACGGATGAAAAAAAGATTACGAAAGACCTTTGGGATGTATGATAACTTATCCAGACTATCTAATTGAAAATCTATCGGCGGCTCAATAACCAATGTGCCGTCCCTGTCTATAAACAAAGCTCGTTTTTGCATTTGAAAAGGTTATGCTGATTAATAAAATACGATGTAAAGATACGACTAATTTATGAGTAACATAATTCAGCAGAAGTGAAATTGCATGATTTACATACATATCGCCGACCTGAGGGAAAAATAGTACAGGAAGTGATTCTCCGAACCGATCTTTTTGCCTACTTTTGGGCATCCAATATCTGATATAGAAAACCATAAAATAGTGATAACCATGAAAAAGAATTCTTTGAGCCTCTTGCTCTCTCTTCTGCTTTTTCCTGTTGCCCCGTCGTTTTCTGCTTGTGCAGTTTCATCTGCTCCGGTGGAAGAACAGGTATTACTCTTTTCTTTTTTCAAAGAACCGAATGGTCGCGATGGACTTCATCTGGCGACAAGTGAAGACGGAATCAACTGGAGCGAACTGAATGATGGAAAATCTTTTCTGGTACCTTGTGTCGGAAAAGATAGTCTGATGCGCGATCCCAGTATCTGTCAGGGTCCTGACGGACTTTTTCACATGGTCTGGACTTCCAGTTGGAAGAGCCGTTCAATCGGGTATGCCTGTTCGAAGGATTTAATTCATTGGAGTGAGCAGCGCGATCTCCCGGTCATGGAACAAGATCTTTCCACGAAAAACTGCTGGGCACCCGAGATCTTCTATGATGATCAGTCAAAAATGTATTATATCGTCTGGGCTTCATCCGTGGATTCTAATCCTGACGCTCCGAATAAGGATGGCAATAATCACCGGTTGTTTGAGGTACACACGAAAGACTTTACAACCTTTTCTCCGGCGCGACTGATCTATTGTCCGCCATCCATGACTGTGATTGATGGCTGTTTCCTAAAAAAGGAGGATACCTATTATCTGTTTGTAAAGAATGAAGATAAAGGTGCAGCGAGTCCGATGAAATATATATACATGACATCTGCTGATTCATTCTTGGGCCCGTATCCCTATGAAAAGAGTTACGGTGAGTGGAAGATATCGCCGGAATGGGTGGAAGGACCCTCTGTCTTTGAATGGAAAGGGGAAGTGTTTTTAATCTATGATATGTACCGAACCAAGAAGTATGGTGCCGTCCGTTCGAAGGATATGAAGAACTGGTCAAAAGAAGAGACATTGAATATACCGAGAGGTTTGCGACATGGTACCGTATTCAAGGCACCGGCATCCGTATTGAGAAATATTATAAAGCATATCCAAAAGTGAGGACAAAAAAAATAATCGCTTCTCACGAAGCGATTATCCTAAACCCTAATAATACTTTTTATGAAAAAAAACTTTACTTTGCTCTAACGCTATGAAGTCTCATAGCTCATTGAAAAGTGAGACAAAGGTAAAGGCTTCCTGTTAATCATACAATACACAATCATACAATCTCATGTATAATTGTTCGATAAACACTTTTTGAACGCATTTATAGGCTTTTTCTGTCAATTTATCCATATTCGCGTCATTTTATCCATGTTTAGGCATTCCCGCTCTGTTACTTCTCTTTGGCGATTCTCACGATTGTGAATGATTTACCTTTCAGCGAGATGCTTACAACGTTGTTCAAGCAGGTAGGAAGTGCTGTTTCAGAAGGAACAATGTTTACTGGTTTTTCCAGACTGTTCTCGTCTGTCGGGTTTCCAGTGAATGTAATACATTTCAATGCTTTTGCCTGTTTAATGCCGTTGAGTGTAATTGCTGCATTCAGTTCGTTTTCCTGCGTGTTGGCAATCTTCAGAATGATTTCGTTGCTGCTTTTGTCCAATGCGGCGCTCGCATAGAGATTCTGCTGTCCGGTGATAGCTTTCTTGTCCATGGTCATGGCAAGCACATCTGTACCTTTGTTCATGGCATACATTTGTTGCACAAAGTAATTCGGAGTTTTATACATACTCAGATTATCAAACCAGATAAGGTCCGGACCCCATTGCCATGCATCTTTATGGGCAAAGAGTGGCGCATAGGTAGCCAGACGAACAATATCAGCATTTCTTTCCAAACCCGTCATGAAGGCTGCTTCAGCCAAAGCAGCTTCGAAATTGTTGCGTTTGTTACGGGTGTGAGCAGCATATTCACCGGCAAACACTTTCGGGCCTTTGCGGTCATATTGATCATAGCGCGCTGCATTGTTTAAAAACCACTCCGGTGCTTTATAATAATGTTCGTCAACAAGATCTACTTTCAGTCTCTTCATCTCAGGCCACAAATACTCAAAATCTTTGCCTTCGGCAGAGGGTCCCGAACTTCCAATAATTTCAATTTCCGGATGTTTGATCCGTAGTTCTTTCACAAACAGTTCGAGTCTTTCCGGGTATTGAGCCCCCCACTGTTCATTTCCAACAGCCAGATACTTCAGCCCGAAAGGAGCAGGGTGTCCCATTTCAGCACGCAGCGCTCCCCATTTTGTGCTTGTCTGACCATTTGCAAATTCAATCAGGTCGATCGCATCCTGAATATAAGGATCCAGCTCATTCAACGGTACAAGTTCTTTTGCTCTTGCGTACTGGCACGACATACCTACATTCAAAACAGGCAGAGCTGTTGCTCCTATATCTTCTGCCAATTGGAAAAACTCAAAGAAACCAAGCCCATACGATTGGAAATAGTCCGGTGCGAAGCGGTTTTGAAACTCATAATTCCATCTGTTTTCATTGCAGGGACGGTTTTCTACTTTTCCTACCGTGTTTTTCCACTGATAGCGACTGGTGAGTTCGTTTCCTTCAACGATACATCCGCCCGGAAAGCGGAGAACACCGGGATGCAGATCGGCTAAAGCTTGCGCAAGGTCTTGTCTGAGTCCGTTTTCGCGTCCTTTAAACGTGTTCTTGGGGAATAAGGAGATATGATCCATATCAACCGATCCCTTTGTGATCAGTCCCAGGCGAATACGGGCATGCGAATCTGTAAATGTTGCGGTCAGATCGGCTGATACTTTCGACCATTCCTTCGATACGACATCAATGGTCAGATTTTGCACCTGATTATTGTTGCTGTCAAAGAACTCAACTCTAATCTTAGCAGCTTCGGGTGTACGCGCATAAAAAGAAAGTTTATAGGTTTCCCCTTTTTTTATACCGATTCCTCTGAATCCTTCGTTAATCAGTCCGCATCCTCTTAACTCTCCGTTAAAAGTGAGGTTGGCGTAGTGTGGATTACGTTCGAAGCATGGATTTTCATCTTTGATCTGCACTTTTCCATACGATGTCCATCCCATCAGTGGACTGTCGGTAAATTCGAAAGAACGATTCTTTATCAATTCAGCGTACAGACCCCCGTCTGCCCCAAAATTGATATCTTCGAAAAAGACACCGTACATGTGTGGGTTAATTTGAGCTACGGGCTTTTTGGCGTTCACTTCAATGTTAAGAGCTGAAGTTTGTCCAAAAGCTCCGGTGAATGTCATGGATAGCATGGCTATCATTCCTAAGATACCTTTTTTCATCTTTAGTTGAATAATTGTTTCATGATTTGCTTTATCAGAAAGCAAGAATGAACATGGTTAATAAATTTATGATTTTGAATGACAGACAAATATACAATATGTATTGGATAAATGTCATTTTTACCATCATTTTTTTTTCTGAGTTTTTTGTGTCCGGTTTTGTTAAGTAATAAATCATACAGCATCTCTTCCTGTATATATTCATTCATGGAGTGCTTTTTTTGTTCGCAGACATGGATAAATTGACATTTTATCTGTACTTTTGTTCACGTACAAAACTATAACTACTTGTTATTCTTGAAAAAAGCTGTTTTTAGATGACAACGAATGATTTTATGAAATTCGCAAGGAGTGTGAAAAAGGTATATGCTATATGCCTGGTCATTCTTTTTGTTTCATACAGTCTGAGGACTAATGCCGTCAATGGATATCATTTTTCAACCTATACGACATCCGAGGGACTTTCTCACAATACAGTCTGGCAAGTTATGCAGGATGAACAGGGAATTATATGGGCTGCGACTTCTGACGGTGTGAATCGCTTTGACGGAAGACAATTTGTCGATTTGAACTTATCAGGAGGTAAACAATATGCACCCGGTCAGAATGCCATCCTCTCTTTGACCAAAGATAAACATGGATTTGTCTGGATGAAAGCCGAAGACGGACGTTTTTTTTGTTACGATCCCGTCAAAGAACAGTTTGTTGCCTATGCCAAACCGGATATTCGCAACAAGTCCTATGATGAGATACTTGTTGATTCGTCCGGCGTAAATTGGCTGTGGGGAACAAAAAACGGATGTTTGCGCGTTTCTTATGACGATAGAGGGTTTCACTGCATAGCTTTTGAGCCCGATGGAAAGCAGTTTTTTGACAATGCAATCCGGATGATCAATTCCTCTCCGGATATTGGAATGATTATCACGGCCGACTCGGGTATTTATTTCTATACGAATGAAATGAAACGAGTTTATAATGACAGGAATGACCTGGGGATTATCTCTTGTGCCATGACCCGGGATAAACTCTTTTTCTTTACCCAGAGTAAGATTGTCCTTGTGTACAATAAGAAGAGCAAGCTTTTTCAGAATCCGGTATCACTTCCGGATGAGTTGAGTAAAGGCGAACTAAAAGAGGTTGTTCAGATCAACGAGAACAGTGTGCTCTTTTCTACAAACAATTCATTCTATATTTTCGATACTGAAACACTTCTGACTCAAAGAGCTGAAGGACTTTTAGGAGAAAAGACGTTGAGCAATCTCTCTTTTAAAACTGACAATGCTAAAAATCTATGGGTGTATGACGATAAAGGTGTCGTTTGGCTTTATAAGAGTGACGGGAAAAGCAAAAGAATTCAGTTGATTCAAGACGATGCCGATCTTTTGTCGAGACAGCAACGGTATAATTTTTTACTGGATTCCCGGGGTATTTTCTGGATCTCTACCTATGGGAACGGACTATTCATGTATGATCCGAAAACGGAAAATCTGGAACATATTTCCACGAGTCTCAATCAGCTGAATACGATTAGTTCCAATGATATTTTAACCCTGTTGGAGGATAAATCGGGTGTATTATGGGTGGGTACAGAGTATAATGGTATTACCAGAATCACCCTGCCGAAATATAAAATCAGAACCTTCTTCCCGGAAAACGAGAACCTTTTGAGAAGAGAAAACTCGATAATGGCCATTCAGGAAGACGCGGAGAGAAATTTATGGATGGCCAGCGCAGCCGGAAATATCAATATTTACACTGAAAACGGCATTTTGAAGAAAAAAGTAAATAGCACTTTCGCCTGGACCTGTTCGACGGTTGACTCGGACAATCGTATATGGCTGGGCTCTGAATCTGACGGGATTGCCTGTTATGCTAATGAATATGCAGTTCCGGTGGTGCAAACTGCTGTGACGGGAAGTGTGGGCTCTTTGTCCGGCAATAGGGTAAATGCCTTGTTGTGTGATAAGAAAAACAGAATCTGGATCGGCCTTGCTGATAAAGGATTGTGTATTGCTTCTACTTCATTCATTTCGGAAGTGCATTTGGGAGGCATTCCGGAAAAGCCGATCGGCTCTGTTTACTGTATGACGCTGGACTCAAAAGGGTATATCTGGGCGGGTGCCGAGGAGGGATTGGTCGTGTTTAATCCGGACTCCATCTTAAAGAATCCTCTTCGTTATACATTCATTCCCTACGAAAAGTATGATACCCGTGATCTCAGTAAAAAACAAGCACAAGTGATCCATGAAGATAAATATGGTCAACTGTGGATTGGAACAAAGGGTGGAGGAATGACCTGCTATGTCAAGAAATCGGATTTCAATGCTGTTTACGTCGAGCATTATACAACGAAGAACGGATTGCCCAATGATATCGTGAAGAATATTGAGGAAGATAATTCCGGCGCCTTATGGATCAGCACAGAATATGGTATTTCCCGTTTTAATCCGGATGCCCGGATTTTTGAGAACTACCGTTTCGCAAATATGAATCTGGGGAATGTATATAATGCGGCTTCGGGTGTAAAGTGTGGATCAGGTGTATTGTTGTTTGGAAGTAAATACGGATGTTATATGTTTAACCCTAATACCTTCTATCGGAATAGCTATGTTCCCCCTGTGGTAATCACAAACTTGAAAATTAACGGTGAAACTGTTTTTGCGGAAACAGGATCGTCCTCTTTTTCAGAGGCCATCTCCTATTCCAAAGAAATACAGTTGGAGTATGGGAAAGACAACCTGACCTTTGAATTTTTACTGCCCAACTACAATGATGACTATCTGAATAAGTATTCCTATATTTTGGAAGGTTTCGATCAGGAATGGAGTACACCTTCCATTTATAATCAGGCAACCTACCGGAATCTTCCGGCAGGGAAGTATCGGTTGAAGATCAAGGCATGTAACAGTGCCGGGGTTTGGAATGCTCAGGATACTGAAATACTCGTTGTTGTTAAGCCACCGCTTTGGCGTTCCGGTTATGCATTTTTCTTTTATTTCGTGGCTATTGTCTTGGTTTTGTTTGTGACTTACAGGATTGTGCGAAAGATTAATCTCTTGAACACACAGACGACGGTCGATAAAGAGCTGGGGAAATACAAGGTGCGGTTTCTATCCAAAATGTCGAACGAACTCAGGATGCCGATGTCCAGTATCCAACACTCTGTAGAGGAAATAGAGAAACAACCCTATTTGACCGATCATATTAAAAATCAGGTTCAATGGATTAACAAAAACTGTAATCAATTGGTATCCATGATTGATATGATTTTTGAGCACAAGAGCGTTGAAGTGGAAGAGACGGTTCTGACATTGGAAGTAACTGATATGGTCTCTTTTGTGTATGCTTCTTTCCAGGAGTTTGCCGGTTTGGCAAAATCAAAAGGTGTCTTGTACGAGTTTCATTCTTCTGAGGAGGAACTGGTCGTTCCTATTGACAAGATTAAATTAGGAAAGATACTCTTTTATCTGTTGTCCCGTGAATTGAGATCTGTTGCAAACAAGGGGAGAGTCTCTCTTGAGATTGGAACTGATCAGGATAAAGTATCCATCCGGTTATCAGATAGTGGCACCGATATCTCTCCGGAAGTGATCCGGATGATCAATGGAGAGGTGTCTGCAAGTCCGGATTTATTTACGCCGACCGATATCGGTTTGAAGCAAGCATCTGATCTGGCTGTTTTGCATAAGGGAAATATTCACTTTGAGAAAGATGCGCAGGGCTGTTTCCAATGCATTATCACTCTTTCCGGAACTTCTGATGTTTATCAGGAACATGATTTCATAACGAAGTCGAGAAAGGCAGGAAAGGAGATCAATGTACCGGAGTCTTTCTTTACGCTGACTCAGGATAAAGGAATCGCTCTTCCTCAGTCCGGACAATTAAAAGAATATTCTGTACTTGTTGCCGATGCGAATGAAGATGTACGCTTGTTTTTGGAAGAAGAACTGGGTAAGTATTTTACGGTTGAAACTTCTGAAGATGGTATGGATGCCTATCTCAAAGTGTCCCAATTAAAACCCTCTTTGGTAATTGTGGATGTGGACTTACCCAAAAAAGATGCGTATGAACTTGCCCGGAAGATAAAAACCAATTCGCAAACATTCCATATTCCGATCATACTTTTGTCGGGTAATCCTTCTTCGGAATATCAGTTGAAAGCTATTGAGGCGGGAGCAGATTCGTTTATCACAAAACCATTCAGTCTGAAGTATCTGATCACGCGTATTATTAAGCTGATAGAGAAACAGGAACAGTTTAAGCAGTTCTTTTCCGAAAACCAGGCGCTTGCAGCACCTAAAATTACCACTTCAGAAAAGGATCGTGTATTCATGGAAGATATTCAAAGGATACTGGATACTAATCTTTCGAACGCTGAATTTTCAGTGGATGATTTTGCGGGAATGATTAATTTAGGTCGTACTGTTTTCTTTAAGAGATTAAAAGATCTTACAGGTTATTCGCCGAATGATTACATACGCGTATACAGACTGAAAATATCGGCAGAGTTGCTCCGGACCGGTGAATATACAGTCTCCGAAGTTGGCTACAAGGTTGGCTTCAAGGATCCGTTCTATTTTAGCCGTCGATTCAAAGAGCAATATGGAGTTTCTCCTTCCGTGTATCAAAAGAATAATTTATCATAATCAGAAATTTACTATGAATAAAGAAAAACCAATCATACTTATTACCAACGATGATGGCTATCAAGCCAAGGGATTGTCTTCTTTGATTGAATTTGTCAAACCCTTAGGACGTGTGCTGGTCGTTGCTTCCGACTCTCAACGTTCTGGACAGTCGAGTGCGATTACATCCAGTCAGCCGGTCCGGGCTCATCATGTGGTGAAGGATGATGATTACACCTTATATATATGTTCAGGAACACCGGTTGATTGTATCAAGCTGGCTTTTGATAAATTGTGTGATCGTAAGCCGGATCTTATATTGTCGGGAATTAATCACGGCTCAAATACATCGATCAGTATTTTGTATTCCGGTACAATGGGCGCAGCCCTGGAGGGAGCTGTATATGGCATTCCTGCGATTGGTTTTTCTTTTTGTAATATGAGTAAGGACGCGGACTTCTCACCACTGAAAAAGTATGTTCAAAGTATGGTTACCCGTGCCCTGAATCAGGAAATGCCGGATGATATTTGTCTGAATGTGAATTTCCCGGTAGGGGTGATCAAAGGGATCCGGATTTGCAAACAGGCCAAAGGACATTGGACTGAGGAGTTTCTTCACCGGAAAGATCCATCCGGAAGGTCCTATTATTGGTTGTCCGGTTTTTTTATCAACAAAGAACTTGAAAATGAGGAGACAGATGAGTGGGCTGTGGCCAACGGCTATATATCAATTGTTCCTTGTAAAGTAGATCTTACTGCCTATGAAGCTTTCCCGCGGTTAAAGGATTGGGCTACTGTTACTAAAGAGAATCTATGAAGTACTATCTGATTGCAGGAGAAGCCTCCGGAGACTTACATGCATCGCATCTGATGGCTGCGTTGAAAAAGCGGGATCATCAGGCTGAGTTTCGTTTCTTTGGTGGTGATATGATGGCTGCTCAAGGAGGGCAATTGATCAAACATTATCGTGAGTTGGCGTATATGGGCTTTATTCCGGTTATCTCTCATCTTCCGACCATCCTGAATAATATCAGGAAGTGCAAAAAAGATATTTCCCTGTTCAATCCGGATGTGGTGATTCTTGTTGACTATCCCGGTTTTAATATGAAGATAGCACAATATGTCAAGACCAGACTTTCTATTCCGGTGTACTATTATATCTCGCCGAAAATCTGGGCGTGGAAAGAGTATCGGATAAAAAGCGTCAAGAGATATGTGGATCGTATGTATTCGATTCTTCCCTTTGAAGTGGAATTTTACAAGAAGCATGGATATGAAATAGAGTATGTTGGTAACCCCTCCGTGGATGAAGTATCGGCTTATCAATCGCTGCCCAAAGAACCTGTTTCTTCTTTTCAGAAGAGGAATCAGTTGTCGGATAAACCTATTATTGCGTTACTTGCCGGCAGTCGAAAACAAGAGATAGAAGCCAATCTGAATCATATGTTGTCTGTTGTTGATTTGTTTCCTGACTTTCAGTTTGTCATAGCAGGAGCACCCGGTATTGATGAGTCATTTTACCAAGCTCAAATCAAGAATGAAAGCTGTCGCATTGTTTTCGGACAAACATATCCTTTGCTTCAACAATCAACAGCCGCCTTGGTCACTTCCGGAACAGCAACCCTGGAAACAGCTTTGTTTGATGTGCCTCAGATCGTCTGTTATAGTTTTTCAATGCCTCCGGTTTTGTATCGGATCCTGCGCCCATTGATTAAGGTTCCCTTCATCTCTTTAGTCAATTTGATTGCCGGAAAAGAAGTCTGTAAGGAATTACTTGGATTCATGATTACCCGGGAACGTCTGCAAACTGAGCTGAATGAGATCATCTATAACAGGGAAGCAAGAAATCAAATGTTGCAGGGTTATGCTGAGATGAAGAATCGCCTGGGAGGTCCCGGTGCTCCTGAACGAGCGGCAGAGAGTCTGATTAATTCATTGAAAAGGTAAGCCGGTACAGGGTAAACGCTGTAACTCAGAGAGTCAGTCTGATGAAAAATAACTTTCAGTCGCAAAAATATTCTACATTCCTTTTGAGAATTTCATAAAAAGGCATACCTTTGCAGTCCGATTATTGTCTAAGAGTGTAAGAGTTTAATTGTAAGTGGTTTGATGGATCTGTGTTCGGTCGGTCAGAAGTGAGCAATTAACGGATTTATTAATTAACTAACTAAAAAAAATAGCAGTGGATACTTTAAGTTATAAGACCATTTCTGCCAATAAAGCAACTGTACAGAAAGAATGGGTTGTTGTGGATGCAACCGATCAGGTATTGGGGCGCTTGGGTGCAAAAGTTGCCAAACTATTAAGAGGCAAGTACAAACCAAGCTTTACTCCCCATGTAGATTGTGGTGATAATGTGATTATTATCAACGCAGATAAAATTCAATTGACCGGAAACAAGTGGAACGATCGTGTTTATTATCGTTTTTCAGGTTATCCAGGTGGACAACGTGCATACAATCCTGCGGATTTGATGGCGAAAGGTCCGGACAAATTACTCCGTAAAGTAGTGAAAGGCATGCTCCCAAAAAATAAACTTGCTGATAAGGTTATTGGTAATATGTATGTGTTTGCAGGAGCAGAGCATGATAAACAAGCTCAACAGCCCAAAGAAATTGATATAAACGCTCTTAAATAAATAAGATGGAAGTAATTAATGCAATAGGCAGACGTAAAGCTGCAATAGCTCGTGTTTTCGTAAGCGAAGGAACCGGAAATATTGTTATTAACAAGCGTGAACTAGATGTTTATTTTCCTTCTTCTATTCTTCAGTTTATTGTAAAACAACCTTTGAATACATTGGGTGTTGCTGAAAAATACGATATCAAGGTAAATCTTGATGGAGGTGGGTATAATGGCCAGGCAGAAGCTCTTCGTTTAGCGATTGCTCGTGCTTTGGTCAAAATCAATCCAGAAGACAAGTCTGCTCTTCGTGCAGAAGGATTTGTAACACGTGATTCACGCGTTGTTGAACGTAAAAAACCGGGTCGTCCGAAAGCAAGAAAGAGATTCCAGTTCAGCAAACGTTAATCGTTTTTGCTGTTGGATCTGTTATCGTTTAGTATCTAAACCGGCAAGATTTCTAAGAGAACTACTTGGCGGTTGTATTTAATCAAAAGAAAGTAAACAATTTATTATAAAAAAGACAATGTCTATTACAAATTTCGATCAGTTATTAGAAGCGGGTGTACACTTCGGACACTTGACAAAAAAGTGGAATCCCGCGATGGCTCCTTATATATTTATGGAAAAGAATGGTATCCACATCATAGATCTCCATAAAACAGTTGTGAAAATTGATGAAGCAGCAGATGCTCTTCGCCAGATTGTGAAATCAGGAAAGAAAGTTCTGTTTGTCGCTACTAAAAAACAGGCAAAGCAAATTGTTGCTGATAAAGCTTCGGAAGTAGGAATGCCATACGTTATTGAACGTTGGGCAGGTGGAATGTTGACCAACTTCCCTACTATTCGTAAAGCTGTGAAAAAAATGACTACGATTGACAAGATGATCAAAGACGGAACTTTTGATAATCTTTCAAAAAGAGAGAAACTCCAGATCACTCGTCAGAGAGCTAAATTGGAGAAGACTCTTGGTAGTATAGCTGATATGAACAGACTCCCTTCTGCTCTTTTCATTGTTGACGTGATGAAAGAACATATTGCTGTTCAGGAAGCAAACAGATTAGGTATTCCGGTTTTCGGTATTGTTGATACAAACTCAGATCCTTCTAAGATTGATTTTGTTATTCCTGCTAATGATGACGCTGCCAAATCAATCGATATTATTACATCGGCTATTGTTGCGGCAATGAAAGAAGGCTTACAGGAAAGAAAGATTGAAAAAGAGGATGTTGAGTCTGAAGAAGCACCGGAGAAGAAAGATAGAAAAAGACCTGTCAGAAAAGAGAGAATCAAGAAAGAAGATGGTGAAGCTCTGAACGCTTTGGTGGCTTCTAAATTCTCAGGCAAAGAAGACGAGGAATAAATTGATATCAATTTGTGCTGATTAGTCCTGCGTCGAGTATTTCTTGATAAGCAGACTAGTCAGCATTTTTTTTAAAATAATATTTCAAACAAATAATATAAGACTATTATGGCAGTAACAATGGCAGATATCTCTCACTTGCGTAAAATGAGTGGTGCAGGTATGATGGACTGTAAAAATGCGCTCACTGAAACTGATGGCGATTTTGACAAAGCAATGGAAATTATTCGTAAGAAAGGTCAGGCAGTAGCTGCAAAGCGTTCAGATCGCGAAGCTTCTGAAGGATGTGTTTTGGCAAAGACGGTTGGAGAATTTTCTGCAATCATCGCTTTAAAATGTGAAACGGACTTTGTGGCAAAGAATGCTGATTTTGTCGGCTTAGCACAAGAAATTCTGGATGCAGCAATCGCTAATAAATGCCAGAACCTTGACGAGGTGAAAGCTCTTCCTTTTTCTAATTCTACAGTTGCAGCAACTGTTACAGAAAGAAGTGGTATCACCGGTGAAAAAATTGAACTGGATGGCTATTGCTTCGTAGAAGGTAAAACCAGCTATGCTTACATTCACCCGGGAAACAGACTTGCTTCTATCGTTGCTTTGAACCAGGTGGTTGATACTACAATCGCTAAAGATGTAGCCATGCAGATCGCTGCAATGAATCCTATTTCCATTGATTCAAAAGGTGTTTCTCAGGAAGTGCTGGCCAGTGAGTTGGCAATTGCTGCCGATAAAGCGCGTCAGGAAGGAAAACCTGAGAATATGATCGAACGTATTGCACAGGGACGTATCGCTAAATTCTATAAGGAAGTTTGTTTGTTGGAACAAGAGTTTATTAAAGATAATAAGATGTCTATCCAACAGTATCTGCAACAGCAAGCAAAAGATCTTACTGTTACTGATTTCAAACGCTTCACTTTAAACATGGAATAATCCATATACGAAGAATTCAGGAGAGGATGTGTCTATCAAAGATACATCCTCTTTTTTTTACGAGTCCGGCGATTGATGGGGTATGGATAAAACAAAAAAAGAGAACACGGTGTGTATTCTCTTTTTTTTATTCTTTCGGAAGAAAGAAAACTTAGACTCTCTTCTCTTTGATACGGGCCTTTTTACCGGTAAGTTTGCGCAAATAATAAAGCTTAGCGCGACGAACTTTACCAACTTTGTTCAACGTGATGCTTTCAATGAAAGGTGAATCCAAAGGGAAAATTCTTTCAACGCCGATATTATCAGACATCTTGCGAACTGTGAACATCTTTTTGAAGCCATGGCCTGCAATTTTAATAACTACACCACGGTACAACTGTATACGTTCTTTGTTACCCTCTTTGATTCTGTAAGCTACTGTGATTGTATCACCGCTTTTGAATGCCGGAAATTCTGGACTTTCAACTTTGAAAGCCTCTTGTGCTACTTTAATTAAATCCATGTCTTTTGTGCCTTTAAAAATTTTAGTAAGACGCAATATTACAAGTACTTTCTTATAAGAGATTGCGCTAAAGCGGTGCAAAGTAACAGCTTTTTATTCAGATATTCAAATAATTCCGTCATTAATTGATTGTGACTTTTGTATTGATCCTTCCTTCTCTTTTTTTATTGCGTTAGAATCGATATATTTGCAGATATAACCATTTATTCTAATGATATCCACCTACTATTCAATGAAACGTATTCTCATCGTTATTTTATATACTGTGGCTTCCTTTGTTCCACTTTCTGCTCAAATTCTGATACCTGATCTTCTGGCACCCTATAAAAACGAGACAGATTGCCGTAATTGGGTTGATTCCATTTACAATGCCATGACACAGGAGGAACGTATCGGTCAGTTGTTTATGATGGTTGTTTCTCCGGAATTATCTGAAGCGAATAAGAATGAGATACAGAATCTTATCTACGAAAGCCATATTGGAGGTGTCTTGTTTCAGAAAGGAGACGCTGAAGCGCAGGCGGCTGTAACGAATTTTTCTCAAAGCTGTGCCACCGTGCCTTTGCTTGTAGCTCTGGATGGTGAGTGGGGGTTATCCATGCGACTTGCGAACACGATTCAGTTTCCGAAGAATATGACGTTGGGTGCAATGAATAATGATTCGTTACTCTTTTGTTATGGTAAAGAAGTTGGAAGAGAGTGCCGGGAGATGGGGATTCATGTTAATTTTGCGCCGGTGGCTGATGTGAACAGCAACCCTGCAAATCCTGTCATTGGGTACAGATCTTTTGGTGAAATACCAGATAATGTCGCTACTAATTGCATTGCCTATTTTAAGGGTCTCCAGAGCCAGGGTGTTATTGCTGTCGGTAAACATTTTCCAGGTCACGGTGATACTTCTACTGATTCACACGAGGAACTGCCTGTGGTTGAACACTCAAAGAGAAGGCTGAACGCGGTTGAATTATATCCTTTTCGTGCTATCGTTGAATCGGGTATAGATGGCATGATGAGCGGACATTTATATGTCCCGGCTCTTGATACAACTTATCAACCGGCCAGTCTCTCTCCAAAAGTAGTTGGTGATTTGCTTAAGGAGTCTATGCAGTTCGGAGGTCTGATTTTTACAGATGCTTTAGTGATGAAAGGTGTTTCTTCTTCAGAAAATCTGTGTGTACGTGCATTACTTGCCGGTAATGATGTCTTGCTTGATCCGGATAACTTAGGAATGCAGATCCAACAGATTAAAGACGCTTTGGATCAGGGAGTCCTAACGCGTGCTATGCTTGAGGAAAAAGTGATGAAGATTCTGACCTATAAATACATTGTCGGATTGAATGACTATAAGCAGGTCAACCTGGAGAATCTGAAAGAGCGTCTGAATCCAATCTTTGCACAGTCACTGAACAGCACGTTGTATAGACGTTCCATAACGGTATTAAAGAATGAATCAGAAAACTTGCCCTTGCATCAATTGAGCACTTCTCCAATAGCTTCTCTCTCCATCGGTGCTGATTCAAAAACACCCTTTCTGGAACAGATTCAAGCATATCATAGCGTTCCTTGTCAGTCAATCTCGTATACTATTCCCAAGAAAGAGTCTGATAAGTGGAGCACTACTCTGAAAGATTATCCTCAATTGATTATTTCTATTCACTCTTCAAGAGCCGCTGAAGATCAGGCACTGGTGGAACTTTGCAAAACGCATCAGGTCACGTTGGTCTTTTTTGTAACCCCCTATCAGATGTCCAACTTCAGCGAATCAATCAAGTTTGCCAGGTCTGTTGTTTTGGCATATGAGAATACCGCTGAAATGCAGCAATCAGCTGCGGAAGCAGTTTTTGGAGGCATTGAGGTGCAGGGGAAACTTCCGGTTACCGTGACTGATCTGTTTTCAGAAGGAACCGGACTTACACTCCCGAAAACACGTATTTCTTATTCCCGTCCGATGGATATAGGTGTTTCCTATGAGGTCTTGGATGAGATAGAAGATGTTGTGAATGAAGGAATCACAGAGAAAGCTTTTCCCGGTTGTCAGGTGATGGTCGTTAAAAACGGAACTGTGATTTATGATCGTGCTTTTGGCTATTTTGATTATGCAAAAACACATTCTGTTCAGAACTCTGATCTATATGATCTGGCTTCTCTGACCAAAACAACGGCGACTCTTCCGGCAATCATGAAACTGTATGACCAGAAGAAGATTCGTTTGGATGATAAAGTTTCGTCCTATCTGTCCTTTCTCCTCCAGACAGACAAAGAAAATCTGACCATACGTGATCTGTTGTACCACCAATCGGGCTTGGCACCCTTTCTACCTTTTTATGAGAAACTGATTAATAAGAACAGCTATCAAGGTCCGCTTCTGTCACGGAAACGTAATAAAATATATACTCTTCCTTTTGATGGAACTTCCTATGCAAATAAGAACTTTAAGTTTGACAAAAAACTGGTTTCTCCGGTTCGAAAAGCTGATTATACGATCCAAATGGCTGAGGGAATGTATCTGAAAGATTCATTCAGGGATACCGTCATGCAAGAGATTGTACGAAGCCCATTGGGACCACTCCATGAATATCAGTACAGTGATCTTAATTTTATTCTCTTGAAAGAGCTTGTTGATGTGATTACAAAAGACTCTTTTGATACCTATCTGGATAGTACTCTTTTTCGTCCGTTGGGTGCAATTAATCTGGGCTTTCGTCCGCTAGCACGTGTGCCAAAGAGTTCCATCGCTCCAACTGTGGATGATCAGTTCCTTCGGAAGCAACTACTTGTGGGTTATCCACACGATGAAGCAGCCGCTGTGTTGGGAGGTGTGGCTGGTAATGCGGGACTCTTCTCCAATGCAAACGATATCGCGAAGTATCTCCAAATGTTGCTTAATCAGGGAACGTATGGGGGCGAGCGATTTTTATCAGCTAAGACCGTACGTTTGTTTACTGAGAGTAAAAGTGAATATAGCCGTCGGGGTCTTGGATTTGATAAATCGGTAAAAGGAGATAAGAATCTGAGTCCGGTTTGTGAGGCAGCATCAAAAACAGAAGACGTATATGGCCATACAGGTTTTACCGGGACATGCTATTGGGTAGATCCCCATAACCAGCTCATTTATATCTTTCTAAGCAATCGTGTCAATCCATCACGGGGGAATAACAAGTTGTCTTCTCTGAGTATCCGTTCCCGGATTCATGAGGTTATCTATAAAGCCATCGGGGTCGAATAGATTATTCGAAGTTTAGCGATAAGACAAATAATCGGGAAGTCATCTTTGATAGAGCGTTGGTATACTTGATATTATCAAGAATGACAAGATCGCTTCTGTCTTTTTCCAAAAGATCATTCAGACCCAGACAAAACTTAAGCTCCGGACAGAACTTGAAATAGCGGTAATAAAGGTTACATCCAATGCCAATCTCAAAATAGGTTGCAACAGTCTTGGCAAGCAACTCGCTTCCTTTTTTCTTCGATAAATCAAAAGCGATACTCGGACCGGCAATCAGATACGGACGAATGTTGTTTAAACGCTCAGAACTGAACTTTAGGTGTATCGGGAGCATCAGATAGTTTGTTTTCATAGTCATATTCGTCTCTTTCCCGGAATTATAGTCTCGGAAGACGATGTTTTTATCGCCGAAGTAGAGAGAAGGAGAGAAGCGAAGATTAAGTACCGGAGTCAGGTACAAGTCTCCGATCAGTCCCACATTAAATCCCGGATTGTGATTGGGAATCTCGGCAAACCATGTTTCTCCTTTTGGTGTTGTAATACCGGTATGAAAGAATTCCAGATCTTGCGTGTGAATACCCATCATAAAGCCGTAATGAAAGATCTTCTGATCCGCATACGGCTGGTTTTTCACCTTTTGAGACTGGGCGAAAAGCATGCTGAAGCAGCTTAAAAAACCAAGAAGGAGTATATATCTTTTCATTTGCTTATTCTATCATCCTTTAAACGGGATTTCAGTTGTCTTATTGTCTTTTGAAATAGAATCACTTGGTACGAAGCAATCTGAAGGAATGTTTTGAGGTTGCGTTAGCGACTTGTACAATACATGTTTGCAACCCTTCTGGGAATGGCAAAATAAGATCCTCTTCTGTTGTAGAAGAATGCAACAAAGTACCTCCCAGAGAGTAGACAGAAATCTGGCTTTTGCTTTGGATGTTTTTGATAATGATGTTACTGTTTTCCAGATAACAGGCGACGCTACCGGACAAGACTTCAGATACGTCAGTCAAACCTCCTGAAACTTTAAAAGAAACCTGTTTGTCATTAAGCGCAATTTCGCTTAAAGGAACTTTTGTTGATTTTCCGCTCCAGGATAGAGCATTGGGTATCGTCTCATCAGAGAACCGATTGGAACTTAGTTGCTGAAAGGCCCAGACAGAACCAGCCTTTTTGATATAACAACAGTAGTGGCTCGATACACCATTCAGAGAATTAAATGCTCTGGTACCCGCGACCAGTCCCCACTTCTCAATCATCTTCGCTGAACGGTCTACGTGGTAGATCAGCAATCCATATCCCAGATTACTGATCGCACGGGTCGTGTCCCATCCTTGTGCACTGCGTGTTTCTAGTAAGTAAAATTCGCCCTCTGTATCTGTATTGATCCGGAAAGCGTTGTTTGTGCCAATGGAGGGGAGAGTCATATTTGCCGGAGTATCATCCAATACGACAGGATCCAACCATCCACATACATATCGTTCTATCGCAGATAAATAGGGTGGAGTCTGAGAGTTATTATTGTAATTGCCGTTGTCCATCAAAAAATAATTACTCATGACCGAGGTGGCGCTGACTGTGTTATAAAAATCAGGGATGCCGAGCACATGAGCAAACTCGTGGCAAAAACTTCCAATGCCAGCTATTTGGCTGCCACTTGTGCCCCGAAGTTCGGAGGTGCATGCATAGCCCATCATGCTCACACCATCCAATGACCAGGGAGCAGTTATGAAATATCTCCGTTGCGACCAGATAGCAGTGGATGGTGCGCCCTGGGCTTCATCATAACCTGCATAAATCAGAAACACATTATCAATGATTCCATCATTATTCAGATCATATTCCGAGAAATCAAGATTGTAATTCTCATTGGCTTTTTCACAGGCTTGTCTTACCATTACATCCAGATTAAAATCGCCATTTGAACCAAACCCGTTTTTGCCATAATAGGAAAGTGGTTGCGAAAGAGTTACCGGTCCGACGACATCAAACGTGATATCCAGTTTACCCATGGAGTTTGCTTTGAAATAGTCGTATGCACTGCCTGTTGCTCCATTGATAGTATATCCTTCCTGGTTGAGCAGGTTTGAAAATGATGCCTGGGGATTTGCAGTCTTAAAAGTTACGTCGCTGAAGTTGACCAGGATGACAAGCGTTATTATAGAACCGGTAGTTGGGAATGCTGCAACGGATGCAGATGTTTCCATTAGACTTCGGCTCTGTATGGCTCCTTGTTCCATATTTTTCCTTACAGATTCCGGTAATCCTTTGGTGAGTGTGAGGAGGTGGTTCATCTCCTTGATGGTGCGATTGCTGCCATCAGAAACCCTGACAGTACCGGGGATAATATTGTTGAACGCGTCATACGTTGCATATACAAAGTAGTCCGAATCAGTACGGGCAATGACATAATCGTCGGTCGTTGTATAATAGTGAAAAAATTCATCACCCTGAAGCAACACGTGCAGTCGCGTGCCATCCGGTTGAGTTAGTACAATAGGTTTGTCCCACGCTCTTCCGGCAACAGCCAAATGTGTGCTAAGGATAACAGATAAAACAAGGAATCCCCAACGAAGTATGACCGTCATTCTGCTCATAAGCTCTTTATTCACGATATTTACCTTCGTCGCAGTCCTCGAGAATATTGACGTAACTGGTGTAGCGCGATTCGCTGATCTTATGGAGCTCAACAGCTTCTCTTACAGCACATCCCGGTTCATGTATATGGGTGCAGTTGTTGAAGCGGCAGTTGGGTGAAACGTTGAATATTTCCCGAAAATAATGTGCAATTTCCGCAGCCTTCATCCCGACGGTACCAAACCCTTTGATACCCGGAGTGTCAATCAGGTAACCACCTTCCGGAAGCTCAAACATCTCAGAAAAAGTGGTCGTATGTGTTCCTTTGTTGTTATGCTCAGATATGGACTCGGTGCGTAGAGCCAGTTCAGGAAATATCGCATTGATAAATGTGCTTTTCCCGACACCTGAATTGCCTGACACGAGTGAGACCTTTCCCTGAAGCATTTTTCTTGCTTCCCGGACGCTGTCAGGATCAATAGCCGAGATGCAAAGACAGGGATATCCGATCCCTTCATACAGGTTAACCAATGCTTTCATGTAGTTTGTTTCCCATTCATCATACAGATCTGTCTTGTTAAAGAGCAAAACAGCGGGTACCCGGTAGGCTTCACTGGTTGCCAAAAAACGATCAATAAAAATAGTATTGGTTTCAGGATGGTTGATTGTGATTATCAGAAGAACCTGATCGAGATTGGCTGCGAGAATATGGGATAATTTAGAAAGATTGGATGCTTTGCGCACGATATAGTTGCGTCGATCTTCGATGTGAGTGATATAGGCACTGCCTTCCGTCGCGATTTCAATCTGTACGCGGTCACCCACGGCAACAGGGTTTGTGCTTCGGATTCCTTTTAACCGGAAGTTTCCTTTTATCTTACATGCCACAAGAGCACCATCGTCACATTTGACTTGATACCAGCTCCCTGTATTTTTAATCACTAATCCATTCACGTGCGGCAATAGTTTGGTAAAAAATCCACTTGCACCTAGATGCAAGTGGAAATAAACTCAGACGGTCATAATTTCTTTTTCTTTAGCGGCATAGATATCGTCCAGCCGCTTGATATATTTATCGTGGATCTTCTGAACATCCATTTCGGCATCTTTCTCAGCATCTTCCGGCAGACCTTCCTTTATTGCTTTCTTCAGACTATCAATGCAATCACGACGAGCGTTGCGTACGCTCACTTTTGCATTTTCGACTTCTTGCTTTGATTGTTTAAGTAATTGCTTGCGTCGGTCTTCGGTAAGCGGAGGAATGGATAAACGGATAATCTCTCCGTTGTTGTCCGGCGTAATACCAATGTCTGAGTTTTGGATCGCTTTCTCAATCTCTTTCAACATTTTCTTTTCCCAGGGTTGAACAATGATGGTACGTCCATCAGGTGTTGATATGGTAGCTACACCACTCAGAGGTGTCATGCTGCCGTAATAATCAACGTGGATGGGGTCCAGAATGCGGGCATTCGCTTTCCCGGCACGAATATGAGCCAGAGAATCATCCAAATGTATGGTGGCCATTTCCATCATTTCTTCTGCTTCAAGCAGAAATGTCTTTACATCGGGTGTCATAGCATTAATTTGTTTGTAATTAGTATTAATCTGTTATTTCGTACTTAGTTATGAACGAGTGTTCCGATCTTATCTCCTTTGATAACCTTCAGGAGGTTGCCAGGAGTATCCATATCAAACACAATGATTGGAAGGTTGTTTTCCTTACACATTGTAGTGGCGGTCAGATCCATCACCTTCAACCCTTGTACATATATTTCATCATAGGTAATCTCATCATACTTTGTTGCGGTTGGATCTTTTTCAGGATCGGCAGTATAAATGCCATCTACCCGGGTACCCTTAAGCATTACATCCGCTTCGATCTCGATGCCTCGCAGAGACGAACCCGTATCTGTCGTAAAGAAAGGATTACCGGTACCTGCCGAAAGAATAACGACTGATCCCTGTTCCATCTCTTCAATCGCTTTCCATTTGCTGTAAAACTCACCGATCGGTTCCATGCGGATAGCCGTAAGTACCTTTGTTTTTACTCCTTTTACAGTAAGTGCAGAGCTCAACGCCAAACTGTTAATCACGGTTGCCAACATGCCCATCTGGTCTCCTTTTACCCGGTCAAAACCTTTTGAAGCACCACTTAATCCGCGGAAGATGTTTCCTCCTCCGATCACGATACCGATTTGAACTCCCAGGTTTGAGATCTCTCTGATCTGCTCCGCATATTCATTCAGACGCAGTTCGTCGATACCATATTGTTTGTCGCCCATCAGCGATTCACCACTGAGCTTTAGTAATATTCTTTTGTACTTCATGTTTTGAAATCATTCAAATTGGTTGATAAAGATGCGAAATTAGCAAAATCAGATGAATAATCTTCTGTTTTGCACCCTGAAAGGATCTTTTTTATTTGTCATCAGTGATAACAGAAACCTCTTTCGTCCTGTTTTGAATCACTTTTGCACCTTTGGGCACATTTTTGGTGACCCAAATGTTACCACCAATACTGGCACCTTCTCCGATTGTAATCCGCCCGAGGATTGTAGCATTGGAATAGATAATCACATTGTCTTCCAGAATCGGATGACGGGGAATTCCCTTGATAGGCTTTCCATCTTCGTCCAGTGGAAAACTTTTTGCACCCAATGTTACTCCCTGATACAACTTAACGTTTTTGCCAATGATCGCCGTTTGCCCGATGACCACACCAGTACCATGGTCAATCGTAAAATATTCTCCGATGACAGCGCCCGGATGGATATCAATGCCTGTTTCGCTGTGTGCCATTTCTGTTATCATGCGGGGTATTAACGGCACTCCCAACTCTTGTAATTTATGTGCCATCCGATAATTACTGATGGCGCGGATAGCCGGATAGCAGAAGATTATTTCCTCATAACTCTCTGCCGCAGGGTCGCCATTATAGGCCGCTTCCACATCTGTTCCCAGAAGGCGTCGGAGTTCAGGCAGATAGGCGATGAACTTCGTGGCTATTTCTTTTGCTTTATGCCGGTTCTCATTGTTATCCTGACAGATCTCACAATTCCTTTTGCTATAGCAGATACCGGCAAGAATCTGCTCCGTCAGCAGAGTTTGCAGATTGTCTATATTCACACCAATGTGATACTGAATTGTGTTTTTATTTACCATCGGATCACCAAAGTAACCCGGGAAAATAATGGCACGAACCAATGTGACAATCTCTTTCAGCACAATACCCGAAGGAAGAGGTTCACCTCCTTTGTGAGAAAGATATAAATCACCATACGAACCGTACTCTGAAAGTTCTTTAATCGTTCTTTTGGTCATGTCAGAATCATTTGTCATACTCTCTTTTTTTATTTTAAGACAGGCAAAGATACGAAATGATTTTATATCTCTAAGAATGATAGGTTTGTTTGTTTTTATTACTTTTGTCACTTCACCTAATTAATGATATAATTATGAATAAACGATTCAGACTGGGATTACTGATAATGTCAGCAATTCCAGCTCTTTTACAAGCCTCTGACGAAGCCCGGTTGTTACGTTTTCCTGCAACTAACGGGAATGAAATAGTCTTTTCGTACGCAGGCGATCTGTATAAAGTTGCTTCGAACGGTGGTGAAGCACAGCGCCTGACCTCCCATGTGGGTTACGAAATGTTTCCTCGCTTTTCTCCTGATGGAAAAACAATCGCTTTCACCGGACAGTATGATGGTAACACTGAAGTTTACTCCATGCCGGCCTCGGGAGGCGAACCTCTTCGGGTGACTTATACCGCAACGAATGAACGCGATGATCTGGGTGATCGGATGGGTCCGAATAATATCGTAATGACCTGGACACCCGACGGGAAAAATATCGTGTACCGTAATCGAATCAGCGAAGGCTTTACCGGACTGCTTTACACGGTTTCACCGGAGGGCGCTTTGTCGCAAGTGATTCCGCTGCCGGAAGGAGGCTTTTGCAGTTATTCTCCCGACGGCAAACTATTTGCCTACAACCGTGTCTTCCGCGAATTCCGTACCTGGAAATATTACAAAGGAGGTATGGCTGATGATGTCTGGATCTATAATGAGAAGACAAAGAAGACAGAAAATATTACGAATAATGTAGCGCAGGATATCATGCCTATGTGGATTGGTGACGAAATCTTTTTCATCTCTGACCGCGATCGGATCATGAATGTGTTTGTGTATAATACAAAAACCAAACAGACGAGCAAAGTAACAAACTTTACGGAGTATGATGTGAAGTTTCCAAGTAGTAATGGTTCGTCGATCGTGTTTGAGAACGGGGGATATATCTACAAACTGGATCCGACAACCAAACAAGCTGTGAAGGTTACTATCACCTTGAAATCTGATAATATTTATGCCCGTGATCAGGTGAAGGATGTGTCCGGAAGTGTAACATCCGCCAGCATCTCTCCCGCAGGAGAAAGAGTTGCTGTCACAGCACGGGGAGAAGTCTTCAACCTGCCTGCCAATAAGGGCGTTACTAAAAATATGACCCGAACTCCCGGAGCACATGAGCGAAATGCGCAATGGTCGCCTGACGGTAAGTATATTGCTTACATCTCCGACGCGACAGGTGAAACAGAGCTTTATCTTCAGGATGCTCTGGGAAGCGAACAGGTTCAACTGACGAAAAACAACGATACCTATATTCGTTCCTTCCAGTGGAGTCCCGATGCTTCCTCTATTTTCTATACGGATCGGAAGAACCGCATCAATCAGTTGCAAGTAAATAGTAAAGAGGTGACTCTTGTAAAGCAGGATCCTTCCGGTGAATTTGGGGATGTATCCATCTCTTCGGATGGGAAATGGCTGACTTATAGTCGTTCGGCCGAGAATGATTATAGTGTTGTATATCTCTATAATCTGGAGCAAAAACGGGAATACCCTGTAACCGACAAATGGTACAGTTCAGGCAATCCGGTCTTCAGTACGGACGGCAAGTACCTGTTTTTCTCTTCCAACCGTGACTTTAATCCGACGTACGGCTCTCTGGAATGGAATCATGTCTATAATAATATGTCCGGCATATACTTTGCACTGCTGTCTAAAGAGACCCCTTCTCCTTTCCTGGGCAAGGATGATGTGGTTGCTGTTGTGAAACAAGAAGAGAAGAAAGATGCCAAAGAGAAGAAAGAGGATCAGAAAGCAGAGAAGACTGCCGAAAAGCAGGTGTCTGAGTTGAAGTTTGATCCCGATGGTGTTTTTGATCGTATCATCCGGTTGCCGGGTTCCGGCAATAACACCTATTATTCGGATGGAAAGAAAGTATATTACTCCGGACAGGGAGGTACTAAAATGTATGATATGGAGAAACAAAAAGAGGAAATGATTGCCGAAGGAGCCAGTATGTCTGTGGATTACAAATCCAAGAAAGCGCTCTTTTTCAAAGGCGGCTCTATCTATGTTATGGATATCCCTTCAGGAAAAGCAGATCTCAGCAATGCGGTGAATACCTCTTATATGAAAGTTACGGTGGACTATCCCAAAGAGTGGGCTCAGATCTTTGATGAGGCCTGGCGCCACATGCGCGATGGCTTTTACTCCGAGACCATGCACGGAGTCGATTGGAAAGCTATGAAAGCGAAATATGCCGTACTTCTTCCGTATGTGAAGACCCGTCTGGATCTGAATTATGTCATTGGAGAGATGATCAGCGAACTTTGTTCCGGTCATGCGTATTTCAATCCCGGTGAGACCGAACGTCCGAATCGTATTCAAACCGGATTGCTAGGTGCTCAAGTATCGCGTGATAAGAGTGGATTCTTTCGGATAGAGAAGATTATTCAGGGAGCCTCCTGGAATAAATCACTCTTCTCACCACTTACCGAACCGGGTATTGGCGCGAAGAATGGCGATTATATCATAGCCATTGACGGGATTCTGACCAATAGTGTGAAAGATATGTATTCGCTGTTGACCGGAAAAGCCAATGTTCCTACAGAGATCACATTGAATAATACTCCTTCTGAGAAAGGTGCCCGCAAGGTGGTGATCACTCCAATTGCAGATGAGTACGCTTTGTATCACTATAACTGGATACAGGATAATATCCGTAAAGTATCGGAGGCTTCCGATGGTAAGATCGGATATATCTATATTCCGGATATGGGTGTGGATGGGTTGAATGAGTTTTCCCGTTATTTCTATCCACAGATTGACAAAGAAGGTCTTATCATCGACGACCGTGCCAATGGTGGTGGAAATGTATCTCCGATGATTCTTGAACGTTTGTCGCGTGAAGTGTATCGGGCTACCATGCGTCGTGGATCCGACCGGATTGGCAAAGTACCGGGTGCCACACAAATCGGGCCGAAAGTCTGTCTGATCAATAAATATTCTGCCTCTGACGGCGATCTCTTCCCATGGGGTTTTCGTGCGCTGGGGTTAGGAAAGCTGATTGGAACACGCACCTGGGGAGGTATCATTGGTATCAGTGGTTCGCTGCCATTTATGGATGGATCTCAACTGCGTGTGCCTTTCTTTACCAGTTATGATGCAAAGACAGGTGAATGGATCATAGAGAATCATGGAGTAGATCCGGATATTCTTATTGACAATGATCCGGCTAAAGAGTGGGCGGGTGAAGATGAGCAACTGAACCGTGCTATTGAAGAGGTCAAAGCCCAACTGAAGGATCGCAAACCTTTGCCTCCGATACCGGCTCCAAGAGACTTTAGTAAGTAATTACTCCCGATAAAATATGAAAAAGCGTGTGTCTCGAAAACGGGACACACGCTTTTTCCTTTGAATAGCTTTTACTGGAAGAGCTCCAGGAGCTTATTCGCATCAATGGCTGTAGCCGGATGGAATGAACTACCTGCCATGTATCTCTTCAAACTAGACAAAAGCTGTCTTGCCTCTGGACGTTTATCCGCATCAGTCAGCAAGTCGGCTCCTGAAATAAGCAGGAAGCCTTTGCCTACCTTCGCCTCAAAGATCAATCCCAACGGACGGTTGGTGAACCAGTCGTCAATAATACGAACGATTGGCTTCAGTTCCGGAGCAAAGTCCGATAACATAATTGCGTTCGAGTGACTCATCGCATCCCACCATTGCCAGTTGCTGTGATATTCGGTTGGGAAATCAGCCAGTGCCGGATGTTTCGGGTCACAGAGGATTCCCAGCGTATGAGGAGCTTGTCCGTTTGTCCAGGAGGTATTCCAAAAGATACTGGAGAAACCGACGGCAACACTTCCACCTTTCTCTTTCTTCACACTTCCTTTGGTGA
Organism: Bacteroidales bacterium; assembly: GCA_028709785.1. GTDB lineage: Bacteria > Bacteroidota > Bacteroidia > Bacteroidales > JAQUTK01 > JAQUTK01. The sequence goes on from JAQUTK010000015.1 coordinate 28,334, forward strand.
TAGTCAGCAATACCTTTCCCCCTTTGTTCAGCGTTTCAATTGCCTTGGCATCCAGTTTCTGAGTCACCAGTACTTCGCCCTTCACTTCCGATACGTTTGAAGGATAGACCCATAGATCCCAATCGTTTTCAAACTGATCGACAGAGACAAACAGTTTGAGTTGCGTCGCTTTGGTTATTCCGGACAGACTTTGCCTGATGACTCCGAGTTGAGTACCATTCCCGATTGGAATCTCTGTTTTAGCCAACGTTCCCTGAGCAATTACCGTATTCGATTGATCCACCAGTTTCCATGCCGGTACCACATCATTTAGAGGCTTTTCTCCGAAGTGTGATATTTCTACCGAAGCAGTCAGCGTCTCATTCGAAAGAAAAAACATTTTCGGAAGACGAACCAACGGTACGGTTGCGTTGCAGAAACGGTTGTATGCTTGAGGGGTGATATACCCTTTTTCTTTCCAGAAAGGATTCAGGACACCGACCAATGCTGTTCCCTGTCCCGGAAAGTCGTGCAGATCCAGTAGCTGGAAACCGCCAAAGCCTTTCGTACGCAGAGCTGCTTCAATATCCGCCTTGTAACAAAGAGCCTGCAGTTTGCCGGAAGCCAGCAGAAAGCTGTCCGCCAGTTGTGCCATGTAATTCTCTTCCAATTTCTCCCTGAATATCTCAAAGTTCCGGGCTTTTAATACACCATCGTACTGCGCTATTTCTTTGAAATCAGGATAGACACACCATTGTCCGATTTCATGACTTACGGTTGGCTTCCCGTTATCAGGCAATTTATCTGCCCAGTCATAGTCTGAGCGTGGCGGTTGTCCATTGATAATGCTTTTCAGTTCCTCTCCCCATCCCTGGATACGCGGTGAAGGAGTGCTGTTAAACTCACTTTCCGGAAGTATCGGCCAGCCTGCACCGGTCGAATAGAGCCGACGGTCATCTTTCTTTTTCCAGTACGTATCAAAGTCTGCTAACCATTTATTCGAACCTGCTCCGGCCGGCTCATTTCCATAAAGCATCATACAGAAGGAAGGGTGATTGCCAAAAGCATTGACAATACGTTCACTCTCTTCATAGATATATTTATCCAGGGCTTTCCCATCGCCAATGGTCGCTCCGCTATTTGCCCACGACGAACATTCAACATGCAGGTACAGACCGAGGCGATCCGCAGCTTCAAAAGCAGCCTCCGGAGGGCACCAGGAGTGAAACCTGAAATGATTCAGGCCATGTGCTTTGGCTACTTTGTAGATGTCCATCCAGAATTGTGTGTCTGTTGCCGGATAACCGGTCTTGGGGAAGATCGCACATTCCAGCGTGCCTCTCAGCATGGTTGGTCTGCCGTTAATGGTAAACTGAGTGCCTTTGGTCTTAAATTCCCGCATTCCGAAAGTCACCTCTTTGGTATCCTTCCCTTTTCCCGAAGCCAGACAGACTTCCATTTTATAGAGGTTTGGATGAAACTCATCCCAGAGCAACGGATCACTTCCCATCGGGTATTCCAGCTCGATCTCTTTGGTGGTATCGTCCACGACCACTTTTGTATCCAATGCAGTTCGTTTTTGACCGCTCTCAGTTGGTTGAGCCTGCAAACTGATTGTTCCGTTTACCTTCTTGCCGGTATTGTTTGTCAGCGTCATTCTGACTTTTACTTTCTTCTCCGCAAGATTGGGGTATACTTTCACATCCGATACGAACAAGGATGGTCGTGCCTGAAGTTCCAGTTTTCCAACCATTCCGTTCCAGTTTGTCTGTGTGTGGTCTGTCAAACTACTGGAGTTCGGTCCCACATTGATCTCTTTTGTCCGGTTATCCACACGAACCGTGATGATGTGTTTCCCGGGTGTCAACCATTGAGTCAGATCATAGAGATGAGGAGCTCCCAACGCGTTTTGCATCCCCGCTTTATGACCATCAATCCAAACCACACTCTCCCAATGGCAACGTTCCAGAAAGAGCTGGATAGATCTGTCTTTCCAATTGGAAGGAATCATCACTTCCTTCTGATACCAGGCTGCTCCTACGTAGTACTTGACAGGTTGTAAAAAGAAAGGCACTTTGATATTATCCGCCTGGCGATACTTCTCATATCCTGGGTTTGCAAAATAGGAAGCGTCATTCAGGGTGCCTGTCCACGGGGTATTGAGTGTTATCTCATCTCCTTTTCCATTCGTAGTCATGGAGCCTGGTAGGTTTACTTTCTCTTCCAAAGAGAGATTGTACCATTTCTCCTGTATCCCTTTATCATCCCGGTCAATGGCGAATCGCCATTCTCCGGACAAATCAATGCTCGTATCACTCTTCTTCGCGTTGACCTGCTGACATGCTGCCAGTATCAGACAGGTTACCAGCACCAGACTGGTTACAATCAAATTTCTAATCATGGTTTTTCTTTGTTTTTAAGGTGTTGTTACTCTTACAGCAAACTACTTCTCATCGCCATAATGCCCTGATGATTGGGATCCAACGCAGCCGCTTTGTTCAGCAGTTCGAGCGCTTTTGTTGTGTTTCCCATTCCCTGCTGGCCCAATGCCATCATATAATTGCAATGAATCCTGTTTCGCACATTCAGATCATCATCCCAAATCAACAGATCGGGGAGCGACACTGCGAAATAATCCATCTTTATCGTGTCGTTCAGATGTGCTTCTCCATAGTTGATTAATCGCTGAAAGCGATTTATTGCTTCTTCCTGACGTCCAAGTTTCAGCAGAGAGAGTCCCTGATAATAGATCTTGTCCGGTTTCTGGTCGTTGTAGTAGATGGCTGCCGCGGGTTCGATATTTCCATCTTTTGCCCGTAACCAATACGAAACTGCTTTCTCCTGATTACCCATTGCTTCATAAGCGCATCCCAGATAATAGTGGAAATCATTCTCCTGCGCATTAAAAAGCTTCCCTTCACCCAGATGGGGAGGATAGATCAGGCACTCTTCCAACAATTGGATCGCTGTTTCATTGTTGCCGGACTGAAGTGCTTGTTTGGCCAGTTCCATGCGCGCGATTTGATACTGTGCACTCACTTTACCTTCTCCACCTTCCCACGGATGAAACTTATGTTTGTCGAGCCTCTCTTTTGCTTCCTGATGCCGCCCCAGCTGATTCAGTAACGTAATTACTTCCAGATAGAGATCGTCGCGCTGTTCCACTAAATTGTCGTATTTCTCCAGCAAGGCAAGCCGTTCAGCATGCGGACGATGGATCCGTTTGTACAGCTGGTCGAGCTCCATCAGTATGCGGGCATCGGTTGTATCGAGCGAGAATGCTCTTTCCAAACACTCCACAGCCTCTTGCGTCTTTCCCGACTTGTTGAAATATCCCAGCGACAGGTTGCGGAGTACCGTTGGGAAGGTCTGATCCAATTTGGCGGACAATTCCCAATTGGCCATCGCTTCCGGATACTGACGCTTGTCATACCAAAGGTTTCCAAGATAGTACGGAGCCTTTGCATCTGTCGGATTCATTTTCTTAGCAAACTCCAACACCAGAATATCTTCCAGACGGTTTGGGAAACAGTAGTCCGGTGCATGGGCAGCCGCTTTCGTCCAACTCTCTGCCGCCTCCTTTTTGCCTGCCAGGTGCTGTGCCCACGCCAGATAATACCAGGTCATCGGAGTGGTTTCGAACTGAGTTGCCATCTCCCATACCCTAATTGCTTCTTCCAGAAATCCGGCGGCGACATAATCCAATGCCAGTTCATCATAATTGGAAGCCTTGCCATGCATCTGTTTGTTCATCAGTGCAAGAGAGTCCTCTTTGCCGTTTAGCAGGTACTTTTCAAACAGACAGCCATAATTGAAACGATCGATCCGTAACGATTCATCGATCAAAGCCAATGCCTCCTCTTGTCGTCCCGCAACCCGCAGGAGAGCTGTTTTGAGATGACGGCCACGGTGGTTGTGTCCGTTACGAATCAAACTTCTATCAATCTCTTCCAACGCATCCTCCATTCTTCCTTGTCTTGCGGAGATCTGTGCGCAACTAAAGTAACCTACATCCTGCCAGGCCGCATTCCAGCACGCTTTATAAAAAGCATCGTAGGCTTCTTCTTCACGGCCCTGATAGAGCAACGAGAGTCCCAAATTGTATAGCGGTTCGCCGTCGTACGGATTCGGATTGCGCTGTAACTGCGTCTTAACCGCTGTGCGCAGATAACGTTCCGCTTCGCTGAATTGTCCGCGACGGATCAGCCAAAGGCCCATCGCATTATTGTTTTGCACGTTATCCGGTTCCCGTCGCAACGCTTCCAGATAATAATCGGTCGGATTATAGGTTGCATGCCGGTACTGCTCCAGATGCAACCCCGTCAGATAAAGTTGCTCGGCAGTTGGGGTCTCTTCCGGTGAGAGAGCCGCTTTTGCAGGTTCCGGAATAGGTTTGGACTCCTTCTTCTCCGGTTTCCAGTCCAACAGGAGTTTCCCTTGCGCATTATAAATTGCAAGAGAAAGATCATCTATCCGACACCCCGTCATCGCAACCTCTTTGATATAGACCTCCTCCGGTGTGAGTGTCTGTTCATCTTCCTGCAAGAGCATTTCTTTGCCAGACAAGACGATTCGCACGGATTGTTGAGAAGTGGCAAATAGTTTGATACAAACCTTTTCGCCTTTCCCCTGTTCGATATTCAGCAACAGATCTTTACTTGCATTCTTGACAATACCCAATTCGCGGTAGGGGAGGAAATACTGAGTAAAACTCTTCTCCTCATACGGTTGCAACCAGGAGAAGTCCGGTTGATTGTCCGTGTATACCCCAGCCATCAATTCGATATACGGACCATTCTTGTCAGTTAGATTCCGGTCCCATGCCCGTCCAAAATCCCCGTTTCCCCACGTCCATTGTTTCTTGCCCGGTGAGATATGATGGTTGGCCACATGCAACACTCCTGCCCGGGTGTCATTCTCATAACCACCGACAAAGTTGAAACGGCTTTGAATCGCCATGTATGACGTGGGTACTGGAATGTTCTTGTAATTAGAGATATCCACACCGGCAGAATAATCCATCTTATAATAGGTTCCCGTTGCGATAGGGAAAGTCGATACATCCCGTTTGCCATGGTCAAAGACCGCATTCACATCCGGTGGGAATACGCTTTGGTAATAATCGTTGACCGCTACCGCAGGATTGGCCCACCACAGGAAGGTCTGTGGCATCGGGGTTCGGTTATACAATTTGCCTTTTATCTCCAGATAAGCTACCCCCGGGCGAAGTGTGAATCCTGCCATTCCCTTTTGGTGAAACATCTGTTCCATTTCGCTGACCCATACCGTCACACTGCCGTCCGGAAACTCCTCAATAGAGCTGTCAATACACTGAAAGGTACTTGGCCGATGGTGTTGAGGCCAGTTAAATTCGATGCCTCCCGAGATCCAGGGACCGGTCAGTCCGACAAGCGCCGGTTTCACTACCTCATTGTAATAGATAAAATGACGCTGTTTGATCTTGTCGTAGGCCATTTGCACACGTCCACCCAGCTCCGGCAGGATCATTACTTTGATATATTCATTTTCCAGATAGATGGCATGATACACTTTGTCCTTTTTTTCATCCGCAATCTTTTCTATTACCGGATAGGGATATACCACGCCGCTACTACCTTGATAGACTCTCTTCTCAAGAAAGATAGGATTCTTTTCAGGTTGACCAATTTCATAGGTTGGTATGATAACCTCTTCTCTCCACGCTTTTACCATCTTGCTGTTCATTTAATCAATTCTTTTTCCAATGTTTCCAATGATTTACCTTTCGTCTCCGGCAACTCTCTTTGAATGAAGATAAATCCACCGATGCAGATCAAACTGTAAATCCAGAAGGTGCCGCTGCTACCCAGAAAAGCGTTTAGCAAAGGGAAGGTATAGGTCAGCGTGAAACAACCGGCCCACAAACCAAAGGTGCAGACAGCCATGGCAACGCCACGCACTGAATTGGGAAATATTTCGGAGAGTAAGACCCAGGTCACCGGACCGAGCGACATGGCATAACATGCGATGGCCATGACCACCAGAACAACCATAAACCATCCGCTGATCTCAAAGAAATAGCAGGTACCCAGTATCAGATAAATACCTGCGAGTCCTCCTGCCCCAATCTTCATGAGCGCCCGACGTCCCAAACGATCGACAGTGAAGATCGCGACAAAGGTGAATACCAGGTTGGCAATACCGGTAATCACTATATTAAACAAAACATCGTTCAACGTAAATCCTGCCGACTGAAAGATCTCCTGTGCATAGTTAAAGATAACATTTGTGCCGCACCATTGCTGGAATACGGCAATCACAAGCCCAATAACCAACACCTTGCGCATCGGACGACTAAACAACTTTTTCAAACCTCCGTTTTCATCTGCTTTTTTCATCTGTCCCATCTCGATACCGGTCACTTCTTCCTGTGCATAGTCCTTGCCACCAATCTTTGTCAGAGCTCCCAACGCTTTTTCCTTATATCCATTGATGTACAACCAACGCGGACTTTCCGGTATAAAAAACACCAACAGAAAGAATAATCCGGCAGGAAATGCTGCTGCCCAAAACATCCATCGCCATCCCATTGTCCCGTTCCACGACTCCGCAATCTGTTGCGCTGTATAGTCTGCCGGCACAGGTTCGGCCAGTAACCAGTTGACAATCTGTGCACCCAGGATGCCCAGTACAATCGTCAGCTGATTCAGAGAAACCAGTTTGCCGCGGATCGCTGAAGGAGAGACTTCCGCAATATACATCGGAGAGAGGTTGGAGGCAATACCGATTCCAATACCCCCCAGAAAGCGGGCGATCAGAAAAATAGTAAAGCTGGAAGCTGCTCCGGTGTAATAGGCAGAAACCAGAAAGATCAATGCAGAAACGATCAGCAATTTCTTTCGACCGAAACGATCGGCAAGTACACCACTCAGCATCGCTCCGATGAGGCAGCCCAACAAAGCCACACTCATAGCCCAGCCTTGCATGAAGGGATCATTTGCAATCTGAAAGAATTGCTCATAAAATGGTTTGGCACCCCCAATGACCACCCAGTCATAACCAAAGAGCAATCCGCCCATGGCGGAAACCATGCAAATGAAATAGACAAATCCTCTGTTCAAGTGTTTCATATTTTATCAGGTATTAATTTCAGATGCAAAATAACCCCTTTTTAATCAGCGCGCAAATAGAATAATTACAAATTAAGGTGGACTATCTTATTATTTCAGTAGTTTTGTCCTCAAGATCTAATCAATGGAAAAATGAAAAGAAAAGATGGCTTCAGCGGACAACGAGCAATCGTTCTCCCTCACAGTGTGTTGGTGATGATGGAACAGGATCCGATGATGTCCACTCTTCATCTGACTGATATAGGCTATTATCCTGTAGCTGAAGGACATTTCCGGACCAGACCGGAGGGTATATCGCAACACATCTTAATTTATTGCGTCAAAGGAGAAGGGTGGTTTGAGTTGCAGGGAACGCGTCGTTCTGTTTTTGCAAACCAATACTTCATACTTCCGGCCGGAGTTCCACATTTGTATGGTGCCAATCAAGCCAATCCGTGGACAATTTACTGGATTCATTTCAAAGGAAGTCAGTCTGCCATGTACACCGATCCGATGGGCTCATACCCCAAAGAGATCCTTCCGGGCAACACCTCACGTATTGAAGATAGAAATAACCTCTTTGAACAGATCTATCACACGCTTGAGATGGGATACAGCATGCAACATTTGCAATTTGCCGGCATTTCGTTGCACTATTATCTGGCCACCTTCAAATATCTGAATCTGTATCGTCAATCTACTCCCTCGCATGTGGAAATGGAACAGGATATGGTTGATTTGGCGATTCATTACATGAAAGAAAACATAGAAAAGAAGATCAAGGTAGAAGATATAGCGCGGGAGTTTCACATTTCCCCGGTCTATTTCTGTTCGCAGTTTCTACAAAAAACAGGTTCTTCACCCTATACCTATTTCATCAACCTGCGTATTCAACAGGCATGCCATTATCTGGACTTCAGTTCAATGAAGATCAATCAGATCTGTTATAAGATAGGATATGACGATGCTCATTATTTTAGCCGAATCTTTACCAAGACCATGGGACTGTCGCCGGTTGACTATCGAAAACGAGACAAAGGTTGATTCTGTCAATCAGATCGTCATTGCGGCTTGTTGTTTCCGTCATTGTGGGCTTGATCCGCAATCTCCAAATGAGTATCAGACTGGTTTGATTACATACGATATCCTGTTCCGTAGGTCTCCGACAACCAAAGCCCGAAGAAACGATCATATACAAGGTAAAATGTATCATTTTTGGTTATCAACTCCCTTTCTAAGAGTTGCTTGACCGACGACTGTACGGAACTTGCGGAGTTGAGTCCGTGTTTCTTGATAAACTTCGCCGATGTAATTTCCGCTGCTTTGCCCTCTTTGGCAATCGCAAATAAAACTTCTTTTTGCCTTTCAGGTAGCATCGAAACCAAATTCTGATAGACGGCTTTATTCGATTCAACCGTTTTATGCAATACGTCATTGACAAGAGCCAGTGTCATCTCTTCGTTGCTGTCCAACTGTTCGTATAGTCGATTGAAGAGAGATTGCATATACCATGTGTGTCCCTCCAGCAGATGATATATACGTTCCACACACTCATTAGAAACCATTTTGCCTGCCTTTTGAAAATGGTTATCAACAAACTTAGTATAGGCTTCCAAAGAGATAGGTTCAAGATTGAGCATTGAAGCACTCTGATAAAATGGACGTGAAGCAGAGAAAAAGATATTCTGCATCATGTGCCTCTGACTGCCGGAGAATACAAATGTGCTGTTTTTGCATTTTTGTATGTGGGTTCGCAGAATTGCTTCTACATTCTTTTCGGGGTATTTGGTTATTTGTTGAAACTCATCTATGGCAACGATACAACGTTTATCTGCCTTTTCGAGATAATCGAAAATCTCTTCCAAAGAGAGTAACGGTTGGCGGATATCCCCAATACCTATGTCAAATACCGGTTGCCCTGTTATCGAGTCGAGCTTGAATGCTGGTCGGAGCGAACTGATTGTGGCAAAGAATTGCTCCACAAACTTCATTCCGCGAGGCTTCAACGTATCGAAAATATGTTTGCCCAGCGTAAAGACCAACTCTTTGAGTGTACCGGTCGCGTAAATATCGACAAAGAAAGTGTAATACTCTTTTTGGATGTTTTTGTGGTGGAAGCAGTGTTCGATAAGTCCGGTTTTTCCCATACGACGTGGCGAAACGATAACCATGTTACGCTCATTTTCAAAAGCACTGATGAGTTCTTTGCTTTCAACTTCGCGGTCACAAAAATATTCGGCTGATACATATCCGCCAATTACAAATGGATTCTTTATTTTCGTTGCCATCATACCTTTATTTAGAATCTAATTATTGCAAAAGTAATAATTGCTTTTTAAATAACAAAATAAGATTCTCCTTTATATATGGAAGCCGCGAAGGTAAACTGTGGAAGCTCTTCTTTCAGATGTAGATACACTCCATTATTTAAATCCCTCAGCACATCCGCAACCGGTTTATTACGAACATAGACAAGCTGTTTCTTCTAAACGCCATGATACGCGGAGACATTGATCATTTGATCTGATTTAGTAAATAAACCCACTCAAACCACCCGGTTATTTTTTTTTTTTATTTTCGTTTTGCAAAAGGGCCAAACCCTTGATTTCAATGCACCAAGTGCACCAAGCACCCCACTACAACACCTTCTCGGGCATCTTGCATGAATTCACTTCAACTTGCTCCAACAAAAATACTTACAAAAATGTTTGCTCTGACATGTAATTTCATACACTATTTCTTTCCGTCGGAGGCAGTTGTTAAGTAATTCTTAATAACTGATTTACTGTTTAATTCATTCTCCTTTAATATGGTCTTTGTGACAAAACTTTGAAAGGACGTTCACTCTTTTAGTTTTTTAATATACAAGAATGTAATCGTATTAATTTGAAAGCCTTTAATCTTAAGCTTTCCCACTTTGTAATCATGCCAAACTTCGCCATCTTTTGTCCATCTGCAGTGCCAATTAGGATCGCAAGGCATCAATATCGGTTTCTCAATATTTTCGGGTTCCATGTTCCAACACCAGGCTGGCTTACCATTCCCTGAATAAGGAGAGAAACTATTCCAAAGTTCCAGTTTGTTTTGTTGATCAGGACAAGCAGTTGGCTTTTTCGCGTCAATCAGAAGTTTATAAAAAGACAGTTCTGGCAGTGAATAACCAATATTACGAAGAGGGATAAATCCCATCTCTCTCCAGAAACCCTCGGACTCCTTAGGTGCACAGTGTAGCTTAAATGCAACAAATTTCTTTTGTCTGAAATAGGATGTTACTCGTTCAAAGAATATCCTTCCTATGCCTTTGTTTCTATATTCTGGTCTTATCTCAAAATTGCATATTTCAATATGATTTTCTACATCGATCCATTTTAAGAAGCCAACACACTCATTCCCTTTTGTAAGTATAATTAGTGTCTTAGCGCGATCTTTCATAAATGACCATTCGGGATAAAATCCTTTTTTAGTCTTAGTGTATTCCTCTGATAACCATTTTTCCGTAGCCTCTAAATTATCATTAGTCAAATCGACAATCAGATCATATTCATATTGGGCATTATCCAGTTTGTTGTCGGACACTTTTGCAAGAGAAGCAGCAGGATAGTAGCCAAATAGATCCGTCAATGTTCCTTTATCCAAACCATTATCATTTTTATGTTCTCTCAAATAACACTCAATTACAGTTTCCTTTTCAGCATAACTTTTCTTTTCATCGCGAGCTTCTTTGAAATTTATTAGGTAACGATCCAAATAATATCTCCCCTTCTTTCCATGAGATAGGCCAACACGAAAAGACTTTAATATAGGGGTATCTTCCCGAACATCTTTTGCTTCAGAAAGCACGTCATTCAACTCTTCTAAGTCGCTGCATTTCGACAGAAGAAATTCAGCCACCTTACATGGCCCAATATAATACTTGTTATCCACAAGTATTGATCTTATCAGAACGGATAACGGTTTTCCGTCATCAGGAGTAAGAGCAATATCAATACCTTTCCTTTTTCCTCCTTTTTTATGCACATAAAATCGATTAAACTCACCTCTACTAGCTTCATGATGTCCATATCCATCATTTGCATCGTCATAAATCTCAATCTCGCAGAGTTGAATTATACTCCCTTTCAGTTCTATTTGGGAATAAATGAGCAACAGTCGAGCTATATCTTCATGAACCAAGCATACGTGTTCAACGTTCCTACTATGAGAGACTTTATCAATCAGTTTATAAAGATTCATAGTTATTCCTCCTTATATTTGTGTCCCATTATACAATTCAACTCTGAGATTGCCATAGTACTACTTTGCTCTGGTTTAAGATCTGAAAGGATCAGTTCTTGATTACTATTTTGTCAATTTCTTTCATGATGCGATCGGTTTCTGTGAGGGCGACAATGATTTTTTGATAGTGCAAAATGTCGTCAAAGTTCAGCGTGCGGTCTTTACGATCTTTGAGCCATTTCTGTGCGGGCTGATATCCTCCGATGAAGAAGTTCCAGGCGACTTCGTGTACGTTGGCAAAATACTGGGTGTCGTTGATATAGACTCTGCTTTCCTTATAGGTTGGCTTTATCACGGTGTTGCTGCCATCCTCCGGATACTGCGTAATGTATTTCTCCACTACCGGACTTTCCAATAGGTGTATTTGTCGAAGTTCGCCTCCGAGCTTTACCAATTGCCAAAATGTTTCTTTGTCTTTTGGGTAAGGCACTCTGGGGAAATCTATTTTCAAGAACTCTTTGTATTTTTCCCGGTATGTCGGGCTGTGCAACACTGCATAGATATAATCCAGTAGGTCTATCGGTGCAAATGTATCTCCGGAAGTTTCTTTCTCATTCGTGAAAGTTAAGCCAACTCCCTCTGCTATTTGCTTTACAATTTCTGCATTTAGATTAGGAGTTCTTTCAGTGGTAACGCTTAATGTTTGCTGAGTGGTTTCTTCAGGATACAGGTATAGCGGAAATACTTGACAGCCTTCTTTGGTTTTGTTTGAAATAAAACATTGATCAGAAATTATGTTTGATACAAATATGTGATTGAAATTGTTATCTGATAATTGTCTGGTAGAAATGATTGCTACATTATCATGATTCACATGCCTCAATACTTTTGTATTTAGCCTAGCGACAAAGTTAGAGTCATAATAGATATACCTCTTATCAAAGCATCGATAATTTTCTAATATAAAATGGGAATTAATCAAACCTGTTTTTTGAATTTCATTCCTTGACTTTGCCAAATCCCATTTATCATTATCTCTTAGAACTAAATTATACTTGTTTGATAAAACATCATTAGTCAATTCATTTTCAATAAAATCAGTTAGCCTTTTTTCAATTGAATCTTTGCTGAAGTCTGTTATAAATTTATCTCGTTTACTAAGTAAACCCAATGAGTTTATATTGAATAAATCATTTAATGCGATTCCTGTATTGTATTTATCTTCTGATTCCAGGTCTTTTGATACCATAAAATACATCGGAGCTTTATTTATTATATCTACATAAGGTGTTGATTTTACAGAGTTCTCAATCAAGAATTTATATTTTGATTCTCGTTTACCAAATAAATCACTGTGAAACACTTTACCTAGTTCACTCGTTTTCTTTTTTCCTGTTTTGACAAAGATGTTAATGGATACACCTTGCATAATATCAAATACGTTTTGATCAATACTACCGTCTAAAGCTGTTTCTTTTTTCTTTGCGTTTCCGTGTAAGTCTAAGATGTAAATTTTATCATAGGTTTTCAATAAGTTCCAACGCATTCCCCGGAAAGTCGGATTGTCTAAGAAACCATGTGGATTGATGAAAGCCAAAATGCCACTACCATTTTTCTCAACAAGATATTGCCCATAACGCAAAAACTTCACATAATCATCATTGATGAATTTTGAATTTTGTTCTTTCAGCTTCTCTTTTCCACCAGGTTCTTTCTTATAATCTTCCATCAGGTTCATAATCCACTCACCCTTATTATTGCTTTCACCGCTATACGGTGGATTACCCATCACTACCATCACCGGAGTATCTCGTTTGATATAGTTCGCTTCATTAGCTTCTGCACTTAGCCAGTTGGCAAAAATGGTACCGGTATCGGGATGGTGCTCTTCGAGGCTATTTGTTAGATAGACACGAAAACGTTTGTCTCCGGTTGGTTTATAGCTGGTTTCGGAAAGCAGTAAATCGAGTTTCAGATGTGCCATTGCATAGCTCGCCATCAGTAATTCAAAGCCGTTCAGGCGTGGCAGTAAGTGGTTTTCTACGTAGTTGCTCCAGATGCCTTGCTGCCCTTCAAACTTTTTGTGAATGAGTTTGATGGCTTCTGCCAGAAAAGTGCCTGTTCCTGTAGCAGGGTCGAGTATCTGTACACGATGCACTTCCTGATCGATGGTTCGAATGTTGTCTTTATAACGTTTGTCTGTTGCTTGCACACTGACCTTCATCGTTGTTTTGCTTGTATCAGCCAATCCTTGTGGCAGATCAAACTCACTTTTCAGTATATCGTCCACTGCACGGACAATAAAACTGACCACCGGTTGGGGAGTGTACCACACGCCACGTGCTTTGCGCAAGGCCGGATCGTATTCACTCAGGAACGTTTCATAGAAATGAATAATTGGATCTTCCGTTTTTGTCTCTTTTCCGTAATCCTTTAGCAGTTTTTCTACATTACATGCCAGAAAAATATCCACCAGACTATCCACTATCCATTTGATACGATCATCAAGGTCGGGCCCCGCAATATAACCAAAAAGTTTGCGGAGGAAGGGATTGGATTTAGGAATCAGTTCGGCAGCTTCCTGGCGGCTGAATGTCGGCAATGTCGGATCATGCAACCGGGCTGCAAACATGCCATAGACAATGGTCTGTGCATATACGTCGGCAAAACTCTTGGGCGTAATGTCGTGGATCAGTATTAATTTGAAGGCCTCCATCTGATCTTTTAACGTACTGTTTTCGGAGTTCGTCTCATCACTGTTCAGTGCTTTCTCAATCACTTCGGCAAGAAGACGGGCTTTGCTAGCCATCATCTGTGCCAGCTTTTTGGAACTCTTGATCGTTTGTCCGTAATATGAACAGAAATCGCGGATGATGTTTTCAAAAGTGGGGAACTGTTCCGGTATTGGTTTGATTCCTTTCCCAGTAATCTCTGCTATAGCGATTTTCAATACAAACTCACCGTCCCGATAGAGATGAAAATGAATGTAATCAGTGAAGATGATGTTGTTTAATGAGGCTTTGTAACGATCAAACTGCTCTTTATTGCCTGCTTTCTTTGTGCCGTCCAAGTCCTTATCGCCGATGTCTTTGGCTTCTATAAAGCCGATAGGGATATCTTTTCTTGTCAGGATATAGTCCGGCGCACCGCATGATTGTCGTTTAGGTTCGTTGGTTGCTCTGATTGCCGGTGCCATACTTTCTATTAACTGCTGTAAATCGCCTCGAAAAGTGTGTTCCGTTGCGTTACCCTGTTTGTACCGTTTATTTATACTTTCTATATATTCCTGAATCGTCATTGTGTGAGTATTTATTCTTCCATGGAAGCCCAAATGTACATAATTTTAAATTCACTTTAGTTCCATTTGTTTCGCAAATTTCAATATTAACATTTCATCTTCACGGATTTGTACAATCGGGCAGATATCCATCAGTTCTTACTTGATATTTTCTCCCATCTGTCAGGAAGATAAATATCCTTTGTCAGCCCGTATTGTTTGCCTCATCTGGATGGGTTCTTCATTTCAAAGCACGAAACGATCATATTGAAGCACGAAACGATCATATTGAAGCACAAAACGATCGTCCTGAACTTCAGGACGAATAATGTGTCAGGTAGTGATGACTTTTGCATGCTGATAAAGCAATCCTTTCTTCCAGACTGATTGCAAAGATATCCTGAAAGATAATTCTTGCTATTTGTGTCGTTCTATTTCTATAATGCATCATATTTGCAGCATAATAGAAATAAAGAGCAATGAATTTCTTAGAGTTTAAGAGTAGAATGTTCGACTTTGCATGCTTTAATATCTATCAGATATATGCATGGAAGCCTGATTTTGACCGGAATAACTTGACTCGTTGGGTGAAGAAAGAATATCTTGTGCGTTTACGTCAAGGCTATTTCGCTTTTCCGGAGTACAAAAGTAAGCCGGATTACTCCCTCTATTTTGCCAACAGGATCTACACACCATCATATATCAGTTTGCACACTGCATTATTGTTTTATGGGATGATACCAGAAGCAGTCGTGCAAATAACCAGTGTGACATCAATGAAAACAATGTCTTTTACAAATTTTAAAAACGTACGATGTATGATACAATTAGAACAGAAGAGCTACTTTCATTTATTGATTAATATGAATGTCTTGTCTGAATGTTCCGATATGTCCGTTGAGGTCTGTACCTTCAATTTCCAGTTGAAGCTTCCCTTTCATGTAGGCACCTACAGGGAAGGCGATTTCTACGTCTTGCTCGCCATTTGTGAGTAAAGAAGGGTTCCAATAGTATATCTGTTTTTCGTCATAATCGATCTGATCGATTGGATCTTTCGGATAGAACTTTGGAACATAAAAGTTCTTTGAGATGGAGCCTCCGTGCAGTTCGGCGAAATAGGTTTTTGAGGAAGCCATATCGCGTGGACCTTTTCCTGTTTTGGTAGTGATAATAACTATTGCTCCTATGGGACGATTCTGGTAGTCAAGAACTATCGGCATTGGTTTCTGACCAGGCGGTGGCGGAAGACCTGATTTTCTGTCGTAGTTAGCGAGATTCTCTTTTGTAGTCAGCACTTCAATGGCTCTTACATCGTTACCAGCTAAACTTTTCAGCAAATAATCGGTTCTATTAAGGATAGAGTATTCAAGCTCATCTGCCGGTATTATTGTATCAATAGGGTTCTTTGGAGGGTCAAAATTTAGTTTAGTAGCGATTGCTTCGGCATCAATCCAAAAGTAGATAGGTTTCCCATCAATATTATAGTAGTCATATTGGCGAAATACAAGATGCCCATTCTCATCACTTGGCGAACTGTTGTCTTTCTTAAATCCGGGAACTTCTGCCTTGAGAATCTCTATCACATTAGCATAGGCATCGTATCGTCCGATTTGTACGGAATCGATTACGATGTCTGCCACACCACCTCCATTCTTATTATAGGACTTTGCTATTTTCTTTCGTTCGGTTACTGTGACTTCTCCTAGCAGATGAATCCCTTTTTGTTTGCGAAGGCTCTCCAGATACGCATCGTCTTCCTCCTTTTTCTCTTTGTATCCGAACATCAGGGAATCTATCTCTTCCGATTCATACAAATAGTCTTCAAGAGGTACAATAGGAAAAATAGGTTTCTTTGATATGGTATCCAGTTCTATACCGAATCCTATATTTCGTTTCATCTTGTCTTTCTCCAGATTGATCCGTACCATGGAGGTTTCCTTTATGTCAAGGTTTTCAAATGAGAACCTTCCCCTCTTATCTGTCTTCGTATCTTTGGCAATCATCTTTCCTCCCTGCACAAAGAGAGAGACCCTTCTTCCTGCAATTGGCTTTAAGAGTAGGTTGACAACAGTTCCTGAGACTGTGAAGGAAGTGTCGGGCCGATGCGTGAAACTCTTTCGTGTGACATCATCCCAGTTGTAACCTCTCCATCCGTGAGTGAGGAGGAGCAGATCGAGTTGCTTGCAGATGCTGTCATAGGGATTGTTGAAGTAATATCCCGGTGTTTCGATGAAACCTTTCAGATCGGAAGAGAGGAACATCTCGGAGCGGAAGGTCTTCTGGATGGAATCCACAGGTACCCGGTTCTTGTTGGTGACACTCACGGCAAAGGAACCGGCGACAGACTGTCCGCTGAGCTGCGGACGGATCTTCAGGGTCATCATCTGATCGGTGTCGGACTTGATCTCCCAGTTTGCTTTGACATCAAAGGTCAGTTCGTCTTTCCTGTCGATGTACACCAGTCGTTCACTGAGTGGCTGTCCGTAGTTATTAAAGAGTGTGAGGTGACTGACACCCGATTTTAGATTTTCCTTTGGGATTCGGATGATTATGCGTGGCTTGTTCATATGTATTTTATAAGCCTCTTTGGTAGGGAGTCCGCGGGACTCGGCAAGGAGGGTAAACTGTGTCTGGTTGGCAATGACTCCCGGAGAACCATTGACCGCAACGACCAGTGTGTCAGAAGTTGGTTTGGATACAACCATGAGTGTGACTCCTTCCTTTTCGACAGCAGGCAGAGGGATGAGCTGGTCGTTAAACAGACGGGCGGAGTACTGCTTGCCGGTGTCCGGCAGCAACACGAACGATCCCATTCCTTTGTGCTCGGAGGTAAAGGAAACAAAATCGTTTCCATGCTGATCGACAATAGTACCCTCTACGGCAACGCTTCTTCCATCAGGAAAGAGTGCTTTGTATGCCACCCGGTTAGGTACTCCTGCAATCAATTTGCCTCCTTCGGGCAGGAACTGCACATCCAGTTCGAACTCCCGGTTGGCTCTCTTATGTGCTTCCAGCAGTTTCTCTTCTTCTGCTTTCTGTTTGCGTTTCTGAAATTGTTCCTGTGTGACAAAGACCTCTCTATCGTTTTTATTGATAATCGAGACAAATCTCTTGTTTTCCTGTTCCTTGTCTTTGTCTCCCCAGATCGGAATGATCTTCTCGAAGCAGACGGAGTCGCCGAAGTTCTTTTGCCACCGTGTATAAGCCCGGATACGGTAGAGCCCTTTGTCCTGAATGGCTTTGGTGAGTACAAACTGTCCGTTGGCACTTCCTCCTTTGAGTGTGTATTGTGCGCTTTGGGTCACCCTGTTTGCTTCATTGATCAGATCGACATAGACCAGCTGACTCTTTTCGGTGGGTAGGAGTGTTCCTGCCTGCATGACCCATACCTTGTACCAGATGGTGTCATAAAGGTTATAGATGGGACGGTCGGTCTGAATATAGATCTTCTCGGGATAGTTGTCTCTCATGAGAGTGGCGAGAGATATTATTTTCTGACCCAGAGTTAATTGTTTGTTTCCTGTTTCTGTATTGTCGGGTAAATCATTGCTCCATCCATTCAGACTTGTAATAAACAAGGCTGCAATGAGTGACAGGAAGGAAATACACTTGAAATGGGATGTTTTCATGAGATTGTGTGTATAACGCTTGTGTATTTGCTACAAAGCATTCAAAACGGTTAAATACATTTTGGAAAGATCTATCTTGTGCAAAAATAATGTATATAATTATAAAAACAATACTTAGCACTAAAATATTTATCTGTTATTCCCGGTAGAAATAATTGTAGATAACATCTTTCCCTCATCATTGATTTATGCTTTTGTATTTCATTTAGGGACGCATCTTGTTAATATATTCCATGATTATGTGCTGAAAAACCGATTCGTGCATTTTTAGTCTTAATTAAATAATTACATTTGCGTACTGATATCGAAATTCATACCTGTTTATCTATATCGAAAGAGGGTAATAAGATATCCGAACGTAATTTATATGACTGTGAAAAACGGGCTATAAGCATCTTAGTTTACTATGAATAAGTTTTCTTTCCCTTTCTATCAACAGTTGGACGCAATGGATTGCGGTCCGAGTTGTTTACGTATGATAGCGAAGTATTATGGCAAGAGCTATTCGTTGCAGACACTTCGGGAAAGGAGCTTTATTACCCGACAGGGTGTTTCCATGCTGGGCATCAGTGATGCAGCCGAGAGTATCGGCTTTCGTACATCAGGAGTAAAGGTTACTTTGCCCAAGTTGCAGGAGGATGTGCCTCTACCATGTGTCCTGCACTGGAATCAGAATCATTTTGTCGTTCTTTACCGGATTCAAAAAAGGCGTAATGGAAAAAGTATCTATCACATTGCCGATCCGGCACACGGATTGGTCAATTATGAGGAGAAAGAGTTCCTGCGTTGTTGGTTCAGTACCCGAACAGAGGGAGAGGACGAAGGGACGGCTTTAGCTTTAGTGCCTGGTCCTGATTTTGAGGATTACGAAGAAGAAAAAGAGGTAACTAACCGTGATCTCAGTTACTTCTTCCGCTATCTCACCCCCTACAGAAGAAACTTCATCCAGCTGATATTGGGAATGGTGTTGGGTAGCTTGCTGCAACTTATTTTCCCGTTCCTGACGCAGGCATTGGTAGATACCGGTATTCGTGATGCCAATTTGAGCTTCATCACACTGGTACTTATATCCCAGATGGTACTTTTTGTGACACAACTTGCCTTGCAGTTTATACAAAGCTGGATCATGCTGCATGTCAATGTGCGGATCAATATCCATCTGATATCCGACTTTCTCGCCAAACTGATGAAACTGCCAATTGGTTTTTTTGACACGAAGATGATTGGTGATATTATTCAGCGTATCGGCGATCACGGACGTATTGAGTCGTTTCTGACAGGTACATCCATCTCGACTGTCTTTTCTTTCTTCAATTTTATTGTGTTTGGCTTTATCCTTGCCTATTTCAATTTGCCTATTCTGGGTGTCTTTCTGATTGGAAATACACTGTATGTTATCTGGATTCTTCTTTTCATGCGCTATCGCCGTCAGCTGGATATCAAACGTTTTGCACAAGCGGCGGGTGACCGGAGTAACATCTATCAGTTGATCACCGGTATGCAGGAGATTAAACTCAATAACTGCGAGAAACAGAAACGGTGGCAATGGGAACGGATTCAGATCAAACTTTTTAAGATCAGTATCCAGGGAATGGCTCTGGGACAATATCAACAGATCGGTTCACTCTTTTTTAGCCAAACGACAAATATTGTCATCTCTTTTATGGCTGCCAAAGAGGTCGTATCCGGTAATATGACGCTGGGTATGATGATGTCCTTAACGTATATCATCGGTCAGTTGTCAGGCCCTATCGGACAGTTCATCGGTTTTGCGCAGTCCTTGCAGGATGCGAAAATCAGTCTGGAACGATTGAGCGAGATCCATCAGAAGAAGGATGAGGAACAGTCGGAGAGTGTGCGCATTAAGGAGTTGCCTGAGCGACGTGACATTCGTATTGAAAATGTGTCTTTCAGTTATGATGGCGCGGAGCGTGAATATGTGCTGGATAATATCAGTCTCGTAATCCCTCAAAATAAGATTACCGCTATTGTCGGGGCAAGTGGCAGCGGAAAGACCACGATCATAAAACTGCTATTGGGCTTTTATCCCCCCAACAAAGGGGGTATTTATGTAGGTGAGGTGCCATTAAAGAATATATCACCTCATGTATGGCGTCAGAAATGTGGCTCTGTGATGCAGGATGGATTTATTTTTTCCGATACTATCGCCAATAATATTGCTGTCAGTGATGAGTTTGTCGATAAGAAGAAACTTCTCTTTGCGGCTGAAACTGCCAATATCAGGGAGTTTGTCGATTCACTTCCCTTGGGCTATAATTCCAAAATCGGTATGGAGGGGAATGGCATCAGTCAGGGACAGAAACAGCGTGTCTTTATCGCGAGGGCAGTGTATAAGAACCCGGAGTTTCTTTTCTTTGATGAGGCAACCAACTCTTTGGATACGAACAATGAGAAGGAGATTATGGATAAGCTCAGTAGTTTTTATCAAGATAAGACGGTGGTTATTGTGGCGCATCGACTCAGCACGGTGCGACATGCGGATAATATTGTGGTCGTGGATAAAGGGAAAATAGCCGAAGAGGGAACACATGAAGATCTGATAGCCCGAAAAGGGATCTATTATACATTGGTAAAAAACCAGATTGATCAATAAGTATACGAATGAAGTAAGCCGGGAACAACTGATTATGAAGGATACGGAAGAGAAAGAGATAGAATTGCGTAGCGAGGAAGCTCAGGAGGCATTGGGAGAGGTGCCCGGCTGGATCTTACGCAACGGCATACTAGGGCTGTTTGTCGTGGTGCTTGTGTTATTGGCCGGTAGTTGGTTTTTCAAGTATCCGGACACCATTCCCGCTTCGGTCACTTTGACTTCGGTTAATCCTCCGGTTCATATCATTGCACGTGCCACGGGAAAGACTGACTCGCTGTATGTACAGGACAAACAAGTGGTGAAAGCAGGTGATTATCTCGCGGTGATAGAGAATCCGGCAAATACTGAAGACGTCTTATACGTATGTTCCTATCTCCAAAAGTTGAAAGCCAACCTTGATCTGCCGGAATTACCTCTTTTGTCAGAACTTCATTTGGGAATGCTTCAGGGTAGTTATAATGCGTTGGTGCGGAGTGTTTTGGAAAGAAAGGATAGTCATGCCGGAAGTCAATATGTTCGTTTGGCGTTGCTGCAGCTTGAAAGTGAACTTGCTGCATGGGAGCACAACTATGTATTGAAGTCGCCAATAGATGGAATTGTTGCGTTTGTATCTTATCGAAATAAATATCAGGAAATCGTGGCAGGAGATCTGCTTTATACGATACTACCTTCTGTTCAAGGTGAGATAATTGGCAGAGCTCTGCTTCCAACGGCCCGGTCAGGGAAGGTAAAGGTGGGTCAGCAAGTGCATATCCGTCTGGCGAACTTTCCATTCGAAGAGTTTGGTATTGTTCGTGGTGAAGTGAAATCTGTTTCACTGGTTCCGGTGGCTGGCAACTATGTTTTGGAGGTCTCTTTGCCTAAGGGACTTACGACGAACTATGGCAAAGTGCTTCCTTTCTCACAGGAGATGACCGGAGAGGCGCAGATCGTTACTGAAGATCTTCGCTTGCTGGAGCGGATAGTTAGTCCGATAAAGAATTTGTTGATACAATGAGAGAGCATTTGAAAACTACTTTAAAACAGACAATTACCGAATGAAGCACGCAATTCTTATCCTGGCTCATAAAAACTTTGACCATTTGTCCGAACTGATCCGTTTTTTTCGCGGAGAGTTTTATATCTATATTCATATTGATAAAAAGGCAGTTATTTCGCAGACTCAGTGGACAGCCCTGAGCGAGATGGAGAATGTGCGGTTGATTGAGTCACGTTATTCCGTTAACTGGGGAGGACGTAACATACTAAAAAGCACGCTCTTCTTGATGCGGGCAGCTATAAAAGAGGGGTTGGCTGATTACTACCATCTGATTAGCGGACAGGATTTCCCGACAAAAACTCCGGAAGAAATTGATCTTTTCTTTGAACAACGTAAAGGGACAGAATTCCTGGAATATTTTTCTCTTCCGTATGCGGGATGGGAAAACGGAACGATGGATCGATTGACATTATATAACTTTTATGATCAATTTGATTTCAAGAGCGTGAAGGGAAATAAAATGCTTGATAAATTGATTACCTGGCAGAAACGTCACAATATTCATAGAAAGCTTCCTTTGAAGAAATATCCGGTATTCTATGGTGGTTCTTCCTGGTGGTCGTTATCCCGCGCGTGTGTACAATATCTGGTGGATGAAACAGACTGTGATCCCTCCTTGTATCGGCGGTTTCGCTACACATTTGCTTGCGAAGAGGTTTATATACAGACATTATTGCATTATTCGCCATTTAAATCAAAGATGGAGAATGATAATCTGCGTTTTATTGTGTGGAAATACAGGAATGATAATTATCCGGCCAATCTTGATGAGACGGATTTATCTGCCATAAACTGTTCCAGAACTCTCTTTGCACGAAAGATTGAATATCCAGTCTCTGCCCCGTTGGTTGAAGCATTGAAAAACAGGCAGGCTCCAAAGATTCAGACCGATGGATTCCCGGTGAGCGTTGTTATGTCGATGTATAACGTGGCTCCTTATTTGAAAGAGTGCATAGATAGTATCTTGAATCAGAGCTTCCGTGATTTTGAATTGATCATTGTGGATGATGGGTCCACGGATGAAGGGGTTTCCATTGCACGAAGCTATTCGGATCCACGGATTCGGATTGTTGAAAATGAGCATAATTATATAGCGTCCCTGAATAGAAGTTTGCAGGAAGCGAAGGGAAAATATATCGCCAAAATGGATGCCGATGACCGGATGGCTTTTGAACGTCTCTCTGTGCAATTTAGCTATATGGAGTTGCATCCGGAAATAGATATATGTGGTGCATGGCATCGGATCTTCGGGGAAGGTTATGAGCCAATTTTGCGTCAGTTTCCTGAAAAACACAATGAAATAGTGACAACCATCCTGAGGAAAGAAAACCCGATGAGTCATCCCACAGCTTTTATCCGAAAGTCGTTTCTGGATAAACATCCGGTTCAGTATGATCCGGAAGCTATTTATGCGGAAGACTTACAGTTCTGGATCGATTGTATCAAGTGTGGCGCGAGATTTGAAAATCTGCCTTGTTATCTGCATGAGTACAGACAATCGGACATTCAGGTAATCCGTACGCAAAGCACAGAAATGTTTGCGAATTCCGATCGCATTTATTGTGATTTCCTGGAATACGTCATGGAACTGTTATCTCAACATAACGAACGAATCTGGCAGGTATTGGAACAAATGATCTTGATGGTCAATGAGGGCATTGTTCCGTTTGCTGTATTAGACACTTTTGTGTTTCAGGTTTACTCCGATTATTTATCTTCATCTGAACGCAACATCACTGAAAGTGCTCCTGCAAGTCCACCTCTCAACCCTAGTTTGCCATAGGCTATCTCTTGAGATTCCAGAAATTCTCCGGTCATGAACTGGAAGATGGTAGAAAGAGGGATCAGTTCGCAACTCTTCCGTTGGTAGATATCGAGATATGTTTGTGCAATTTGTTTTTGTAAAGCACTAAGATCAGATAAAGCAAGCATTTGTGCGGCGGCATGTGCCAGATCACTCAGATATAGTTCGTCAAAAGGAAGTTCTTTGTTGGCAATGAGGCAGCTGTAGAGGTGGTATTGAACATACAGCAGTATGCCACCCAATCCGTGTTCGATGCTGGTATCTGTGATCCGGCGCGGGTCGCGTTCCATGATCCATTGATTCATTTCTGCAAGAATCTCACGGGTATCTCCTTGTGTAAATTGGTTTTGCACAAGATATTCAAAACCCCAGCCTATACCACATAAACCGCTTTCGAAATCAACAGGCAGTTCGGTGTTCAGATTTGTATAGACGGTATCTAACAGTTCGCCGGCAAAATCCTCATAGAGTGGATTGCCGGTGGCGCGTGAATAATGACACAATAGTATGACTACGCCCATCTTGCCGTGTAATAATCCCTGGTCGGATAACTGTCCGGAATAAATCATTAAATGACGGATAATCTTCTGTCTGTTTTCCGGGGTATCTTGAATATTCATAGTTGTAAGCAATCGAAAAATATTTTATCAGAATTGGGTGGCAAGTTACACATTTTGGTGCAAAATAGTACTGTTTGATGAATGAAAAAAGGCAAGTATGACTAAAATTTTATAGATTTGTCCTCGAATAGGATGGGTGAACCTCCTAATGTAGAAACTATGGATCAATCCGGAAGAATTTAATATAACAATGGCCGAAATAAAAGACTTAACGATTATCATTCCTTTTTTAAATGAAAAAGAAGAGGTAGAGAATACCTTGAAAAGCATACGTGACCATTCTACGACAGACATCCCCATCATAGTCATTGATGACGGATCGGATGATGGATACGACTATCTCTCTGTCACTCAGAAATATGGAGCCACCTATGTGCGTAATAGCGAAAGAATGGGGGTAGCTGCTTCCCGTGACAAAGGGGTCGACCTTTGCCAAACCACCTATTTCTTACTGTTGGATTCTCACATGCGGTTTTACGAATGCGTATGGGCCGATCGTCTGCTCTCACTTTTGCAGGAAGATGACCGAGTCATATTATGTGCGCAAACAAAAGTACTGAATCGTACCGATGAGGGAGAGGTTATTGAGAATGAGATTGCTGTTAAAACATACGGAGCTTTTGTTGATATTCCCGGTCTCAAGGGGATCACTCTTTATTCCAGATGGATTGCACAGGATCTCTATCCTGATGAGTTGGTGGTGGAAATACCCTCTGTATTGGGAGCAGGATATGCCGCAAGCAAGCGTTATTGGCAATACCTTCAAGGACTTCGGGGACTTATATATTATGGTAGCGATGAACCTTTTATCAGCATAAAGGCGTGGAAAGAGGGGGGGCGTTGCTTGCTGGTGAAGGATGTGGTTATTGGTCATATTTATCGTACAGAGGCTCCCTATCTGATTGTGCCGATACATGTCCATTATAATAAGATGCTGATAGCTGAGATGTTACTGCCTTACCCCATGAAGAAGCGTTTCTTAACCCGTTTTGAGTTGACTCAGGAAGAAACTTTTCAGGAAACACAGAATTTGATTTCTAAAAAAAGGGAAGAAATAGCCGTTATGAAATCGTACATACGTTCTATTACTACCCGATCGGATGAGGATGTTTTCCGAATGCAAAAGTCTATCAATGATCCCGATACTTCTGTCTCTCTCCGGCAGTTGCTGGCAATAACAAATAAGATCAATGGATGGGGATTGTCTGAAGGAAAATGTGGTTTTGCTGTCTCGATGTATCGAAAAGCCTCTCTTGATGAACTGAGTGTCATAAACGGAATAATAGGTGAATTGCTTAGCGAGTTGCCGGAAGTGATTGGTTCTTTCTCTTTGCCGGTTACTCTCGGGTATGGTTGGTGTGGCATTGGCTGGACGATCTCTTTTTTTCTGGAGAAGAAAGTCCTGCCCGATGAATTTGCTTTGTTGCTTCCTCTCATTGATCATCATGTTATGGAAAGGGATGTACGTCGAATCAGAGAAAGTGGCTTTGAAAAAGGACTTGCCGGAGTGCTCTATTATATAATGTGCAGATTAGAAAATACGGCTTCTATTGCTCCGGTTTCTTTTGATACTATTTATCTCCAGGAACTGGAAGTGGTTGCGAGGGATTTATTTGTAAATGGTGAAGGGATTGATTCGGTTGATGTTTATCACGTTTTCCTGGAGGGACGAAAAACGGGAAAGTTTCTTCTCGGATTATTGGAAGAACCTAATCTGTTTTACTTCTCGGAGAATCTCTAATGCTTCTCAGAATATAGTCGAATCCGGTCTGGGAAGCGAATATTTGATTCAAATCAATCAATGGCCTCCATTTTGTTTTGTGGCTTAAGGATTAATTTGTAATATTGCAAGGCTAAGTAAGAGCGAAGTTATTCCTCTTTTTTATGGCTCTTTTAATTTGATACGATGGAAGCAACAGTCTTTTTTAATACACCACAGCATTCTTACCTTTTTGACGCTTCAAATAAAGCGTTTCTGTATGCACATCCTTTATGGAAAGTGTTTAAGACGCTGGAGGATCAGGAGGTGAGCGCCGAGGATTGGGAAGAGCGGATCAAAAGCTCTGCCCCAGAGCTTTATGAACAGTATCAGGTTGATTTTCCATATTACATGAAGAAATTCTTATTTTTGAAAGAACAGGGATTCTTTCAAAAACTTCCTGTAGAAAGAGTTATCTCAGAACTGAAAAGTGAACAGGTCGATAGTGCCCTGAATGACATTCATCAGATTGTTTTTGAAGTGACCAATCGATGTAATCTGAGTTGCAAGTATTGTGGCTACGGAGAACTCTATTCCAATTATGATATCAGAGAGGGTGTGGATTTAAGTGTTGCAAAGGGGAAGAAGGTGCTTGACTATTTCATCGCCCGCTGGAAACAACATCCTCCCCGCTCTTACAAGAGAGAAATGTTCGTCAGCTTTTATGGCGGCGAACCTCTGTTGAATATGTCGTTTATCAAAGAAATGGTTGCATATGTGGAACAATATTTCCCGAAAGAAATCAATTTCCAGTTTTCAATGACTTCCAATTGTGTGCTTCTCCAAAAGAATATGGACTTTCTGGCTGAGAAAAACTTTCATCTGCTGATTAGTTTGGATGGGGATGAACAGGCACAGAGTTATCGCGTGAATCATGCAGGGATCAACTCCTTTGCATTAATCATTCCGCAAATTAAAGCATTGAAAGAAAATTATCCCGACTATTTCCGGGAAAGAGTCCAGTTTAATGCAGTCATACACAATCGGAATACGCCTGAAGGTGTGTTGGATTTTGTAATGAGGGAGTTTGATAAAACACCCAGAATCTCTGAGTTGAATGACTCAGGAATCAATCCGGAGAAGGTGGATGAGTTCTTCAAGACGTTTCAAAATATATCCGTAAGTTTGGAGAAGGCCAAACATCGTGAGCGAACTGAACAGGCTTATTTCATTGAACTTCCAAAGGTCCGTGGATTGGGCATTTTTACGACTCGTTATACGGATAATTATTTGCGTACGTATGATGAATTCTTCCTTTCAACCAATTATCAAAGGCTGTATAGTACGGGCACCTGTATTCCTTTCTCCAAAAAAACATTTGTGACCTCAACCGGTAAAATATATCCATGTGAACGGATAGGTGAAGATATTCCCTTGGGAAGCGTTGATGAAACAAATGGTTTACAGATTGACAGAGAGAGTATAGTTGCGTTTTACAATACCTTCTTGTCCAAAATAACAGATCTGTGTAATCGCTGTTATCGTTTGTCTTCATGCAGCAGTTGTATGTTTTATTTCAAAGATATCCAGCATCCGGTTTGTGAGGATTATTTAAACAGGAACGGTTTTGAACAGTATTTGTCTGATTACATGCAATTATTGGAAAATGAGCCGCATCTGCAGGCGCGCATTCGTGAAGAGGTCACTTTTAGTTAATGAATACGGAGGAGCATGAAATGAACTACTATTTCTATCTGGAAAACTATAGTCTCTTTTTTGAGAAAGAAGGGCATTTTTTTGTCTATAATACCTGTAATGGGAGATGGGCGGATTGTCTGGCCAGACCTGATCTCCGATCTCTTTTCACCCCTTTCCTGAAAGGCATAAACTATGCAGTATCTCTTTCGGATGAGACAATCGCTGCTTGTCAGCTGAGATCCTTTATTGATGACGTTCGTGAGGCTTTCTCGGGCGATCTGATTCCAGCCGGAGATGCTACTGTGGCTCCTTTTTTGTTCCCTTCACTGCTTGATTTCAGGTGCGAAAACAAGAAACTTGATAAAAAAGAGCGGGAATTGGGTCATGAGGTTTATAATAATCTGAAAGAGATAAGCTTTTTTCTTCATCCCCGGATTGTCCCGGAATACGGTGTTTTTTTGCCGGAACAGATTTTCTATTCAAAAGAGCCTGCACCGATTGTTGAGGGATGGCAACAGGTATATCGTCCTTTCCTGCAACAATTGACTATCAGCTGGAAAGGGATTCTTCATATCTGGTGCAAAAATTGTAATAAAAAGATGTGGCATTCGTTGTGGGAGGAGTTTGATACGGTACCTGCTTTTAAGATTGTACATACCGGGGTGGAAAGTTTGCCTCCTTCTTTGGACGAATTACTGAATAAGGACAACTATTCGTACGAGGTTTATGTCACAGATGATTCAGATGAAGAGTGTATCAATAAATGGCTTCTTCTACAGTCTCAAACAGACATAGAACTACTCTTTCACAGATTAATCTCTTCTGAGAAGGAGTGGGAAAATGCCAGTGAATGGACGGGACGGAAACAAATTGACAATGTTTGCTTACTTCCCTATTATAATGGAGAGAATCGTTTGTTCTTTGAGGAGCATATTTATGTGAAAGAAAATGATATTTTATTTGAGGTAATAAAGAAAAAAGATATCTTTGCACGAAAGATGTTCAATACGAATTATTTTGGCAAGTTGTTTCTTTTTCCGGATGGCCAATTGTATGCGCATCCTGCTGATGATTCTTTGGGACGGATTTCGGAAGTCTCACTTGCGGAAATGGTGCATAAGGAGCTTTCAGAGGGGAGATCCTGGTTTTTAATACGTGATCAGAAACCTTGTGTATCGTGTCGGTATCAATGGATTTGTCCTTCGCCGTCTGATCTTGAACGTGTTTTGGATCGTCCGAATCTTTGTTATTTGAAAAACTGAATCGAAATAAGTTATTAACTGACTAATTGATTTTAATTATGAAAGACTTAAAGAGTATCAAGCTTACGAAGCTGGATCGCGTTCGTTTGGAAGAACGCAAAATGAGTTATTTGGTAGGTGGAAAGATTATTTATATTCCGAATGAGGGTGCTTGTAACTGTGGTTGCTACTATGCAAACAGTGGAGGTGCCAGCTATGGATCTAATGCCAATGTGAATGATACTAAAAAATTAACATCCTATTCTACACCGATAGAATATCCGATGAGCATTAAAATAACAATCGACAAGTAGAGTTATAACAGAGATTGTTTTACACAAAGCATTTTTGTGAGTTCCACTTGACTTTGTTGACACTATCAGTGGTGGGTCTCTTTCACCACTGCTAAGTTGTCTTTGTATTATATGAAGCACGCTCTTCTTATTTTAGCGCATAAAAATGCGGATCATTTGGCCGGAATTATTCGTTTCTTTCAGGAAGAGTTTTATGTCTATATACATATTGACAAGAAAAGCACAATTTCTTCCGAAGAACGGGCGACCCTTCGAGCGATGAAGAACGTACGGTTGGTGGAGTCACGCTATTCTATCAACTGGGGTGGATATCATGTATTGAAGGGGGTACTTTATTTAATGAAGATGGCTGCCGGTGAAGGCTTGGCGGATTACTATCATCTGATCAGCGGACAGGATTTTCCGACAAAGAGTCCGGGAGAGTTTTTGCGCTATTTTGAACAACGCAAAGACACCGAGTTCCTGGACTATTTCACTCGACCCGATAAGGAATGGGAAAAAGGAGGGAATAACAAACTGACATTTTACTCTTTGTATGACTTCCTGAATATCAATAAACCATGTCATGTGGCGGTATTAAGGCAATTGGATAAATGGCAGAAAAAATTAGATATTCGTAGAAAACTACCACTCGGGCAATACCCTGTCTTGTATGGCGGCTCTTGTTGGTGGTCGTTGACTCGTGAGTGCTTGCAGTATGTAGTTCAGCAAACGGAGCAACGTCCCTTCTTTTACCGATGGCTGCGTTTTGCATTTGCCCCCGATGAGGTATATGTGCAGACGGTTTTGCTGAATTCCCCCTTTCGGCTGAGAATTGAAAACGACAATCTGCGTTATATTTGCTGGGAGAAAAGAAACGGCAATTATCCGGCTAATCTGGATGAAACGGATTTTGCGAAAATCATCAAGTCCAATAAACTTTTCGCACGAAAGATTGAATATCCCATATCAACTGAATTGATGAATAAATTGAAAAACAGAGAAGAGCAAGACGTTCGCAAGGACGAACTTCCAATCAGTGTAGTGATGGCGGTTTATAACACAGCCCCCTATCTCAGGGAATGTGTTGATAGTATTCTGAATCAGAGCTTTCAGGATTTCGAATTCATTATTGTGGACGACGGGTCAACCGATGACGGACTCTCAATTCTGAAAAGCTATAAGGATCCACGAATACGGATTATAGAGAATAAGCATGATTACATCGATTCACTCAACAAAGGTCTCAATGCTGCCCGGGGAACTTATATTGCTCATATGGATTCAGATGATATTTCAAGCGCTGAACGGCTTTCCATGCAGTATAATTTTATGGAGTCGCATCCGGAGATTGTTCTTTGTGGCTCCTGGCACAATATATTTGGGGTGGGACATCCCACGACGTATCGGGCGTTTCCCCGTTCATATAATGAAATTGTGCTGAATATTATTCATGGAGAGAATCCGATGAGTCACCCGACCGTCTTTATAAGGCGCGAATTTTTAATTGCTCATCAGCTTCAGTATAGTCAGGATTCAATTTATGCCGAGGATTTCAGATTATGGGTTGAAATTATTAAAGCAGGAGGACGGGTGGAAAATCTTCCGGTTTGCATTCATTCGTACAGACAATCTGAAAATCAGCTTATCCGAGTTCGCAGTAAAGAGATGTCAGCCATGGCTAGCCAGGTCTATTATGATTTTCTGGAATATGTGATGGGAATACTTGGAGAAGAAAACGAGAAACTTGGTCTTGTGATGGAACAACTGATTTTGCTTGTCAATGAGGGAACTGTTCCATATGCTGCTTTGAGAGAGTTTGTCTATGAAACCTACTCAGACTATCTGTATCACAATGACAGAAAATCGGTGATTGAATCGGAATGAGAATATATATCATCTCGGACCAGAGTAGTCGTGCCGGAATTTATGGAGTGGGCACGTATGTACGCTCTTTAGGCAGGTGTGCAGCATCATGCGGGTATTCTTATAGCATCGTGCATTTGGTTTCAGATGTCATTGATCCTTATTTGGGAAAAGATGAAGAGGGAGTGAATCATTATTTTTTGCCCGGTATTGAAGGAACAACGGAGACTTCCATCTATTTTAAGAGCGTCGTATATACATTGCGCGATCTTGTGGGAGATAACGGTGAACGCGCCTTGTTTCACCTCAATGCTCATCTTCAACATCAGATGGTCTGCGAACTTCGATATTTGTTCCCAAATTGTTTGATTCTCTATTCGATTCATTATTTTAATTGGATATTTTCATTGTCCGGAAGTACCAATTATCTAAAAGAGATTCTCTCCACGGATATAAAAGTGTGGGGAACTTTATCTGCACAATGTATCCGGGATGACTTTAGGCAGGAGCAGGTGCTCTTTCGGGATGTGGATCGGGTGCTCTGCTTGAGTCGCTTTGCTTGGGGTGTGGTAACAGAGATTGCGGGTATCGAGACTAACCAGCTCTCTTTGATTTACAATGGTTTGAACGATCAACGTAAAACCTATTCGAAGGATGAATTGTTGAACATTAGAAAAAAATATTGTTTGGATGTATCCGAAAAGATTATCCTTTTCGCCGGGCGGCTGGATCAGGTGAAGGGGGTCGTGCATATCATCAAAGCGTACAAGGAACTGAAAAAGGAGTATCCGGATTGTCATCTGGTAGTGGTGGGAGAGGGTGATTTCTCTTATTACCTCGAAATAGCAGAAGAGACTTGTGGCTCCATTCTTTTTACGGGCCGTCTGGAACAGGCAAAGTTGTACGAATTGTATTCCATTGCTGATGTCGGGGTGATGCAATCCTTTCACGAACAATGTAGTTATGTTGGTATAGAGATGATGATGCACGGACTTCCGATCATTGGTACCAACTCTTCCGGATTGGATGAGATGATTATTGAGGGAGAGACCGGCTTGAAGCTATCGGTTATTGAGCAAAATTACCAGGCGGATGTGGATATTAACTTATTGAAAGAAACATTGTTTAGTATCCTTCAAAATGATGAGATGCGTGCATTGATGAGCCGAAAAGCCAGAGAGCGATACGAAAAAGTGTATTCTGAAAAGGCGATGGAACGTGCAATGCGAATTGTTTATGAGAGTCTGTAATAGAAATAATAACAAATCAAAGATGAAAAGATTAAGTAAAAGGAATAGCCTGTTTGTTGTAGCTCTTGTATTGATACTGCCGGCAATACTTTTTTCATGTGGTTCCAAGAATGCGAATGATGTGTCGCAGGCAAAAGATTCTGTTTTTGTGTTTTCTACTCCAAAAGTGTTGAAAGTTGGTGAATATGTTGATAACAATATCGGAACCAAAGCAGACCTGACTACAAAGATGAAAGATACGACTGATCTGCTCCGGCTTTCAGATATTGCTGATGAGGTGGACTATGTGCTGTTGAAGACAAGCAACGGGAAGCAGGAAGTGTTTATCGGAGGAGCCGAGCCGCGCGTTTATCTTTCTAAGGATTATATTTTTGTTGGAGCAATTTTAAATGTTGTTCAGTATGACCGTCAAGGCAACCTCATACGTACCATCGGACGTCAGGGGGCGGGCCCCGGAGAGTATGATTATGTATATAATCTTTTTGTGGATGATCATCTGAAAAGGTTGTATGTTATTTGTGCAGGCAAGATTAATGAATATGATTTTGAAGGAAATTTTATCCGATCGAGAAGATGCGGCTATTCTTCCCGGTTGGTCCCTTTGGACAGTAACCGTATCGCTGTTGACGTTCCTAATATTTGGTGCGATGTGAAAGAACGTCTTGTGATTTTAGACAAAGAAGGCAAAGTGGAAAAAAGTTTTCCTCGTTACAAACTTTTTAAGCATGATGAATACACCGTTGGTAATAGCTTTGATGGCAAAATCCCCCGTCTATACAAATATCACGATCTGGTTTGTTTTGGTGAAGCATTCAATGATACGATCTTCGAGTTGGTGAACGATGAATTGCGAATGCGCTATTTTTTGGATTGGGGCAGATATACCATGAAGCAAGAATACTTCATGGAGGAAGAATATGAAGAGGAAAGAGTACGAAGTATGGCCGCGCAGTTTTATGAATCAGATCGTTATGTGTTTATGAAAACATACTATTTTAATATGCTGACTTTGGTCTATGATAAGAAAGATGATCGCATACGGGTCGCTTTGACGGCTTATGCAAAAGAACCGGACAAGAAGTTGTTTAAGAAAATATTTAAAAAGACACAAACCGGCTTTTACAATGATTATGATGGTGGTATGGTGCAGAATATTGAAGAAATTTCCCTGGATGGACAATATATTCTCTGTGGTTACAATGCATCTGATGTAAAAGACTTTTTTGAAGAAGTCGGGTTTAAAGAGAATCCGCTCTATCCTGAGAAACAGGCAAAACTGAAGGCTTTGGTCGAGAGTATTGACGAAAATAAACACAATCTTTTCGTGATGATTTCAAAGTTGAAGAAATAGACGGGCTATTCCAATCTCTCAGAATAATGAAACTCAAAGAAAACCTTCTCTTTATTATAATCTGTTTTATTGCAATTGGTTGTACGAAACAGCGTGAGTTACTTCAAAAAGCAGAACTGTCTTCACCGGATAGTCTCTCCTTCTATTTACAGCAGATAAATCATCCGGGACGATTCAACAGTCACGAAAAGGGTATTTATAATTATTTACTTTATACGGAAATAGTAAATACTAGAGGCGTAGGTCCGGATTCGTTACTCGAAATCTGTGATGCCTGTTTCATGGAGTCCGGAGACGTTTCACGGTGGAGAAGTGTCCAAGTCAGTAAGGTGGTTAATATGTTGCAACAAAAGCAATACGACAAGTTACTATCTTTTGCGGATTCTTTACTTGCTTTAAAAAAGGATGACGATTCGTTATGTTACAATCTCTATAAAAACAAAGCCTCTGCTTTTGATAGACAGGGTAAAACCGATGAACAAATTTCCTGCTATGATAAAGCGCTTGATATTGCCTTTAGAGTGGAAGATACTAGCTGGATAGTTGATTGCGTCCCATTGAAGATAGAAACATTGGAAAAGTGTGATCGTAAACGCGAGGCTATCGCTTTGTGTAATGAATTGGATCAGATGATTGTGCATACCTCTAATAGTTATTCGGTAAAATCTAATAACAGAGCACTCTGCGAAAAACTTTATCTGGAACTTGGAGATACAATAGGAGCCCTTGGCTTTATGGATTCAATTAAGAAGTATCGGAGAAGCCGACTTGATGCGCCCTATGAGTTTTTGGCTCGTGGTGATATATGGCAATCGTTACATAGACCTGATTCGGCCCGATTTTATTATCAACTTGCATCAGAATCAACGTCAGTATATATCTCTGAGGTGGCTTTTCAACGTTTGTATGAGTTAATCAGTTTATATGAATCTCCGGGAGAAGTCTATTATCTGAGAAAGAAGAAGGAGGCAATGTTTCAATCGGTTTTGTCTGATCTTTCCAGTAAGGAGGAATATAATGACTTTAAAAAATTGCAACTGATTAACGAACTGAATGTCATGCGACTAAAGCAAAAATCAACCGAAGCTGCAGTACTTTTTGTTGCGTTACTGGTTTTTTCAATCGTCTTTATTATTTTCTTCTTTTATCAACGCGAGAAGCGTCGGCGCCAGATGGAAAAGACACATTATCAGGATGAGTTACAGAGGATGGAAGCAGAGCGACTTCAGCAGGAACGCCGTACACTATTTAGTGAAAAGGTACTTGCCGAGGTTCGGGCAAATGAAATGGAACATGCGAAAATTGCCGGCGAACTTCGTGAAATGCTTCTTCGGAATATACCTCTCATTTTGAAAATATCGCAACAACATGAAGATAGTAATCAGGAGAAACAGAAGATTGAGGTATCTGAAAAGGATTGGGCTCAAATTATATTGAGTGTAAACAAAGGTTTCAATGATTTTACATTACGTCTTAAGATTCAACATCCTTCTCTGACAGAGAGTGAGATTCGCTTTTGCTGTCTGGTTAAGATTCGTCTCAGTGTGGATGATCTCTCCAATATATATTGTGTGTCACCGGCAGCTATCATTAAGCGGAAGTACCGTATCAAAAAAGATCGGATGTGCATTACGGATGAGAGTAAATCATTGGATCTGATATTGCAAGAGTTCTGATGTGACATTTGTTTTTTTTCTTCATTCAGATGCTTTTTTCTGATTATCTTTTTACATCCTGAAATAATGTCCATTAAGACTCTTTCTGTATAAAGATTTAACTTTCTGATATAATGATTGATACACTATGTTTGGGAAGGTGAAAATGTCCATTACTTTTTTATTGCCTTTCGGATCTTTCATTCTATCTTTGTTGCAGATAATTTACAAACTTCAAAATAAAGAATATGAAAAAGAAAGTAGTGGCAATGATTTGTTTGGCACTTTGTTTGCCTGCGATAATAGGTGCTTCCTCTTTGGATAGAAAGCCGGTAGTAGCCAAGAAGATAACCTCTGCAAAAGGTACATTAGTTTCGTGTAATCCGAAGTTACTGAAAGATACAATTAAATTCCCTCTGAGTGAACTTATTGAAGGACTTGAAGTGATTCGCCTGGACAATGCAGATGCGGCATTGGTTGGAGGGTATGTTCGCCCTATCATTGGTGAAAAGTATATTTTGATGAGTAACAATAAACAAGTGCCATATAAACTGTTTGACCGAAAAGGCAAGTTTGTGGCAAAGATAGGAAGTTATGGTCAAGGTCCCGGAGAATACCTGAACACTTATTACGATCAGTTGGATGAGAAGAATAACCGTATTTATATCTTATCTTGGAATGCACGTCATCTTCTGGTCTATGATTTAAAAGGTCGAAATTATCCCTCCATTCCTTTGGCAATGGATATTCCCAAAGGGGCATTTTATGTTGATGCGGCACGATCGCTGATAACCGTCACTTCTCTTCCTTTTGAGGGCCTTCCGGCAATTGTTTTTCAACAAGACTTTAAAGGTAAAATGATTAAATCGGTGAAACCAGCGCATCTTGCTATTCCACGCGATTATAGCGATGAAGTTTCATTGGGACTAAATACGTCCGATTATGATGTTAGTTTTTTGAGATGGAAACGGAAGACGGATACCCTTTTTCATTACAATACAAAAGCCAACCGTCTGGAGCCCCGTTTTACCATGGATTTGAATCTGGAAGGATCCGCATATCTTTGTTATACTGAATTGCCGCATTTCTTTCTTGGAGCTTTCTCCTTCATGAGACAAATATCAGCGAATACTTCTGTTGGAACTGAACCAGCTGCTTTTGTGGTCAATAAGGAGACACTCAAAGGCTCTTATGTGGAATACATCAATGACTTTCTGGGCGGTATCTCTTTGGGCAAGTGGACTCCTTTCTTTCGCAATGGATATTACATTGCAAATTCTGATCCGATGGATTTAAAAGAGAAACTGGACGAGATTCTGATTAAAAACAAGAAGATGGATCCAAAGGTCCGTCAGAGAGTACAGGCATTGAGCAAATCATTGAATGAGAATGATAACAATGTGGTTTTGATCGGGAGAGTGAAGCGATAAAAAATAGAGCTCTTATGGCATTGTTGAAGAATGATGCCATAAGCAGATAAAATACTTTGTTTAGGGAATATACAGTTCTCTGTTTTTCATTAGATTTGTGCGCAAAAAGTGTTATAATTACCTTTCATCCAGAGCAAAGATAGTTCTGATTGTATGAAAAACATAAAATAATTGCATTTGGAATATGAAACATCTAAAAGTCGGTACTTCTGGCCTGTTATTACTCTCTTTATTACTTTTTTCTTGCGGTGGGAAAAAAGAAGATACAACAAAGAAAGAAGGTAAAGTAGATGAACTGGCATCCACCGGGATTCCGGAAGTGAAGGTGGTATTACTTTCAGAAGGTGGATTCAGACAAGAATTACTTAGTACCGGTAAGCTATATGCAAAGAAAGCTGTTGACCTTTCCTTTAAAGTATCAGGTGAACTGGCGCGTGTATATGTAAAGAATGGAGATCGGGTGTCAAAAGGGACCGTGCTGGCTGAGTTGGATGCTTTTCGTCTCAAAGTAGCTCGCGATCAGTCGCAAGATCGATTGGCATCTGCAAAGCTTGTTTTGCAGGAACAACTCATCAGCCGGGGGTATGCGATCAAGGATTCTGCTGATGTGCCGCGACAGACAATGGATGTAGTCAATACAAAAAGCGGATACGAACAGGCCAGACTTGCTTTCCTTTTGGCAGATAAAGACTGGAAAAACGCAGTGTTGCGTGCTCCGATTGACGGTGTGGTCGCTAATCTGGATCTGAAGGAATATGATCAGGTGAATGGTTCGGCTACTTTCTGTTCGCTGATAGATAATAACACCTTAGAAGCCCGCTTTACGGTCCTTGAGAGCGAACTTGGAATGATCAGGCTAGGTGATGAAGTGAAGATTGCACCTTATTCTACTCCGGGTGAACAGCTATCAGGGCATATCTCGGAAATTAACCCTGTGGTGGATAATAACGGACAGGTGCATCTGCGTGCTACATTGAGCAATAATGGCAAATTGTTTGATGGAATGAATACGCAGGTGAGTGTCTTCCGGACAATACCCAACCAGCTTGTTATTCCAAAAACAGCCATCGTATTGCGCACCGGTCGTGAAGTGGTATTTACATACAGAGATGGGAAATCATATTGGAATTATGTGAAGACCGGAGAAGAAAATGCGACTGAGAAGGTGGTGACCAGTGGATTGCGGTCAGGTGATTCAGTGATTGTAGAAGGAAATTTCAATCTTGCTCATGAGTCTGTCGTCTCTATCATTAAATGAGCCCTGAGAAATCAATGCTATGATTAAATACTTAATTGAGCGTCCTATTGCGGTGTTTATGTCTTTTACTGCGCTTTTTATATTGGGTGCGGTAACTTATTTTACTTTACCTGTTTCTTTATTACCGGATATTGATATTCCGGAAATAACTGTGCAGATCAATGGTGCGAACACTTCCGCGCGTGAACTGGAAAACAACATCGTCAAATCTGTTCGTAATCAATTACTTCAGGTTGGTAAGTTGCGCGATATTCGTAGCGAGTCCAGGGACGGATCGGCGCTGATTCGACTTACCTTTGATTACGGTACAAATACAGATCTGGCTTTTATTGAGGTCAATGAGAAAATAGACCTTGCTATGAGTGGTTTGCCGCGCGATGTCGAACGGCCCCGTGTTGTAAAGGCTAATACCACGGACATTCCGGTTTTCTATGTAAACATGACTCAAAAGGTAAAAGGGAATGAAGGTGCTGATGATGAGTTGGGCTTTTTACGGCTGAGTGAACTGGCTGAGACAGTAATCAAACGACGCATCGAACAACTTCCTGAAGTCGTGATGGCAGACATTACCGGTGTAGTGTATTACCAGTTGCAGCTCCGTCCCAATCTGCAGATCATGCAGGTATCCGGTATTACGCCCGATGATATCAGAAACGCCTTGGTTTCCAATAATGTTGAGCCGGGAAGTATGAAGGTTCGAGATGGATATTACGAATATAATATCAAGTTCTCATCCATTCTGCGCTCTCCGGAAGATGTAGAAAATATTCTTTTGCGTAAGAATGACCGTGTTTTCAGACTAAAAGATATTTCTGATATTGAAATTGTCGCTCAACGCCAAACCGGTGTAGCTCTGGCGAATAATAAGCGAACTGTGACTCTTGCTGTCATCAAACAGAGTGAGGAGAATATGGATAACATGAAGAAGTCACTCACTGAGACCCTTGACTATTTTCGTGCTCAAAATCCGGATATAAACTTTGAGGTGACACGTAATCAGACGGAACTACTTGATTATACGATTTCCAATCTGCAACAGAACATGCTGCTTAGTTTCATTTTCATTCTCTTTATATCATTCATTTTTATGGGAGATATGAAGTTGTCTCTCATTATTGGAAGCAGTATGGTTGTTTCGATTGTCATCTGCGCTATCTTCTTTTATCTGTTTGGCCGTTCGCTCAATATCATTTCCCTAGCCGGATTAATTACCGCGCTCGGTATGATGATAGATAATTCAATTATTGTGACCGACAATATTACCCGGTACAGAGACGAGGGGCTTTCGGTCGATAATGCCTGCTGTAAAGGAACCGAAGAAATCATCACTCCGATGCTCAGTTCGTCACTTACCACTGTTGCCGTTTTTGCACCATTGGTCTTTATGAGTGGAATCGCAGGAGCAATCTTTTCGGATGAGGCATTCTCTATTACTGTAGGTCTTCTGGTTTCTTATTTTACAGGAATTGTTTTTTTACCTGTTTTGTATAAATTGGTGTACTCTGTAAAAAGGGTAAAGAGACCTGCGACTGAGAGACGCTTTGGAGTAATTGTAGATAGTCTTGTACATCAATTTAACTATTATAACACGAAACTTACGACCGGAATGGAGCGTTACTACCATGCCGGCATAGGATATACATTCCGACATAAACGGCTCAATACATTGATATTTATCTCTGTTTTCCCGGTTTGTGTGCTGATGTTCTATATTATCGGCAAAGAGCGGATGCCACAGATTGATCAACAGGAACTACTTATTCACATGGATTGGAATGAAAATCTTCATCTGGATGAGAGTGTGCGTAGAGTTCGTGAGATTTTACGTTTGATTGAAAGCAAGGAGGTAACAGAACATTCGGCTTTTGTCGGACAGCAGCAGTTTTTGCTCAACCGTGATGTCGAGCTTTCTTCGTCTGAAGCCGAGTTGTATATCAAAACTGCTTCTCCTGAAGCCATAAAGCCACTTGAAGATTCTCTTCGTTCCATAATTTCCGGCAAGTATCCTCAAGCGGCATTCTCATTTGCACCACCAGCCACGTTGTTTGAAAAGATATTTTCTACCGGTGAACCGGAACTTACAGTCGAACTGTATGCCCGTAATCGCGAAAAAATTCCGGAGGCAGATTCAGTCCGGGCATTGGAACAACGCATCAATACTCGTACAAATGAACGGTCATCAGGTATTACTTTTGATAATCAACTGAACCTGACGGTTGACCGTACAAAGCTAATGCTCTATAATGTGGATTACAATGAGGTTGTCACTCTTCTAAGTACTGCTTTTAATGTAAATAATATCACCACATTGCGCTCTTATCAGCAGTATCTGCCTATTACTTTAGTCGGTGAAGAGAAGACAATCAATCGGCTGCTGGCAGAGACATTGGTGGATAGTCGACGTAGTAGTGATGGGAAAGTCTATCCTGTTCCATTACGCGAACTGGTGCAGATCTCACCTTCCGAGGAACTGAAAAGTATTTCGGCGGGTAAATCAGATGAGTATATTCCGATCACCTACTTTGAAGCAGACAAACCCGAAAAACTGATGAAGACAGCAGGTGAAGAGGTGTGTAAGCAAGGCCTGTTTGATATCGCTTTCTCCGGACGTTTCTTTGCCAATGAGCGGATGATGCACGAGATGGTAATCATTCTGGCTGTATCGTTGCTACTGATGTATTTTATTCTGGCTTCTCAGTTTGAGAGTTTCTTGCAGCCTTTGATTGTTCTGACCGAGATCCCAATTGATATAGCAGGTGCGCTGGTAATATTATATATCTGTGGTCATACGCTCAATCTGATGTCCGCAATCGGTATTATTATCACGTGCGGTATCGTGATTAATGACTCTATCCTGAAGATCGAAGTGATCAATCAGCTTCGAAAAGAAGGAATGTCGGTTATGCAAGCAATACACGAGGCCGGGCATCGTCGTCTTCGCGCGATTGTCATGACCTCACTTACTACTATTTTGGGTATGGCTCCTCTTCTCTTTACGAGAGATATGGGTAGCGAACTGCAAAGCCCCCTTGCCATTGCGATGATTGGAGCCATGGTTATCGGGACGATCGTATCCTTGTTTATGATTCCGTTGGCCTATTGGGCCATTTACAGAAAAAGTGACGTTGTGGATAGGAGTAAATAAAATAAGATGCGTATAATAATTCCCTTTATCTGTCTCGCTCTACTCGGTATTGCCGTGCTTCCGCTGCTCACTGTAAAGTTGGCACCTTCGCGCAACTTGCCTTCTCTTACGGTTGTATTCTCTATGCCGGATAATTCGGCACGGGTTGTAGAGATGGAAGCTACATCGAAGCTTGAGGGAATGTTGTCGCGGGTAAGAGGTTTGCGCAAGATTAGATCGGAGTCTTCAAACGGTAGAGGAAGTATCACACTTGAGCTGGACCGTTATACAGATGTTGAAATGGCCCGTTTTGAAGTCTCCACGCTCATCCGGCAAGCTTGGGCTTTGTTGCCCGAAACTGTGAGTTATCCCTATATTTATACCCAACGAAGTGATGAAAAGGCGGATGCTCCTTTCATGACCTATCTGTTAAATGCTCCAGCCACTCCCTATTATATCTCCAAATATGCCGAAGAACGGATACAACCGGAATTGGCTCAGCTCGAAGGAGTATATAAGGTGACGGTATCGGGTGCGACCCCAATGGAGTGGCAACTGGAATATGATCTCGATCAGCTCTCTGCGGCAGGAGTGACCGTGGGAAATATAAGCAGTGCCATTCAGCAATACTTGCGAAAGATGGCTTTGGGTACTGTTCGCTGGCAATCACCTGAAGGTGA
Organism: Bacteroidales bacterium; assembly: GCA_028709785.1. Classification (GTDB taxonomy): domain Bacteria; phylum Bacteroidota; class Bacteroidia; order Bacteroidales; family JAQUTK01; genus JAQUTK01. The sequence goes on from JAQUTK010000015.1 coordinate 70,144, forward strand.
CGAACGGATGATCAGGCTCACACTCTCGGGTGAAGGAATGAAAGATACGTTTGATCCCGGTAAAATTTCTGTACGTAATAATCGTAATGAATCCATCGGACTGGAGCGTCTGGTAAAGGTCAGCCATTGCGAGCAAGAACCAACGGGATACTATCGTGTCAACGGAATGAACTCGGTTTATCTTTCGATTACAGCAGATGAAGATGCCAACCAGCTGAAACTTTCGAAGCAGATCAAAGAGAAGATGGAGGAATTGTCACTCAGTTCGCCGGCAGGTTATCGAATGACATTGAGCTTTGATGCCACAGAGACTATCAATGAATCGTTGGATACAATTTATTTTCGTTCCGGACTGACCATGTTTCTTCTTTTGCTTTTTGTCCTGCTCATTACCCGCAGTTTCCGATACCTCTATCTTATTTCAATCAGTATTCTCATCAACCTTGCTATTTCTTTCCTATTTTATTATCTGTTCAGATTGGAGATACAACTATATTCATTGGCTGGCATCACCCTTTCTCTGAGTCTGATCATGGACAACACCATTGTGATGGTCAACCATCTGATGTTTCACAAAGACCGTAAAGTTTTTCTTGCCTTGTTGGCAGCAACCCTTACGACTATTGCAGCGCTCTCTGTTGTCTTCTTTTTGGATGAATCAATTCGTCTCAACCTCGAGGACTTTGCTAAAGTTATCATCATTAATCTAGCTGTTTCATTATTTACGACTCTCTTTTTGGTACCCTCCCTGATGGAGAAGATCGCCATGAAAGAGCGTGAGAAGAAAGTGAAACGTGTTGTAGTCAGACGGTGGATGGCTCGAATAACAAATGTTTACGAACGAACGCTCTACTTTTTGATGCGATGGCGGACTGTGACGGTATTGATCCTGCTCTTCTCGTTTGGTTTGCCTTTCTTTCAGTTGCCAAAGTTCATAAACAGTCAGTCCGAATATGCTCTGATGTACAATAGAGTGATGAATGGAAGAAATAACTTTACAGAAAAGGTCTTGCCCGAGATTTTTAAATGGACGGGTGGAACGCTGCGTCTCTTTGTACAGAAAGTAAATGAAGGAAATTACGGCAAAGCCGAACTGGGAGAAAAAGTGGTTTATATCACGGCGACCCTGCCCAATGGCTCAACGCTCAAACAGATGAATGATCTTGCTGTACAGATGGAGTCCTATTTGAGTACATTCAAGGGGATCAAAAGATTTGAGACAACCGTACAAGGGCCCCGCCGTACAACCTTTCGGGTTTACTTTACGAAGGAAAATCAGAATTCAGGCTTCCCTTATCAGTTTAAGCAAGATGCATTTTATAAAGGGATAGAGTTAGGAAGCGGTAGCTGGACTGTCTCCGGATTGGACGACAGCCGGGCTTTATCCAACGAGGTTAACGAGTGGAATGGTCAAAGCAGGTTACTTATGGCCGGCTATAATTATGATCAGCTTTACGACTATGCTCTGCAGGTAAAGGACACCCTGCTGACTTACCGGCGTATCTCGGAAGTTTTGATTAATTCAGAGTTTCAAAGTTTAAAGGATGATTACAGCGAGTTTTTTACAGATATTGACAGCCGCCGTCTGATTGAGAATCAGTTTTCTCCACAACAGCTGTTCAGTTCTTTCACTCCAATGTTTGTACACGGACAGCGGGTCGGGTCACTCTCTACCTCTGATGGCAGTGAAGCGATTAAGCTGTATGCCACTCAATCCAGCGAATATGATGTCTGGAATATGATGCACCTTCCTATCGGCAACAGTTCGAACCACACAAAGATGATGGAAGTGGCCACGATAGAAAAAGGAAAGATGGCTCAGAATGTCGTGAAAGAAGATCAGCAATACCTTCTTTGTCTGCAATATTCCTATACCGGTTCGAGCAATCAGCAAAATAAAGTTGTGAAAAGAATTGAGAAAGACTTTACCGATATGCTTCCGATGGGTTATTCAATTAAAGAGCCTGACAGTGATTATTGGCGGCCAACAGAGAAGAGGCAATACCTGCTTATTTTGTTAGTTGTAACGATTATCTGGTTTATTACCAGTATCCTGTTCAATAGCACCAAACAGTCATTGGCTGTGATCTTTGTCATTCCTGTTGCTTTTGTCGGCGTTTTCCTTACCTTCTACCAGTTTGAATTAAACTTCGATCAGGGAGGATTCTCTTCGTTTGTCTTACTTTCGGGTATTACGGTCAATGCGTGCATCTATATCATTGATGAGTACAATAATATCATGAAAAGAAGACCCAATTATCATCCGATGCGTGCTTACCTTAAGTCCTGGAACGCTAAGATTACTCCGGTTTTCCTTACGACCATTTCTACCATGCTTGGATTTATACCTTTTATGATTGGAGAACATAAAGAAGCCTTCTGGTTCCCTTTGGCAGCGGGTACGATAGGAGGACTAGCCTTCTCTCTGTTGGGCGTTTTCTTCTATCTCCCTTTATTTACACTGAGTCGAAAGAAAATACGTCAAAGGCGTAAAGATGCTTAATACAATGTAATAAATAGATTGTTCTGTCGTTAATTAGTTCGATGACATGAAGATATTTCCTGAAAAGAAACAATTATAAATGTACCAAACAAGAACAATCATGAGAAACAGGTTTCAAAAAGTCTTTCTGATGGCAACGCTGTTGCTATGCAGTAGCTATGGTGTTAGTCAGGAGTCGAAATCCACACGAAAGACGGTTATGGCCGCAAAGAACACGATCAAAGTGAGCGACTTTGGCAAGACGTATGACTTCTATGATGTTATCAAAGACATCGAGTTTGTTCCTTTGGAGATGACAGATGAATCCATTGTCGGTAGCGTTTCAAAGATCACGTTATATAAGAATTTTATACTAGTCTTGGACAGACAGTCCAAATCGATATTCTTCTTTGATGATAAAGGGAAGTACATCAAAAAGATCGCACGGGTGGGGAGTGGCCCCGGTGAGTACAAGGAAATTCGTGATTTCTGTGTCCATCCCCAGACTGGAATGATTTCCGCAGTGACTTCTTCAGGAAAAATCATCACGTATAGTTTTGACTTAAAAGAATTCAAAGAGTACAATGATATTCCGTATGCGGTTGGAATTGAGCAATTCAATAACGGATATTATGCAATTACTGCAATCGAAAAAGAGGCCAATCTTTATATCTTTGATACGAATATGAAGATTGTGCATAAAGGATTGGCTAATCCTTTTCAATATACTTCAATAATTGGTAAATCGTTTACTAAATATGGGGATACAATCTTATGCATATTGCCTACCTATTACAATGATACAATTTATCAGGTCACTCCAAACTCATTCAGGCCTTGGAGAGTGCCTGACTTCGAGGTCCATCCTGATTATTCAAATCCGATTAAATATATGAAAGATGATCCTGTTTTGTTCCGATATTATGACTGTCAGGATATGCAACTATGTGGAGCTCTTCCTTATTCAGAAACAAATCAGTTTGTTTTATATGGAATGACATATGGAGGGGCAAATATAAGTCATGTGCTTTATTCAAAGAAGAATAAAACGGTTAAGATCTTTAGCTTTTCTTCTCTTCAAAACAAACCATTCGACCGTCCACTTACATATAATGGAGTCCCTGATAATAAAGGGAGAATTGTAAGTGCAATGGATGCAAATCATATCTTGGATTGTAAGATTACAAAGGACGACCCAATCACTTCACGAATAAAGGAGCTCAAGAAACAATTGAATGAAGAGTCCAATCCGGTCATTACGTTCATTACTTACAAAGAGTAAGTTCTCAAGATAAGTACCACACACAGTAACTATGACTCCAATGTGCGGAAGCACGAAGATCATTTTGTACTGTCTTTGCCCGTTTGTTTTTGTTATTTGTTGCAGCTAAATTAACCGGAGAGAGTCACTACCTCCACTAAATTATTTACAGATGAGAAACAGGTTTCAAAAAGTCTTTCTGATGGCAACGCTGTTGCTATGCAGTAGCTATGGTGTTAGTCAGGAGTCGAAATCCACGCGAAAGACCGTTATGGCCGCAAAGAACACGATCAAAGTGAGTGACTTTGGCAAGAAGTATGACTTCTATGATGTCATCAAGGACATCGAGTTTGTTCCTTTGGAGATGACAGATGAATCCATCGTCGGTAGCGTTTCAAATATCCAGTTCTACAAGAATTTTATTCTTTTCTATGATAATCAGACTAGATCGATATTCATCTTTGACGATAAGGGAAAGTATATTAGGAAGATTTCACGGGTAGGAAAAGGTCCCGGAGAGTACAATGATATTAATGATTTCTGTGTACATCCCCAGACAGGAATGATCACCATTGCGACTGACTCAAGAAAAATTATCACGTATAGTTTTGATTTAAAGGAATTCAAAGAGTACACTGATGTTCCGTATGCGATTGCAATTGCGCAATTTAAGAACGGATCTTATGCTATTACCTCGACTCAGAAAGAGGCCAATCTTTATATCCTTGATGCAAATATGAATGTTTTGCATAAAGGGTTGGCTAATCCGTTCCAATACACTGGAGTAAGTAATAGTTCCTTTACAAAATTGGGGGATACATTCTTATGCAGATTGCCTACCTATTACAATGATACAATCTATCAGGTAACGCCAAACTCCTTCAGGCCATGGAGGGTACCAGATTTCGAGGTTCATCCGGATTATTCAAATCCGACGAAATATTTAGAACCTGATCCTCGGGGTTTTAAAATATATAATTGTCCCGATATGCGTATTTGCGTATGTGTTCCTTATTCGGAAACGAGTAAGTTTATAACTTATGGGATACAATATTCAGGCAAGTATGGAAATAGTATATTATCTGTGTTATACTCAAAGAAGAATAATACGGTGAAAATATTACATCTTGAAAACAAACCATTTGATTTTCCACTATATTGTATTGGAGTCCAGGATGACAAAGGAAGAATTGTAATAACAACTGATCCAAGCAACATTCTGGATTGTAAGATCACAAAGGACGACCCGATAACTTCACGAATAAAGGAGCTCAAGAAACAATTGAATGAAGAGTCCAATCCGGTCATAACGTTCATTACTTACAAAGAGTAAGAGTCATCACCAAAAAAGAGAAGAATAGGAACCGTTCTGACCCATTACTAGTAGCATTAAATATTTTACAGGGAGCTCCGCAATAGATATCTATTGTGGAGCTTGTTTATTTATGTATCTTTGCCAAACAAATGACAATATCCTGATTGTACCTTATTTACTAATAACCAACATTTCAAATTATGCAAAAGAGTCTTTCTCTCCTTTTATTTGGCGCACTCGCATTGTTCTCTTGTCAGCAGGAGAATGCCAGTGAAGTGACTGTTACTGCTACTAAGCAAAACTCTTTACGTGCTCCGGCCTATCCATTGGTAACAGTGGATCCTTATTTTAGTGCCTGGCATTTTTCAGACAAACTCTATGATGAACCGGTCAAACACTGGACAGGAACGGAATTTCCTCTGATCGGTGCACTTCGTGTAGATGGCCAGTGCTATCGCTTTATGGGTGTAGAGAAACTTCCAATGAAGGAGATCATACCTACGGCAGCCACTGAGAAGTGGAATGCGGAATATACCTTTAATGAGCCCAAAGGTGCCTGGAAGGAACTGAACTATGATGCGACTGCCTGGCAGGTGGGAAAAGCAGCGTTTGGTACCCGTGAACAGCCGAACCTCTCTACGGAATGGAACACGAAAGATATCTGGGTGAGAAGGACGATCGAATTGTCTGAAGATCTGAAAGACAAAGATATCTTCCTGAATTATTCACACGACGATATCTTTGAGCTTTATATCAATGGAATCGAAGTGGTGAAAACCGGATATGATTGGAAAAACAATGTGTTACTGCAACTCTCTGACGAGGTGAAAGCAACCTTGAAGGCCGGAAAGAATATCATTGTGGCTCATTGTTACAATCAGACCGGTGGAGCGTATGTGGATTTCGGATTGTTTGAAAAAGAAAAGAATCAGGATACATTTACCACTACAGCAGTACAGAAATCAGCCAATGTACTTCCTACTCAGACTTTCTATACGTTTGAGTGCGGACCGGTTGAACTTACCCTGGTATTTACCGCCCCGATGTTGATGGATGACCTGGAGTTGATGACCCGTCCGGTGAACTATGTGACGTATCAGGTGAAAGCTACTGATGCGAAGTCGCATGATGTACAGATCTATTTTGAGACGACTCCACAATGGGCTGTGAATGAAGAGAGTCAGCCGGTCAATTTTGAGATGATAGAGAGTCAGAATGGACTGACCTATCTCAAGACAGGTACGATCGAACAACCGGTATTGCAAAAGAAAGGAGATGACGTTCGCATTGACTGGGGTTATTTCTATATGGCCGGTAAGTGGGATAAGAGTGTAGAGATGAATCTGGGTGAATATCGTGCTCTTAAGAAAGAATTCGCAGCAAATGGTATGATTTCTTCTGATACTACCACCACCTCTTCGGATATGAAAAAAGAGAAAACGGTTCTGGCTTATTCCCGTAATCTGGGCAAGATCTCTTCAAAGTCCAATAACGGCTTCCTGATGTTGGGATACGATGATCTCTATTCCATTCAGTATTTCCAGAAAAATCGGATGCCTTACTGGAAACAGAATGGCAAAGTCACCATCTATCAAGAATTCGAGAAAGCAAGTAAAGAATATGCTTCTATTATGAAGCGTTGCGAAGAGTTTAATACCAACATGATGGATGATGCAGAGAAAGCAGGCGGTACAAAATATGCCGAACTTTGTGCTTTGGCTTATCGTCAGTCCATTGCGGCACATAAGTTGGTGCAGGATGAGTCCGGTAATTTATTGTTCTTATCTAAAGAGAATTTTAGTAATGGCTCTATCGGAACAGTGGACGTAACCTATCCTTCCGCTCCTTTGTTTCTGGTTTATAATCCGGAGCTGTTAAAGGGAATGCTTAACCCGATCTTCTATTACAGTGAGAGTGGCAAGTGGACAAAACCTTTTGCAGCACATGATGTGGGCACCTATCCGTTGGCTAACGGACAAACATATGGTGGTGATATGCCGGTGGAAGAGAGTGGCAATATGTTGATTCTTACTACTGCGATCGCACAGATTGAAGGGAATGCCGACTATGCGAAGAAGCATTGGGATGTGCTTACTGTTTGGGCCGATTATCTGATTGGTGAGGGCCTTGATCCTGCTAATCAACTTTGCACCGATGACTTTGCCGGACACTTTGCTCATAATGCCAACCTTTCCATCAAGGCTATTATGGGTGTAGCTGGTTATGGCAAACTGGCAGGCATGCTGGGCAAGAAAGAGATAGCCGACAAATATCTGTCTGCCGCCAAAGAGATGGCTCAGAAATGGGAACCGATGGCTAAGGATGGCGATCACTACAAACTGACATTTGATCAGTCCGGTACCTGGAGTCAGAAGTATAACCTTGTATGGGATAAGATGCTTGCCTTGAATATCTTCTCTACAGATATCGCGCAGAAAGAGATTGCTTATTATCAGACCAAACAAAATAAGTATGGTTTGCCGTTGGATAGTCGCAAGACCTATACCAAGTCAGACTGGATCATTTGGACGGCTACCCTTGCTACAAATGAGAAAGACTTTAACGCGCTGATTGATCCGATCTATACCTACGCCAATGAAACAACTACCCGTATGCCTTTGAGTGACTGGCATGAAACGACCAACGGTAACAGCGTTGGTTTCCGGGCCCGTTCGGTGGTAGGGGGATACTTTATGAAGATGCTGGATGTCAAACTGAAAGCAAAGAAATAAAGTCAGGTTTCAACTTTGAAAGTAAAAAAAGAGAGAGCGACGGGGAATTTCCCGTCGCTCTCTCTTTTTTTACAAGGGCTTTACCGGAATACAGATATCCAGGATAAACTTGTGTTCGGGATGTTGTGTGTGATCGTTGTAATACAACTCATACGTGCTTCCTTCGCCCGGTTGGTATCCGCTTTCGG
>JAQUTK010000016.1 GCA_028709785.1 Bacteroidales bacterium
ACTGATTCTTCAAATTAAAACCAACTCGAATAAAATAGTACCAACTTGAATCAACTTTGTTCAACTCGGATAAACTTGATTAAAGTTGGACTTATTTGTGATTATATGTACTTTACCGAAGGCTTACGTGTCAACGTTATTTCTTAACTAAAACGCTTCGCTCGGGGAACGCCTTAGCCGCAAGGGGCGGGAGCACCCGTCCCGACGAGCGATAAAATTACATTATCTTAAATCGCCATACCTTGTGCCAGTATGGTCTCACGTTTCTTTACTGTCTTAGGTTGGAATGAGCCATCATGTTCACTGGCGTTACATCTGTTATTTTGCCATATTGAGTTTGAACCTGTTTACTCATCTTGCCACTACGATGGTTACTCCTCTCACGCTCTGCAAATTTAAAAATCCAACACTCATTAATAAAAATATATGTTCGGTTTTTATTTTGTGTGTACTAACAATAAAACAGCTTTCATTTACAACTATAATTCAATAATATCAATCGGAAGTTTTTGTAATATTAGCTTAGATTCTTCACTTATACTTTCCACATTTATAAACAAACTATTCTTAGCTCTACTCATCCCAACATAATATACTCTATCTGTTGAATTATTAGATAAATCCGGTGAACTTAGTACTTTAATATCAGCTGGTTCATTAATAATCAGCAATATATTATCATATTCCTCACCCTTAGCTTTATGTATTGTCTTATGCATTGCTTGACAATCGGAAACCTTCATGCTTAATGCCATTTCTAAATAAGAATGCGAAAGATAAAAATCTTTTATCCTTCCCTTTTTAAGTAAGGTTAGTTTTTGATTTATATTGTGTTTAACAAATTCATAGAAATCATATAGACTACCATCTTTATATTCATTTCTGTGATTTAATAACATTCGCAAAACAGATATGGTATGCTCACGATTATTATCCAGCAGGTCTAGATGGAACCATGCTTCTTTAAAATCATTGTTAAAAGCATATTCAACAGCCTTAAGATAAATTTTAATTTCAGTAGCCCTCTGAAAATCCGAATCAAAATCCGAATCAATAAGGCCTTTTATATTTACGTCTGCTTCAGTTTTATATTTCAAAGAATTAGCAATAATGTTCGGGAAAGCTAGCGAATGGACATCATCAGTACAACTTATTTCGATAGCTTTTTGATACGCATTAAGTTTGTCCCCTACTAAAAAAATAGGTTTTATCCCAGAAGTTGTACCAATAGGAGTTTGGACAAAGTCAGTTCGTATACAATTAAGCAAGTTTACAATCTCCGGGCTACTTCTTCTATTTCCATGGATCTCATAATCTATTTGCCCCTGAACAGTAAAGGAGTCAAAGTTTGCAACTGAAGCTCCAATGAAATCATATATTGTTTGTGCTTTATCACCAACGACACCTATTTTTACACCATATTGAGCTAATGATTTAATGAAATCCATGATAGTAGGTATAGTATCCTGAAATTCGTCTACAAAAAAATATGGGTACCTTGCTGCTAATATTCTATATATATATGGATGCTGCTTTAAGATTTCTATTGCTAGATATAGTACATCATCATATGATAAAATGCCTTTTCCCCATTTCAACTCAACAAATTTATCATAAGCAAGCTGGGGTACAGAATATTTAGTTTCATGTCCATACTTATCTTCGTTTTTTATTAGATATCTTGGTGTAAACTTGATTGTATTTCCTGCTCTAGAACGCCACGTGCATTTTATTAAACCTTTAACGAGTGAATTTGGATTTACCCACAAAGCCTTTATATCTCCTATTATTATATTTGCGAAAGCTTTTGTTTGAAATGGTTCTGAAGGAGAAACCCTTAAATTATTTATATCAATACCCCATTTTTCCGCATCTATATAAAGGAAAGGTTTTACAACTTGATTATATAGAAAACTGTGTATCGTACAAACGTCGACTAGAGAGTTGTCGTTTGGTATTCTTTCTAAAATAGTTTCTACACCAACATTTGTATACGATATACATGCTATCTTTCTTGATATTCCCAAAGATCTTCCATGAGCAAGAACGTTCTTTATATGAAGGGAAAGCCAATGAGTTTTCCCAGCCCCAGGACCTGCAGAAACTTTAAATGAAGATTCCGTTGGAATTAAAGTATCCGAATTTATTGTAATAGCCATTGAAGTGCATCGATAATATATTGCGGAACTACAAATTCTTCTTTAGTTGGATCGGAATTTTCCTTATAATAATTTTCTTCTAACGCCACACTAAGTGCTAACGCATTTTCTCCTTTACTTACAGAATTCAAATAACGAGCAGCTATCAGACCTTTCATTTTTTGGTCATTATCCCAACTCGTATTCAAATCTAAGGCTTCTTTTAAAGCAGTATTCTTTTTAGAGTCTCTTAGTCGTTCCTTCATTTGTTCTAATGTCGACAGATCCATCAGGTCTTTTAATTCATCAGCATTATTCATTTCTGCGACCACTATTAATTTACATCTCGAATTTGCAAATGCCATATCATATTCTAAAGTTTTTCCAATCGAAATATCTTGACGAAAATATCTTATCGTTGGATGTGATGAATATTTTTGCAATTCTGCTTCTGCATTACATGAATACTTAATATTCGGATAGATTCCATATTCAAATGGATAACATGCTTCGCCTTCACAGCATGGATCTGTATCTGTTATGCATGCGACTTTTTTACTAATGTTATAGCCGTTATTATCAAACATTTTGAGAAAATGATGAAAATAACGACCTCCCATATTTACTATTAGTACATGATCTTTTACTAAATCATACCCAAGGTATTTTGCAAACGTAGGTATTAACAACTTTTCCGCTATACCTTCAACAAATATAAGCTTTTCAGCAAAAAACATATCTGAACGTGTTGCATCTAGAAATCTCTGAACATATGCTTTTGAAGCAATATCATCATCTGAATTACTGTATTTAGTCCGAGGGTATCCTATTCCATGAGAACCATATCCCTCATAATTTAAAGAAATCAAGCAGTCCAATGAGACTGCTGACACAATCTCTGGTGAATGAGTTGTAACAATTATTTGATTAACATTATGTTTGGATCTATTACTGTTTAGGAAATTCAAAAATTGATATTGCATAGCTGGATGCAAGTGAGCTTCAGGTTCTTCTATTGCTAAAAGTGAATATAATTTGGCTTGTCTCTTCATATAATTTCCGTCAGCAGAAGCCTGCATTTTTGCAAGTAATAACGACATATAAATTAGATTGTTATAACCTAAGCCATTATTAGCAGCTGGTATTTCTACCCCTGTTTCATGCCTTATAATAAGTTTCAATACTGCCAATAGTTCCGATTCTGATAAAATTCCCTGAAAATCCGGCTCTACATTTCCAAAAGAAGCTCCAGTATCATTAGCATAATCAAGCAAGATTTTTTTTCCACTTTCAAGCCTATCTAATAAGAATTTCATAAGTGGTTTTGCTTGCTCTTTAAAAGCTTTTTGATTGCTTCGTAATTCTTCTTTAATTTGGTCCTCCTCCTTATCTTTGGACATTTTTATATCATAATCAATAAAAAAATTAAGGACATCACGCAACATTGGATTATATCCCATAAACATATTACGGCCTACATCACGCAAAGCATCAAGGAATTGGAAATCACATTTTTCAAATAGTTTATTCAAGTTTTCTTTAGAGGCAGCACGATTACCACCCCACCTAAATGAGTCGTAAAAGCGAGAATATTCATTTCTAATTACATTCCATATTTCTTGATGGTTTTCTAGAGATTTGACATCTTGTATGTAATTTTCCTCTTGTTCTGAAGAAAGGGAAAATTGAAAATTTATTAATGCCTGATATGGTTTATTAAATTTCACGATACAGCCACCCAAAAGACCAATTTCTTCGGACGTATCAGGCTCTTCTTCTGATTGTGATACTACTAATGAGATTTTTATTATTGGTGAATGTGCTTTCAATATAGTAACATCAGTTTCACAAAACATGTCATCAATAGTGATATGATAAGTATTATTAAGAGCTAAAGAAATAGCTTTCAGTAAATTGCTTTTTCCTGAGTTATTAGCACCAATTATCATATTAATACCATCATGAAATGGTATTTCCGCATTTTTATAACTTCTATATCCTTGTATCAAAATTTTTGAGATAAACATCTTGGCATTTTTAGTATGTTGTTATTCGTTAAATGATAAAAATTATTAAGAAACCAATTATGACCTATGTAAACCGATGGAACAAATTTTACATATTCTTTAATTCATGGATTAATAGGCTTAATTCGGAATAAGAATGGTCTCGCATTCCTGCATTCTTTTCCTTCATTGACTGCTCAGCATTCGCAATAGCATTATCAAGACTTCCACCATGCTTTTCAAAGTAAGCATGAAGACCTTTACACTTAACGAAAAAGTCTATAGTCTTACGATAATCGCAAAATTGATTCAAATCTTTCAAAAGAGAATCCTGATCAGAGTACATACGAGACGTGTACTTGAAATAATAAAGGAAGAAAAGTTCTGTGCAACGATGGGTCTCAAAGAACTTGACCTGACAATTAATACCTTTCTTTGGCTTTACAATAGGGTTCTCGTATTTCTTCTTCAATCGAACATATTGAGTACGCTCAGGTTCTTCATCTTTTGTGTCCATATCAATCACACAGAATATGTAATCATATCCCATAGAGATTCCATCTGCTATTTTCAGCTCCAGTTCTTTTATACTCGTGTGTTTCGGATAATCCGGTTTAATTGTTAAACCCTTAAACACATCATTAAGAGACTTGAAGTAGAAAAATTCCGTTGGACCTTCACCCAAAATCAATGTTGTCTTATGCAACCTACCCATATTAATCCTCCATATCAATAAAAATGCTACCTAGTTCAGGTTTAGCACCAAGTCTTCCAATGCGATAGGAATTATACAGAGAAAGATTCTTATGAAGTCCAAACGAATCTCCACGAGCATATTCGGACGAAGCTGTTTCTTTGTTTTTTTCAACGAACCATACCACGCCACGGTTTTCATTGATAAGATCCTGAGAAAGCAATGCTGTCTCTTGACTGGTAATAATAAGTTGTGACTTGTCAGAATTGAAGAGAAATACATTCAGATAATAGAACAACAAATCATAATGAAGGTCTTCACCAAGTTCGTCCAAATAGTAGACATGAGAACCGGTAACCATATCATACAAGGTATTAAGAATACGGACATACTTCATTGTCCCTTTAGACTGAAGCCTTAGTGGAATTTCAAAAGTTCCATTCTTTGAATGATTCAAAAAAGTAATAGACTCAACAGTTGTCTTTAATAGAGCCTCTTTCATGTTATCAGGTATGTTCTCCTGCTTGATTCGCTCTCTGAACTCTTGAGAAACAGTTCGGTCTTCAATCGTAGGCTTATATTCAACAATGTTCAAGTCTGCTTTACAAAGCATCTGATTAAAGAATTTGCGTTTCTTGTTGTCAGCATAAGCTTCGTTCAAAATATCCACAATACCTTTTTCTTTTTCCCCATCTCCATCAACATCATGACAATTGGACATAATCCAATTGCTTAATATATTAAAAGGCTCTATATCTTCCTTAAAAGCCGCTTTATTACAAACGGAAAGTACGCTATGATTATTGAGCGTATTCTCCCTTATACTATCTTGTGTTTTGATTTGTAGTTTAAGGCTCGGACCAAATTTAATATCAGCCTGAACCTTGTCTTCTACAAAAGTACGTTCATAGAACAATGACTTGGCTTTCTTGGGATAATAATTCAGAATTTCTTTGAGTATATAGTTCCCATTGAAAGTTACATCATAATCATATCTTATACCTTCAGCAAAAAATGAAACATGCATTTCTGTTGGCTTATCCGATGTCAAAGCAAAAGGAATGTACCCTAATATTTTTTTTGTGGCATTTGACTTAGGCATAACCATTAAACGAAATACTTCATTCATGGCAATGAGCATATTTGATTTTCCTGAAGCATTAGAGCCATACAGGATAGCCAATTTGTATAAGAATACGTCTTCTGCAACTTCAGAAACAAGTTCAGAAGCAGGTCCTTTAGCAACAAAACTCAGTTCTTGTTTGTCGCCTATTGACAGGTAGTTCTTAACCCAAAAATCTCTAATCATATTGATGTCATATTTAAGATGGTAATTTCTCTATGCTGCAAAGGTACATAATTTATTTAGAATAAAAGAAGAATATCTGTTATTATGGTAATATTTCTCCGTTTTTAAGTGATTTATATCAATTTTCAGATAAATATTATGCTATATTCGTAATAACACTACATATAACTATTAATCTTACTGGCATTATTCGGTTCACTGAAACACTTTACAAAGTATGTTCGCATAATTAAATGGTCATAGACTTCAACCAATAAAAGAGGTATTTAGCTCAATATATAACATGCTATATTTTTGTTAAATATAGAACTAAAGTATTATATATATGTACAAAGATACTACAATCAGAAATCTTTGTAGTACCTATGTACAGTGTAATAAAATCAATACATGAAAAAGGATTCACATAACAACCAATTTCTAACTTCAACAGAAGCAAGGCCGTGGAGCATATTACAAGATGCTTGACGAAGCTCGTGAAGGTAACATGGTGTGTATACGTCGTGGTGTATATGCCAAAGCTGATCAATTGGCAGATGCAATGATAGACCTAAACCTTGTAGTTCCAAACGGAACACTTTGTTACTTTTCTGCATGGAACGTTCATGAATTGACGACATCTCTACCTCAATCCTATCATGTAGCTGTCAAAAGGGGGCGAAAAATAGTTCTGCCCACTTATCCATTAATCGAGCTTCATCATATAACAGATGGCCTGTTTGAAATTGGATTGGAAGAAAGACTGGTATCAAACTATAAGATTAGAATTTACGATGTTGAACGTTGCGTTTGCGATGCAGTAAAATATCGCAATAAAATCGGACAAGATGTATGTGTTGAAATCGTCAAGAATTATCTATCTCGCCCGACAAGAGATATATCAAAACTGATGGACTATGCAAATAAACTAAGAGTCCTATCAATCATTAAAAAATATTTGGAAATACAACTATGAGTAAAATTGTAAAAAACATATATAGAAAGTCAGACCATCAAGATGATTTACTCGCTAGAAATCTGCATTGACTAGATGACCAAACTATATTAAACATCAATCAATATTTCAACCAAGAAAAAAAGATTCAGCAAAATTACGGTCTCCAGCATAAACAAATTAAGTTTATAAGTTTAAGTTTACATCATGATATATACATGAATATTAAACTTAAACCTAACCCTGCATTCATTTCATCAGTCTTGATATTTTTATCTGAGTACAAGTTTAAGTTTACCTTATATGTATATAAGAAGAAATAAACTTAAACCTAAACTCGAAGAGTTATTCAGCACCATCCAATAATACGCTATCCTGGGATATATTTAAATTCACATAAAACATTCACTTCACTTTCCACGGAAGAATGTACTGAATATATTTCTAAAAATTTCAGCGTATGTTATTCTCAATCACAAATTCTTTTTCTCTTGGTTGAAAAAATTCTTCCACCATTACCACCATTTAAAAGTCGTAAGATGTGATTTTAGTCAATTTGCGAACTTGTATCAATAAAAACAAGTATCTTTGAACTATATTTGAGTTGAACTCCAAAACCATCGTTCAAATTCGAGATAAGAGGCGGTTTATTCCTAAATATATTGGGAGAGATAACCAATCGGAATTCACGAATGTTTGACATTGAAACGAGCCAAACCAATTAGTAGTATTTAAGGTTATTTTTAAGGAAAGTCGTATACAAATAACGTTAATAACGTTAAAGTTAAAGGCTGATTAAGAAAATATGGAAACAAAAAATACAGACCGCAACAAATTGAGTATCAGTATATTAGCAGTGATTTTTACTTTGGCTCAAATTTCATTCCTATTATATGTAACTAATTGACTAGCTGATTTCTGCAACTTTCTGCATCGGGAAATAATGGCTTAAAATCAACTGAAAACAATAGTAATCAGCCAAGAATAAGTCTCACATTATGAGGGACTTTATTTATTCTAACGCTTATCAGATACATTGTATGGCATTTATTATGAGCATAAATAGTTAGTTCATTCATACAGCATTTCTATCATCGCCTCCGCAACAGATAAATCCATAATCTTGATTACATTATCATCCTCTGTATTGTAGCCGAGATAGTTTACACAGCCATACCAAACCATAGATTTATCAATAATTGCCACATGAAGAGACAATTCATCTCTCACATTTACTTGTATGCCATTCAATAAGACCTTATCCATATCTGAAAGTTGACGTGTGAATACAACAACTTCTACGCCCCGTGCAGAGAGTTCGGTTAATTGTTCAAGAATAGGAGCACGTTTAGCAAGCCACAATTTCGTGGTCGATATAATTACAGACTTACAAGCTTGGGATAAGTCTGCAAAAAACGGTTTCTGATAGTTCTTGCCTGTAAAAATAACACCTGGGCCAAATCCAAAAAGATCTCTCGAATCATTTTGCCATATCTGATATCCAACAGATGCGTAACCTTTCAACCGACGTTTGTACATCACATCGCACATAGGAACATGAATGTCAATATAATCGTAAACCTCAACATGCTTCTTATCGGGGTATTCGCGATGCAAGCGACCTGTATATTGTGCCACAATTCCCTTCCACGAAACAGGTAATGCCAGAAACAGAGTATCAAGACGCGGACAATCAAACCCTTCGCCCACGTATTTTCCTGTAGCGATAATCACGAGTGGCTCCTCCTTGGGAGTGTTTTTCAGACGCTCCATCTTCAGCCGCTTTTCTTTTGCGGATTCGGAGCCGACAAGCGTAATAACATTTCTGCAATGATCGGCAAGCGTAACCGACAGCTTCTCAACATGCGAAGTAAGATTGGTCAAAACAATCGGCGTCCTTCCTTCACCCAATGCTTTACAAACATCACCCACTATAAGCTGGTTTCTCAAATCGTCATCGGCGATCCTTTGTAGCATTTGTACATACATCATCTTATCATACGTCAGTTCACGATAAGGCGTGAAACGGGGAATAAGCAAACGTTCAAATGTTTGCGAAGCCATCTGCAGTTTTGCATCAGCAGAATACCTGATCGTACCGCATTGCATAAACAGGATCGGCTGATGACCATCTTTGCGAATGGGTGTTGCTGTCAGCCCGTAAACATAACGAGCATTGGAGAACTTCAACACTCGTTCAAAATTTACGGCAGACACATGATGACACTCATCGACAATCACCATTCCATACTCTCTTATAAACGGCCTCAACTTGTCTTTTTCAAGACAGGATTGTATCAATGCAATATCAACCATTCCATGAAGCCTATTTCCATTTGAGTCCAATGTACCAAAGGGAGAAAACACCGTCTTGCGTCCACGTTTATGAGAAGTGTCCTCCTCTATATTGTTAATCTCCAAGAACTCTTCCAAACGGGATTTCCATTGTTCGAGCAAAGCTTTGGTATGTACCAGAATTAATGTATTTACTTGACGCTTCGCAATCAGACCTATAGCGGTCACGGTTTTACCGAATGCAGTCGCTCCATTCAACACACCGTTATCATGAGCCGTCAAACTGGTTATAGCAGTAATTTGTTCTTCGCGCAACTCACCCTTAAACTGAACCGATATAGATTTTCCATGATTCGTTTTGTCTTCAATATGATAAGATACGTGATAATCTTTCAATAATTCAACAATGACATCTTCACAACCACGAGGCAAAGCAACATATTCTTCCGAAACATCGGCACAGGAAATGATATGGGGTATATTGTATGTAGGTAGTCGCATCCCCTGTTTGGCATAAAATTCAGGATTCTTAAATGATGCTATCCGTTTGAGGTAATTAAGCGCCTTCCCCGAAAGTCCCGCTAACGGTACATACAACATATTCGACTTTACACAAACCACCTCTTTCGGAAAATCTTGGTTTGTTATTGTTTGTGGAACAGGTGCTTCCCAGGGTTTAGACTCGCTCGTAGTTGATAATTCGCCGAGCTCTGAAGACAAACCATGCAGAGCTAATATCTCATCAACAAATATTTCTGAGGCTTTCTTCACTTCCAGTAGATATGCCCACTGATCATCAAATGGAATAAAATCCTCATCTACAAACATACTGTTTCCATTCTTCCGAGCCTTTCCTTGCAAGGGTAAAGCAACCAGGTTTCCAAGTCCGCCTTCCGACAAGTGGTCCTGACTAGGGAAAACCCTATCGTAAGATTTCAATGAAATCCTGCCGTCTCTATTCATCGCCTCTGTCAGTATAGCATTCCCCAATTTACGCGCCTTTATAGCCGCCAATGATTCTTCAAAGAAAATCCACACATGAGCACCATTGCCAGAGCGGGAACGTTCGATAGAGTAAGGTATTTCCCACTCTCTACAAACACCAACAAAGGCCAAGACATCGCTTTGATAGCCGTATTCACATTGTTTATCATCAAAGTCTACGCACAAGAAATTACAATGATTATCCAACAAAACGACATAAGCTCCTATTACATCGCATCCTTCTGCATTTTTTCCTTCCAGATGCTTGTAAATGTCTTCATATTCCAAACACTTAAATTGTCGGTTCGGACATTTTGCACACAAAAATTTCTTCTTGTTACAAAGTTGAGAGTTCCACTCATTCAAACATACTGGCTGATACCCGGATTTTCCGCTTGCTTTGCTATACCATCTCCTGGCAAATACATCTTCACGACCCTTAAACAAACTACTAAACAGAGTCACCTTTTCTTCCAAAGACAAGCATTGTGGTGCGACAAACTGTTTTTTCAAATGTACAGGATTAGAATCTGTATAATCAGAAATTACTGCCCTATTTTCTATCCCTTTATCTGCTTTTAGAATACTTTCAGAGAGTCTTTTCAGTCTCACATTCTCTCCACGAAGTTGTTCATTCTCTGCAAGTAACTGTTTATAGGCAGTAAGTAACTCTTGATATGTCGGTGATTCATTCATCATTAAAATAACTTCTTCATATCCATCGAAAGGAAATCTTCGACACCAATACCACCATCACCAACTATGAAGGATGATTGGGGATTAAAGAGTTGTCTGAATTTATCTAGCCCTTCCGTTCTCTTCTCCGCATTACACTTGGCTTCAATTGCCACCACTGAGCCCTTTTTACGGAGAATGAAATCAACCTCATCATTACGTTCGCGCCAGTAGAACACTTCAAAGCGATGGGTAAATGCTTGGCTAACAAGATAAGCCCCGATACCCGATTCAAAGATATGTCCCCATGCTTTACGGTTAAGAATAGCTTGTTCAAAAGTTAGGGGATTATACACTCTCTTTAATGCATTGTTGTAAACTTGCAATTTTGGAATACTAGCTTTTCGTCTTGCCATATCGATACTGAATTTCTGGAGTCCGCAAAGCAATCCGCTCTCATCCAACAAATTGATATATCCTGCCAACGTAGCCGTATTGCCAGCATCTTGAAGTGAGCCTAACATCTTATTCAAAGAGAGTAGTCCCCCGGAATAAGCAGCTCCCAACTCGAATGTCTGACGAAGTAAAGCAGGTTTGCTTATAGGGGTATCCATTAAAATATCCTTATTGATAGTTGCTTCGATAATGGATGATTGGATATATTGCTGAAAACGGTCATCGTCATCAATCAAAGATGCGGCACCCGGATAGCCGCCATAAAACAGATATTGATCAAGTGAGAAACCGAAACATTCTTTCATTTCCTGATAACTCCAGTGGCTCATGCGGATTTCTTCAAACCTGCCAGCCAGAGATTCGGACAATCCTTTTTCCAACAATACACGGCTGCTGCCAAGAAGCATCACTTTGATATTACGATCATGGAATGTATCATCATCCCACTCTTTCTTTACCACTTCGCTCCAATTGGCAATCTTCTGTATCTCATCAATAACAAGAATAATGCTGTCCAATTCTTTGCTCTCTTTCAAACTGCGAACTGCCGCCCAACAATTGGAAATCCAGGCACTGTTCGTAGCCGGAACATTGTCAGCGGAAAACAACTGATAAGCAGCGTCCAAATCTTTAAGCACCTGCTTTACAACGGTCGACTTCCCTATCTGACGAGCCCCCATCACGACCTGAATGAACCTTCTCGGTTCTTCAAGTCTACTTTTAATTATCTGATATTCTGCTCTTTTATACATACTATTACATTTTACGCAGTGGAGTGCGTATTTTTACGCAATGCAAATATAATCAATAGTTCTGAGTTATAGTAATACATTTATGAAGAAAAACAGACCTTTACATTCAACAAGTACTCTGTAACTTAAATGCGGAAATGCCCTATCATTCAGTGCTTTGTATTTGATAGTTGGAAAGTGATTTATTATCGGTAATTCTCATCAACTTAAATCAACTGTTTGAAAGTCATCCTTTCTGGGTGACTTTCTTCATTCTCACCAACGCAACACTTCCAGAAGCTTAAACTCGAGAAAGCCTACGACTACCTGTCCAGCACCAATCATCCTTCAAGGAGATTTCTTTCCGAATCGGCTTTGACTCTACTTCATGATATATTGATTACCCATGTGTAACTTATCCTTAACTTGTGGGGTTGTCGACTTGTACTTGTGGGGTACTTATGGCATCCTTCAGATTTGACTGCACCTTCCATTCATCAGTGGCGTGAATATGAAGGTATCTATTTTGAAGATCCCATTTCTAACTCGATCCCTATCAGTTTTGAATGACTGGAAGTCGGATGCCCACTTTGTAGAAACGCACATAGCCTGATACTTTATCGAACTTTGGTTCTTCTAATCTGGTAAATAAAAACTGTTCCTTTTGTTCCTGATCGGGATAGATTATCAGACACTTGATAGGAAGAGCTGTGTCTTCATCCAATCCCAACTTTCGGTATATGCTACTCAGTCGTGCATAGCCACCAACTTCTCTTGCATCATCAATAGTGATACCACCGCTATATTTATAGCGAGTTTTGTACTTTGCGTCTATGACGTATGGTTCTGGCCACTCTGTTGGTTTCAAAAGATAATCGAGTTCTTGATAATGAGCTTTCAAGTGATACCGAATCTCATTCTTGCCAATGAATATCTGCTTAAGATTGCGGAATATATAGAGCTCAAAAAGTTTGCTCATGTCAATCCAGAACGGAGGTGTGTTGATTTCGTGCTTACCGGCAATGGAAATATCATAACTAAAGCGTCTAAGAAGCAGTTGAGCAAATTCTACGGCTGTATAATAGTCCTTAAAGACGGGATTGCTCTTAAAGTTTTTCATTGTCTTCACGCTTACATCATCACCAACCTTGTCGAAGTAAGGCTTGACGTATCTGACCTTTTGTTCCAAAGCAGTTGTGTCAAGTGCATGTTTATACACCTCCAGTTGTCTTTTGCAGAAACGCAAAGCTTTTTTCAGAATTCTGTTCTCTGGAGAGTCAATGTCATATACTTGATACCGAGATACATTATCAGTAACACGACCTCTCATTAGATTCTGATGGATTGTTTGGCCAATAAGAATACGTCCCTTCACCTTATTGTTGAGATTCTCCTCTACAATATAGAAGCTCTTTTTCAAGCCTTTTCTAATGATATGCTGAAGGATATTCAGGTACTCGGTAATCAGGAATATACTCAATAAATCCTGCTGTTGGTTCACACGAATAGACGGCTTATCGAAGTGAATGGTAATCAAATCTTTCAAGTGGTCATAGTTATCTGGCTCACACAAAGCCTCGTTTAACATACGAACATAGTCAATCTCAAAACCATCGTTCATCTTCGGACTGACCTGAACAGCCAGATCACCTTCTTTAACCCAATCTATACCAACAAAATATGACCCTCTAGCAAGTACATCATCACCTTTTCTGGTAAGCCTAAGGCAAAGCTCATGAATTTCCCAACCTCTTTTGACATCGAACACAACTTCTGAGTCATCATCCATATAAGGGATGATAGCTTCACTTTCAGTTTGCTGTAGATAGGTATTCTCCAGCAACTGTTCCTGAAGTTGTATGACTTTCATCATCCTATTGCTTTCTTATATAAGTCATCAATAGTTTCTTGTGCATCAGTCGTCAAAACGCCATCACGAACATATTCTTCCAAAAGAGGAATGATCTGATAAAGAAGACGATCACTTGTGCAGTCATCACCATTCTCATCGTTCATCAAGAAATAGCTATGACCAATCCATACGTCTTCTGGCTTATACTCATTAGATAATGTGTCAGCAGAAAGGAGTCTGAAATCTGGGTCAAAGTCACTCTCCTCATATTCTGCGAAATTACTGATAAACAGTTCACCTATTTGTTTAAAGAGATCCGAGTCGAATCCTTCTTCGTCTAAACCGAATGGCTTTTCTGAAATGAATGCGAAACGTCTTCTGATAGCATAATCCAATACTCCAAGTGAGCGGTCTGCAGTGTTCATCGTTGCAATGACATATACGTTGTCAGGAATTTGAAATGGTTTCTTTGAGTAAGGTAGAATCACGCTTTCAACATTGTTTCGTCCTTTTCTCTTGTCTGGCTCCAACAAAGTAATTAGTTCTCCGAATATCTTTGATACATTACCACGATTCAACTCATCAATAACTATCACGTATGGCTTCTTGTTTTCCTCCATTGTTGTTGGATTCTTGTATTTCTCTAGGATAGATCTTACATTATCGAGAGTGATAGAGTTCAGACGATATACAGTACCCAAAGTCATTGTCTTGCCATCATTCATATCGACGATATTTTCATCAAGACCCTTTAATAGCCAGTTCACCTTTCTGACTCGTTTGTAGTTAGGAAGAGTGTCATCATATTTATAATCTCCAGTGACTACACCAATCGCATCAATAGTCTGACTCGAATAGCATGACATAATGATGTCACCAGCTTTCATCTTGTTGATATAAGCGTCCAAGATCTGTTTTCCTTCACCGTTATGGATGCTCCAGTCAGTTTCCTCAGAGATAACAGGACCATAACCATCCCATCCAATACGAATGTAGTTGTTTTTCATACAATCGCTTCGAACAGGATTGTCACCAGTTCCAGCAAGAGACACTTTCCAAACAACTGCATTTTGAGAGATTCCGGCCTGCTTATCCTTTACGATTGGACGTTCTGCCTCTTCACACAGTCTTTTAAAGATACCATTCTCGATCTCGTAAGTAACCTGATTATTGTCATTGATGACAGGACGTAAACCTTCTATCCAGTCTTCATAATCCATTGACTGATGGAATGTAGTGAAAGCGATACGGTTCTCTTGTTTAAGTTGGTTGTATTTTTCAACCAATTCCTTACGAGTTGCACCATTAGCATCAAAATCAGGATCGCATAATCTAACTGTTAACGCCGGAACATCGTATGTTTTACCTGTACCTGGGGCACCATAAAGAACAATGTTTTTCTGTTTCTTCCATGTAAGTACCTTTTTATCGTACCAGCATAATTCATCCTGATCATCCTCCGACGAAGAAGTATTTCCTGTATTTGCATTAGCTGAAAGCTCATAGAAAGTATTCTCTTTTATTTCGTTTGATGCCATTTTCTTTTTAATATCATCCAAGATGGTCATATATTTCGAGTATTCTGGAGCCTTATTAGGAAGAATTATTCCGTATTGCTCTTTCAGATACGTTCGGTTTGTGCTGTCAAAAGCAAGGAAATCCTCAGGTCGTATCCAGAACAACCCCATCGTAATGTTTACTTTAATGATATACTGTCTGATAACCTTGTTGTATTCATCCTCAAAATCTTCATTGTTAACCACCCTCACAAAAAGATTCCAAAGATTCTGTATATCATCTTTTTCTCTGTGAGATCTGAATCCAAAGAAATGAGACTTTTGGTTATTCAGTACAGGGATACCTTCAAAATCACTTGGTACATTTGCCGAGATATTCAATAGTTTCTTGAATAATTCGGTCGAATGGATTCTGTTATAAAGCTTTATTCCACGATTAAATAATCCAAAGGTTGTAAATGGGTCTATATCTTTGCATAGATCATTCTCTCCCTTTTCGTCATGAAGATAATTAGCCAAAAACTCATCTCTGTTATCATATATCAGTTTGAGCAGGCCACTACGGTCTGAACTGAATTGAAGGAGCTTATCAGCAAACTCCTTGTAGTAAGTAATCCAAGTAAATCTCATATTCTTGTTCAATTTATTCTTCATGTATTCTTTCATGCACCAGAACAGAGTCTGAACTGCAAGGTTAAGAGGCTTATTCTTAAAGCCTTTGATTTCGTTCAGCATAATCAGCTGAACCTCCTCACCATATATTTCTACAAAGTCATTGATTAGCTCAGTAAAATGGCTGAACTTCAATCCTGTTTTTCGGCTCTCAAATCCAAAGTATTGACATACGTTTTGATAGATCTCATCTTTGTAAACAGTATATACTTCTGGGTATACACAGAAGAGTATAGCAGAAGCTGTTCTCTCATCATTTGCGTAGTTGTTCCAGTCGCTTGGGCACATTGCCTTCATTTCTGCTTTAAATGATGCTAAACGGTCATTTATTGGCAGAGACTCATTAAGTAGATGCTGACCACATGCTTTCAGTTCACTGTTCTTATTCTCTAAAAGGTATTTGATGACACCATCAACACGAGCATTATCGACAATGTTTTGACCTTTAAGACTGCTGAATATTTCCAGAACATCTTTTCCTTCAGTCTTATCCAACAGAATCCATTTATATTCCTCGTCATAGCTATTAACAGGTTTGCCTGAACGGAACATGTCTATGAGCTCTTCCATCAGATACGTTCGTAATGCTTCTACTAGTTCATCACGCAGCTGCCATTGGAACCCTTGTTTTGTGTCCCAACCTTTCTGCATGGTAATGCACCAGTAGGTTTCTTTGCCATTCGTATCTTCAACGGTGAATCTATTCAAGCGTTTCTGTACCCATTTCGAGAAATGAAGCACCTTGCTGTTGTAGTGTTGAGCAGGTTTCCCATACTCTTGCGACACCTTTGTAGAAGTCGCTTTATGTTCTGGTTGGCGAAGGAAACACAGTAGAGCCTCATGATATGGCTTGGATTTTATATCCTGCAGTAGCTTAAGCCATTCCTCTGCAGAGACATCAATATCTCCGCAGCTGTATTCTCCTTTTGTGTTTACAGTCTTATATAATATCTTCATTGCACTTTCATTTGTTATCACTCTTACACCGTTCATCCAACACTCCGGCAAATAGTTCTATTTCTCGTTTTGAGATGCCAAGCCGTGTTGCCAGTTCTCGCCATCCTTTTACAGCCCAAACGACCTCTGAAATAATCTTTTCGGCAGTTTTCTGGTTTAACATATAATCTTCACAGGCATCAAGTAAAATGCTTAGGTCAGCTTTATTAGAAGATGATGCAAAAAGCAGACTTTGATATTCATTCAGAGTGGGATTCATGTCGTATGCAGGAGACAACGTCCATCCTTTTGCAGTCAAAAGAAAACCGTGATTTCGGAAATGGTCATCGCTATTACCTATACAAATGTTATAAGCCACACGACGATAGAGTTCCTGTAGATTGTCTTCCACATTCGTACAGTTTTGAATAATAAAGTCAACTATATCCAGATAACCGTGTCCTGTGGTAGCATTGTCTCCGTCACTAAGTCCCAATAAGGTCATTGCAGAAGCAAAGTGAATACGTTTTCCCTCTTGGGTTCTGTCAAAACGTTGTGAAAGCAAGGTGTGATAATTTTCTCCAGTAGTCAGAACCTTGGTTCTCGCTGCATTTATACCGGCATTTACAGCAAGAAGATGGCAGAAATATTCCCAAAGTTCGGCATCGTAATCATCTTTTCGTGAAGGGAACTTAGCTATGTAAAGTGTTTTATCCGTGTCTATCACACTGGCTTTTGGTCTTGCACCACCCAATGAGGAACCTGGCTGCACGAGTTGAGCAATCCATTTCCTGTCAGGAAGGACATTATCTTCTTCACATTTCTCAATTTCGGAACTGGCTGCAATCAACTCTCGAATATCCGTCAGAGGTGGGATTTTCAATGATTCACTCATATTTATAAATGCTCCACTTGGATCTTCCTTGAAACGGAGAGCTCCCATTCGAGAGAAGTCATCGATACCTATCAAAAAATCGAAAGATGATAACCGTCGTATCGATCGTTTTTCCTCTGTTGCAGCAATTTGCTCACGACGTAGCAACAGGGTACGTCCCCAACGATCCGGTAAGGCATCAGAGAAACATCCGAATATATCTTTCTCCGATTGTGTATATTGCTGTCCCGAATAATTATTCAGATCATCGCTCAAAAATAAATCTCCGTGCTTTTTCAACCATTCATCGTTGAATGTAAAACAATAACTGTCCGATCCACGAAGTGATTCGTAGTCTAATTCACCAATGAACTCTATCTCCTTGAGCCAGTCAAAATCGGCGTATACATACAGTTTCTTCATCACCTACTCCTTTTTTGATGCACGTTCCCTTGTCTTCAAACTCAAATCTTGCAAAGCTTTTCCCAATTTGTCTTCTTTGGCAAGCCACAGAATATCATCATCGAGTTGCAAGGCATACAGCACACGCAAATAAATTCCTATTGCCACTGTAGGTGCACCTTTCTCTATTCGGGACACGGTCAACGGTGAACAGGTAGCACGTTCCGCCACCTGAGTCACACTCAGGTTTCGGCGCAAGCGAGCCAATCTGATCTGCTCTCCCACAACCAGCATCTTCTGATCTAATTTGCGGGGCAATTTAGTACCCATCGTATTTTTAGCCATAATCAACTTATCATATAATACGCAAATATATCGCTTTTTATCTATCTAATGATATGTTGTACATAAAAAGTAAGATTACAACTTCTCAGATAGCCATCGGCGTAAAGGAATATCGTACAATTTGTATGCGAGCCAAGCCACAACGATGGTAAGTATGAACACAAAGATCTGAACCATGATGAAGGTAGGTATCGGAATGTCCCTGTTACGATCCCACCATGCCAGGAATACATACATAAAAGGGTAGTGGGTGATGTAGAGTGGGTATGACAGTTCGCCCATCCATTTGCAAAAAGCGCTGCTACGCTTGCCTGTGAGATTGCTGTGTGCCCCTAATGCCACAATCAGAGGGAAGAGCACAAGAACAGATGTCATATTGAACAGGCCTTCGGGCAGCAGTTGTTCCCATCCGCACATGCGTGGCATGAGCAATACAGCAGACAGCAGCAGAGAGCAGATCAGGAATCCGTGCGACAGAAGTCCCGATTGGTTGTTTGATGCCCGATGCGCTCCCTTGTTCTTTATCCTGCTCAGCAATACTCCCATGAAGAAGGGGTAGAGCAAGCGACTCATGGCTACATAGCAATGCTCCGGAGTCATCTTGAATCCGAAGTTGAGCGAGAGCTGTCTCTCGTGTTCCTCGAGCGTGCCAAAGAGATTAAGGGCTAATGACGAATCCACCACCATCACTCCGAAGGCAGCCACCAGGGCGGCAAGTGCCCATGTACCCATTCGGCGTACCACAAGCGCATAGAGCAGGTTGGCAATGTACTCATAAAAGAGCGACCACATAGGAGCATTGGTGCTGGTCACCTCTCCCATGTTGCGATGGTTGAAGCTTGGAGGCAAAGGTATGCAGAAGCAGCTGGCCAAACCGACAAGCAACAGCACCCACCACTCGGTTTTGCTTACATCGGCAAACATATTACAGTCGCTGAAATAGAACATCATGATACCTATCACTCCGCCCATGAATACAAGTGGCTGAAGTCGTATAAGCCTGCGCTTCAGAAACTGTTTAAGTCCCATTTCTTTGCCCCATCGCCCATCGTATGCATAACCGATGACAAAACCTGAAAGCACATAAAAGAAATCGACTGCTAAGTATCCGTGGAAGAGAGGCATCGGTCCGGGGTTCATAAATTCGGTAAGGTGAAACCACACGACAAGCAAGGCAGCTACTCCTCGCAAGCCATCCAGGATCTCGTAATGGGGACGTGTAATATATGTTTGTTGCATAATCTATCTAGTGATAAAAGTTGTATTAGATTTATTTTTGTTGCGGACAAGCTTTTCCTCTGATTCCCTATGATCCAATAGTCAAAATCATTTTTCTTTCGCTGGCTTTCTGCGTACTTAACTCTATTCTCTTTAGGTAAGAAGTAAATGAATCTATGTATTATCCAGTCATTATTATTGTCATTTATAAATACCATTTTTTACTGCTCGGTTTTTTCACGGGCAAATATACACCATTTTTTGCACCTTGCAACAATACTTGATGTGCATAACAGCATTGCCCCAAACCACGAAAAGAAATGGTTTATTGCAGTGAAACGATGTCATTAGTGAATCTCATTTATTATAACAGCAAATCATATGGGTAGTAAACTATTGGTCGATTATGCATTTCTGTTGTTTTTTTGATTTCGAATTTTAGATTAGTAAAAAAAGACTATTTTACTACACCACTCCACCCCACTACTACCTTACAGCATACTGTAAGACATGTCCGTTTCTTCAAAAAAAACTTGCTCCCCAATTATTGTATACATTTTTATTTGCTCAGAAGGCACTTTTCATACATAGTTATACCTCACCTACACAATTACGTACCTTCAGATTTCCCCAATGAATACCGTTAGACTCGTCCTAGATCATGGTTGGCGGTTCATGGGTTATTATAAAGAGGAGCCGATAATCAAGAAGAGCAGTTTGCTATTTAACATTGAAAGTATCATATAAGGTCATTTTGTTTGACCCATCCCCTCATCTTTGCCATTATTGCTATATATTTGCACCGGTAATTTCAAAAGATCATATTCAAAATCTATATTATGAAGAAGTTTTTATCACTCATTTTGGTATTCTGCACCTTAAACGTCCTGGCATGGGAGCGCGAAACCGTGTGGCCCAAGGGCAAGATGCCTGATAGCCAAACCCATCAGATTGCTGCCATGACCGATGAGTCCGGGCAGAAGGACTTTAAAGCCGACAAGCATCGTGTGGCCTATCTGGAATGGTTTGATGCTCCTGCCAAGGAGGCAAGCAATGGTTCCTGTATGATTCTTATCAGCGGTGGCAGTTACGAGACTTGCTGCGACGTGGGCCTCATCAAGTTGTGGCGCGAGGAACTTACCCGTCAGGGTATTCAGTGTGTCAATTTCGTATATCGTACTCCCCGTCCTGTTGGTCTCCCCATCTATCAGACGGCTTGGGAAGATGGTCAGCGTGCCATACGTATGGTGCGCAGCGAAGCAAAGAAGCGCGGATTCGACCCTGAGAAGATTGGCGTTATCAGCATGTCGGCAGGTTCGCATCTGGGTCTGTTACTGGCAACCAGCTCACAAACTCCTGCCTACTCACCCATAGACAAACTGGATTCTATACCTTGCCATATCAATTGGGCCGTTGTCAATGCGCCTGCCTACGTCACCACCGATGGTGAAACCGGCATTCCCGCCATTCGTCAGGGGTATGGTCTGGACGTGAAACTGAGCAATGTCTTCAAGTTTGACAAGAAGACTTGTCCGATGAGTCTCCACCATGGTGGCTACGACCCCTACTCCCCCAATGGTTCCACGCTGGTTTACCGCCAACTCCGTCGCATGCATGTGCCTGCTGAGTTACATCTTTATCCAGACAAAGGGCATGGAGCTTTTGGTCTGGAACGTGGCATCGAGTTCATGCGCCAAATGGGTTATCTGGGTAAGGTGGCTCCCGAAGAGGAACTGACGGCCCGATTCCCTGAAGGTCGTGTGGAAACCGACAAGAAGACTCAGGACATCTGGCCGGAGGGAAAGATGCCGGATGCTCAGGATAAACAATGCAAACCCTATCTGGAGTGGTATATTCCCAAAAATTTGAAGACAAGAGCCATACAGATCATCTGGAGTGGAGGTGCCTATATGGGCAACAATCCCGATGATTTCGAGGTAGCTCCTGCTCGTCGTTACCTCAATGAGCGTGGCATGGCGGTGGTTACCGTCAAGTATCGCACACCCCGTCCCGAGGGACTGGCGAAGCACACCACTGCTTGGCAGGATATCCAACGTGCCATCCGTATCGTACGCAGTCAGGCTGCCAACAATGGTCTCGATCCCGATCGCATCGGTATTATGGGTTCTTCGGCTGGCGGTCACCTAACCCTGATGGGTGTAACTTCATCCATGCATCAGTCATACCTACCCATCGACGATATCGACAAAGTCTCTTGCAACGTGCAATGGGGTATCGGCATCTATCCTGCCTATGCCCTGACCGATGGTGTCGATGGTTACAACTCCCAGGGTGGAAACGAGGATGGAAACGTTCTGGTGCCGGAGTTCTCCTTTGACCTGAAGACAGCGCCGATGCTCTTTATCCACGGCGATGCCGACGGCTATGCCAGTATGGCTTCGGTCAAGACCTGGGAGCAGATGCGCGCTATGGGCATCCAGAGCGAACTGCACACGCTGGCTCTGCGCGAACACTGTTTCCAGCGCACGGCCTCTCCGGGCACGGGAAGTTATACTTTCCTTGATCGCATATGGGAGTTTCTAAGTTCTAAGAAGTTTGCCAACTAAGCTTCGACTCAAAGTGGAAATAAAATATGCAGATTAACAACTGATACCCTACAAAAGCTGAAGCGTTAGTGCGCTTCAAGAGTTAATAATCAAGAGTTACACCTATCTGAACGAATTGTTTTGAAAGTCATCCTTCTGGGTGACTTTCTTCTTTTTCATGCTTTCCAATGGGCATTTTGAAAAGAGACTGATCAATCATTCTCAGATAAGTACTTTTAAGGAGTGGAGTCACATTGGTAAATCCATTCCTAAAGGAAGATAAAACGCAGCATCAAGGATGCATTCTTCATCCTGAACCGCAAAACGATTATCCTGCACTGCAAAACGATTATCCTGCACTGCAAAATAATTATTCTGAACCGCAGAATAAGATATGAATCCGTATCGCTGCGTTTTATCTGAGTGATGAATATTCTAATGTGAAAGGAACAATCCCTTTTCATTTGCTTTCATACAAACATAAATTCCCTACCTTTGTGACTCAGGAAAAGGATAGCTAATATTCACCAAATAACATATACATGAAAAAACAATCTTTATTAGGTTTGGCAGTCTCACTCATCACTTTTTGTGGTGGCCCAATGATGGAGACTTCCGCACAAGTGACAGATCTCTCACAGTACATTCTTACTCCAACTGCGCCTGAAACACCTCGCATCAACGGAGCAAAAGTATTCGGTGTGCGTCCCGGTTCAAAGTTTCTATTCACAATTCCGGCGACCGGAAAACGTCCGATGACTTTCTCTGCTGAAGGGTTACCTAAAGGGCTTAAGCTGGATAGCAAAACCGGTCAGATTACCGGAACTGTAAAAAAAGCCGGTACGTTTGCTGTCAAACTCACAGCTACCAATGATCTGGGCAGCAATGAGCGTAACTTCCGCATCGTTGTCGGAGAAAAAATCGCCCTCACTCCTCCGATGGGATGGAACAGTTGGAACTGCTGGGGTAACAGTGTGAGCCAGGAAAAGGTACTGAGTTCGGCAAGAGCAATGGTCAACAAAGGCCTCATCAACTACGGCTGGACATTTATCAACATTGATGATGGATGGCAAGGAATACGGGGTGGAAAATACAAGGGTATCCAGTCCAATCAGAAGTTTCCGGACATGAAGGCTATGGCGGATGAGATTCACGGTATGGGTCTCAAGATCGGTATCTATTCGGGACCCTGGGTAAATACGTATGCGGGTCATATTGGCAGTCTCGCCGATGATGAAGACGGCACCTATGAATGGATAAGAAAAGGGAAACACAACGAGAATTACATGATCAATGACCCTGAAAAGAAGATTAGCCGTAGCACCTTCCGCTACCATGGTAAATACTCATTTGTCAAGAATGACGCGAAACAATGGGGTGACTGGGGCATTGACTACCTCAAATACGACTGGAATCCGAACGACTTTTACTATACCAAAGAGATGGCTGACGCACTCCGCTCGCTCGACAGAGATGTAGTCTATAGTCTATCCAACAGTGCACCTTATGGTGACGCTCCGGTTTGGTCAGAATACACAAACTGTTATCGTACCACCGGTGACATCCGCGATACATGGGAAAGTATGAGCAGTATCGGATTTGCACAAGACAAATGGCTCTCTTTCAAGAGACCGGGCCATTGGCCTGATCCTGACATGCTCGTAGTAGGTATGGTAGGTTGGGGACCGAATCTTCATAACACTAAACTTACTGCCGACGAACAATATACTCACATTAGTCTCTGGTCAATACTGGCTGCCCCACTCCTGATCGGTTGCGACATGGCTCAACTCGATGACTTTACCATCAGTCTCCTGTGTAATAATGAAGTGATTGATGTCAATCAGGATCCGCTGGGTATTCAGGCATATCCGTACTACCAGGACAACACATACGTTACCTATGTCAAACATCTTGAAGACGGTTCGATGGCGGTTGGTATGTTCAATAAGACCAACGAGCCTAAAGCGATTGGCTTCAAACCGAAGAGTCTGGGATTCCGTGGCAAACAGACTATCCGCGACTTGTGGAGACAGAAAGATCTGATAGAGATAGAGGCAGACAAACTGTTTGAAACAACTGTGGCTCCTCACGGAGTTGTATTGGTTAAGATCTATCCCGGTATCTCTCATGAAAAAGTAGTGAAAGAGCCTGTAAGACTATAAGAAGTTTAGAGGCAATTAATCAAAGTAAAAGCACAGCTCCGTTCGCGGATAGCTGTGCTTTTTTATTACATTTGCGGATGAATCAAACGGATAGACATCATGAAACAAATAGTCGTATTACTGCTCTTCTCTTTACTAACGGCAATGCAGGGGTGGTCACAAATACCTTCTGAAATACAAGATCCAACCATCATTGGCAGAAACAAGCTCCCGGCGCGAACAGCCATATGGCCTTCGCCTACCCTGCCAGAAGCAGTCAAGTCAACTTACGACCATAATCCATGGATGCTGTCTCTCAATGGGAAATGGGACTTTCATTGGTCACCTGATCCACAGTCGCGTCCCATCGACTTCTATCAACCCGGATATTCCCATAATGGATGGAGCACTATTGAAGTTCCTTCCACAATGGAACGTCAAGGTTTTGGTACACCGATATACACGAACTCAACCTATCCGTTTAAGTCGAATCCTCCCTTTGTGATGGATGAACCTGATCAACGTTATACGACCTTCAAAGAGAGGAATCCCGTCGGTTCGTATTGCCGTACCTTCACCGTGCCAAAGAATTGGAAAGATAAACGGATTATCTTGCATCTCGCCGGTGTGAGTTCGGCAGCTTTTGTTTGGGTAAATGGTCACTCTGTCGGTTATACGCAAGACTCCCGTCTTCCCGCCGAGTTCGACTTGACTTCATATATGACTGATGGAATCAACCTTCTCGCCATAGAAACATACAAATATTGTGATGGATCCTATCTGGAAGATCAGGATTATTGGCGTTTCAGCGGGATATTCCGGGATGTTTTCCTGCGGGCAGTACCGAAGGTAACTCTGTGGGATGTGTACGCTCAACCTCAAATGGATCTTTCAAACAGTCAAGGGGGTATCCGTTTACATTATACTACGGCTAACTTTTCAAAGGAAACGGCCGGTAACTATTCGCTGAATGTATCCCTCTTCTCACCTTCGGGCAAACAAATACTTCCTCCTAAGAACTACCCTTTGAACGCCTTTGCGTCCGGATTTAGTAGCGAAAGCATCCTTCCGGAGATAAATGCCGGCAAGGTACAGTTATGGTTTGATGAGAAACCGCTGCAGTATGCTGTCCATATCGAATTACTGAAGGAGAAGAAAGTGATTGAAGCTTATTCGCTACCTATTGCCTTTCGCAAGATAGAAGTGAAAGGAAATACCATTCTGCTGAACGGCAATAAATTCAAGATCAGAGGTGTCAACCGTCACGAGTTCTCGCCCCGTCAGGGTTGGGCCATATCGAAAGAAGAGATGATTCAAGACATCAAACTGATGAAACAGGCGAATATCAATTTCGTTCGCAACGCTCATTATCCCAACGATCCCCGATGGTATGAGCTCTGCGATCAGTATGGTATGATGGTCATGGACGAAGCCAATGTTGAATCTCACGGGTTGAGCTACCATAAGAAAGTACTGCCGGGAGACAAGCCTGAATGGACGGATGCATGTGTAGATCGAATGAAACGGATGGTCATCCGCGACCGTCAGTTCCCTTGTGTACTCTTGTGGTCGTTAGGAAACGAATCCGGCTATGGAAAAGCGTTCTACAACATGCAAGAGACGACTCATGCCAATGATCCGGAATCGCACCTTATCCAATATGCCGATATGAATATCGCAGCAGACTTTGACAGTCAGACCTATCCTACGATTGAGTGGCTGAAACAGCACTTGCAAGGGAAAGCGGCCCGAAAAGGGGAACATGGTGAATCGGCCAACGAAGAGCAACATGGTAAATATCCGTCCGGCAAGCCTTTCCTGATGAACGAATACTGTCACACCATGGGCAACAGTCTGGGCAACTTCATTGATTATTGGAATCTGATCTATGCCAACGATCAATTGTCCGGAGGTTTCATCTGGGACTGGGTGGATCAGGCTCTTTACAAAAACAGCAACAGACCTTCTGACGGATTCCTCTATGGAGGCGACTTTAACGACTATCCAACCAATACGAATTTTTGCATAAACGGATTGATTGGAGCAGACCGTAACCCTCATCCTCATTACTACGAACTGCAGAAAGTCTATCAGCCTGTCGCTTTCAGACTGATAAGCAAAACTCCGTTTGTCATAGAGATGACCAACCGGCAACTTGCCACCAATCTTTCTGAATATGATTTGCAGTATGAATTGCTTGAAAATGGGAAAAAGAAGTTTGAAGGTATTCTCAACAAGATAGACGTGCCTCCTTTAAACAGTAAGCAACTAACTTTACCGGCCAATCTGATGGATAATCCTTCGAAAGAATGCTATCTGACCGTCAGACTACTTCACAAGAAAGCGTCATTATGGGCGAATAAAGGGGATATTCTTGCTTGGGAACAGTTCCCCATTTCCGAATACGCCTATCCTTCTGTCCTTCCTACCTCCACCTCCCCTTCCATCTTGGAGATCAAAAAAGACACGGATAGCTATCTGATAAAAGGAATTGGATTTGATGTAACAATCAGTCGTTTGACCGGATTGCTTTCAGGATATAGCGTTCATGGGAAATCAATGATCAAAGGTGATGTACGATTCAATTTCTGGCGGGCACTCACCGATAACGACGAAGGATGGAAAGTCGGATCAAAGATGAATGTATGGAAAAAGGAGGCAGAACAGTTTCAACTACTAGACCTTCGTGCAATTCCCGACAAGGATGGTTCCATCCGTATGAAAAGTTACTATCGCTTTGAGCAGACACACTCCACGGCATTGGTTCAGCAAACGATTCGTAGTAACGGTTCCATCGAAATCTCTTTTGAAATGGACATACCGGACAAAGCCCCCAACATGCCCCGTATCGGACTCCAGTTTGAGATAGATAAGTCTTTGCAACAGATAGAGTGGTATGGTCGCGGACCTCATGAGAACTATCTGGATCGTAAGACCTCAGCCGCGGTAGGTATCTATCGTTCCACCCTAAAAGAATGGATCACCCCTTATGTTCGTCCGCAAGAAAATGGCAATCGGACGGATATCCGGTGGATTAGATTTAGCGGCAAGAACCAAAATATTCGGTTTACAGCGGTCGGCAGTTTGTTCGCGGTCAGCGCATGGCCTTATACACAACAAACCCTTGAAAACGCCACCCACGACTTCGAGTTAAAGGAGCATACAAATACAATCGTAAATATCGACTGTGC
The DNA here is from genome assembly GCA_028709785.1 of Bacteroidales bacterium. Lineage (GTDB taxonomy): Bacteria > Bacteroidota > Bacteroidia > Bacteroidales > JAQUTK01 > JAQUTK01. The sequence continues at coordinate 27,920 of JAQUTK010000016.1, forward strand.
TCAAATGGGAGTTGGCGGAGATAATTCGTGGGGACTGCCCGTACTTGATCAGTACCAGTTAAAACCCGGCAAATATCAGTACAAATTCACAATCCAATAAGAATCAAAGAGCGCAGACCTATGTCTGCGCTCTTTGAATATACTCCTGAGAAAAAGGCCTTACAAATGAAAGGGATCAGTGTCTCGTGGAGCTTCCTTCCACACTTTTCCATAATATCTATACTTTAAGTAGCTACCCAGCTCTGCCGCTTTGCTGTTTACGCTTACATATTTGGCAAGCACATCGGCGATAACTTCGGGATCGACCACCTTGTATTGAACTTCATTACTCTTCAGGCAGTTTCGCCAAGTCTCTTCCATGCTCAATCCCGGTTTACAACCTGCCGGACGTTCACCATCCATATATCCTGTTTGACGTACCCCTTTAGATCGTAATTGCACATTCTCTTTCGGCACCACATGGATATGACAGCAAGCATCCGCTTTCAGTACTTCCTGATCTTTGTGATTGAGCAACTGTTCAGCCCAAAGAGTCTGCTTCATCAACTGATAGAATGGTTCGAGAAAGTAAATACTTCCCTTATATTTATTGCGTGGCATCGGTTTAAGAATCATCGAGTTTCCGATAAGATTGTCACCGCCTTCATGCACATTCGTATATCTGGAAAGTCCCTCTTTTGTCTTATCCGTCTTTCGCCCATACTCTTCCGTATATTCCCATCGGATAGGCAACAGATATTTCTTATTATCGAAATCCACAGCAATTATAAGTGCATCAATAGTCGTATTGCTACCTCCTCTTTTTGGAGCTTCACTCTTACATTCATGCAGATAATCGTTGTTGGTCGTTACGGCAAAAGCAATGTATTCTGCATTGCGCGCACTGTCGCAGTTAACCTTCTTCACATCCATAAAAAAGTCCGGAGATCCATACAACGCATTGGCAATATCACGTACAAGATCTTTATCATCGCGCACAGCAAACAGATGATTCAGACATGCGACACGCGAAGAGAGAAGATTGCCTGTCACACCGCCCTGGCTCCACCACGATATTTTCTCCTGCGAAAAATAATCCATTAGCTTATTACGAATTGGCTTGTACAGGTTAATCGCCTCTTTTCCTGCTTCAAGATACGAACTTTGCTGCATATTGCGGTGTATGCCCCCACCTTTTGCACCTTCAAAAAAGGGAGTACCGAACAACGCTTCCTGATGCTTTTTCTGAATCTCTTTATAAACATGTGTTTCCATCGTCTTGTTTGTTTACTGGGTTAATCTCTAAAATCCGCTACATTCAAAAGGAACAATATCACAAATATACAAAACAGAAAGAAAAAAGGAAAGAATTCATCTATCTTTGTAAACATGAAGTTCATATTTGGCTATTTTCCGCTGAATATATCTGAATGGCCCTGATTGCTTCAATAAAAACATGAGATTACAATGAAAAAACACCCTTCTTTCCTCAAACAGCGCATACTCGGAGTTCTTGTGCTTCTGCTACTTCCGGCAACTTCCTTTTCACACAGACAACATTCTGCCAGAAAGGGATTCGAAAATGCCATATATGTAACAACTGCTGATAAATCCCATCTGTTTGAGAAGATTCCATTATCATTCAATACCCAAAAAGAGTTCCCTCCTTCTACAATACAAATTGACCGATCGAAAGTCTTTCAGGAGATGGATGGATTTGGTGCCGCCATGACCGGATCATCCTGTTACAATCTGCTTCAGATGAATGCGAAAGACAGAGCCAGGCTACTGAAAGAGACATTTGATCCTAAAGAGGGAATAGGATACAGTTATATCCGTATTTCCATCGGTTGTTCCGACTTCTCTTTGAGTGAATATACATGTTGCGACATCCCGGGTATTGAACATTTCGCACTCCCTGATGAAGACAAAAGGTATGTTATTCCTGTGTTGAAAGAGATCCTGGCTATGAATCCGGATCTGAAAATTATGGCCTCACCATGGACTTGTCCGAAATGGATGAAGGTGAATAATCTGAGTGAGAAGCAACCTTTTGACTCATGGACCAGCGGACAACTCAATCCGGACAATTATCAGGATTATGCAACTTATTTCGTGAAGTATATTCAGGCTATGAAGGCGGAAGGAGTTCCGATCACTTCAATAACGATTCAAAATGAGCCCTTAAACCGCGGTAACTCAGCATCTCTCTATATGACTTGGCAGGAACAACGCGATTTTATCAAGACTGCTCTCGGACCGGCGCTGCGAACTGCCGGTATCTCCACAAAAATCATCATCTTTGACCACAATTACAATTATGATGATATTGCTGATCAGATGGACTATCCGGTAAACATCTACAAAGATGCTGAAGCAGCCGCGTATATTGACGGAGCAGGATTTCATGCATACGGAGGTGATAAGGCAGAACTGCTGGATGTTCACAATGCTAATCCGGACAAAAATCTTTATTTCACCGAAATGTCTATCGGTGAATGGGGATATAGTTTTGAAGGAAACCTGATGTGGGACATGAAAGAAATTTGTCTCGGCACGATCAATAACTGGTCAAAGGCGGTCATTGTGTGGAACTTTATGCTGGATAAGAATCATGGGCCCAACCGTCCATCCGGCTGTCGGACCTGCTACGGAGCGATTGATATTCATGCGGACTACAAAGCCATGACAAAGAACTCGCACTATTACACAATCAGCCATTTGGCTAAAGTGATAAAACCCGGAGCCAGACGCATCGGGACCTCCGGCTATAAAGTGCCGGGATTGTATTATGCTGCTTTCTTAAACAGAGATCATTCGTATGCATTGGTGTTAGTAAATGATACCGACAACGCGACAAACATCACCCTGTCTGACGGGAAGCACTCTTTTTCTTATTTGGTACCTGCCAGAGCCGTGGCTTCTTACCAGTGGGTGTAACCCAAAGGCTTTCACGAAAAGCCCTATTTTCCCATTTTATGTTTCCAGGTTTCAACACCATTAGCATCCCCACCGGGAATCATGGAAATACAGTGATCCACCGGACAGATGAGTGAGCAGAGATTGCATCCTACACATCTATTCTTATCGATGACCGGTATTCTTGAATCCGGAGCGAGTGATATCGCCTGATATGCCCCTTCATTACAAGCGGTATAACACAACTGACATCGGGTACATTTCTCCTCGTCTATCTCAGCAACGACTTTATAATTCAGATTCAGATTTTCCCACTCCGTCACATTAGACAGGGCTTTACCGACCATTGCATCCACACAGCAAAAACCTTTTTCATCCATATAGCGACTGAGTCCGTCAGTCAATTGGCGAATAATACCAAAGCCATGATGCATGACAGCCGTACAAATCTGCACGGAACCGGCACCCAAAAGAATAAATTCAACGGCATCGCGCCATGTTTCAATGCCTCCTATACCCGAAACAGGAATTCCCACATGAGGATCAAGTGCACAATTCTTTACCATGTTTAAGGCGATAGGTTTGACAGCCGGTCCGGAATAGCCACCATGGGTACTCTTATGATCCACCATCGGATAGGGAACAAACGTGTCAAGATCAACACCCGTAATACATTTGATCGTATTGATCAAAGAAATGGCATCCGCACCACCCCGACTTGCGGCGCTGGCGGGTTCCGTAATATCTGTGATATTGGGCGTTAGTTTGACGATAACCGGTACTTTTGCTTCTTCTGTTACCCAACCTGTAATCAGTTCGACGAGTCTCGGCTCTTGTCCGACAGCCGATCCCATGCCGCGTTCGCACATACCATGCGGACAACCAAAATTGAGTTCTATGCCATCAACGCCTGCATTCTGACAATCCTGAATGATACGGATCCACTCCTCCTTGGTTTGTACCATCACGGAAGCAATGACCGGATGATGGGGAAACTGTTTCTTGACCATTTCAATCTCTTTTAAATTGTCAGATACGGAGCGATCAGAAATAAGTTCGATATTCGACAATCCTACCAAACGTTTTTTGCCCCAGTTGACGCCACTGTATCGACTGGAGACATTGATAACCGGAGCGCCTATTGTTTTCCACACAGCTCCACCCCACCCATAATCGAAAGCTTTCATTACCTGAACAGCCGAATTTGAAGGGGGACCGGAAGCAAGCCAAAATGGATTGGGAGCCTTTATCCCCGCAAAGTTTACTGAAAGATTTGCCATAGCTATAGATCTGTTTATTTGATTTGAGGTTAACACTCATCCTTCGCCACATCACTCATTTCCAAAATCTTAAGCAAACATACGAAATATCAAAGACAAACTTTGATCTTATCAAGCAAACATTTTCTTTTCAGTTTTGAAGAGTCTTAAATCTTTTGCGTATTTAACACATTATTATACTATTATTCTTTGTGCAAAGGCTTAACAATTAAAGACAAATTCGTATTATTGCAATACTAATTCCGGACCGTGCGCACGACAACACATTATATACTCCCTCTTTCTGTCTAAAGATTCCATTAGAAATCATTAAACACTACGGTTATGAAAAAATTAGTACTCCTTTCCCTTAGCCTGCTCTCCTCATTGGCAATGCAGGCAACCGATATAACGGTCAATAATATTATATATACAGTCAGTGAAGACGGTGCGTCTGCATCTGTTTCCTCCAACATGGGCAGGCAATATCTCGTCGGTACGATTGTCATTGAAGATTCTGTAACTTCGGATAGTGTGACTTTCTATCCGGTCACTTCCATTGGTGCTAATGCTTTAAACAGTTGCTGGAACTTCACTGAGGTAATCATACCGGAGACAGTCACTTCTATTGGTAACGGAGCGTTTTCAGGTTGTAACGCTTTGGCCTCAGTCATCTTACCGGAAAAACTTACTTTTCTTGGCAACGGAGCATTCTCCAATACCGCTATTCCAACAATCACTATTCCAATGAGTCTTACTACCATTGAAGGAGGTGCGTTTGGCGCTGCTCTGGATCTGGCTCAGTTCGTCGTTCCCGCTGAACATCCGCGCTATTCTACTCTTGACGGTGTTCTCTTTACCAAGAATCAGGATACCATTTTGGCTTATCCCAATGCAAAAGGCTCCAGTTACATCATCCCTTCCAGCGTAACGACTATTGGACCATACGCTTTTATCTGGAGTCGGGATATGACATCCATAACCATCCCTTCAAGTGTCGAGACAATCTGCCGTGGAGCTTTTCAATCATGCAACGGAGTTACATCCATTCAAATCCCCGCAAGTGTCAAAACGATTGAGGAGCAGGCTTTCTACGCTTGTTGCTACATCGAGTCATGGGTGCTTCCGGAAGGTCTTCAGACCATAGGAAAGAATGCCTTTAACTGGAACTTTAGTATGACATCACTCACAATTCCCTCGACAGTAACCTCTATTGGCGATGGTGCATTTGCTTTGTGTTACGCCTTATCATCGCTGACAATCACATCTACAGGAGCTATCGGAGCAAATGCTTTCAAGGATTGCAGAAATCTGCTGTCTGTTACAATACCTGAAGGTGTAACCTCTATCGGTGATAATGCTTTCTCCGGATGTTACGGTTTCAAATCAGTGAGTATCCCTTCTACAGTCAGTCTGATCGGAGAAAATGCCTTTGCTTATTGTTCAGGCATCACCAGAATCACAATTCCTGAGGGTCTGAAAACGATTGCAAACGGAACTTTTCAAGGCTGCAGCGCATTGGATTCTGTCATAATTCCAGAGAGCGTAAACTCTATCGGAAGAAATGCCTTTTACTATTGTTCGCTTCTTGATTCAATAGTAATCCCATCAAGTGTCAACTATGTCGGTGAATATGCGTTGTACTCCACCCCATGGTTTGACAACCAGCCTGACGGTCTGGTATATGCCGGACTGGTAGCCTATAAGTATAAAGGTGATATGCCGGAAAATACCGCCATTACGTTGAATGATGGTACGAAGGGGGTTTCCGGTTATGCTTTTGATAATTGCGCCAATATGATATCCATACTCATTCCTGCTGATGTATGCCAAATCGGACCGTTACCTTTCAAAGGATGCACCGCATTGACCGGAATCACTGTTGATAAAAGTTCAGCGAGCTTTAATTCGGAAGAAGGAGTCTTGTTTACAAAGAATGTGGATACCCTTATCTGTTATCCAACTGGGAAAACAACAACCAGCTACATACTTCCTTCGACTGTTACTGTGATCAAAGACAATGCATTCTTCAACTGCAAGACTCTCACAAATGTGTCTATTCCGGAGGGGGTTACATCAATTGGAGAATACGCCTTCAGCGGATGTACCGGACTTGCTTCTTTGACTCTTCCGTTAAGCCTCAACTATATAGGCATGTACGGATTTTATGATTGTAATGGTTTGAGAAACATCTATTGTATGAACCCAACGCCGATCAACATTGAATATCCGGGTACGTTTGGCAATATTGATGTATTTATGGGAGTGCCCAAATATGCATGTACCCTGCATGTACCATCCGGCTCATTAGCAGCTTATCAGACTGCGGGCGGATGGAAGGATTTTGCAGCGATTGTAGATGATATATCGGATGTGCCTTCTATCTCTGAAATCCCGTTGGTTATCGTTACTGAAGGTAACAACATTCTGATAAAGAACCTGGAACCAGGTACGACAATCAGTATCTATACAAGTGACGGTGTATTGCTTTTGATGAGACAGACGAATGAGAACGAGCAACGGTTTACGCTTTCACCCGGAGCATTGTATTTCATAAAGGCGGGTAATCAAACAGTAAAAGTAGCTTTATAATTGACTTCTCCAAAAAGAGGCAGCCGGCTTTTCTGGCTGCCTCTTTTACTCCTTTCAACCGGAAGCCTATTTGTCTGCTGATTCATAATACGGCTTCCCGTAGAGGATATATTTTGTCCAGAAGTTTTCAAGTTAAGAAAACTTTCACTAATTTTGCATTAACGTTCAGTTTAAACTGCTCATAATAACTTGGCTTATAAATGAAGAAGGAGACTATTGAAGTACTATCTACAATATCGAAAGGACGTCACAGGACAAACCTGATGAAGATTCAGGAACAAAAGGCATTGGCTTACCTGGTCACACGCATTCCTGATTGCATCACGTCCAATATGCTCACCGGAATTGGCTTTATTGGCAGCTTAATAACTGTGGCTAGTTTCATATTGGCAACCTACGTTGACAGAGCTTTACTGCTACTGGGTGTTGTGGGCTTCTTTATAAACTGGTTTGGAGATTCTCTCGATGGTAGAATTGCATATTATCGCCATACACCCCGCAAGTGGTACGGCTTTTCGCTTGATATTACCGTGGACTGGATTACTACAATTTTAATTGGAGCAGGTTACATTATATATGTCGCATATTCCTCTTCATGGGGACTTGTTGGTTTTATCTTTGTCGTAATGTACGGTTGGGAAATGATTACAGCTCTGCTCAGATACAAAATCACTGATAAATACAGCATCGACAACGGTCTCTTCGGACCAACAGAAGTAAGAATTCTTATTTCTTTGATTCTGATACTGGAAGTTCTCCTTCCCGACTCTATCATCTACTCAGGCATTCTGGCTTGTATTATGTTGTTTATCGCCAATATAATCGATACCCGGAAATTGCTTGTTTTGGGGAATGAAAGAGATCAGAACGAGAAAGAACTGAAAGAAAAAGAGAAAAATGATTGAGAAGATATTTGTTTTCACAAAAGCTCAGATATCCTCCTTTATTGGTGGGGCTGTTGATTACCTCATTATGATACTATGCACGGAATTCCTGGGCATTCACTATACGATCTCCATCGCGATAGGCGGAGTGATTGGTGCAATTGTAAACTTCTTCATTAATAAGAGATGGACATTCAACGCGAAAGGATACCGATACAAATACTCCTTTAAGAAACAACTATCCGGATTTATACTGGTTGTTATAAATAGCATCTTACTCAAATCAACAGGCACGTATTATATTACAACCTATTATAAAATCGGGTACGGCTTTAGTCGTATCATCATGGATCTGATCGTCTCTGTATGCATTAATTATAATCTTCAGCGACATCTGATCTTCAAGAAGATCCGTTCTTAGCCTTTACAAAAGAGATACTTTAAATTACAAAATACCATCATCTTGTTTAAGGATTTAATTGATATAAAAGACTTCGAAAGATTCTCTCCCATTTTCAAAGGGAAGAGTGGAAACTATCTTGCCAAGTTTGCAATGCGTTTGCTTGCCATGGATCGGGTGAACAAGTTGTATCTCAGTTCATGTGGGCACACCGGCTCAGACTTTGCTGCCAGTCTGCTAAATGAATTGGGAGTGTGCTATCAGATTGGTAACATAGAGCGGCTCAAAGAACTGCCCAAAGGCTCATTTATCACCATATCCAATCATCCGTACGGCGGGCTCGACGGCATCATGCTGATTGACTTAATGGCTGGCATACGACCTGATTACAAAGTGATGGTCAATGAAATTCTTTCGATGATTAAGCCAATGGATGTAAACTTTATATCCGTCCGTCCGAAAGGAAATAAAGAGATCGGAATTTCTTCTTCAAGTATCAACGGAGTTCGGAAGGCTCTGGAATCAATTCAGGATGGTCACCCGATCGGATTCTTCCCATCAGGAGCTGTTTCTGATTTGAGTATTAAAGAAGGATGTGTGCGCGACCGCGAATGGCAAATGAGCATCATACGATTAATTCAAAAAGCAAATGTACCTGTAGTCCCTATTCGATTTATAGATAAGAACTCCTGGTTCTTTTTTTTACTCGGATTGATCAATTGGAGGGTACGTCTTATCAGAATGCCCTATGAAGTTTTTAATAAGAGCAAACAAAATCCTCGTATAGCGATCGGAAACATCATCCCAGTAGAAAAATTAAATGAATACAAACACACAGAATCACTTCGTTCTTATCTGAGAAAATCAGTTTACGAAATGCCAAAGCCTACTTCCTACACTTCCTACACTTCCAAAACAACAAATTCTCTTCGCGAATATCAATAATGATTAATAGTCTTTTGAGGCCTGTTTATTTCTTTTCTCCACCAAAAAGATCGTTCAGGGCACTTAAGAAAGGACAAATGGACCAAAGAGTAGCAAAGTAAACAATACGGACAGGAAGGCAGAAGTCCTATCTTTACAATAATATTAAAATTCACCAAGGTTACCAATTAATATTACTACAAACACTTTAAATCAGTATAAATAATTTAAAAACGCAAATTATAGAGATCTGTTTATTTTTTTCTTTATCTTTGCAGAATAATTTTGTACAATAAGATGAATTACCCTAATTTCAAGACAACTTTCTTTGAATATGGAATTGTCACAACTGAAAAGATTTTTGAGATTGCAAAAGATTTTGACAGAAGCAATCTGAGTATTTGGGAACGCAAGGGACTGCTCATTAAGCTACGTAATGAGTTTTATTCTTTTCCAGAATATTTGGAAGTGCCTGGTTTTCGGCTGTATCTCGCAAATCGGATATTCTTTCCGTCATACATCAGTCTTCATTCTGCGCTCTACTACCACGGAATGATACATTATGAGGAAGAGAAAACAATCACGAGTATAGTAACCTCCAAGCGGGCTTACTTCGCCAATCCTTTTGGCGTGTATTCTTTTCAAAAAGTCAAAGAAGCTGTTTTCTTTGGTTTTGAGAAAATCCCTGAATTTGAGAAGCTTGGAATCATGATGGCTACTCCCGAGAAAGCCTTGCTTGATATATTGTATTTATATCCACATTACAATACAGTGCAAGCCGTACGGGAATTAGAGCTGGATCCTGATTTCATGAAAACCAAATTTAATGTAGATCGTTTCAGAGACTACCTCATCCAAGTGAACAACAAGACACTAATACTCAGAGGCGAAGTATTACTTTCTGCGTTTGGTATCTGATTCTGGTTGTCCATTTTTTACACATCTTCCATTCGTCAACGACCTGTCAAATGTTGGATAAGTTTTTGTACTCTGAAGAAAGAGGACATATTTATAAATATATACATCAATGAGATCGAAAGATCAAAATGCAACTTATCCTGCAAAAGTGCTGATTATTGGGGAAGACTCCAATTTGCAGTGGACAGATACTGTAACGGAATATGCAATGTTTGCTGATTACTATTTTCGTCCTTTTCCGGAAGATCATGGTGAAAGGAGCCGTAATGTTGAGGCGCAAAATCTGTATCATCACATATTGTTTTTGACAAACGACCGATTCAAGGCGGAAGAAATATATGTAACAAATCTCTGCAATGACTACGTGCAACCACCAGCCAAAGGGAAACGTGTTTTGATTCCTGAGGAAAGGGCCGTCAAAGGATTTGATCATATTAAATGGATACTGGAACAAAATCCATCCATTAAGTACATCTTTGCCATGTCACTCCAAACGAATTACTGGCTACAAAAACTGGGATTATATGGCGGAGATGAAACATTTATTCACGGTGCACAACCGCGTCGTGTCGGGATGGAATGTATTGAACCTTATTATCAACCTGTCGATGCCAAGACCCTACGTACGATTATCGGGCAGATCTACGATACTACGCTTCCCGAAGTAAAGATTATTCCAGTACTTCCGGCTAAAGATTTTCCGCTACGCGATAAGAATGAAGAGTTATTCAGAGAAGCATATACGAAGATCCGGACAATCTTTTGCAACTAATTTTGAACCATATATAAGTAAGCCACTATTTGATTTACAAATAGTGGCTTTTTCTGTGCACTTAGTGAGAGAGTACGTTCAAAAATTCCTTTTCAGAAAAGAGACACCACACCTTGAACATAACCCTAAGTCCTGACTCCTTGAGCCTTAATACAGTAGGAGGATTGCGATAAGAGAGAGAATGGATACAACTATCCAGAGTATGATGCCCAATATAAAGGGCTTGGCCCCCACACTTTTCAAACTTGAAATAGACAAACTTGTTCCGATCAGAAAAAGAGTAACTACCAGAGCTCGCTTAGCCAGATCGACTAATTCAGCATTAAAATAAGACACAACAGGGAAATAGGTATTTGCAAGTATGGCCAGGATGAAAAATACAATAAACCAAGGGAGTGACACAGAACGACCCTTACCACGAAAGAACCAGGCAGAAATCAGCGAAACAGGGATAATCCACAAGGTACGGGCCAGTTTGACGGTAATTGCCACACCAAGAGCCTCCTCACCATAAGCAGAAGCAGCACCAACAACAGAACTCGTGTCATGAATAGCTATAGCACTCCACAACCCAAACTGATATTGAGTAAGATTAAAAAGGTGTCCCAAAATCGGAAATACCAGCAGCGCAATGGAATTGAGAAAGAAGATAACACCCAATGAAACAGATACATCTTTATCTGCAGCTTTAATGACAGGAGCGACAGCAGCTATCGCACTTCCACCACATATAGCCGTTCCGGATGCTATCAAATGGGATGATCTTGCGCTCATACGAAGCCTCTTTCCGAAGAAATAGCCTAATAAAAGTACAAATACGATAGATATAACAGTAAGCTGCAATCCCACATATCCCACCTCTAGTACACTATTCATACTCATACCAAACCCAAGTCCGACTACAGAGGCCTTTAACAAGAGTGACGTAGCTTTTCCATTCAAATGAGGGAATGGATGACCAAATAACAATGTAAAAACAAATCCGGCGACTAATGCAACCGGAGCAATCACCCAATCTGTTGCACACAAGATCATGGCAACAATAAAAAGCATCTTAATAAATAGATCTCTTTGCATAACTTATTCATTTAATTTCGCTGCAAAGGTATCTATATTTCGAGCGATATGGTCATCACAATTTGTAGTCGGGTATAACCTCTAGTTATAGTTAGACAGACAGAATGCCCGAAACATTTCTATGAGTTTACCATAACTGCCATGAAGAGAGACAAAGCGAAACTCGCGACTAATCTCCAAATCCGCAACATCAATAATTCGCAATTTATTATCTTTCAATTCATCTGACACAGCAGCAATGGAAATAAATGCGTAAGTGTCGGAATGAAGCAGATAGCGCTTTATACTTTCGCTACTTCCCAAATAGAGTTGAATATGAAGATCCTTCCGCCTGATACCTTTCTCAAGCAGTGCCGCATCAATAACATCGAGAGTACCAGAACCATTCTCACGGAAAACAAAAGGGAGTTGAGTCAGCTCCTCACTTGATATCTCGTCTTTGCAAGAACGATTGTTTGCAACAGAAGTGACAAGGACAATCTCATCTTTCATAAAAGTTTCATAATGAAGAGTCGGGACATTGGAATTGCCTTCGATAAGTCCAATATCAATATCCCGTTCTGCCGCAAGTCGTTCAATTTCCCGACTGTTACCACTGATCAACTCGACAGCAATGAGCGGATAACGACTCTTAAACTTCGCAAGAATGACCGGAAGAATATACTGACTGATTGTCGTGCTGGCTCCGATGCGTATCTCCCCATTGCAGGAAGCTGATTCAGAAGCAAACTCATTATTGAGGTCACGATAAAGCCCGAGAATCCGTTGGGTATAACGATAAAGAATCTCCCCTTGCGGAGTAATGGATATTTTATTTCCCTGACGTATAAACAATGGAAATCCTACCTGCTTCTCTAATTCAGAAATGTGTTTGGTCACAGCCGGTTGTGTGATACACAGTTCGATAGCCGCTTTGCTAAAGTTCAGATAATAAACAACGGTATTAAACACTTTGAGTCTAAAATCAAGTATCATAATACTACTTCTGAATCAAGAATTATTGTTTTTGTTTCACCCATATCAGCTTGGACGTATCATAGCCTCTTTTTTCTGCTTTCTCCAGCAAAAGCTTCTTGGTTATTTCAGGCAATTGCGGCGTACGACTGAGAATCCATAGATATTTATCCGAACTGCTGCCTATCAAAGCATAGCTATAATTAACTGAGTCCAGTTCAAGCACGTTATACTCTCCGTAAAACCAGAGGAAGAAGGAGACTTTAAGTCTTCCGGGTTCTGATGGATCCGGTAGCTTTGCTTTACCTTCAGCTATTTCAGGTTTTCCTTTAAAACCTTCTTTATATCCTTGATTGATCACCTGAACAGTACCATTGGAAAGCAATTTGTACTCAGCGGTATTTCCTATCAAACCACGTTCAAAACGATGGTCAAAACGAGCGATCTCATACCACTTACCCATGTACCGCTTGAGGTCAAGCTTACTCACGGTTGTTTTATCAAGAGTCTTCTCTCCAGCAGAGGAGAAAACAGTAAAGAAAGGAACAGTAAGCATTGTAAGTATCCGAAAAATAGTTTTCATATTCCTGTCGTTTTATTTGTATCTGTTTAGAGAGAGGAAAAGAGGCTCTCCCGGAAAAGAAGAGCCTCTATAGCAACATTTTAATATAGGAAGATTTTAGGAGCAACGTAAAACACGACCAATTCGCAACGTGGATTTTTTGGTAAGTCCATTTAGCTTGCAGAGTTTTGCTATCGTTGTTCCATTACGCTTCGCAATCTTCTCTAACGTATCACCGGATTGAATCTTATGATATAAGATATCATCCTGATGCCCTGAGGCTGACGCCATAACCTTGCCATTGGCTGTTACTGACTTCGAACCGCTATCCTTCACATGGAATACATAAGTATCTTTATAAATATCTCTCTTTACAAAATCAAAGATTTCTGTCGGATCAAAAGCTTTTCCAAGGAAACGGGTTTCAAAATGGAGATGCGGCCCGGTAGATCGCCCTGTACTTCCGCCCAATCCAATAGGCTGACCAGCTTTTACCATGTCGCCAACCTGAGCGATAAATTTGGACAAATGACCGTAAATTGTTTCTAAACCATTATTATGACGCACCACCAGGTAATAACCATATCCACCTCTGTCATATTTACGAATCCGGACCTTACCATCAAAAGCAGCTACGATTGTATCTCCTTTTTTAATTTGCAAGTCTGTTCCATAGTGAAATCTCCGGAAACGTCGGCGATAACCGAACTCAGAATTTATCTGCGTTTTCTTCACAACAGGAATCGCAAATTTTGAAACATCAATATTGATAGATTCAGGAAGTTTGGAAATATCTACTTTATAAGGATTGACCTTATCTGTGCTCCAATTTTCATCGAGATCCATTTCCGGAATCATCAACTCATCGGCTTCATTGTTTTCAAGAATCATAAAGGAGTCAACCACGCTGATACGTTTGTTGAAATTCACGTTGTCTGCATACAGCTCCTGAGAGTATGCTTTGCATGTAATGACGGCAAACAATATCGCCAGGAAACTTAATTTATAATTCATCGGTCTTAATTTTTCAAGTATTGGTTAATATTCGTCACAGGCATAAAGGTAATCAAATGCAGCCGGACGGTATTCAAAATATTCATCTTCTTTAAAGAAGCGGTTTAATTCTATTTTCGCTGTTTCAAGAGAATCTGACGTGTGTATAATATTCTCCTGAAAACTTACACTAAAATCGCCACGTATGGTACCGGGTTGCGCATTGCGGCCATTTGTAACCCCGGTCATTGTCCGGACAACTTCAACTGCGCCAACGCCTTCCCAACACGTTACAATAACAGGTGCTGTCATCATTGAATCTTTTACTCTTTGAAAAAAAGATTTCTCTTTCAAATGAGCATAATGTTCACTCAAAAGTTCATCACTAAGCTGCATCATTTTCATCCCAACCAAACGGAGGCCTTTCTTTTCGAATCGGGAGATAATCTCACCGACCAATCCACGCTGAATGGTACAAGGTTTTAAAATGACGAGTGTTCTTTCCATTGATTAATCTCTTTGATTTTCAAAAGTAACGAAAGTAATTGAAATATCCATACACCCAGGTGTTTGTTTTAATTATCTTTAAGAAAGAAACTTCATCGAGCCATATTTGAGAACACATATTTCCTTAATATTTGAAAACCACAGCTTCTTTTACACAAAAATAGTGATACAGTCTGAGAATAAAGCCATTTTCGCTATAAAACGAAAGGAATAAAAGCTCAAAAAACCAACTGTACTATATGACAAAAAGAGAGGTTTCATTCACTGCTCACATGCTTTTTTGTATCTTTGTGCTCAATCATTACATAATAAATTACACTATGTTTTCAGGGATTATAGAAGAATCGGCAAAAGTGGTCAAAATAGTACGTGAAGAGGGAAACCTGCATCTTACACTAAGTTGCACATTTGCTCACGAACTAAAAATTGATCAGAGCGTTGCTCATAATGGCGTATGTCTGACAGTTGTCAGTCTGGGCAAGGGTGAATATACGGTAACAGCTATACAGGAAACATTGGATCGTTCCAATCTGGGTTTGCTGCAGGTGGGTGATGAAGTCAATGTAGAACGCAGTATGCTGATGAATGGCCGACTGGACGGACATATTGTTCAGGGTCATGTGGATCAAACGGCTACTTGTGTTGCAGTTGATGAAGTTGATGGCAGTCACTATTACACATTTGAGTATCAGATAAACAAGGAGATGGCTTGCCAGGGTTATATGACTGTGGAAAAAGGTTCTGTAACTGTCAACGGAGTGAGTCTAACCGTTTGCAACTCGAAGGAGAATAGTTTTCAGGTTGCTATCATTCCTTACACATTCGAACACACGAACTTTCATACGTTCAAGCCGGGTAGCATCGTGAATCTGGAATTTGACATACTGGGTAAATATGTGAGTAAGTTGCTCACCTACAAATAAATTTCCAACATGGATTTTGAAACACTAGCACTTACCCGTCAGAGTGATCGGGCATATGACCGCACACGTCCGGTTGAGCCGGAGAAGTTGGATAAAATACTCCGGATAGCCCTGACGGCTCCTTCGGCATGCAATGCTCAACCATATAAAATCATTGTTGTGCAGGATGAAAAACTCATCAACGAGGTTGCAGACTGTACCTCCGCAAAAGCTTTGGGTATGAATCACTTCACAAAGCAGGCGCCTGTACATCTGGTCATTGTAGAAGAGCCCGGAAATCTGACCTCTTCGATTGGCAGTGTGATTAAGGACAAGCATTTTCCGTGGATTGACATCGGAATCGTTGCCTCTTATATCTGTCTGGCTGCCCGTGAAGAGGGATTGGGAACCTGCATCCTCGGATGGTTTCAGGAAGAACGTCTGAAAAAGGCACTGGGTGTGCCAAAGAACAGGCGGATTTTACTGGATATCACATTGGGATATTCGACACAACCTCTCCGGGAAAAGAAACGTAAACCATTTGAAAAGGTGGTGACAACAAATAAATATTGAATCCTGTCCTAACCCCTGATAATTTGAAAGAGCAGACCCTCCCGGAGGATCTGCTCTTTTATTCTTTGTCAATAGCGGAAGCTACTACCTCCAAGGAATTCGCGTAAGAGGGATGTCGGGGGGATCTCATTCTCATAGATGGGCGACAGATAACTAAGCACATGCAGTAAACGCCGGGCTTCCGAATATTCCTCACAGTTTTGGGGCACCTCTGTGAGAATGGGCTCAACATATTTCTTTATGACAGCCAGCTCAAAAACAAGAGCAGAGTTAAACATCTCATCCGCGTTCTCCTGATAGGGAAAAATCCATTTATCTTCACCCAGACGCACACTCGGCCAACGCCTGATTGTCTCCTCCGCAGAATATCCTCGATATAGGTGATCTCTTAATATCCTGCGCAACAAACGATTATCTGTAGTGGAGATACGATTGTGATTGTCCATCGAAATCGTTGTCAACGCAGAAACATATATCATAAACTTCATTGATTGATCAATCAGTTGGGTAAGCTCCGGATTGAGAGCATGAATACCTTCAATGATAATGAGTGTATTACTCTCCACCTTCAGCTTATTCCCCTTGTACATTCGTTTGCCTGTCTCGAATGAGTAGGTTGGAAGTTCTACCTCCTCCCCATCAACCAATTGTTTGAGTTGCTTATTGAACAATTCCAAATCAAGTGCATAGATAGATTCATAATCGTAGTCTCCAGAATCGTCACGGGGTGTTTTCTCTCGTTCCACAAAATAGTCGTCCAGAGAAAGTGCTACCGGGGTTAATCCATTCGTCATCAGTTGTACAGTCAGCCTTTTACTGAAAGTAGTCTTACCGGAAGAAGAGGGACCGGAAATCATAATAAACTTGAGCGTACCACTTTCTTTCCATTTCATATAAATACGATCCGCCATATAGGATATCTTCTTCTCATGCAGCGCTTCCGATACTTTTATAAGACAGGAAGCTTTTCCCTCTTTTATTTTCCTGTTAAACTTTCCAATGCTCTCTATCCCCATGATCTCATTCCAATGTTGATATTCTTCAAACACGTCATGCATCTTGGGCTGAGCAACCACATCTTCCAGTAATTTAGGGTGCGTCGAACTGGGAATACGGAGCAAGACACCGTTATCAAAAGGCAACAGATCAAAGAGATAAATAAAGCCGGTATAGGGCACCAACCCTTCGTAGTAATAATCAATCAAATCGCCCATCTTATAATAACAGGTATACAGAGAGCCTACGGTCTGAAGCAGATCGACCTTGTCCATGGCCCCAACAGTTCGAAAATGTTCGATCACAGTCGAAGTATGTTCCTGCAAGTAATCAATCGGAAGATTCAACTCAATAATTTCCTGCATTCTGATCTTAATAGCAGATAATTCTCCGTCAGTAAGGCGGTGTCCGATATTCAATTCGCAGTAATATCCTTTGGAAACCGGGTGCTCCAATGAGATACCCGAACCGGGAAAAAGTTCAGAAACAGCCTTATACATTATAAAAAAGAGGGAATGGATATAGGCATGTCTTCCTGCCGGATCTGTTATATCTACAAACTCAACGTCTTTCGGCTTATAGACCCGAAAGGAGAGGTTTTGTACCCGGTTATTTACTTTTGCCAGGATTACCTGAGACTTTAATGTAATCTTCTGATCTTTATATATATTAAGTAAGGTAACGCCGGGCTTGTATTTTCCCACACTCCCATTGTTCTTACAATAAACAGAAATCAACTCTTCCATCGCATTCATGATTTAGGCCACTAATATACTACTTTATTCCATCCCGATCACTTTATCAGACTTCAATTTCGTCTGAAACCCAGAAATACCAGACCGTTCTGATCTATCTCTCAAAACAAGAAGTGCCCTCAAAAATATCTCTATTCATTGAAGGCACTTTCTATATCAAAGCTTTCTGCTATTTAATGCGCTTTACTCAGCAGGTAATAATCCAATAGAGTCATGGCCGTCATCGCTTCCACGATGGGTACCGCACGGGGCAACACACAGGGATCATGTCTTCCGCGAATCTGCAAGTCACACTCTTCTCCGTCTTTATTGATCGTCTTCTGAGGAATAAGAATAGAGGCAACCGGCTTAAAAGCTACCCTGAAATAAATATCTTCCCCATTGGAAATACCTCCTTGAATACCACCGGATCGATTCGTATGCGTATGAACAGTACCCTCTTTCATATAAAAAAGGTCGTTCGCCTCAGAGCCACGCATGGAGACATCAAAGCCCATGCCGTATTCAAATCCTTTTACGGCATTGATACTCAGCATCGCCTGTCCCAAAGCAGCGTGCAACTTACCGAAAACCGGTTCGCCGAGTCCGACCGGTACACCTTTTGCCACACAAGTAATCACACCTCCGATGGTATCTCCGGCTTTCTTGATCTCTTTGATAAGTTCAATCATCTTCTCCGCGGTATCCTGATCCGGACAACGGACAATGTTACTCTCTGTCTGTGAAAGATCAAGAGCCGTGTAAGGCTGATCCAAACAAATAGTTCCGACTTGAGAAGTATAAGCTGTAATACTTACTCCAAGTTGCTTCAGAACAAGCTTAGCCACAGCGCCAGCCACAACACGAGCTATGGTTTCGCGAGCGGAAGAGCGTCCCCCACCCCTGAAATCGCGCACCCCATATTTGGACTCATACGTGTAATCAGCATGTGAAGGACGATAGAGTTCTCTTATGTTGTTATAGTCATTGGAATGATGATCTGCATTACGTACCAAAAAGCCGATAGGGGTCCCGGTCGTCTTTCCCTCAAAAATGCCGGAATAAAACTCAACCAGATCCTGTTCATCACGATTGGTAGTAATTTTGGATTGACCGGGTTTGCGGCGGCTTAATTCAGACTGCACAAACTCACTATCCAGCTCAATACCAGAAGGACAACCATCAATCACCCCACCGATTCCGATGCCATGCGACTCACCAAAAGAGGTCAGTCTGAATATCGTTCCAAACGTGTTTGACATTGTTATTTATTTTTAATGACAAGAAGAACAGCCACCGGAGCAACCACCTTCAGCATCGTCGTCACAACCACAGCTGCAACCTCCGCCACATCCACTCGGATTTAATTCTTCTAGTGTAGCATCACGTACTTCCAGTACTTTCCCGCAGAAATGCAAGGTCTCACCTGCAAAAGGATGATTGAAATCCATCTTTACTGTATCAGCCGTAATATCAACCACCGAGCCATACATGTGATTACCTTCACTGTCCATCATCGGCAATACTGCATTGGGATAGACTGAGCTTTCATCAAATTCGCCATCGATCATAAATGCACCCTTTGGCACATCCACAACACGAGCATCCTCGTAATCTCCATAGGCCATATCCGGAGTGAGTTCAAAGTCAAAAGTATCACCGGTTTTCTTTCCAATCAACTCTGATTCGAAAGTATCCAGTACTTGTTGTGTGCCAAAGATAAATGAAAACGGTTTATCTTCGGGAGCCTGTTCCAACAGTTCCTGTTCGCCATTTTCTTCCGTTTCTGCGCTATATAAGTCATACGATACAGCTACAAATTTTCCTAATTCGATTTTCATATGTTCGTGAAATTATTGAGTAATGGGACAAAGATACGTTGTTTTTTTGACATATCTATTCCCCTAACTTATCAAAAGCGCATTTTATACCTTCCAATGCCCTGAGCACATTGCTGCGGGGAGTCGCCAGATTCATTCTCATAAATCCTTCTCCTCCGGGACCAAAAGCTGTACCATCGTTCATGACAACTTTTGCCTCCTGATAAAAGAAATGGCGCAGCTCTTTCTGGCTCATTCCCAACTCACGACAGTCGAGCCAAACCATATAAGTAGCATCGGGGATCATCGGATGAATGTGAGGCACCTGTTCAGAAAGAAAATCCCGAACCAACAGGACATTTTCCCAAACATAATCTGTAAGTTGTCTGACCCAATCCGTTCCATTTTCATAAGCAGCCTGAGCAGCCACATACGCAAAAATCGTACCATTATTAAGTTCGGTGGCATGCAAATAGTTGACAAAGACAGAGCGTAAAGCGGGATTACCTATCACGGAAAAGGATGTTGCCAAACCGGCCAGATTGAATGTCTTACTGGGAGCCATCAATGTAATTGTGTGCTGAAAAGCATACTCAGAAAGCGAGGCAAAAGGAGTATGAACGGCTCCGTTAAGAGTCAGATCGGCATGGATCTCATCCGACAGTACCAGGACGCCATATTTCTCACAAAGATCGGATAACTGCATCAACTCTTCGGGACTCCAGACTCTTCCACCGGGGTTGTGAGGATTACAGAGAATCATCGTCTTGCATCCGTTGTTGAATTCCTTTTCCATGGATGAGAAATCCATGACAAAACGCCCCTCTTCAATGAACAGATAGTTATTAACAACCTCGCGATGAAGGTTGTCCGGCACCCAGTGAAAAGGCATATAGACCGGAGTCTGAATCAGCACCTTGTCTCCCGGTTTGGTAAACGCATTCAAACAATGTGCCAGACCGGGCACAACCCCCGGAAGGAATGTAAGATATTCTTTTTCAATCTTCCAATGATGACGCTTCGTCACCCAGTCAACAATCGACTGATAATAGTTGTCTGAAGGAAATGTATAACCGAGTATCTCATGCGTACACCTTTGGCGGATAGCCTCCAATACAAAATCAGGTGTTCGAAAGTCCATGTCTGCAACCCACATGGGCACAGCATCATCGACTCCATACGCTTTTTTCATTCCATCAACCTTGAGGCAATCTGTGCCCCGACGATCAATCAGTTCGTCAAAATCATAACGTTTCATCTGGTATTCATTCGTTTCTCGGGCAAAGATAATTGTTTTTTGTACCTTTGCGCCCGAATAAGAGAGAATGAGATGAAAAATAAGTTTCCCGATGGGCTAAAAGCGGTCATGTTTGACATGGACGGAGTCATTTATGACTCGATGCCCAACCATGTTATTTCCTGGGTAGAGACGTTTAATGCCTTTGGACTTGTGATTCCCGAATCGTGGGCATACATGCAGGAAGGACGTACCGGTGAAAGTTCGGTGCAAATGGTCTTCGCCGAACAGAGAGACCGCAAGGCAACCAAAGAGGAAACGGAGGCGATGTACAAACTGAAGTGCGAATTGTTTGCCTCCAGACCCAAAGCTGAAATCATGCCCGGCATCAGAGATCTGTTTGCCAAGGTGAAAAACAGCGGACTGGCCGCAACAATAGTAACAGGTTCAGGACAACGGACCTTGCTCAACAAACTGAACACAGACTTTCCAGGGATGTTTCAAAAAGAGTTGTTGGTCACTGCTTTCGATGTCAAGCACGGGAAGCCCAATCCGGAACC
Source organism: Bacteroidales bacterium (assembly GCA_028709785.1). Lineage (GTDB taxonomy): Bacteria > Bacteroidota > Bacteroidia > Bacteroidales > JAQUTK01 > JAQUTK01. The sequence continues at coordinate 49,482 of JAQUTK010000016.1, forward strand.
ATATCTCAAAGGACTGGGCAAACTGAATGTCAGTGCAGCAGAAGCAATCGTGATTGAAAATGCACCGCTGGGCATTCAGGCGGCATGCGCGGCAGGCGTGTTTACAGTGGCCGTCAATACCGGTCCGCTTCCCGACCAGGTACTTCTTGATGCAGGAGCAAGCATGCTCTTCCATTCACTAAGTGAACTGTCAGACAAGTGGGAATCTCTGTTTTAATCGAATCGGGAATCGTTACTTTCCGGCCATAGTCTGCTCGAAATAACGCCAGATAGACTCATCCGGCACCGGAGCAACAATCAAAACCGGCTCTTTGGACACCGGATGAATAAACGCGATACTGCGTGAATGCAGTGAGATGCCTCCATCAGGATTGGAACGGTCTGCACCATATTTCAAGTCTCCCTTGATGTAACAGCCGATCTTGGCAAGTTGACACCGAATCTGATGATGCCGGCCGGTATGCAGATGCACCTCTATCAGATTATAATTATCTGAATGACAAAGTACCTTGTAATCAAGCACTGCCTTTTTGGAGTTGGGCACCTCCTTGTCATACGCATACGACTTATTTTGCTTTTCGTTACGCACGAGATAGTGCGTCAACGTATCTTCGGGAAACGGAGGCATGTTCTTGGTAATTGCCCAATAGGTCTTGTGCATATCCGACCCTTTAAACATTTCATTGAGTCGTGCAAGCGCCTTACTTGTCTTGGCAAACAGCACCACACCAGTCACGGGACGATCCAGACGATGAGTCACACCCACAAAAACATTGCCGGGCTTGTGGTATTTCTCCTTGATCCACTCCTTCACTGTTTCCGACAAAGGAATATCACCGGTCTTGTCACCCTGCACAATCTCCGAGCAGCTCTTATTGACTGCTATGATGTGGTTATCTTCAAATATTACTTCCATCTCTTACAAAAAAAAGAGAGGCGGATGTTGCTCCGCCTCCGCTTTGTTTTTTTATTACATATTCATTCCACCACAGCAATGAATCACCTGACCGCTCACATACGAGGAAAGGTCTGATGCCAGGAAAAGAGCCACATTGGCTACATCATCCGGTGTACCTCCACGACGCAATGGAATAGTCTTTGCCCATTGTTCCTTCACCTCTTCAGTAAGAGCTGCAGTCATATCTGTGATAATAAATCCCGGAGCAATAGCATTGGCACGAACCCCGCGCGAACCCATCTCTTTCGCGATGGACTTCGTCAAACCGATCAATCCGGCCTTGGAAGCAGAATAATTACACTGTCCGGCATTTCCGGAAACACCTACCACCGAACTCATATTAATGATAGATCCGCTTTTTTGTTTCATCATCACCGGAGTCAGTGCATGAATGAAGTTGAAAGCTGACTTCAGATTGACAGTAATAACGCTATCCCACTGCTGTTCGGTCATACGCATCATCAGCGTGTCACGTGTGATACCGGCATTGTTTACCAGAATATCAATCTTACCAAAATCTTTCAAGATTTCTGCAACAACAGCGTGTGTATCTTCAAAGTTTGCCGCGTTAGACGCGTATCCCTTACCTGTCACACCGTAAGCTGCAATCTCAGCTTCAGTCGCTTTGGCATTATCATCAATTACAAGATCTGTAAAAGCAATATTTGCACCTTCCTGAGCATATTTTAAAGCAATGGCTTTTCCGATTCCACGAGCAGCTCCTGTAATCAGGGCTACTTTTCCTTCTAATAGTTTCATTTTAAAATCTGTTTATGATAAATATTAATATGATTTCCCTTTTTTGCGAATGCCGTTAAACAAAAAATCCATCACAACCTGTTTACGAATCTCGATACTGGTGGTCCGTTGACCAACACTCTCTCTGATATATGGGACTTCAAGACCTTTGAGTGAATTATGAATAATGGAGGCAGTCATCGGAACGCTCAGAATACTGAACACTCCCTTTTCTATTCCTTCCATGAGCATGGCTTCGATAGCACGGACTTCCCCACGGTCAAAACTTCTTCGCACACTTTCCACCTTGGATATATCTTTGAAAAACTCGGCCTTTAATGAACCATTACGAGCCACTACATCCTTTATTGCGTCCAGTCGTGTGTAAATATAAAGAGTAAGCTTATCTTCAGGCGCCATCGGTCTGTTAACAACCTGCCACAAAGACTGGCTAAGCGTCTCAAGCTCACTCTCAACTATTGCGTAGTAAATCTCATCTTTGTTCTTGAAGTAGGTATAAAGCGTACGACGTCCTTTGTGCGAAGCAACAGCAATATCATTCATCGTCGTCTTTTCAACTCCCTCTTGAGCGAATAACCTCCGAGCTACATCAACCAACAAATCACGTGTTTTAGAAACAGCCATATTGCACACTATCTATAATAATGGGCAAAAGTATAAAAAACTTAGCGATTTCCCTCTTCCTAAATTACAAAATGTGCAAGAAATTACGTTTACGCAGATTTTTCTTCCTAAAAACTTGCTTTGTAACATATTTACCGTACCTTTGCACCACAATATCGCGGAGTGGAGCAGTTGGTAGCTCGTTGGGCTCATAACCCAAAGGTCGTTCGTTCGAGTCGAACCTCCGCAACACAAGATCGCTCATACATTTATACAGTGTATGAGCGGTCTTTTTTTATTGTATCGACAGGCAAAAGCAGGCATACGCAAGTTTGTGCGTCAGAGCGCACCCTCCGTTTCACCTTCGTACAACGAGGGAGCAACAAAGGTCAAACGAAAGTTTGACGAAGGTGAATCGCAGCATTCGTAAGGAAGGATGGACCCAAAAAACAAGAGAAAAAGATTCTTTAATACTTGAAACGGAATTACTGGAAAAGGGTGATCACATCTCTTGTTTTCTTTGCTGGAATTCGCAAGAAGAGAGGATCGTTATCCGTTTCATAAGTCAGAAATAAAAGAGCATTACCAAAGAATTAACACAAAAAAGTTTTGTTTCTGGCGATTTATGAATGAATTTAATCTGTTTTCTTTGAAGAACACCTCATTCTTTTGCAGATTTTGATCAAAAAGTGAAACAATTCGACGCTAAAAAACGTAAATTCACTCTTAAAAAATCAATAGTAGCACCAGATAGACTATTGATAATCAGCAAGAAAAACCCAGACAAGTCCCTTTGTAATAATATAATATTGAATAATATAATATTGAATAGAAGTAATAATATAATATTAAAGAAGACGATATAGAAGAAAACAAGAGGCATGCGAGGCATGCGAAAAAAAGTGTTCGACACTGGCAATTTCTTTTTTTTCAGATTGGCTACGATTTTTGCATAATCCAACAAATCCTCAAGTTTTGCAGTTGATCCGTGATCAGTAATCACTAAAAAAAAGAGACCGTCTTTCTTTCGAAAAACAGTCTCTTTTTTTGTGGGCGTTGAGGGATTCGAACCCCCGACCCTCTGCTTGTAAGGCAGATGCTCTGAACCAGCTGAGCTAAACGCCCGATTGTCTTTTTTGTCTGGAAGTGTCCGTTCTTTTTTGTGGGCGTTGAGGGATTCGAACCCCCGACCCTCTGCTTGTAAGGCAGATGCTCTGAACCAGCTGAGCTAAACGCCCGTACACTTCCGTTTCAAAAGCGATGCAAAGGTACAGCTTTTTTCATTATCTCCAAATGTTTCAAAAGAAAAAGAGCCTCTCGCATCATTTTTTTTCAACGAGCCCCCTCTTAACACTCTTTCGTATGACCTCTTTCAAAATAATCACTCCTTTCTTGCCGCCAATTCGCAATTAATGAGTACTTTTGCGGCCTATATTACATGTAATCATTATGGACTTAAATTTATTGACTGCTATATCACCTGTTGACGGGCGGTATCGTGGAAAGACAGAGTCGTTGGCTAATTATTTTTCTGAATGGGCTTTAATCAAATACAGAGTACGGGTTGAAGTAGAGTATTTTATCGCTTTGTGCGAACTTCCCATTCCTCAACTGAAAAATATCGATTCTTCCCTTTTTGGACAGCTTCGCGCTATCTACCAAAACTTTACTGTCGAAGACGCTCAGCGGATCAAAGATATTGAAAACGTGACCAACCATGATGTAAAGGCAGTTGAATACTTCCTGAAAGAGAAGTTTGATATCCTTGCACTCCAGGATTATAAGGAATTCATCCATTTTGGTCTGACATCGCAGGATATCAATAACACGTCTATCCCTTTGTCAATCAAAGATGCGCTTGATGAAAACTATTATCCATTGCTGGAAGAGATCATCGCACAACTGAATACGTATGCGACTCAGTGGATGAATATCCCGATGCTGGCAAAGACTCATGGACAACCGGCCTCCCCTACTCGTTTGGGCAAAGAGATTATGGTTTTCGTAAGTCGGTTGAATCAACAACTTGCTTTATTGAAGCAGATTCCGATCTCTGCCAAATTTGGTGGAGCAACCGGAAACTACAACGCACATAATGCCGCATATCCTGAAACAGACTGGAAAGCTTTCGGAAATAAATTTGTCGAAGAGAAACTCGGACTTGTCAGAGAACAGTGGACAACTCAAATATCCAACTATGACAATCTCGCTGCTCTGTTTGACGGATTGAAGCGAATCAATGTCATCATGATTGATATGAACCGCGATTTTTGGCAGTATATCTCCATGGAATACTTCAAACAAAAGATAAAAGCAGGAGAAGTAGGTTCTTCAGCCATGCCTCACAAGGTTAATCCGATTGATTTTGAAAATGCGGAAGGTAATCTGGGCATCGCGAATGCTATTTTGGAACATTTGTCAGGTAAACTGCCTATTTCCCGTTTGCAAAGAGACCTGACGGACTCTACTGTTTTGAGAAATGTAGGGGTACCATTGGCGCATATTGATATAGCAATTCAAAGTTCGCTGAAAGGTCTGCGCAAACTGATCCTAAACGAAGATATACTCTACCGTGATCTGGACAATTGCTGGAGTGTAGTCGCTGAAGGAATACAGACAATCCTTCGCAGAGAAGGGTATCCGAAACCTTATGAAGCTCTGAAAGAACTGACCCGTACGAATGCTTCGATTACGGAAGAGTCAATCAAAGCTTTTATTGAAACATTACATGTGGATGAGAATGTAAAGAACACTTTACGCGCTCTTTCTCCACACAATTATACAGGTATTTAACACAGCTGACCGTGAGGTTGGCATTTTATTCATTCAATATTATACAAAACAATGAGACCAGAAGAGAACAATTGGAATTCTGACGAACAAAAGAACAATGATTCTAATCGTGACAGTAGAAACAACCCTAGACCTGAAAGAACGAATGATTACAACAGAGAACGTCCGTCCTATAATTCAGAACGTCCTCGCACAAGTAGCTACAACCGCGATGGTGGTAGCAGCCGTCCTTACAATCAGGACAGACCGGCACGCCCGTCCTATAATTCAGAGAGACCGGGAAGGCCTTCCTATAATTCGGAGAGATCAGACCGTCCGTCTTACAACTCTGAGAGACCGGCACGCCCTTCTTACAACTCTGAAAGATCGGATCGTCCGTCTTACAATTCAGAGAGACCATCAAGACCTTCTTACAATTCTGAGAGATCGGATCGTCCGGCTTACAACTCTGAAAGACCGGCACGTCCTTCCTATAACTCGGAGAGATCGGATCGTCCTTCATACAACTCGGACAGGCCTGCACGTCCATCCTACAACTCTGACAGAAGCGGTGGATTCAACCGTAACTTCAATCGCAACGATAATGATAGACCGGCATGGAATGCAAACAAACCTTCGGGAGACTCAGAGTCTTCAAGAAGACCATACAATCGTCCGGACCAGGAGGGAAGTAACTTTAACAGCTTCAACAACGAGGATCCATCAAAACCTCGCAGACCACGCTTCCGTGTAGGAGATACTCCACAGGAAGGTAGTGAATACAGTAACTTCTCCCCAAGAAACAACGAAGATCAAAGGGGAGGTGGTTATCAGGGTCGCCCAAGCTATGGCAATCGCGAAGGTGGATACCAGGGCCGTCCAAGTTATGGCAACCGCGAAGGTGGCAACAGCCGTCCAAGCTATGGCAACCGCGAAGGTGGTTACCAGGGCCGTCCAAGCTATGGTAATCGTGAAGGTGGCAACAGCCGTCCAAGCTACGGGAACCGCGAAGGTGGTTATCAGGGCCGTCCAAGCTATGGCAACCGCGAAGGTGGCTATCAGGGTCGTCCGAGCTTTGGCAATCGCGAAGGTGGTTATGATCCAAACGCTAAGTATAGCAAGAAAAAACAGTTCGAATTCAAAGAAAAAAATATTGACCCGAATGAACCAATCCGTCTGAACAAATACCTTGCAAACGCCGGACTTTGTTCCAGAAGAGAGGCAGATGAGTTTATTCAGGCAGGTGTTGTTTCTGTCAACGGTGCTATCGTTACAGAACTGGGAACCAAAGTGAAACGCGAAGACAAAGTGATGTTTCATGACCAATTGGTAAGTCTGGAACATAAGGTCTATGTATTGCTCAACAAACCGAAAGATTGTGTGACAACAACGGATGATCCTCAGGCCAGACTGACCGTAATGCATCTTGTTCGCAACGCTTGTAACGAGCGCATCTATCCTGTAGGACGCCTCGACCGGAACACAACCGGAGTGTTGCTGCTTACAAACGACGGCGAACTGGCATCAAAGCTGACTCACCCGAAATTTGTGAAGAAAAAGATCTATCAGGTAACCCTGGATAAACCATTGACGGCAGCTGATATGGAACAGATCAGAGAAGGTATTGAGCTCGAAGATGGCGAAATTCATGCAGATGAAATCCACTATGTGAAGGATGAGAAGAAGACTGAAGTTGGAATCGAGATTCACTCCGGACGTAACCGCATCGTACGACGTATCTTTGAACATCTGGGATATAAAGTATACAAACTGGACCGTGTCTATTTTGCCGGTCTGACGAAGAAGGGAATTCCACGCGGTAAATTCCGTCATTTAAACGATAGAGAAGTAAACATGTTACTCATGGGTGCTTTTGATTAAATAGAATATTATAAGGTATGGATAAATTAAACAGAGTCAGAATTGCTGACATACTGAAAATGCAGTCGTTTGGACAAACCATCAATGTAAAAGGATGGGTCAGAACGAAAAGAGGTAGCAAAACGGTTAGTTTCATTGCATTGAACGATGGAACGATCATACATAATCTGCAAATTGTAGCTGAACTTGCCAACTTTGACGAGGAGGTGATGAAACAGATTACAACAGGTGCGTGTATCAGTGTGAATGGTGTAGTAGTAGAGTCATTCGGACAAGGTCAGCATGTGGAAATCCAGGCAAAAGAGATCGAAGTGCTGGGTACCGCTGATCCGTTGACCTATCCGCTGCAGAAAAAAGGCCATTCCCTTGAATATCTGCGCGAGATCGCTCACCTTCGTCCGCGTACAAATACGTTTGGCGCTGTTTTTCGTATCCGTCATAACATGGCTATGGCTATCCATACGTTCTTTCATGAAAGAGGATTTTATTATTTTCATACACCAATCATCACTGCGTCAGACTGTGAAGGTGCCGGACAGATGTTTCAGGTGACTACAATGAATCTGTATGATCTGAAGAAAGATGAAAATGGTGCTATTGACTATACCAATGATTTCTTTGGCAAACAGGCCAGCCTGACTGTTTCTGGTCAGCTGGAAGGCGAACTTGCAGCGATGGCTCTCGGAGCTGTATATACATTCGGACCGACATTCCGCGCTGAAAATTCAAATACTCCCCGCCATTTGGCCGAGTTTTGGATGATTGAACCGGAAGTTGCTTTCAATGATATTTTTGATAACATGCAACTCGCAGAGGATTTCATCAAATATTGTGTGAAATGGGCACTTGACAATTGTATGGATGATCTGGCTTTTCTTGCCGAACATTTCGACAAAGAGCTGATCAGCAGATTGCAATCCGTTGTTGAATGTGAATTTGTGCGTCTGCCTTATACAGAAGGAGTTCGTATTCTGGAAGAGGCTGTTGCTAACGGTCATACCTTTGAGTTTCCTGTGGGATGGGGAACAGACTTAGCTTCTGAGCATGAGCGGTTCCTCGTGGAAAACCACTTTAAGAAACCGGTTATCCTTACAGACTACCCGAAAGAGATCAAGGCTTTCTATATGAAGCAGAATGAAGATGGCAAGACAGTGCGTGCAATGGATGTCTTGTTCCCTAAAATCGGTGAGATCATCGGTGGCTCGGAACGTGAATCTGATCTTGACAAACTGTCCAAACGTATTGAAGAGATGAATATCCCAATGAAAGATATGTGGTGGTACCTGGATACCCGTCGTTTCGGAACAGCTCCACATGCAGGATTCGGACTCGGATTTGAACGTCTGCTGTTATTTGTCACAGGTATGGCAAACATCCGTGACGTGATTCCTTTCCCTCGTACTCCGAATAATGCGGAATTCTGATCGATCATCCGACTGAACAATCAATTATAGTTGAAGTTCCAAAGGTTTTCCCTTTGGAACTTCTTGTTTTTACGTACTTTTGTGATGTATGTACAGACTCTATACGCTTTGCCAATCAAAGGAATGGTTGCAGATCATCCAGCGGATGCCGGAATATGATTTTTATGATACTCCGGAGTATCATCAGTTGGACACAGACGGAGATGCTCTCTTGTTTGTCTATGAGGAAAATGAAACGACTGTCTGTCTGCCAATGATTCTCCGTGAGATACCCGGCACCAGCTACAAGGATGTAACATCTGTCTATGGATATGCCGGACCACTGATTAACAAGCCGAAGATGACTTCGGTTGTTGGAACGGGGTTTCGAAAAAGCCTGAACGAGTTCTTTCAGAAAGAAAAGGTTGTCTCCGCATTCGCCCGCTTGAATCCGCTGAAAGAACAGCAAACTGAATTATTGGAAGGACTTGGAAAAACCTGTTTTCTGAATCAGACCGTTTATATGGATCTGACACTTTCACTAGAGGATCAAAGGAAGATGTACTGCCAATCATTGAGAAGACAGCTTCGACGCATGGCAGAAAAAGGGATTAAGAGTGAGGTAGCCTCATCAGCAGAAGAGTGGCTCACATTTGGCAAAATGTATCATGCGTCCATGAAACAACGAAATGCCGCACCCCACTATTTCTTTCCTGATTCTTATTTCTTGGGCCTCAGAAAGGCAGATTCATTTCAAACACAACTATTACTGAGCCGTTATCAGGGCGAGATCATTGCAGGTGGTTTGTTTACCCTATGCAACGGGACGATGCAATATCACCTCGGTGCTGTCAAAAACGAATATATATCCTTCTCGCCCCTCAAACAGATATTGGACGAAGCACGCCAAAGAGGAAGCAAAGAAGGAATGCAGATCTTTCATCTGGGTGGAGGCCATGGAGGTGATGAGAGTCCGCTGTTTGCATTCAAATCACGCTTCTCTCCTCTACGGAAAGAATTCAGAGTCTGGAAATACTGTACAAATGAAGAAGTATATACTCAACTTATAAAGGCGGGAAACGGGGCTGAATACTTAACTGAGATCCCCTATTTCCCTCTATACCGATTTATTTAAGCGATTCAGAGAAAGAGTTCAGATAAGAAGTAACACCTCGATCAGTCACTAAAAAGGAAGCGATTCGGGATTGATATCCTCAGTAATCGCAAGAATGCTATCGACCACATATTTACTATATCCGCGCCACGGAAGAGCCCCTTTATACTCCTTATAATGGAGTTCAACCTGCTTACCACCACTACGCATCAATCGTTCTGCAAGATCTTTACGTTCCACAGAAAAAAGGAACTCGTTGGATTGGATTCCATGAGTTGATTCACTGCTGCTATAGCCACTCTGGATCATTTTTCCTTCATAAGTCTTGAACAGATACCCTTTGTAAACCACATAGTTCAGTTGTCCGGCTTTGACTCCTTCTCCAAATACAAAGTAATATTTGAAGTAGCCATAGCCTCCTCCGCCAATCAAAAGGAGGAGGAAAAGCAGGAAGAAAAATCTCAGACATCCGCGTTTCTTCTTTTCCGGCTGAGGATCTTCTACATCAAAGTATTCATTCTTCGTTTCTTCCATAATCTTCGGAATATTTATTTAGAGAGACAACTTCTTCAGTTTACATTGAAACATACGGAAACTCAATTCTTTTCGTCTTCGTTCTCAACAAGAATACTGCTTGTTTTCTTATTCTTTATGATCAAAGATAAAAAGATACTACCGAGTAAGATTGTCAGTGTGACCAGCAAGGAAACAATGGAATTAATTTCCACAAAGTGTTCCGATAGCATCTTTATCCCGATAAAACAGAGGACAAATCCGATACCGTACTTAAGCATCCAGAATTTATCTATTATACTCAACAATACAAAATAGAGAGCTCTGAGTCCAAGAACAGCCATAATATTACTCGAATACAATATAAAGGAATCATTTGAAACACCTAAAGCCGCCGGAATGGAGTCAACCGCAAACACGATATCAGTGGACTCGATCATCAGCAGCACAATAAACATCAATGTTGGGATATACTGTTTCCCTGATTTAATGAAGAAATTGTGTCCATCATAGTTCGGATAAATCTTAAAATGCTTTTTAAAATACTTTACGAGACTGTTTTCTTCGATCTTTGTCTCTTCCTCATCTGTAAAGACGATCTTAAATCCTGAATAGATCAGGAATAGTCCAAACAGATATAAGATCCAGGCAAATTTTGATACGACTGCAACACCAAAGATTATAAAAATACCTCTCATCACAATAGCTCCCAATATACCATAGAACAAACACCGGTGTTGATATTGAGCCGGAGTAGCAAAGAACGTAAATATAAGTGAGATGACAAACAGATTGTCTATGCTTAGCGATTTCTCAAGAACATAAGCGGTAAACCATTGAGAACCACGTTCCGGTCCATATTCATACCACATAAATGCGCCAAACAAACAGGATATTGCAATCCAGACAACGCTCCAAAACAGAGACTCTTTGAAATTAAAGACATGGTCTTTCTTGTGAAAGACACCAAGATCAAATGCCAAAAGAACTGACACAAATACAAGAAAAAAGAACCAATGCATCATTATTAGAATAGTACTTATTAAGAGAAGAGCTCTCTCCCCTCTTCTGTCTTTTAAATTCCTGCAAATGTAAGAAAAATTCTTCCCATTGTTTACCTTTGCAGACAGAAAATGGATTAGTAACAGATTGAACAAGAGAAAACAAATGAGTACACGGGAAGAAAAGCTGGAAGCTTTTGGCAGATTATTGGATGTAATGGACGAGCTGCGGGCAAAATGTCCATGGGATGCCAAACAAACAAACGAGAGTTTACGTCCAAACACGATAGAAGAGGTATATGAGCTCTCAGAAGCTATTCTGAAAAATGAAAAAGACGAACTCGTAAAAGAGTTGGGCGACGTATTACTGCATATCATCTTTTATGCCAAGATAGGAGAAGAGAAAAATGACTTCGACGTAAAGTCTGTTTGCGACAAGCTTTGCGAAAAACTCATTTTCCGTCATCCGCACGTATTTGGGACAACGCAAGTGGATGGTTCAAAGCAAGTGGAACAGAATTGGGAAGCGCTCAAGTTGAAAGAGAAAGGGGGTAACAAAACCGTCCTTTCCGGAGTCCCGACCTCCCTTCCTGCCATGATAAAGGCACAACGCATTCAGGAAAAAGCACGCAACGCCGGCTTCGACTGGGAAGAACGCGAACAGGTATGGGAAAAAGTACAAGAGGAAATCAATGAAGTGAAAGCAGAAATCGCCTTTATGAATCAGGAGAAAATGGAAGCCGAATTTGGTGATCTGATCTTCAGTATTATCAACACAGCGCGGCTCTATCACATTAACCCGGACTCTGCCTTGGAAAGAACCAATCAGAAGTTTATCTCCCGATTCAATTATCTCGAATCAAAATCGCTCGAGCAAGGGCGAAAGCTGAAAGAGATGACTTTGGATGAAATGGAGTGTTTGTGGCAGGAAGCAAAAAAAAGAGAATAGCAAATGGCAGACGTTTATAAACAAAGAAGGGACTTTTCAGTCCCTTCTTTGTTTGTTATAAGTTTAATCTCTTCTTGGTCGATCTTCTCTTCCTCTTCTCTCCACTTGTTTCAGCAGTTCGTTTTGAAAATTATTCTCTGCTTCATACAGTTTGCTTATTTTCTCAGGAGAGAGAATCTTCTCAAGCTTATTATAATAAATCTTCTCAGTCTGAGCCTTCTTTATCTCAAGTTCTATCTGCGCGTCATTGGCCTTCTTATAATCCTGAGGAGTTGCATCGCCCTCTCTCTCTTTCTTATTCAGATTAAAGAACGCATTCCGTTGCTCTATATGCAAAGTCCATCTCTTCATAGACAACTCGTCATATACAGGCCAAAAGCGCTGACTTTCCTCTCTCGTTAATCCGACGGCTTTTGTGATAAATTCTTTCCGTTTTGCCTCAAAAGCCTCTCTTCCCGCTTTCCGCTGAGCATCTTCTCTGGGCTGAGCAAATCCCGGAACAGATAAGAAGACAATTAACAAACACAACAGACACTTTTTCATTTTCATTTGTTTTATTCTCCCGATTCCAAATATTCGTACAACGTATAGGTATCTACTGATGAAAGCAGATATTCATCTGTAGCTTGTTCTACTATAGAGTTTGTGTCATCCACACCGGACGTAAGCCCGGTATACACCCGGATCATGCATGTTATTCCGATAAACATCGCAGCAAGATAAACATACGGTCTTACACGCATCCACATGGATACCACCGGAGCTTCCTGTACTACAGGCTCTTCCAGACGTTCCATAACAGTCGAAGTCAAATTTTCAAAATAACCTTCCGGCACTTTGAAAGGATTTTGCTTTCCTGCTATTTTGAGTATGTCGTTCTCTTTTTCCATACTATTTCTTTTTAACTTATCCTTTTGACTACTTTTAAGAGTGAAGGTTTAATCATTGTTTGCAAAGAAATCTTCAATTTTCTTTACCGCATAATGATAAGAGGCCTTTAACGCCCCTACAGAGGTGCCCAGCACATCAGAAATTTCTTCATATTTCATTTCCTGATAGTACTTCATATTAAATACCAGCCGTTGTTTGTCGGGAAGTTGAAGAATTGCTTCCTGCAACTTTTTCTGAATCTCATCCCCTGAAAACTCTTCCGGAGCCTCCAAAGTCCGCAATAAACTACCGTCCACATCATCCAGCGCAATGCCGGCCATTTGTTTTTGCTTATTGAGGAACGTGATGCACTCATTTACTGCAATCCGGTAGAGCCATGTGGAAATACGAGCCTCTCCCCGAAAACTATCCAGATTCGTCCACGCTTTAATAAATGTGTTTTGCAACAAATCATTGGCGTCTTCATGAGAAAGCACCATCCGTCTGATCTGCCAATATATTTGTTCAGAGAAGGAATTAACCACGACTTCAAATGCCTTCCGACACGTACGCGGATCTTCAAACTGACGAATGAGCTCTTTTTCCTGATTTTCCTCCATGAATCCTTATTTTAAGGCCGTCTTACGTACTATATCACCAACCTTCACAATGTAGTATCCTTTGGGCAGATGAAGGTAGAACTCTTGATTCGCACTATTGATCTTACGAGAGACAACCTGAACGCCTACAATACTAAAAACTTCCAACTTCAGATTTGCCGGAGCATTTTGGACGGAAATTTTGTTGCTATCAATTGACACAGTCATTGATGACTGGGCAGATTCTGCCAGAATCACCTTGTCTTCTTTTACCTGAGCTTGCGACATAGTCACAAACGCAAGGAAAAACAATACAATGACTGATACTTTTTTCATTTCCACGTCTCTTAAAGTTCGGACAAAGTTAACACTTCTCTTATTATTACAAGATTAAAAACAACTGTTTTTTATAAAAAGCGACCAATCAGTTCTTCAGCTGCCATTATCTGTTTAAAGAGAATTGGAGACTGACACCAAACGCCGAACTTGTTACCGGATAGGCCGAGGATGAAATAAGCGGGCGATTCAACTGCCGGTCGTAATAGGCTTTGATCGTTAATGTCCGGCTAAAGGTATATTCGGCCATCATGCCCAATATGACATTTTGATTACCGTTTGTAGCCTGCGTATAATTATCTTCTATCTTCCGCAGCAGAGCCGATTGATTCTTCAACGTGAAGTTGGCCGTAACATTCAAGTCATTATTTGCTCCTGCACCTGAGGTGGTTAAGCCCAGTACTTTACTGAAATTGGTAAACTTATATCCCAACTTCACTGAATAATCATTGCTTCGTGACTCCACGATCTGGTAAGCCGAAATATTGAGAGACATATTGCGCGAACGTTTTACATCAAATCCGGCGGTAATATTGTTTTGCCAGGTAGTGCTCACTCCAAATAAAGGAGAAAAACTTTCGTTGAGGGAGACAGATGTGATGTCGTACGGCGAGGAAGGAACAGGAAGACCGGTGGCCACATCACTGACAAATCCAAGGTCACTACCCGTGCCGGCGCCTACCCAACTGGAATAGGAACTGTATGAAGAGACATTATACATACAGGTATAGGCATGACTCAGCGTTAAGACCTTTAGCCATGTGCGCAATACCGGCAAACTACTGAGTCCGTCATAGGTTACCTTCCAGTTAGGCAACGCACTCAGCATAGCCGGGAAAGGATTGAGCGAAGAGCTACCCGGATCCTTCCCTGTATACGCGGAAAGGAATGCTGCAACCAGCACATCGGTCGAGTTTGTATTAACACCAGCCAGAGAAGGATCAAATGGTTGTCCGGCGAGTTGATGGCGGCTCATAAAGCCGGTAGTCGGATATTTCTTCCCGATGTATTGCTGCTGAATCCGGTCGGCAATCTTTTGACGGTTTGCCTGGAATTTGGCAAAAACCTTGGATTGATAATCGTTATCCACATTGGCTTTTTCAAAGGCAGAAGAAATAGCAATGGTAGTCATCTGGAATGTTCCGGTATAAGTCTCCGGCATTCCCGCGTACATATAATCAATTTGTGAGGTGTTGCTCTTCTGCCAACGACTTGTCAAATCTATTTTAAGCGATCTGATCGGTTCAACAGTAATGGTGTACTGAAAATCTTTACGTGAGGTCACAGTGGCGAGACTTGAAATGGAAGAATCTCCGATCAGCCATCCATTTCTGGCCGCTTTCTGAACGAAATTGGGATCATACAATCCGAATGAGAATCCATATCCCGGAGCAGTGGCAGAATAACCGCCATCCTGACCGGTAAACTCACCGGCTTCGGGCATAAATCCGGGCAGCACCGTACCATTCGTTTCATTGTATTTGATCGTACTGCTACGCAGCGACATGAGTGCGCGGGCAGCTCCATAGGCCAGTTTCTTCCAGGTACTCTCTTTCTCTTCACCCGGGAGAATGACTGACACTTTGATCTGTATCGTATCCAGATTTTCAATATCGATACTTACATGATCCAATTTCTTATACTTCAGATCATACTTCTTTCCATCCATAGTCTTGGCTGAAGCGATCACATCTTTCTTATCGAGCATGTGACTGATCCGCACCGGAGTAGAATCATTCAACGTAATGATCTTCTCAAAGGTGCTTTTCTTTTTCTTGAGTTTTTCCTCCTCTTTTTTCTTGGCATCCGCACGACGGTCGAGCGTCTGTGGCTTTACGCTGAAACGTTTATTGGCCTCAGCCAGAAAAGGAATCTTATCATAGATCTTTTCAAAGGAGATACCGGCGTTCAACTGTAAGTCACCTTCGTTTTGAATGGTATTACCCAGATTGGTACTATCATCCACATACGCTCCTCTATCCCAACTATAAAATGATTTATAGGTCAGATCGGAGGATGAAACCCAGTCAAGGAAAGGTATTTTATTCAGAGGTATTTTGTAGGTAAAGTCAAAGCTCTGATCAAAAGTCATCGGCCGTCCGAAATGGAGCAGACTGGTACGAATACTATCTTTCCAAACCTCGTATTCATCGGGATACAACTTCTTATTGACCGGAACATTCGGTTCGTCGATCTTCGCCTGGGTACCGGACTTGAAGGTCATTGATATATTTTTTGTCAGATCCCAATTGATCGTATAGTCTCTGTTCCACAAGAAGTTCTTTGAAAAAGAGAGCGGGATCTGTGCTCCCGAATTATTCTCCACGTCACGCAACTGCATTTCATAATAATGGCGACTCATATCCGTAGAAAACATCAGAGAGGTCGGTAAGTAAGAGATACTCAAATCTTTCAGCACAATCAACGACTTCGGCTTCAGTTTTGAGAACGGAGTCAGAGGTTTGAAATAGGGGGCATACGAATAGTTCAGGTTACCCCGATAATCTTTGGTTGTTTCCCAGGCGACGGTTGCCTCCTTCTTTCGGGTCTCACTAAACGAGTAGCCGGCAGAGAAGTTGGAAGGATCCCATGGTTTCGGTGTTTTGCTTGACAGGTTAACCCGGAAGTTGGAGAGACTGAAGCTGGTTGTTTTGCTCGTTTCTACAGCAATATTCTCTATGGAATCTTTCTCTGCCTGATTCGAAGCTCTATCCAACGCATCTTTCAGGAGCACATCCTGATCAAGCGGATTGTATTTCGGAGTTGTTTTCTGTGTGGATACCGAATAGTTGAAAGGAGCTGAAACCTTTGCTTTCTCCGGGAAGAACTTACCCAATTCAAAACTTGTCGCCACATCATACTGAAGATAATCATCCAGACGACGTTCAGAAACACTCTGATCGACACTACCAAAGCCTGCGGTCTCGGTGTGAGCACCGACGCTCACCGTTCCAAAGTCAGACACCTGCACACTCAGATTACCACGGGCAGCCCAGCCCCCATCTTCATTGAAATCGGTCAGACGAAGTTCATTAAACCACACTTCAGCCGATTTTATCTGTCGTCCGTTATTGCGTACACCAATCATGATAGTCTTCACTTCAGAGATGGATGGATTACCCATCACAGTCACCCGGTTCATTGGTTTATCGGGATCATACCCTGAATATGCTTTCATGTAATTGACAGAAGTACCGGTACGCTGTTCCCTGTTACGTTCCAGTTTCAAGTCGGTAAACAGTTCAAACGGGAAATCAATCATATTCGATTCGGGCCATACCTGTAACTGATCTGAAAGGCGGTCTCTGTTATAAACACCTTCCGGAGTCAGTGTCAGCGGCACTTCATACTCATAGTAATTGTTTTTATAGTCGGTACCGATACGGATGAAAGCGGTCATCTCTCCATCTTTCAGATTGGTATTGTCATTGATAAACTTCTCGGCATGAACATACATCTGAAGTCGCCTGTACTGACGCAAATCCATGCTCATCTTTTTGTACACGGCACGGGCATCATTCGGAGAAAGATCTGTTACCTTGATAGACATAGCCTGCTCATTCTGTTGACGAATCTGAGACTGGTCCGGATCAATAGAGCGACTGACATAGGGTGGCAGTACGTAGTTGACCGGCGTTTTTGTTCCATTCTCTTCGATATTTACCGTTGCCACGTCCATGGTACCATTACTGATGGATGTCACATTAGGAGGCAGCATCGACTGTTCGTATCTTCTCCAGTCACCACGCACCAGTTCCAGGGTTCCAAAACGAAGCACTACTTCCTGTTTGAAGTTGGTAAGGAACATACGGATAAAACGGATCGTCTTAAAGTCGTTGATAGAACCAACCTTCTTCTCATAAGCCGTGATAGGTATCTTAAATTGATACCAGGTGATAGAAGAGGTCTTCCCATTACGAAGCTGAATGGTAGCCGTGCGTTTGTTTTCGATATAATTCTCTCCGACAGTCATTTTGTCAGGCTTAATGCGCACATGGTATTGATAATACTTCTCATATTCATTCAGTGTGTTATCCTGATTGATATCTTCTACGTCGGGAGTTGTCCGGGCAGACACATCATAACTTTCAGGAGACTCACTGCTGACAATCGAGTTTCCTTCCGTTCCATTATATCTTTTATAGCGGCTCAGCACATCCACCTTGTCGCGATCATAATCAGAGCCCCTGTAATAGTGATACTTGTCGCCGGCCGGATCATTAATCGGAGAAAACTCATCCAAAGCAAACTTTTCAAGCGTCTCCGGTGATAGCTTGGCCCGTAGTTTGTTTACATACTCGGAATAGGTAGGGAAAGCAAGCTCTTCTTTTGTGCTTAAGCCATTCAAACCCACATCCTGCTTGGAACGTCCACCGGCTGAGTTGTCAAAAGCGTACACAGTAGATTGTCGGGTGGGAACATATCCCCAAACAGTCTTCGACATCAAAGCCGCATCACGATCAGTGGGAAGTCCGTTCTCAAAATATTTTTTTCCATCCTTCAACACATCTTCCGAAATCTCACCCAAGTTGAAATAGAGATCTCCACCAGCTGCTACACCTGCCGTATCATACGCAAACGGATCCATCAGCCAAAACTCAATATATTCAACATTGGCCGCTTCAAAATCGGTATTGTCAATCTTGCGGGTTATACCTCCCCACCGTTTTTGCGGATTGATCAATTTACCGTCCGATCCCATCCCATCGACATCCAGGTTATAGGGTCCGCGTAGCTGAGGGTAGAAAGCCACATTCAATGTGGACAACGTGGTGGTTTGTCCACTGATCTGATCCTTATTGGGATATATTTCCCGTTCATTGACTTCGCGAATATAGTGATTAGAGAGCTGGTCCAGGTCATTTTTGATATGGGTAGGTGTCAAACTGGAGCGCTTGCGTGTAAACAGCGGATCAATCGTATACCACGCCAGCAGCGCTCGGTTCATTCCATATCGTATATCATTTGTATATTGCGCTTCCGGAAAGAGAGGGCTGGAGGAATTATCATAAGGGACACTGGCCAGCATCCAGGCATAGGGTTGCAATATATTGATTCCATTCTTTGCCGTTTCAAAATCATCCACATACGACATGCCATTGATCGAGTTGCCTGGAATAAGATTCGCAAACTCGCCTTCGAAGGTGATCAGGGAAGGTTCTGTCAGATTGAGAAGAGGAAGTTTGTCGACCATATTAGTCAGCCACTGCGACTTTTTCTTATAGGAAGTATTCATACCCCAGATCGTATTGGAAATGGACTCATCACCCATCGAGACCTTGGTGGTCAGCGGTTTCTCACTCAGATTAATCGCAGTCACTCCCAATGAGAAGTTTTCGTTGAATGCATAGTTCATATCCAGACCCAACATCGTCTTTCGTTGCATGCTAAACATGGTCTGATCTTCCAGGGAAACATTCACCTGCTTGCCCGATTCAGCAATACTCTGATTTAGGATGGTGACTTCACCCATTCCATAATCAACCGAATAGTCTGAACCTTCTGTCAGCAGTTGTCCTCCGGCCGTAACAATAACCGATCCACGGGGCACGTTCATCGCTCCCAAAGAGATGACAGCTCCTGACTTTCCTTTGTATTCTCCCTGCAATACAAACTTGTTCTTTTCGGCAATCTGCCGGGCAATGGTCAGCGTCGAATCGTACAACTCTTCATAGACATATTTGTCGGCTGTGGCATTGTTGCCTATTTGCTTGCGCAGATAACTACCGAAGGGCTCCGTGACAGGGAAAATAATCCGCCCTTTGCCGGCTACAATGGTATATCCCTCCACGAAGTCAAACTGTCCGTCGGGATTGATCTCGTTGCTGTTATCCAATCGGTCCAGGTTCATCACCTTGATCAATAACTTATTCTTCACATCCCCTTCAGGAAGATAGTTCACATAGACACCGGTTGTATCACTCAGGAACTTAATATTGAATCTGAATTTATCCCTCTGAACATTGGTGACGCCTGCACCTAAAGAATAGACATTTTTCATCATCAGATCCCAGCATCCGCTTCTTGGGGAGAGAGTCGTTCCTTTCAAGAGTTTCAGATAGAGCGCATTGTTGGAGGCAGTACTGTTGTCTGAAGCAAACTCACCGACCTGATAGATCTGTCCGCCACGGGTGTACTCAAAAGCCACCGCCAAAACCTCATCCGCCTGCAACGCGGAATTCAGAGATATATATCCCAGTTGTTTATTGATCGTATATTCCGATGGAGTCAGTTTGCGGGCACTCTCGATCTTTTCAAAATCATCGCCACCCTCAATACCAAACGCCGACAAAGGCTCAAGCACTGTATTTACCTGACTGATGGTCCGCGCATCGGGATAATCCTGAACAATCTCCTGATAGAGTGTATTGGCATTATTGTAGGGATAAGCGATATTTCCCTGCGGAGTCCAGTGGTTATTATAGATGGTACTGTTTTCACCCATATCCACAAAGGCGACAATATTTCGGGCCTCATCATAATTACTTCGCTTGTTGGTTACCCAGACCTCGACTCGATTAATCGTAATCCCTGAAGAAATATAAGGCAGTTTGCTCATCCACTGATCATACATCCCTCTGAAATAATGAGACAAGAAGAAATGTCTGTTTTCATCATATTCATCGACGGGAATCTCAAACTCAGTCGTCTGCACACTACCCGTCGAACTGACACTCTTCGTCTGTGATTGTTGCTGAGAGACTAACGTTGTGACCTTCAGCTTTCCAAACTGCATGTCCGCCTTGACACCAAACAAAGCCGTTCCTCCTTTGATCAGCGAACTTCCGGTGGTCATGCTCACATTACCGGCTTCCAGATTCTTGATGATTTCATCTTCTTTTCCCTGATACTGCAATTTGAGCTTCTGGCGATCCATCTGAAAGCTGGCACCCGTATTGTAATTCATGGACATAGACATCTTGTCGCCTACTTTACCGGTCATATTGAGATTGATTTTCTCATCAAAATCAAAATAGGTCTTCTTTCGTTGCTTCTCGGGCAAAGAAGGATTTTCTACATTGTTCGTTTTGAATCCGAACTTCAGTTCGGCCGATCCGGTCGTTTTCAGTTGTACACCACCGGGACCAAAGATCTTGTCAGCCGGACCAATATTGATCTTGACATCTGTCAGCGAGAAGTCGTCGCCCGCTTTTTTCAATGCATCCGCGTTCTTTAATTTCCAGTAGGATGTAAACGATTGTTTCGATTGGAAATTACCATACTCCTTCATAGTCATCATTAAAGGAGTACCCACTTCCATGTCACCCACACGAGTCACGAAAACATACGTACCCGTTTTATAATCGTACTCAATGGTCGATTTCAGATTGGGCGGAGACTTTAAGTCCAAAGCCGATTGTGGTTCGAGGTCCGAATAGTCTGAAGGGATATCTTTTTTGATTGGATAACGAAGTTTGGCCGAATCCTTTGGAACAACAACCTGCGGAGCAGACGAAAAGGAAGGAAAATACATTCCTCTGGCAAGCGAAGAAAACAATCCTGCCAAAAGAATCAGCAGCAAAACTACAACTTGTCCATTTTTTCTGTACTTCAATCCCATTTCAGATGATCATTACAAGATCCTTAATGCCGCTTTAATAATCTGTTGAACCGTACTTTCAGGATTATCATGTAAAATAGCATCTATCGCCTTCTGTGAAGCAGACTGAGTAAATCCCAATGTGACAAGAGCACTGATCGCTTCTTCCCGTTCTTCCTGATTGGTAAGGAGCATGGAAGCAGAAGAAGGGATTGCCGTTTTAATTTTATCTTTCAGATCAACAATGATCCGTTGTGCCGTTTTTAGACCAATACCCTTTACCGATTTCAAGAGAGAGGCATTGCCATCCACAATCGCTTGCTCCAGTTCCGGAACGCCCAAGGAAGAAAGAATCATTCTTGCCGTATTGGCTCCAACACCCGACACAGTTATCAATTGCAGAAATAACTCACGTTCCTGTTTGGTCGAGAATCCAAAGAGAATATAAGCATCCTCGCGAATAGCCTCATATACATACACTTTACACTGATCCTTGCCTTGTAATGTCGTAAATGTATTGAGTGAGATATTGATAAGATAGCCCAAACCATTGCAATCAACAATAACAGACGCCGGCGTTAATTCGACAATTTTTCCCTTTATATATTCCAGCATAGCAGCTCTTTTTGTATAAATCAGACAAAACTAAACGACAAAAGTAATCATAAATTCCTATTTCAACATGAGTTAAAAGGATTCGCACACTACAATAACGGCATTTTATTGAAAAGCGTATATCGACTCAACACAGATAAATTGCTTTTTAATCTTAAAAAGAAAGCGAAAATGCTTCTGGATCCAATCCAATTTTGTTCATTTGTACTATAAACGTCAATCATATTCTAAAAATGAAAAAAATCAGAGCAGCCATTGTAGGATATGGCAACATTGGGAAGTACGTATTGGAAGCTTTACAGACAGCTCCAGACTTTGAAATAGCAGGAATTGTACGTCGCGACGCTTCTATAAAACCTGCTGAATTATCCGGTTATGAAATAACAGATGACATCGCTCATTTAAAAGATGTACACGTTGCTATTCTCGCGACTCCAACCCGAAGAGTAGAAAGTTATGCAAAACAATATCTGGCAATGGGGATTAACACCGTTGACAGTTTTGATATCCATACAAAGATTGTGGATCTGCGACGCGAACTGAATAAAGTAGCTAAAGCCAATAACACAGTCGCTGTGATTGCAGCCGGTTGGGATCCGGGTAGTGATTCTGTGATACGTAGCCTTATGCAGGCTATGGCTCCCAAAGGGATCAGCTACACAAACTTTGGTCCCGGAATGAGCATGGGTCATACTGTTGCAGTAAAAGCTGTGGAAGGTGTGAAATCAGCCCTTTCGATGACGATACCGTTAGGCACGGGAATCCACCGCCGTATGGTTTATATTGAAGTGAAAGAGGGGTATTCATTTGATGAAGTGGCTCAAAACATAAAAAACGACGCTTACTTTATCAATGATGAAACGCATGTTATGCAAGTGGAGAGTGTCGATGAGTTACTGGATATGGGGCATGGTGTCAACATGACCCGCAAAGGAGTTTCAGGTAAGACGCAAAACCAGTTGTTTGAGTTTAATATGAAAATAAACAATCCGGCTTTAACCGGACAGATTCTTGTCGCTGTAGCCCGTGCAAGTTTCAAGCAACAGCCGGGAGCCTATACGATGCCGGAAATTCCGGTTATTGACCTATTATACGGTGATAAGGAAGAGTTAATCAAACATTTGGTTTAAACGATCGGTTATGCTATCATATATCACATGGACATTCAGTCCGACTCTGATTGAACTGGGTTCCAGAGAGATCCGGTGGTACGGACTTTGTTGGGCAGTGGGGTTTTTGTTAGGATATACCTTGGTACAAAGGATTTTCAAAAAAGAAAGACTGCCCGAAGAATGGGCCGACAAACTTTTTATTTACGTGTTGGCCGGTTCAATCATCGGTTCGCGTATTGGTCACTGTCTCTTTTATGACTGGAGTTACTATTCCAAACATCTGCTTGAGATACTCTATGTCTGGCAGGGAGGATTAGCCAGTCACGGAGGTGCCATCGGAATCATAATTGCTGTCTATCTTTTTTCTAAGTATCAGGTACACAAGAGTATGTTATGGACTTTCGATCATTTCATGCCGGGTGTCTGTGTCGGAGGCGCATTTATCCGTTTGGGTAATCTGTTTAATCATGAGATTTATGGTAATCCAACGGATTTACCCTGGGGATTCCGGTTTGTAGAAAATCTCTCGGCCTGGATGAAAGGTGCAGAGCCGGTCTTTACGGTTCCGTCACATCCAACGCAAATATATGAAATGCTATACTGTCTTATCACATTGGCAGTAATTCTGCATCTTTACTACCGGAAAGATGCGATCAAGCGCGAAGGTTTGATTTTCGGAGTCTTTCTGATTGGTATATTTGGTTCACGTTTTCTTGTTGAGTTCATAAAAGAGCCTCAGGAAGCTTTCGAGCAATTTATGGTACTCAACATGGGACAGTTACTCAGTATTCCTTTCATTATCTGGGGAACCTATCTCATTTTTCACGCACTCAGGAAAGTCGTTAAATAAGTTCTTTCTTCTCCCGTACTAAAAGCTTAATCGATTGATAAACGTACCAATTGATTAAGCTTTTCTGTTTAAGACTATCTGTATTCAAAATATGTCGTATATTTGCACCCAATACTTTTTATAACTAACACTGATTTTGCTGTGAAAAAGAATGATTTTCTACTGATTGTAGCAATGTGCCATACACTGATATGCCCGTTTGCTGCCTATGCTCAAAAAAAGCTTCCTACCGTAAAAGCCCCGCACATCGTGATGTCAGCCAATGAGTTGAATATCGATTACAAAGACACCACTTTCTGTCTGGATGTAATGAGTAATGTGGACTACTCCATCCAGACCTCAGAGGATTGGATCACCCCGGTAAAAAACGACAAGAGCGCAAATACCATTTATTTCTCTGTTCCATGGAATATGTACAGTAGTCCGAGAACAGCAACCGTTACACTAAACGATCCGGACCAGAAAACAAACAGAACGCTCACAGTCGTTCAAAGCGCCGACAGATCCGCCGAGTTTGTGAAAGGAGATACGAAAGTGAATGTGACCAGTGGTACCGCTTCTTCTTTTCAGTCAGGTGAAGGTATTGAAAACTCGTTTGACGGAAATATGTCCACCATCTACCACTCAAGCTGGGACAATAGCGCGACCAACTATTTTCCGATTACGCTGACATACAACTTCACAAATGAAGAGCAGATTGATTATATGATTTACAACCCTCGTCAATCCGGATCCAACGGACTCTTCAAAGAAGTGGAAGTCTGGTATTCTACCGCAGAAAACAGCAATCTGGTGAAATATACCACGATTGACATGAAAGGAAGTTCATCACCTACTCAGATCAACTTCAAACCGGCGATTATTCATCCGACAAGAATCCAACTGATCGTACAATCAGGAACAGGCGACGGACAAGGCTTTGCGAGCTGCGCGGAGATGGAATTTTATAAGACAGTAAGTAACACGAGCGGCGATTATGCAGTCTTTGCAAACAACGAGATGACCGCACTGAAGCCGGAAGTAACCCTGGAACAGATTCAGGCATTATCCAACTTGTTTGTAAAAAGACTGGCATTGGCCATCTACTCCGGCACCTACTCCACAGAATTTCGTGTAGCCGAATATGAACCCTACCCTACCTTGGATGAAACATCTTCCTGGATGAAAACCAGTAGCTATAACAGCTTCGAAAATCCAACCGGCATCTATTTTGATAAAGGTGAAAGCATGGTTATTATTGTTGATAATCCCGGAGAGGAAGCCATACAGCTGAGAGTGCAGAACTTTGGAGTCAAAGACCCGGCAGGTTCTACATACACCCTGAAAAACGGGATCAATAAGATTACTACAAGCAACAGAGGAAATGGATATATTTCATATTATACAACCAACTACAAGACCGCACCCAAGGTAAAAATCCATTTTGTGATGGGGAAAGAGAACGGATATTTTGACCGTGGCAGACATACCAATGAGGATTGGAAACGACTTCTTGCGAATGCCTGTTCAGATATCATGGACGTGAGAGGATATCGTTGTCAGATTGCTTACCCGGTACAAAGTTTCAGAAATGCCTGTCCGGCGAATGGAGAGGAACTGGCTGCAACGTATGACAGTATCGTCTATCGCGAACATGAGATCATGGGTCTCAACAGATACAAAAAAGTTCCAAAGAACAGACAGTTCTCTCGTGTTGTTCCAAGCGGCTATTTCGCCGATGGATATGGTGCGGGAATCGGTTCGGGAGCTGAAGAAGATGTCATACGATTAAACGGGTTTCAATATTGGGGCATCGGACACGAGTTGGGACACGTCAATCAGATCCGTCCGGGACTCAAATGGGTTTCAACAACAGAGGTTACCAATAACATCTATTCCGCGTGGGTTCAGTTCTCTTTAGGCAACAGACAAGACCTGCGTCTGGAGCATGAGAATCCCGGATCAGGATGGGCAAATGATTTCATGAACGGTATCGGAGGCCGGTTCAACTGCTATCTGAACTTCGGCATTCGTATGGGCAACAACTGGCTGTGTCAGGAAGGACCGGACTACTACGGACAGGCATTGTTCGGAACACCTGCAAGACGGAACTACGACCACTTTGTAAAACTCGTTCCGATGTGGCAAATACAGCTCTACTTCCACCAGGCAGGATATAGCCCGGATATTTATGCGAAGATTTCGGAGAGAGTGAGAACAATGGATCTCAACAGCTACTCGAACGGAGAGCTTCAGCTAAACTTCATGCGTACCCTCATCGATTCAACGGGACAGGATGTTACCGATTTCTTTGTAAAAGCAGGTATGTTAAAGCCGATCAACAAAGTGCTGGAAGATTACAGCTATGGAACAATGACGATCACACAGGCGCAATGTGACGAACTGATTGCCTACGCACAAAAATACCCGAAACCGGCTAGTCCGGTTATCTATTATATCTCCGGTAATAACTGGCAGATATACAAGAATCAGCTCCCATTGGAAGGCACTTTCGGACAAGGAGTAACCGTTAACGGAACGCTCAGACGGGTCAACCATTCCATCTGGAAAAACGTTGTTGCCTACGAAACATACAAAGACAACGAGTTGGTACGTATCACGCTAAGCGGAAGAGGCTGCAAAGACTTCAGTATTACCGACGTGGACTATCCGGCCGGATCCACCCGTATTGAAGCCATCGACTGGCAGGGAAACAAAACGCTGGTGTACGGTACAAGATAAATCCGGACAAGTCTATCCGCACTGTTAAAAAGCGAAGCACGTCACCTCGAAATGTCGTGCTTCGCTTTTTCTGCACCTCTGATACTCTCTTGATGCTCAAGTGATAAAATATTCCCTTTCATTCACCTTCAAAAAAAAGATTGAAATTTGGAGATAGAGTATATTCTTTTTACCTTTGCCGCGATTCCATTAGTAGAATCATAGTTAAGGTTTAGGTTAAATTGATTGCTTCCCCGGGTCTGTGAAGACGCGGGGAAGTTGCTTTATAGCATCCTTGTCCAAAAGGGATCATAGTAGTATTCATCTGATCGCTTTTGCCTTTCTGTTGTTTTTTTGAATTCAGGATTTGAAATCAGTAAAAAAAGTACTATTTTGCTAGCCGAGTAAGCAAGGGGAGTCTCACCCCAAGCTTCTCAATAAACCGTGCGTGAAAGTCTCCCCTCACACGGCTTTACTTATTTAACCTCTTTCAATTAAGAGATCACCTTCTCTTTGTTGGAACATAGTGGTAGTACACCACATTTCCAGTGATAGAAGATGAGCCCTTCTTTTTCAGCAATTCGTGTGAGTCATTTCTGAGCATTGTAAAAGTGACGCTTATATCGTTCAAACTTGCGCATGGCCCATCGAGCTAAGCGATCATTTAGAATTTGCATAAACCGCTTCAAACGAGTAGGGTAAAACTTGCCATAATACGTCATCCAACCTCGGACAGTGGGATTAATAACTGTTGCCAGTTGCTCCAATGTCTGATTTGTATGGCTATTAAGATTCCATCTATGTATCGTTTCATTGATCCGTTTCATGGATTTCACACTGATAGCAGGAAGGAAATTCGTAAATCGTTTGCCATGCTTATTTATTGACTTGCGTGGTTGAAACGTGAATCCAAGAAAATCAAAGGTCACATGCGGATAATCTCCGTTCTGACGGCTACTTTTACAATAGACGATTTTGGTTTTCTCTTCATTCAATTGCAATTTACATTCTTCTAAGCGTTTTTGAATCTCTTTTTGAAGATACTCCGCTTGTTTGAGGCTGGAACAGTGGCAAACAATATCGTCCGCATAACGCTCAAATGGAACATGGAGAAAATTCCGCTCCATCCATTTGTCAAAAGCATAATGCAGAAACAAGTTCGCTAAAATCGGACCAATGACACTGCCTTGAGCTACTCCTTGAATCCTTTCTATTTGGATCCCATCCGGTTTCTCATAAGGTACTTTTAGCCATCTTTCTATATACATCAGAATCCATTTCTCTTTTGTATGAAGCTTCAAGGCTTTCATCAAGAGTGAGTGATCAATGCTGTCAAAGAATTTGCTAATGTCCATATCAAGAACCCAGGAATAACGCCAACAGCGTTCCCTCGTTTTGCTTACTGCATCATGAGCCGAACGGTGAGGACGATAAGCATAGGAATCCTCATGAAAACAAGGTTCAATGCATGGAGTCAGTAACAGCACAATCACCATTTGAGCGATCCGGTCGGATACCGTA
>JAQUTK010000017.1 GCA_028709785.1 Bacteroidales bacterium
CTAAACATATATGAAAGGATTTGTCGGAGAATTACTGGGCACATTTATACTAGTTCTTTTCGGATGTGGTTCAGTAGCTGTATCCACATTATATGGAGAGTACAACAGTATTTTTCAGATAGCGATTGTATGGGGTATCGGCGTTATGCTCGCCATCTATCTGACAAGACACATGTCGTGTGCACATCTGAATCCGGCTGTATCCATTGCTATGGTAATCAGCAAAAGAATGCTAATCAAAAAGTTACCTGCCTATCTCTGCGCACAATTCATCGGTGCCTTTCTGGCAGGTGTTACTATTTACCTGTTGTTTGCTCCCTCGATTGAGATATATGAAAGCAGTCATGAAATCGTCAGAGGTTCAGCTGCTTCGGTAGAAACGGCGAGGATGTTTGGTGAGTTTTATACAGGAGGCAAAGCGGTTGTGTCGATGCCGTTGGCCAAGGGCGCGGAAGCGTTTGGCACCTTTCTTTTGCTGATATTTATTTTTGCTCTGACCGAAGGCTGTAATGTTGGTCGACCCAGTGATGCGATGACACCTGTTTTTATCGGATTGACAGTCACTTCTATTATTTGCCTTGTTGCGCCACTTACCCAGGCCGGACTTAATCCCGCCCGCGATTTTGGTCCGCGCCTTGTGGCTTGGCTTGCCGGATGGGGAAGTGCCGCTTTCCCGGATGACGAGGGCGGCTTTTTCTATGTATATATATTGGCACCGATTGTCGGGGGAGCTGTTGCCGCTCTGTTCTTTCTCTATGTGATTGAGCCTCTCATGAAGAAAACAGCTCAAACATGCAAATGCAAGAAGCAATCTGAAGAATAAAAAACGATCGTATGAAAACAACAAAACTGATTTTGGCCGGTGGCTTTTTGGGAGCCGGGAAAACAACACTGTTATGGGAAGCAGCTCAAAGACTGATGAAACAAGGGCTTCGGGTGGGACTCATAACCAATGACCAGGCACCCGAGCTGGTAGATAGTAAATTGCTGTCTCTTGCTAATCTGAAGGTAGCAGAAGTGAGTGGAAGTTGTTTCTGTTGCAATTTCGACGGGTTTATGGATGCCATCAAGAAGGTGCGGAGGGAAGCGGAAGCCGATGTAATTATTGCTGAACCAGTAGGGAGCTGCGCCGATCTTTCGGCGACTCTCATGCAACCGCTCAAACAATACTGGAACCGCGAACTTCAGATAGCCCCTCTTTCCGTGTTGGCTGATCCTTTGCGGCTCGATTCTATTGTGGATGGTGGCAATGCCGGTTTGCATCCCGATGCTGCTTATATCTTTCGGAAACAGCTCGAAGAAAGTGATATAATCCTGATCAATAAGACCGATCTTCTGCAAGCGGATAAGTTGGAAGCATTGAAGAAAAAAACAGCTGTCCTGTTTCCTTCAGCAACCATCTTTACTATAAGTGCATTGACAGGCTCAGGCATTGAGCAATGGCTGCAAGAGGTGACTTCACGCCGTGAAGCAGGATTGCAACTTTTAGAGATGGATTATGACATGTATGCCAATGGTGAGGCCGTATTGGGATGGTTGAATGGGACTGTCTGTCTGAATGGTGAAAATACTGATTGGGACCTTTTTGCTCGTACTTTTCTTGCAAATCTCTCTGAAGAGTTTGAAAAAAAAGCGTATGCTGTTGGCCATGTGAAGGTGATCTGCGAGAATGGTAAAAAGTTTATCGCGGGAAATATAACGGGTCCGGCCAATATGCTCACATTGCGTAATACAGCGGGGAAAAGCGGTGAGGCCAAACTAATCATTAATGCCCGCGTCGAAACATCTCCCGAAATACTCGATCATATTGTGCGTCAAACACTCACCAGATTGACAGCTGATAAATATCTGATGGAGGTGATTGCATGGAGATATTTGCAGCCGGGACGTCCTGATCCGACCCATCGCTTTACGCAATTAGTCTAAGATCCTTTGTTTGCAGTGATTAATACAGGATAATTCCTGCTTTCGGATTAAATGTTTTATTTTTGCAGAAAATCATTCAATGAAATTAGTAGATAAATACAGCTCCATCAAACTCTTGCTGATCAGTTTGCTCAGTGCGGTTTTTGTTGTTTATCCCAATATTGCCTGCTTTTGGTGGGAACTGAGTTTTCTGGACGAAGCTGCAAGCACACCCCATGTCCAGTTTTTTGTTTTCAGGTACCTGTTCTTTACAGTGCTGATATGGATACTACTAAAAGGCAATCTACAGAAGATGAAGCTTCAGTCCATCCAAAAACGTTCTTTGTACAATGTCCTTGTAACAGCGATTGCCTATTTCATCTATGTCGGAATCTCTCATTTTTGCTGCAGCAGGGCTGATTGCTTTACAAGTGTTTTACTTTTCCAATTTTTGGTTGTTTGTATCGTATGTACATTTATAGGGCACGTTTCATTTCTATATTCCATACAGCGGAAGAAAGAACAGGAGATTGAGCATCTGATGATTGAAAATCTGGAAAGCCGCTGTAATGCACTGGCTAATCAGATTAATCCGCACTTCTTTTTTAATTCCCTCAACGGTCTTACGGCTTTGATACGGAAAAAGAATGATGAAGTGACGCTGGAGTATGTAAATAAACTGTCCGATGTGTTTCGTTATATCCTGCAAAGTGACAAAAAGGGACTGGTTACGTTGAAAGAAGAACTGGAGTTTGTGCAGGCGTTCCGCTATATGATGGAGGTTCGGTTTGCGAACAAACTGGTTTTTGATATTGAGGTTGCGGAGGATAAGCTAAACCTCAAAATACCGGTACTTTCCCTTCTTCCTCTTATTGACAATGTGGTGGTGCATAATATGATTGACAGTTTGCATAAGATGGAAGTCACCATCCGTCTGAACGACTCAATGGAGCTGGTCGTATCCAATCCCATTTATCCGAAGATCTCTCCTCCTGCAACCAATGGCACGGGACTCCGGAATCTTGAAAACCGTTTCTCGCTTCTGATGAACAAACAGATACGCATCGAAGAGGACGGGAAAATGTATCGTGTATATTTACCACTGAAAAGCCAAAAAGATGAGAACACTGATCGTAGAAGATGAAACTGTCGCTTATGAAAATCTTGTGGACATTCTCGCCGTTATCGCTCCCGATGTCGAAGTAGTCGGTAATACAGAAAGTGTCAGTCAAACGGTCGAATGGTTAAAAGTCAACCCACAGCCGGATCTTATTCTGATGGATATCCATCTCTCTGATGGGTCGGCTTTTGCCGTTTTTGATCACATGAAGGTGGAAATCCCGATCATCTTTACAACGGCTTACGATGAGTATGCCATCGAAGCTTTTAAAGTCAACAGCATCGACTACCTACTTAAACCAATCAAAGCGGAAGAGTTGGATCGTGCGCTCAAAAAGTTCAGCCGATGGACGCAGACCGATATCATGCGCTATCTGACACAGTTATCGCAACTGTCTCCTTCGCCGTCACTTCCCAAATATAAGGACAAACTGTTGATCCCCGTCAAAGATAAATTGATCCCGATCAATCTGAAAGAAGTCTCTTGTTTTTATACTACGGACAAGAATACGCGTGTCTTTATGAAAGATGGCAACTTCTATTCCATTTCCAAGACATTGGAGCAAATCATCGCGACCCTCAATCCATCCGAATTTATCCGTGCCAACAAACAATTCATCATAGCCCGTAACAGTGTGAAAAACATCACCGTATGGTTTGATAACCGTCTGCTTATTACTCTTGACATCGAAACGCCTGAACGGATCTACATCAGTAAAAATAAAGCGGTGGAGTTTAAAGCGTGGATCGTAAGCGATAATTGAACATATGTAACCTCATCCTTTAGCCCTTATGAATGGATTCTGACTGATCCTAAAACTGTTTACTGATAAATGAAAAAACATTGCTAACTGAACAAATATCTAAAAAGCATTTTGTATGATAAAAGAAGTATTACTGAAGATTCTTATAATAGCTGTAGCAGTTCCTATCTTAAGCTTTATATTTCGAAGATATGCAGCAAAGAAAATTAAAGAGAAGTCCGCAAACTCCAGGGGCAACGCTCAGAACTTAAAGTTGCCAGAAGAAAAAAAGTCAAACGATAAGATCGTATATATCGAGAATGCGAACTTTGACGATGTAAAGAAAGCTATTCAACAGTTCTGTACCGATTATAATCAAGATTATCTTAGAGCTTTACCTTTATTGAGTGTGATGTATGGGAATAAGCATATAGTTACTTTCCCTTATGATATTGATTTTGAAACCTATTGCTACTTTGTAAACTACATGCATTATCCCAATAATATTACTTATCAACCAACGATTAAAGCATGGGCGACAACAAATTCTGATGACAAATGGATGACAAGTGATATTGAGAACAAGACAGTTATGATATTTATTCCTTATGATGATAAAGAATACGACAACGTGTATTTGACTACTTCAGATAATATAGGTTACAAAATAGTATTTTCGAGGAGTAATTCAAGTCACATACTTAAAGAGCCAAAACAAAAATATGCTGCGCCAATTAATATCAATAGTCTGGATAAAAAAGAATCCATTTCATTCAGATAAAGACATCTTCTTGCGTGATTGAATGGAAGAAGTAAATTCTTATTACATATTCTTCTGAGACCATCCGTTTCCTTCGGATATTTCGTCCCTTATGATTTTATTCTTTTATAAGGATGTTTGTTCCGTTTCATATACATGAAACGGAACAAACAACAGGACGTTTTAAAAAAGATATCAGTTCGCTGTGATTCTCTGATTCCTATCGGATTATAAGTCATTAAGGGGAGCGCGGAATGAACATCCGCTTTTCCACTCAGAGCAACCCAAAGCCGTTTTACCACGAAGTATTGTACCTTTACCACACAGCGGACAGTGATCGCCGGCTTTTACTGTAGGTGCCAGAGTTTTCTCTGCTGAAGGTGTTGCAGGAGCTGCAAAGAGTTCGCCGAAAGCTGAGGATTCCGCATCAGATGAAGGTGACAGGGCAGGAGAGGTGAGGGGCGCAAACAAATCGCCGATACTTCCTGCGGCAGGCACATTGCCTACTGTTGTGGCATTGCCGGAAGGGTCATTTGTTGCCTCGTTCCGGGGTTGTTTATCCGATGCAACCGTCGTGTGCTCATTGGTCACTGCCACACGCGTGGTAGTTGCCGCTTGTTTTGACGCATTTATATTTTCTTTCTCAGCGGGAGTTAAGAGACCCTCTGGCTTCGTGTCTGCCGTTTGTGAGTGAGCAGCCTTATCAGAAGATTTTTCTGCTTTTTTGTTTTCCGGACTCTTTTTCTCTCCGTTTTTTGCTCCGGCTTTCTTCTTCGTGCCTTTCTCTTCTTTTAATGCCTTCAGCTCATCTGCTTTTTGTTCGATGGTGATGGAGCGGTTAGAACGATCCTCTTTGACGTGCTTTACAATCAAACGCACCATCTCTTTCAGTTCATTCAGAAAGGTCTTTGCCTCGAAACCACCCCGTTCGATCTGGCGCAACTTCTTCTCCCAGATACCCGTCAGTTCGGCCGATTTGAGCAACTCTTCGTTGATGGTAAGGATCAGTTCGACGCCCGTGGCAGTCGCCGTAAGCGACTTTCGTTCCTTGCGTATATAATTTCGTTTAAACAATGTCTCAATGATAGCCGCACGCGTAGAAGGGCGGCCGATACCATTCTCTTTCAACGCATCACGCAGTTCGTCGTTCTCGACCATCTTACCTGCCGTTTCCATCGCACGAAGTAACGTAGCCTCGGTATATGGCTTGGGAGGCTGCGTCCATTTCTCGTTTAATGCGGGAGTATGCGGACCGGTTTCTCCTTTCTGGAAATCAGGAAGCAATCCGGTTGTGTCATCTTCATTGCCTTCTTTCTCTTCCGGTGATTCTTTGGCATAGACAGCTCTCCATCCCGGATCGATAATCTGTTTGCCGGTCACCTTAAATTCTATCTTTGATGCTTCACCCAATACAGTCGTTGTTGAGAAGGTGCAATCCGGATAAAAGACCGATATGAATCTTTTGGCAACCATGTCAAACACTTTCCTCTCATTATCAGACAGATTGTGCGGATCCACTCCGGTAGGAATGATGGCATGGTGGTCGGTGACCTTTGTATTGTCAAACACTTTTTTCGACTTGGCGATCTTTTTGGCAAGCAATGGAGCGGTAAACTCACTGTACGATCTGATTCCTTTCAGAATGCCCGGTATCTTTTCATACATATCCTCACTCAGGAAAGTAGTATCCACACGTGGATAGGTCGTTACCTTCTTTTCATACAGAGATTGGATCAGTTTGAGCGTGTCATCAGCCGAAAAAGAAAATTTCTTGTTGCATTCTACCTGTAGCGACGTCAGGTCGAAGAGTCTCAGAGGAGCTTCTTTCCCTTGTTTAGTTGAAATATCGGTGATGGTAAATGGAGAATCGCGGATCGCTTCCAGTTGTTTTTCTCCTTCTTCCTGAGTAGAAAACCGCCCTTTTGAAGCGGAAAAGGTGGTGTTTCGATATACTGTTTTGAGTTCCCAATAGGGTTCCGGTTTGAAATTCTCAATCTCCAGTTGCCGGTTTACAATCAGAGCTAAAGTAGGAGTCTGTACCCTTCCGACAGAGAGTATCTGTCTGTTTTGTCCGTATTTTAGTGTGTAAAGTCGCGTTGCATTCATTCCCAGCATCCAGTCACCGATAGACCGTGACAAACCTGCCTCATAAAGGCGATCAAATTCAGTCTGCGACTTCAGGTTGTTGAATCCCTCACGTATCGCTTCTTCCGTCAGTGATGAGATCCAAAGCCGCATGATCGGACAGGTGCATTTGCTTTTTTGCTGAACCCAACGCTGTATCAGTTCACCTTCCTGTCCGGCATCACCACAGTTTATCAGCATGTCAGCACCTTTGACCAACTGCTCGATTACTTTGAATTGTTTTTTGATTCCGTCATTTTCAATGAGTTTGATACCAAAACGTTCCGGAATCATGGGAAGGACAGAGAGGGACCATCGTTTCCATTCCGTATCATATTCACCCGGTTCCTTGAGTGTGCACAGATGTCCGAATGTCCAGGTTACCTGATATCCATTACCTTCAATATACCCGTCTTTCCGGTTTTTTGCCCCAAGTATCTCCGCGATTTCTTTGGCAACACTTGGCTTTTCTGCGATGCAAACTTTCATGTTTTTACGACTCTTCTTCTCTATTTGAATATGGTACAAAGCACAAAAATAGTCTGAAATAGCTTTACGACCAAGAGGAACAGCTTCTTATTTCTTCAGGATCAAAAAACAGGCGTTCGGTGATGGAAGAAAGCAACATTGAGTCGTTGACGCATCGGACAACGCAATTGTGTACTTTGTGTGAATAAAAACACCTGAAAAAGAGAAGGATATAAATGACTGTATTTTAAAAAAAAGTAAATATATAGCTGGATAATCAAAATAACAGCTTACTTTTGTAGCGAATTATAATTACGAAGATAGATGCCTAGCCTTTTTATTGACAAATTGAAGTATACGATTAATGCAGATGGTACTTCAGTGTCTGTAGCCCGTCAAAACAGATTTGTTTCCGGGTTTGTGACGATTCCCTCTGTTATTACTTACCAGGAAAAAACATATACCGTTTCCTCTATTGCTATTTCTGCTTTTGACGGATGTCAGAATCTTACCTCAGTAACTATTCCATCAACTGTCCTTACGATTGGTGAATGGGCATTTGCCGGTTGCACTTCTTTGCTGCAGATTATGCTTCAAAAAGATCATCCGGCCTTTACAGTCATGAATGGTGCTTTGTTCGATAAAGAAGTAAAGACACTCATTGCATTTCCAGCCGGAAGAGACGGCAAAACTTATACACTCCCGGATACGGTGACTACCGTTGGGGTTGCTGCTTTCGACTCGTGCGATAACGTTTCCTCTGTCATAATTCCTGAAGGAGTTACAACGATACAAAATCATGCCTTCGGAGGATGTTACCGTCTGTGTAGTGTTATTTTCCCGTCTACTCTTGCCTCCATTGGCAAATATGCTTTTTACCGCTGTTCTTCATTACGTTCGGTAGTGATACCTTCCGGCGTTTCTCTTGTGGATAACTTTTCTTTCAGAGAATGTGATAATCTATCTTCAGTCACCATCCCTGAAACTGTCACAGAGATTGGGAATAATGCTTTTGACGGATGTGTCAACCTGAGAGAATTTCATATCCATCATATTACTCCGCCAGAACTATTCAGATTCAATTATCTTGGTGGCCTAAATCGCCCCTTCTGTACGTTATACGTTCCAGTAGGTACAAAGGAGGATTATATGCAATCACCTCTTTGGTCGCGTTTTACCAGAATAAGAGAAGAAGCAATCCAGGGAATAAAACCTTTGACTGAATAAGAATTCTTGTCCATTTAGCAGGATAGAACCAACAAATCCCTGTATGTTTATTGTATTTGACACTTCCGAAAAAGGAGTAAATGTCAATCTGCCGGTATGAACCTGTTCTTTCATTATACGTGTCCGTTGGATACCCTACATCAGTGTTTTTTAGGATAAAAGATTAGGTTTGAGTCAACACAAATATGCTTTTTCTTGTTATTTGGTTTGATTAAAAATAGTTAATTCATTGTTTTGTAAAGAGTTGATAATTATATTTGAT
This sequence comes from Bacteroidales bacterium, assembly GCA_028709785.1. GTDB lineage: Bacteria > Bacteroidota > Bacteroidia > Bacteroidales > JAQUTK01 > JAQUTK01. The sequence continues at coordinate 8,609 of JAQUTK010000017.1, forward strand.
GATCTTATATTAAAACCAATCAACTATGAAAAGATTTTTACACCTTTCCATTAGTCTGATATTTGCAGTTGCAGTACAGGCAGAGAACTTCACAATCAACAATTTAAACTTCACGAGCAATGCTGACGAAACAACTGCATCTTTGAACGCTGCGGTCAGTACTCTATCAGGAGATGTTGTAATTCCTTCAGAAGTTACTTACAATAGTAAAACATATTCTGTAACCTCTATTCAAGACAGAGCATTTTATTACTGTAGTGGACTTGTATCTGTAAGTATACCTTCCAGTATCAAGTCGATAGGGAATTCTGCATTTTACAATCTGAGTAATCTAACGTCTGTGACAATTGCTTCGGGAGTTGAATCGATTGGTGACTATGCTTTTTATTCATGTAAAGCCCTGACAAATATATCTCTTCCGGAAGGGGTAAATACGATTGGAGAAAAGGCTTTTCTTAACTGTTCCGGAATAGAGTCTTTGTCTCTCTCAGATGGTTTACTGACGATTGGAAAAGAAGCTTTCTCCAATTGTGTAAAGATACCTTATGTGAGCATTCCTTCGGGTGTATCCGAAATTGGAGATAAAGCTTTTTACGGATGTACTTTACTTGCCAGCGTTGTCATTCCGGGAAGCGTTAAATCAATTGGTTCCAGTGCTTTTGGAAATTGTACTTCGCTTTCGTCTCTTCCTTTTTCAGAAGGTTTGGAGTGGATTGGTCATGGTGCTTTCGGTAATTGTCCAAGTCTTACGTCAATATCTATCCCGTCAAGCGTTGATTCTATCGGAGAAGCTTCTTTCGCATCATGTATAGGAATAACTTCGCTAACGTTGAATGAAGGACTTCAAGCAATAGGGAGTTATGCGTTTAGCTCCTGTACCGGACTTACTTCAGTTCATTTTCCTAATAGTATTTCTCATATCGGAAAGAATGTATTTTATGGCTGTTCCGGACTTTCTCAGGTATCTCTAAATGATAGTCTAAAGTCAATGGGAGAGGGTGTTTTTTATGGTTGTACAGCGCTAACCAACTTAACAATACCTTTTGGCATAACTTCCTTAGAAAGGGATTTCTTCTATGGATGTACTGCCCTTTCTTCGGTGACTCTTCCTGAAACTGTTCGTTCCATTGGCTCTTATGCTTTTCTAAACTGTTCTTCTTTATCTTCTTTAACTCTTCCGGACAGTCTCAACTATCTTGGTGAAGCTACATTTGCCGGTTGCACTGGTCTCGCTTCTATATCCATCCCGGATAGTGTCAGATCAATTCTTGATGGTACTTTTGAACAGTGTACAAATCTGACATCAGTTACGCTTCCAAAAGGACTACTTTCAATCGGATATAGGTCATTCTCAAAATGTTCGGCTCTTACATCACTAATGCTTCCTGAAGGACTTCAATCTATCGGAGGATGGTGTTTTAATTTTTGCACCGGACTTGTTTCAGCACCAATACCTTCCACTGTTACGTCTCTTGGAGAGAACGCCTTTTATTATTGTAGTGCTTTAACTTCTGCTGTGGTTCCCAAAGGGATCACAGGAATAAATACTTCTGTCTTTCATGGATGTGCTGCTCTGAGTTCAGTAAAAATACCTGAAGGTGTTACATACTTAGGTTCGGGATCCTTTAATAGCTGCTATTGGCTTAAAAATATTATTATCCCTTCCAGCGTAGATTCTATTGCATATGGGGCATTCTATTATATCAATATTATTAATTTGTATGTGTTGAATGAAACACCTCCTGTGTTAGGAAATAATGTGTTCTATAACAAAGCAACTTGCAGATTGATAGTTCCAATTGGTTGCAAAGAGGTTTATGAGGCAGCACCAGGCTGGGATGGATTTTCGGAAGTTGTGGAAATGGATTTTACTGACGTAGAGTCAACTGTTGATTCTCCAATCGAGATTATTAGTGAAGGAGATGGTATAGTGATAAAAGGAATCTCGTCTGGTGAAACTATCACGATATTCAGCATTTCAGGTGTGCAGTTGCAAAGTATGCAGAGTGATGGAGATGAGTATCGGATTGAGCTTCCAAAAGGGGCCGTTTATTTTGTAAAGGTGGGAGATAAGGTGCAAAAAGTGGCCTTATAATCCTGAATATGGACAAATACTAATTATAGCAGAAGGAGTAACTTTTTTTGCCTAAGATTACTTACTATTTGATATTCTTATACCTTTTGAATATGAAGAAAATATTACTTCTTTCGATTAGCTTTCTTTTCTCGTTTGGAATACGTGCAAGTTTTACTGTTGATGGTATTACTTATGAGAATGAATATCCTTACTATGACTGTAAAGTGAATATACTTTATTCTGATACTACTATATCGGGAGTAATTATTATCCCCGATAGTATTGAGTATGATTCTGTCATATATACCGTTACAAGAATATCTGCTAAAGCTTTTGCAGACAATAAGCATATTACAAAAATTTCGATTCCTGAGAGTCTGAAAAGAATTGATAATAAGGCATTTGCTGGTTGTGATGCACTTGTTGAAGTGCTATTATCAGATAGCTTAAGTTATATTGGGGATTATGTTTTTAAGAATTGCATTAGTTTATCTTCAATATCAATCCCTGCAAGTGTGACTTATATTGGTTATTATGCTTTCTCAGACTGTACCTCTCTCTCTTCTGTAATAATTTCTGAAGAAGGAGAAAAGAAGATAGGATGGGGTGTGTTTGAGAATTGTTCCGCACTTGAATCAATTGTGATTCCGGGAAGTGTTGTTTGGGTGCCTGGTGGTGCTTTCTCTAATTGTACTTCGCTTACTTCTGTGACAATTTTAGATGGTGTTACATCTATAGGAGTAGGTTCTTTCATGCAATGCAAAGCTTTATCTTCAATAATAATCCCTTCGAGTGTTTCTTCAATTGGAAACACAGCATTCAGTTATTGTCAAAGCCTGGAATCTATTGTTCTACCTGAGAATATTACTTTAATTGATTCGCGCGTTTTTCAATATTGCACTAATCTTCACTCAGTAAAGATTCCTTCTAATGTTACTTCGATAGGATATGCTGCCTTTGATAACTGTTTAAGTTTAACTGCTATAAAAATCCCATCGAAAGTTGAATTAATCAGTGACTATTCTTTTTTCCAATGCGATGCTCTTTCTTCTTTAATAATCCTTGAGGGTGTTAAGGAGATTGGACAATGTGCTTTTCAAGGTTGTGATTCTCTTTTGTATGTGTCTCTTCCATCTTCTCTTATTTCAATTGGAAAAGATGCCTTTTATGGTTCCAATCATTTGTCTGAGATTCACGTATGTGGGGCAATACCACCAACTATCGTTGATAATCCGTTCAGCAGTGAGGCTTATTCTAATTCGGTATTGTATGTTCCGATTGGCACGAAGGCGACTTATAAATCCGTTACTTACTGGAAATCATTTAGAAATATTATGGAAGAAGAAGTAACAGGTGTAGTAGGGATCGAAGCCCGTCCCACTCTGATTCATACAGAAGGAGGCTTCATTGTTATAAAAGATTATTCACCAGGAGTTAAAATTACCATTTACAATGCATCTGGAGCAATACTCTTTGAGGAGCAGAGTGATGGAGATGAGTATCGGATTGAGCTTCCAAAAGGGGCCGTTTATTTTGTAAAGGTGGGAGATAAGGTGCAAAAAGTAATTCTGTAATTTAAGTGCTTTCATAAGGAGGGAACTTTGTGGTAGTTTAATCAGAAAAAACACTTATGTATAGCCTGAATGAACTCTTCGTAAACGTTGTAAATCTTCTTTGTATTTGTGTTACTAACTTTTAAAAGAATCAACTATGAAACGATTATTACTCCTTTTTATGTGTCTGATACTGACTATAGCAGTTCGGGCAGTTGTCTTTGAAATCGGTGTATTGAAATTTGCAGATCAAAATCCAGACCCTACCACGGTGGCTGTTATGCAGATTAATGCACAGACGACATCCGGAGATATTGAGATTCCATCAGAAGTATCCTATGATGGGAAAAGCTACACAGTAACATATATTGCATATTCAGCTTTCTATGGGTGTGTCAACTTGACTTCAGTAAAGATACCATCCAGTGTGACGAAAATTGGTCAATTGGCCTTTCAGGGATGTAAAAATCTACGTTCTGTAGAGTTTCCTGAAAACATGAAAATGATTGACGAGTTTGCATTTACTGGTTCTGGTTTGAAGTCAATCACTATTCCACAAGGAATAGAAGTTATTAATAAACAAGCTTTTTATCGTTGTGACAGCCTTTCTACTGTTGTTTTCTCTCAGGGACTAAAATCAATCAGAAACTCAGCTTTTGCTTCATGCGCTAAACTTGCTTCTGTTGAAATACCAGCAACAGTTGACAGTATTGGGGATGGAGCCTTTTCACTTTGCACTTCACTATCCTCTGTCGTTATTCCTGAGGGTGTTAAATGGATTGGCGCATATGCATTTAGTAATTGTCCGTTTATATCATTAACGATTCCTTCCAGTGTGGATTCAACTGGTAGTGGGGCATTTTCATTCAATAGCAAGCTGACTAATCTGGTAATACATAACGGTATTAAAACCATCGGTGATTATACGTTTAATTCTTGTACCGGTCTTTCGGAAATATCTATACCGGCAAGTGTTCAAAAGATAGGATCTGGTGCGTTTCAGGCATGTAAATTCAAATCAATAACTCTTCCTGTCAATCTTAAAACAATTGGAGAAAATGCTTTTTGGGGCTGTGACTCACTACTTAGTATTGTTATACCGAAAGGAATAACCACGATTCCAAAAGGTTTGTTCATTGGTTGTAAAAGTATTCAATCCGTTCAGATTCCTGAAGGGGTTACTTCTATTGGATATGATGCTTTTGGCGGCTGCAAAAGTCTGACATCTTTACCTTTACCTTCCACTCTATCCATTATTGATAAATTGGCTTTTAACGATTGTGTCAGTCTCAAATCGATCGCCATTCCTCAAGGAATATCGACTTTAAGCAATCAGCTGTTTGGTTCATGTAGTACTCTGTCTTCTGTTATTCTCCCACAAACTCTGACAAAGATAAAGAGCTATGTTTTTTCAAGATGCAGCAAACTTGACTCGTTAGTTCTTCCTGCAAGTATGGATTCGATTGAAGCAAATGCTTTTTACTTGTGTCCGATTAAAAAACTCTATTCGATGAGTACGCTTCCTCCTGACTTGGATGACGAAGGATTTACCTATAAATCAGGTTGTACATTATATGTTCCTGCTGGTACTAAGTCAATCTATGAAGTCACGTCCGGCTGGGGAGGGTTCAAAGCGATAAAAGAGTTTGATCCCACAAATGTATCATCATTGATAGATATACCGTTTGAGATTCTGAATGATGAAAATGGAATTGTGGTGAAAGGAGTTCCTGCTGGTTCTTATATTACAATCTACAATGTAGCTGGAGTTGAAGTTCTCAGAGTAAAATCAAAAGGAGAGGGACAAAGGATTGAGCTTCCTGCTGGTTCAGTATACTTTGTAAGGGTAGCTGAAAAAGTCAGAAAAGTGGTATTGTAATTAACGCGATGCATAAATAAAGATGCGGCAGAAGGAAGAGAATGACCTGTCTGCCGCATCTTTTATTTTATACAAATAGAAAACTGAACATCAAACAATCTATTTATATCCTTTCAGTTCTTCTTTTTTTATAAGACTTATTGAATGGAAACTTCACTGTTCCACGCGCTTGCTTCGGTAAACTCCCGTGCGGCAAAGCACCAGATAAAGACCTTCTTCTTTTTCAGGAAATCTTTCTCCTGTTTACTGCGGCGATAGATATTTATGCGTGCAGGCGTAGCACCCGAACCTCTTACTCCAATAACATCCACCGGCATTTCTAAAGCAGCAGCCAACTGTGATGCCAAACCGGCCTGTGAAGCATAAAGATCACCACCGGTATCAAATACCAACGTGTGACTATCGCCAAAAAGCAGTATCGGACTTGCCGCATTTTTCGTCTCACCCTTCACATAATAGACCGTTCGCTCTTCCGACGAAGGCATTCCCTTTGCCGTTTTGTACAAGTCACCTTTAAAACTGATCTTCTCTTTCGTTATACTAAATTTTGTCTTTCCCTGCAATTTAGTCTCTTTTTTCAGTTCGGCAGCCAGTGCTTCGGCAATCACCTTGCAACCTTCGCCCGAGAAGTGAGAATCGCCCAGACAATAGAGTGGTTCGTTATCACTCTTTCGGGCTTTCAGTAGCACATCGGTCAGGTCCACAACTTGCACACCTTCTTTGCGCAGCTCCTGATAAAATTTCTGCAAGGAGAGATCATAACGTTTTACAGGAAGAGATGCACCAGCCAGTTTGTCGGGATAGATAACCGCTTTTGGAGGTACTGGCACTACAATCAGTTTGATGTTTTCTTTGTCCAACAGTGCTTTGTAGGCGATAATCGCTTTCATCGGATCTTTTGCTTTGGGATCCGCGGCTTGAGCTGTCTTTGCAGATCGCTCTCCCCAGAAATCACCGACTGAGAGGTGTCGTAATTCATTTCTCAGGAAGCACCAGTTATCCTTACCATTCACCGCGATGTCAGAAGAGCCTGCACCGGTCGTGCATATTTTCTGAAATGCAGCCTGATCCTGTGCCTGCGATGACAGCGGACACAAACTAAGAAGAGTGAGGATGGCAAACAAGTTTAATCTGTTCATGGCTATAGTATTATTTCGTTATTAATTCACCCCATAAAGGTTCTTCGAGTTGCAGACTCATATCTGTAAGCTCGTTTCTGTTGAGCGCTCCCATTGTTGGCTCTGCAAGTTGCCAGTTGGAGAGTTTGAGAGTGATCCGTTCGCCCACTCTCAGATAAGAGGCCGGAGTCAGCTTACGTTCCTTCATGCCCAATAGATACACCACGGCATCTTGTCCGATCTCTTTGCCGTCTGATCGTTGCAGATCGGTCAGATGCAACGCAAACACGTGATCCGCATACGTTACTTTATCCGGATGAGGAGAAGCCGAACGATCAGCGATTGTTGCACTAACAATCACGGAATCACCTACGGCTAGTGTCAGGAATTTAGCTGGTTGTGCCTCTCCAAGAGTAAGATCAAGAGACTCCCAGTTACCCGAAGTGAGTTCGCGCATGGCAAACTCCCAGACAACAACACGTTTACCTGCCAGTCTGTCTCTTCCTTTCAGCAGTTCCTTCTGCAGCATCAGCCGTGTCGCGATACTCCCCTCATCATTTCTTCGAATCGCATCGATCTGTTGCTGCAGATAGTAGGAGAGCTGTTCTGCAAAACCTCCGGAGTTGCCCCATCCCATACCTTCCAGCGAATAAATATTGCTGAAACTATCGCCCATGAAGAGTATCGGAGCTGTTTGTGATGGTTGCCAGTACTCTCCTGATTCGGTCAATACCGGATGAAGTATTGCTGTTTCTTTAGATAGGGTAGCTACGGAGTAGGGCATCTTCAACATGGTATAAATATCGCCATACTGTTGACGTGTTATTGTATCACATGTCATAATTACATTGCTTACATTCGCAAGTCCTTCAGCAGAGAGATACCGTGCAAGTTCGCCGGCTACACGTTCCATGGCTTCCGGTGTCCAGTGAGTATCTGTCTTAAGATAGGTAGATATTCCGGCCATTTTCATGCTGTGTAATATGGGAGCCACATCTACGATACGAATACCTTTTGCTTTCAGACGATCTCTCCATTGCTGATATGAACTGTTGTTTATTCCGGAGCTTGAAGGATCCAGCCGTTCGGTCAGATGCTCCGGGTAAATCATAGGCTTTAATGGTACAGGCATGAGCACCAGTTCGATGTTCCGCTGTTTTAACTGTCTGGCAAAATCAGCAATACATTCCACTGATGATTTGTCAATCGCTTTTCCCGTCAGGTACAGAATATCCGGTGCATAATACATCCACCCTTCTTTTCCAATGATTGCTTTCTCATTTCCCGTACCCATCCAAGCGGTCATAAACCATTGGAAAGGAGCAGGAAAGATGTCACGTAAAAAGGATTCTTCTTCCAATTGCTTTTCCCAATCAGTTTTCCATTCGATTAAGAATTTGTTAGATGCAAAGACTCTCTGAATGAATGGTTTTTCGTGCATTGATTCTGGGGCAGTAAAGGGTATTACAGTTCGTTTACCTTGCGAATAATCCAATCCTATCTGTACCAACGGAACCAAGATCAGAAGGACAATAAACACTATTGTTGCACATTTGGCACCTCTGTGACTGATCGAAGTCCGGTTGATTTCATCACGGGCTTCAATCTCCCTGCTCAGTGTTATTTTTTTTCCTTGTTTCATCGTCATCAGAAAATAAAATAGATAAACGGATTATACGACTGAGTAGTCAGCGCAGCAACAGCCACCACAAACACAAGTGCGATCAGAACCCACTTGCCGGTTCCAATCGTACGTGTCCATGTCCAGGCAGGGGGAGCCACTACTACGATAAGTGCTGTTAATGACAAACAGATAATATGATAGGGAGTGTACATGACTCCTGCTATCAATGGCGCATTTGTACTAGTAGCTGTTATATCAAACATACTCCCTAAATAATTCAATGCATCAGGTAGCGATGACGACCGGAAGAACACCCATGCGAATAGTACGATAAGATAGGTGTATGCCCATCTCATTCCTTTCTCTACCACATCTTCAGGTTTTCTTAATCCGGTACATCGCTCGATGGCCAGCACTATCCCGTGGATGGTACCCCAGATCACAAATGTCCAGGCGGCACCATGCCATAATCCTCCAAGAAACATGACCAGAAAGAGGTTGATATAGGTGCGTGCCGTTCCTTTCCTGTTTCCTCCCAGAGGAATGTAGAGATAATCTCTTAGCCAGGTAGAAAGAGATATATGCCACCTTCGCCAAAACTCGGTGATAGAAACGGACCGGTACGGACAATCAAAGTTTTTTGGAAAGATAAAGCCAAGCATCAGTCCCAGACCTATCGCCATGTTTGAATAGCCGGCAAAGTCAAAGAATATCTGGAAAGAGTAGGAGACAACTCCAATCCATGCGTCCATTGTCATTCTGGCGGGAGTGTCGAAAGCCAGATCCGCCAGTTTACCACACGGGTTGGCGAGTAAGATCTTTTGGCCCATACCCAGCACAAAGAAAGCAATGCCTCGGGCAAACTTCTCCCATGTATAGGTGCGGAACACCAGCTGATCAGCAACTTCCTGAAAACGGACAATAGGTCCGGCTACCAATTGTGGATACATCGATACGTAACAGGAGAAATCAATAAAAGAGGTAATGCCCTTTGCGTCGCCCCGGTAGACATCAATCGCATAACTCATGGACTGAAAGGTATAAAAACTGATACCGAGCGGCAGTACAATATGCAGGGAAGGTAACAGCCATGAGTCAGTCAGTGAAAGTGATTCCGCCAAAAGGTTCCAGTTTTCAATACCAAAATTACCATACTTGAAGAAGCCCAGCAACGAAAGATTGGAAATGACAGAGACAGCTACTGCCCACTTTTGTTTGGTCGTGCGGTCTCCATCGCGCGGAAAAATCTTGATATCTTTCTTTTTGACTTTGGGATAACCAATAAGAATCAGTCCGCAACAATAATCAATCAGTGTGGAAATGAATAGTAAAACGACAAACAGCGGATTGGTCCAACCATAAAAGAGGTAACTAACTAAAGTTAGTAACGCATGTCTTGCTTTTCCGTGTACGGCATAATAGAGACAAAGTGCCAAAGGCAGAAACCAAAACAAAAAGAGATGACTACTAAAAACCATATATTCTCAAATAATAAGTTAGACGGATCCCCTGTCCAGTAATCTCCAGACATTAGGTACTTTTTTAATTTCCCGTTTACGTATCATGCGGGCAGCAATCTTGCCCATTTCTTCAAAGTCTGTTGTTAATGTCGTGATGCCACCGATCAGTACCTCTTTCATAGGTGTGTCGTCCAGACTCATCAGTCCGACATCCACACTCACTTTCCAGTTGTTTTGATCGATGACTTTCAGCACTGATGCAAGGTCTCGTTCAGAAATAGCCATGTAGCAATGACTGTGTTCAATCAGATTCACATCAAAGTTGTGTTCAATATATACGGGTAGGTGAAACTCTTCTGAAAACTTCATACAGCCAATAAAAAAATCATTTGGCATATACTGAAAATTATCATTGTACACGATATGCAGCCCAAGGTATTTTTTGAGCTTTGGATGTATTTTTTTCAAACCTTCATAACTGTCTGATGCGAAATTCTGATAGACGGCGGCACAGAGGCGGTCATAACCATTGGGAAGGGCATCAAGCAGGAGCAAACGATCGGGCGAAATCTTATCCAAAGAAGCAGATACATCCACATTGAAATGTGGCATCAGCACGTAATAATCATATTTCCCTTTCGCATTTGTTATTAATAAATCAAACAGCTTTGGATTATAGTAATGAAAAGCAATATCTATCTGATATTTGCTTCCCAGACTTGTGAGAAGAGATTTGTAGAGTGTTTCTTTGTACTGATTCATGGCATCAAACAATACGAATACACGCATCGTATCTATGCTTCGCAATGCATTTACGAAATATCCCTTTCCGGGTTTTGAAACGATAATCCGTTTATTGATAAGCACCCGGTATGCAGCCAGCACTGAATCTCTTGATATATGATAGTCTCTGCTGGCTTTGCTTACTGATGGCAGTTGGTTTCCTACAGGAATAACTTTGTTTAATATACAAATGTTGATATAATCGGCAAACTGATTATATACTGTTTCGGACGATTGTTTATCTGCACTAAAAGGGTTATTATTCATGATATTGCCGGTAAACCGTTATGAACTGTTATGTTGCAAAAGTAGTTTGATATATTGGGAATACAAGCGGGTGTGCTATTTTTTATCCTGCATTTATAATTATATAACACTTGATTTGATGCGGCTCGTGGTACAATCTAGTACAAGTTGAACTGACAACGTCAGAATTTCATCAAGTCATTTTGATTGTTTTATCAGGTTCTTTTTGTCATTTCATCCTTATGAAAAATATATTTCATAAGGATGAAATTTAGATATATCTGAACGAAACCCACATATCACGGAGGTGCATATAATGGTCTGAAAGGAGTTGATTTTTTTTGAATTTGCTTATTCCGAAAGATTTTGTCAGAGTTTCGAAAAAAAATAATACAAAATTCTAAAAGTTTTACTTACTTTTGTAATACATGTTTGAACGTATTCAGCTGAATACAGGAATAATAAATCATTACCTTGTACTACATAACAAATCGCAATTATGAAAGATTTAAATACGGTAAGTCAACTAAGCGAGCGGGAACTTCGGTTGATATTTGAGCTTATGCCTAATGGATTTGCTCTTTATGAGATGATATACAACGCTGACAATCAGCCTGTCGATTTTCGTTATCTGGAAATGAATCCGGCATTTGAAAAGCTTACTGGTCTTCATATCAGTGATGTGATCGGACGAACAGTGAAGGAAGTCTTACCTGAAACGGAAGTCTCTCTGATAAGAAAGTATAACGAGATTGCAACCGGAGGAGGTCCGCAATCTTTTGAATCACACTCAAAAGATCTAGGGAAAGATTATCTCGTCTATTCTTTCTCACCGGAAAAAGGTCGTTTTGCGACTATCTTTTCCGATATCTCTGCCATAAAACGTGCGGAAAGTCAGATTCGTAAGCTTTCGGAAGCGGTGAAACAAAGCCCTGCCAGTATAGTTATCACAGATCTGGAGGGAACCATTGAGTATGTTAATCCTCGATTTGTAGAAGAAACAGGCTATACGTTGGAGGAAGCTGTGGGGCAGAACCCCAAGGTGTTAAAGTCCGGTGAACAGTCAGACTTGTACTATAAACACATGTGGGAAACTATCACTTCCGGCAATATATGGACCGGAGAGTTTCATAACAAGAAAAAGAATGGGGAACTCTATTGGGAAGCAGCTGTGATTGCACCGATAAAAGATGAGAACGGTGTAGTAACCAATTATCTGGCTGTCAAAGAAGACATCTCTGCTATGAAGATGTTGCAGAGCGCCCTTGAGAAAGCAAAAATAAAGGCTGAAGAGAGTGAAAGGATCAAGGCAGCGTTTCTGGCCAATATGAGTCATGAAATTCGTACTCCGATGAACGGTATTCTTGGTTTTGTTGATCTGCTGAAAGACCCGAATCTGTCGTATGAAGATAAGATCGAATACGTAACAATTATAGAGGAAAGTGGTCATCGTATGCTTACTATTATTAATGATCTGATCAATATCTCTAAAGTAGAGTCCGGACAGATGCAAGTCAACCTCGCTGATTCGAATATTAATGATCAGATACGATTTATTCAAAACTTCTTCAAACTGGAGGCGTCAAAGAAAGGTCTTGAACTGGTTACTTCTTGTCCACTGGAGTCTGATCTTTCCATTATCAAGACTGACCGTGAGAAAGTGTACGCCGTCTTAACGAATCTCATAAAGAATGCGATCAAGTTTACTGCAAAAGGAACAATCACTATTGGTTATGTCATCAAAGATAATAGGATGGAGTTTTATGTGAAAGATACGGGAAGGGGCATTCCTTCAGACAAACTCACAGCTGTTTTTGATCGTTTTCAACAGGTAGATACAGAGCTTTCCAATGGTCTTGAGGGCTCAGGACTTGGTCTTACTATTTCAAAAGCATATATCGAAATGCTTGGTGGAAAGATATGGGTTGACTCATTAGTAGGAGAGGGGTCCACATTTTATTTCACTCTCCCCTATAATCCGCAATTGGAAAACAACAGACCTTATGATCTCATTGAACCGGAACCATCCATATGCATGCTACCGGAAAAAGTGACTCTTCTCATTGTCGATAATGATGATCAGGAACGAAAATATCTCAAAGAATTGCTCAAGAAATATAACGTCAGAATACTCTCGGCTATGACTTGTTTGGAGGCTTTGGAAAAATGCAAGTCTAATCCAGAGATCAACCTTGTGCTGATGGATCTCAAGATGCCAATCATGAATGGATACACAGCTACCAAACAGATAAAAGAGCTGAGACCTTCACTGCCAATTATTGCTGTTACTAGCCTTACAATTGATAGCGAACAATATAGCGACGTATTTGATGAGATAATAATCAAACCGTTACTATCCGAACGATGCCTTCAAATAGTAGAAAAATATTTATGGGACAAATTAAACGAAGCTTGAGGCTGTTTCTTCAACACATACAATCTCACAGCTGTCTCCGGGTAGTGTAGCTCAACTCTTTAATTCTTTTGGACAAATCATATATAGTGGAGTTGTCGGGGAAACAACGGTTACAATTTACATGAGTCGCGAATCTTCCGGCTGTTATTATCTTAAAAACAGTTGAGAAGCAATGTGTTATAATAAAATAATGAAAGAAGGCTGCCCGATACTCACGCATCAGACAGCCCCAGAGATTAACTCAGTCAACAATTATAATTAATCGAAATTCGTGTAGGCAGTTTCACCGTGTTGAGTTTCATCCAAACCAACAGCTTCTTCCTTATCTGTAGCACGTACCCCAATCACTTTCTCTGTAATCCAGAAAAGAATGACAGTTCCAATACCTGAATAAACAATCGATGCAAATACAGCGATTAACTGTACCCAAAGCTGATGCATATTGCCATATAATGCTCCGCTGTAAGCCGATTGAACTACCGGAGTGGCCAATACGCCTGTCAGGATTGCACCGATTATACCACCAATTCCGTGAACACCAAATGCATCTAAGGCATCATCGTATCCAAGTTTTACTTTTACAAAGGCAACCATGAAGAAGCAGACCAGTGATACCACAACTCCAATCACGATAGCACCTGTAACGTCTACAAAACCGGCGGCAGGAGTTATTGCTACCAATCCACCGACAGCACCTGTACACACACCTACCACAGTAGGTTTTTTCCCATGAAACCAGTCAAGAAGAGCCCATACCAGTGCAGCAGTTGCGGCAGATAGATGTGTTACTAAAAATGCGCTTGCTGCAAGTCCATCGGCTGCCAAGCCACTACCGGCGTTGAATCCGAACCAACCAAACCAGAGCAGGGCTGCACCAATAAATACATGAGGTATGTTGTGAGGTGGCAGCGCATGACCTTTGTAATCACGGCGTTTACCAAGCATCAAAGCGGTAACTATTGCAGCAATACCCGCGTTGATATGTACAACTGTACCACCTGCAAAGTCCAATGCTCCTAATTTAAATAACCATCCGTCACCAGACCATACCCAATGAGCTACAGGGTTGTATACGAACAGTGCCCAAAGAAGGGTGAATATAAGGAAACCTTTGAAGTTAATACGCTCCGAGAATGCACCAATAATCAATGCGGGAGTAATAACGGCAAACATACACTGAAACATAATGAATACCATATGAGGTATAGTTCCAATGGTTCCTCCGTCGGCAGTAGCTTGGGAATGAGAGATAAAATATGGACTCAGATCACTCATGCTAATACCTTTTAAAAAGGCCCAGTCAAAGTTGCCGATAAATGGAGCCAGGAAACCTTTTGAACTACCAAAGGAAAGGCTATATCCACATACAACCCATTCGATACTGATGACGGCAGTAATGATAATACACTGCATCAATACGTTCAAGACATTCTTACGTCTCACCAAACCTCCATAGAAAAGAGCCAAACCCGGAATCGTCATAAGCATGACCAATGCTGTGGCTACAATGAGCCATGCCGTGTCGCCAGAATCAACTTTCGGGACAATCACATCTGTTGCTCCCTGTGCAACAGCAGTCGAACTAAACAAGGCGATCATCGCCCAAAGGGATACAATATATTTTTTCATATTCTTTCTTTTTAAGTCAATACCTGATTTATACTTCGCCGCTTTCCTTGTTATATAGAGCTCCCGGACCTGATTCGCGGTTGCGGATCCGATAGGTTTCTTCAATATTGTACACAAAGATCTTTCCGTCACCACGCTCGCCAGTCCATGCGGAGCTCAGAATGGCGTTTATTGTTTTCTCAAGATTTATGTCCCGCACAACAATGGATAGCATCCGGCGTTGAATATAACTTGACTGGAAAATCTGTCCTCTTACCACTTGATCTTCTGTAGATTTACCAAGTCCGGTAATGTCCCAGTATGAGAACCAGTCGATTCCTGCATCGTACAATGCCTGTTTGACATCTTCGAATTTCGATTTACGAATAATTGCTTCAATCTTTTTCATAAGAAATTAATTTTATTGATTCTGTTTGATAATCCAATATAGAAATGATAGAATAACTTTTAAAACGTTACACCTACGACCAGATGTGTTTGTTCAGCTCTCGGGTTAAATATGGCCTGCACATATACAGGCAGTGTAAAAGAGTCTGAAACCTTTACCTGTTTTGTTCCTTTTACAAAGATGTTGGTTACTGCCAATCCATCCGTTCCATATAGATCACTTTTGAATGGAACAGCTCCAAGACCGAGATCTACAGCTACATCCTTAACTGCGGTTGAATACTTTGCCTCAAAATAGGATGAATACATAGCGTCACCGTCTGAGTCTTTGTCTTTACCAAGTACCATTGTGTTCCATGTAAGAGTTAATGGAAGGGATTCTCCAAAGTTGTATCCCAATGAAGTTTCAAACCAATGGTTGGTTGTGTTATCTTTGTAATCAAAATATTTTGCCGTTCCCTGGCCTTCCCACCAATAATCTGTAAGGGTCAAACTGAAGTTTCCAATAGAATAACCAACATAAAGATCGAATTCTTTAGCTGCATTAAAATCAGTGGAACCCCAAGCTCCAACAGTAAAATTGCCAGTTGTTAGTGACAAAGTTGGTTGAAACGCAGGACCGGCGTTACCCTGAAATATTCCACGCCATACATAAGAACTTACGAAATCTGCACCTGCATTCACACTTTGAGCATTTACATTCTCTGATGCCGACATACCAACAGCAACAGCCAGTGCAGTTACTTTTAAAATAGAGATCTTTTTCATTTGATTTTCTTTTTTCGTTAATACTGAAATTCCTTAGTCGATAATATCATTATTCTATCATTTCCGATGCAAAGTAATACATAATGTCAGACATAACGAATAAATACTATCATTATGTTTTTAATATTTTGAATCAACAAACAATATGTTGTTATTAAATTGTGATGATGTTTCAAATTGAAAGACTTTCTATTGTATTTCTTACAATTTGAAACCTCAGTAAAAATGAAAGCCGTCCGCTGCTCACGCAGAAGACGGCTCTAAAGGGATTAATTTATCAACAATTATTTATTAGCAGTTCAAATATGACTGCAAAATCCCTTATTTTAAGTCATTCACTCAACTGGTTGAAGCTATTTCAAGGCTTCCATTTGCTGAGTCTTTCTTTTACTTCAATAATTTCATTTTGGTCATTCAATGCAGATAGGCGTATATAGCCTTCTCCACCGGGACCAAATTTCACACCCGGAGTGCCTGTTATATTGACTTCATATAAAAGTCGTTCAAACATTTTCCAGGAAGAAAGCCCGTTTGGAGCCTTAAACCAAACAAATGGAGAATTAATACCTCCAAATACTTTTAACCCAACACCTTCGAGTGATTCCCGCAGGTATCGGGCATTTGTCTTATAGTACTCTACCAGTTGGTTTACTTCTTCTCTACCTTTGGGTGAGTAGATGGCTTCCACTGCTTTTTGTATAATATATGGTGTGCCGTTAAACTTTGTGAGCTGTCTTCTCTTCCACAATTCGTTGAGCATAACCGGAGTCCCATCCATTTTAGAAAAGGCTATCAGTTCTTTGGGTACAACAGTATATCCACATCGGGCACCGGTAAAACCGGCAGATTTAGAAAAACTCTTGAATTCCACGGCAACTTTTTTGGCTCCTTTTATCTCGTAGATGCTGTGAGGCACATTCGAGTCTGTGATAAATGCTTCATAGGCAGCATCAAAAAGAATTAGTACATTGTTCTTTATAGCATAATCTACCCAGACCTTCAACTGGCTTTTGTTTAATGCTGCTCCAGTAGGATTATTTGGAAAACAGAGATACACAATATCCACTTTTTGCAACGGAAGTTCCGGGATGAAATCAGTATCAGATGTGCATGGAATATAATAAATATTATTCCAACGTCCATCACTTCCAGGTTCGCCAGCCCTACATCCAATTACATTGCTGTCCACATATACAGGAAAAGCCAGGTCCATCACAGCGATACGATTATCTTTGCTCAATATCTCTCCAAAATTGGCAATATCACTCTTTGAGCCATTACTGATAAAGACCTCATCCGGATCCAGTGAAATCTTTCGGGACTCATAATCAAACTTGATGATTTTATCAATGAGAAAACGATATCCTTGTTCTGGTCCATATCCTTTAAAAGATACAGCCTGCGACATTTCTTCTGTAGCCTTAAGCATTGCATGGATAACCTCTTTGGAAAGGGGTAACGAAACATCACTGTTTCCCAGATTGATAATTTTGGCATTGGGATGAACCAGTTTAAATGCATTCGCCTTCTTTGTTATATCCGGGCAATAACTGCTTCCCGGTAATTTTAAAAAGTTGTCATTGATAAGTGCCATATCTTTGCTGTTGACAATATGTTGTTAATTCGTTGCAAATATATATCAAATTGATTTATATTGTTTGTTTTTTATGTCAAAAATAATATTAGACAGATTTTATTAGTTCATATTGAATATTCCTTTTATGGAATGATCAGATGAGAATCTCCATCCGTGAAGTGTACATTTGTACTACAAATAAATAACTGTGCCATATATTTTGTAGTTATTATAGCTCTCCATTTGAATATAAAATCCAATCGTTGAAGAATACAGATAAAACTCACTTTTTTATTTTTAACCAACTTTGTTTTGACTACACAATATATTGAGTATTTTTGCGTCATGTTTATGGTTTCGTCCGTTACTTATTTTGTTTATAGAATCTGTAGCCAATATTTTGCAAGTAATTTCTGATAAAGAATTCATGATATCATTTTCGGTTGATAATTTGACCTTCCACACTAACGGTGAAGGATTATCTGTTAGCGTGGGTAAGCAAAGTTACTACCTTTCCAAGGAAATAATAATCCCTTCAATAGTTTTTTTTGAAGGGAAGCAATATGTTGTCAACGAGATTGATAAAGATGCCTTTAAAGACTGTAATGACATTACTTCGGTCGTAATTCCACCAACTGTTTATTCTATTGGAGACCATGCCTTTGCATATTGCATTAATCTGCTCTCTGTCACGATTCCATCGAGCGTCTTATTAATTGGGAATAGTGCTTTTTTATGTTGTCGAGCGCTATTGTCAGTAACAATACCTTCCAGCGTTACATTTTTAGGAGACAGGATCTTTGATCATTGTTCGGCACTTACGACTGTTGAGATACACTCTAATGTCTCTTCAATAGGAGCCAGTACATTCTCCTTCTGTCGGGCGCTGACTTCTCTGACTCTTCCGGAAGGATTACTATCCATTGGAATCTCAGCTTTTTCTTATTGCAAAAGTCTGACCTCTGTACATATTCCTTCCAGTGTCGTGTATATTGGCGATTCTGCTTTCGAATATTGCACAAATATAGATAGCGTCACAGGAGCTTCGAAAGTTATGTCTGTAGGAATTGATGCGTTTATCGGTACTTCCTGGTATCATAATCAGCCATATGGTCTGCTATACATTGGAGACCTTGCCTATATTTATTTTGATGGATCAGAAGAAGCAGTATCTACTGTTTCAATAAAGGAGGGATGTAAAGCTATTTCAAGTCAGGCCTTCAAAGACTGTCGTGAAATCACATCTGTTATCATTCCATCCAGTGTCCGATCGATCGGTTTTGAAGCCTTTGCCAATTGTCTATCCTTACGTTCCATCGCAATTCCGGAAGGTGTTTCCTGGATAGGTGCGCACTCCTTTAAAGGTTGTACATCTCTTTCTATCCTGTCACTTCCGTCAACGTTGAAAATGATAGGAGTTATGGCTTTTCAGGATTGCGAGAATATTAAAACGATATATTCACTTAATAGTAAGCCTCCTAAAATAAAATACTCTTTTGCTAATATTGAAAAAGAGACCTGTCAAATCTATGTTCCCAAAGGAGCACAATCGACTTATATAAAAACCGAATGGTGGAGGAAATTTAAGAATATCATTGAGCTGGATCACGATTTTGTATATCAATCGGAACGTGAACAAGAAACGGCTTCGCCTTCAATATCGGACAAAGAAGTGGAGGGTTCTTCAAGCTATTCGCTGTTTGGAGAAGAAATAACTCTTCCTGACTATTCCGAACAAGTGAGTATCAATGAACCGCAGGTCGTGGAAACGTCTGAAGCGGAAGAGAAAACAGTGTTTTCTGTGGATGGCATCAGTTATTATATTGATGAAGAAGGAGTATCTGTAACTATTGCTGAGCAGGAGGTAGAATCAATGATGGGTAATCTGATACTTCCCCCCTTTATAGAGTATAATGGTTTGATATATCCCGTCACATCCATAGGCAGATCGGCTTTTCAAGGATATGACAACCTTCTGTCTGTTGAGATTCCGGAAGGTATAACATTAATCAATGGACATGCCTTTGCCGGTTGTAGTGCGCTTCATACAGTAATTATTCCGCAGAGTGTCACTTCGATCAGAGGGAATGCGTTTTCCGGTTGCAAGAATCTCACGTCAATAATAATCCCTCCCAATGTTACCTGGATTGGGGAAATGGTCTTTTCTAACTGTTCCGCTCTTACTTCTGTTGTGATACCGGAAGGAGTCTCAACCATTGATAAGTCTTTGTTTTTAGAATGTTCTGGTCTGACCTTAGTAAGTATTCCGTCTACTGTACGCTCAGTTGATGCTTCAGCTTTTGAGGGATGTGTTTCATTGCTTGAAATTCATCTGTTAACTTCAGAGCCCCCGATGGTTGATACAGATTGGCTCTTTCTTGATGACTTTACTTTTGGTACATTGTATGTTCCGACCGGATCGATTGATGCTTATAAGAATGCTCAGTGGTGGAGGCGCTTTAAGGAAATAAAAGAGGAAACTACACTCAAAAGTTTATTTACGGCTTTGTCAGAACAAGAGATATCAACGACAACCGTGGATGTTCAGGAAGAAAGTTTGAAGGTTGAGTCATCTACCATTATGACTGAATTTCCGGCTCTGATAACAGATGAAATTGAATATCCTACTACCGAAGCATATTGCCAGGAGAGGGGTGATGATTATCAACTGATTATGTACGATGGCTTGCGATACATGATAAACGAAAGCAATCATACAGCATATGTAGCTGAACAATATGGCGACTCCCTGCCTGAAGATCTCATAATCCCTTCAGAGGTGATCTGGAATGATCTGAAGTTTCAGGTCAGAGTTATATTAGCTTCTGCGTTTATGGGGTGCTCAACGCTCAGATCTGTTACAATATCAAGAGGAGTCAGAGTAATAAGTGACAAATCATTTGCAGGATGCAAAAGATTTACTACCATAGTAATACCAGAAACAATACAAACTATAGATTTAAATGTTTTTATTCGTTGCAGTGAATTAAAAAGGATGTTCATTCAGAGTGTTCATCCTCCTTTTGTGGATGCCCGATCATCGTTGGTTGATGGTAATTCTTCCTGTGTATTGTATGTGCCTGAAGGATCTAAGCAAGAGTACTTGGAAACAAAATGGTGCAAGGAATTTGTCAACATTCAGGAAAAAGAATATCAACCTGTACGTACACTGGTGACTCAAACTGACACGATACAGGTGACTCAAACTAACCCGATACAGGTGACTTACTCACCGCAACCGGTTTCTATTCAAACAGAAAATCCAAAAGAACTCGAAGAGATTGATGTCTCTTTTGTGGAACCAACTATTGATATGGACTCACATTCGAACGAGATTACTATAGTGGACTCATTCGATTTACCAACTCAGCAAACAGTTGAATTGCCAACAGTAGAATCAGTAGAACCATCGGTTACAGAATCAAAAGAACCGGGAATCCTTGGGAGGATTGTAACTTCTGTTGCAAAACGGATTGAGCCAATAAGAAATAAAGAAACAGTTCCATATACACCAAAAAGCATTCAGGAGAAGTTGGTCGAAAAGCAAATAGTAGTGTCTGACGGTTTGAAATTTGTTATTGACGAAAGAGATATGTATGTATCTGTCTATACACAAGATTCCGCCACTATTGCAGGAGATATCCTTATACCTTCAGAGATATCATTCCTTGGTAAAACATATCCGGTAGCATCCATAGCTGGATCAGCTTTCAAGAACTGCACCAATCTCGCAACTGTAAAGATTGCAGAAGGTGTATCTATAATTGGAAATCAAGCCTTTAATGATTGTGTTTGTCTTACGAGCGTAACTTTCCCTTCGACCATAAGCTTGATTGGAGAAAAAATATTTAAAGGATGCAGAAGATTGACTGAAGTGATTATTCAAAGCGAAGAACCCCCTACAGTCGATTCTTCCGAGTCAATTCTTGATGATGCTTCTTTTTGTACATTGATTGTGCCTAAAGGATGCAAAACAAACTATTCCAGAAAAAAATGGTGTCGTTACTTCACAAGCATCACAGACTCATTTAGTGTGGTTGAACAAATAACACCCCCGTCTGCAACAAAGCCAAAGAATCATGAAAGCAAAACAGAGTTTCAATATAATGGTCTGAAATACCTGATTGATGAAGAAGGTAATTCAGTCAGTGTTTCGCAACAAGAGAAAAACTCCGTTTCCGGTACTATCATTATTCCTTCAGAAGTAATACACAACGGATCCAGATATTCTGTAGAATCGATAGTATCTGGAGCATTCAAGGGTTGTGCAAATCTTATTTCTGTCATGATCTCTTCCGGAGTTTCAGTAATCGGAGATGAAGCATTCCGATCTTGCAGTCGTTTGAATAATGTGACAATACCTTCCAGTGTCAGAATCATAGGCGATGATTCATTTGTCGGTTGCAGAAGGTTGGAAATGATGTCAATTCAGAATAACGTACCTCCATCAGTAGTTTCCCGCAGATCAATACTGGATGAGGGAGCACTATGCACCTTATATGTGCCAGCCGGTTGCAAGGTGGTTTATTCCAGAACAAAATGGTGTAATAATTTCTTAACTATTGAAGAAGAAGGGAGTGAGGACGAAGCATCAGCAATCACGTTGCTTAAGGAGCAACAATTGCCGGGTTCTCAGGAAATACTTTTGCCCGAAGAAGAAAGCGATACATTCCTTTACGATGGCTTGATGTATATCAAAAATGAAGATTCCGTCACAGTTAGCGTATCAGATCAAAATCCGGATCTGATTTCCGGAGATCTCTTAATTCCTTCTGTAGTGAAATATCATCGTGTAGAATATGCGGTCAATACCATCTCCGCTTCCGCATTCAAAGGTTGTAAAGATCTCAAGTCTGTTACAATATCCCCGGGTGTCAGAATAATCAGAGCGGATGCTTTTTCTGGTTGTAGTAGTCTCAGCAGCATTACAATACCTGCAAGCGTAAGGATCATTGGATTTAATGCATTTTCCGGGTGCAGGGAATTACAGAGAATGTATATACAGAGCATCGATCCACCCGCAGTGGTTGCACACACTTCTATAGTTGATGACGGATCCTATTGCGTATTGTATGTGCCGGAAGAATCAAAGCCTTTGTATGTAAGATCCAAATGGTGTAACGGGTTTAAAAGTATTCTTGAAATAAGGTTTGCCGACGAACCGAATAACAACTCCTTGCATAAAATTCTGTCGGAAAAAACCAGGGGTGCACAACGTAAATCGGATGGAACAGACAGAGAGGAAACCGGTGTCTCTTTCAGCGAACGAATAAAGAACTTGTTTGACAAGTAATTGCAGTTTCCAATCGGATGCACTGGTGCATCGAAGCGATGATTACACCGGGATACTCGATGTCGCAGCGAATTGTTATTTCATTGATCATTGTCTTTCTCTTCATCTTAAAAAAAAATATATATATGGCAGTAGCTTTAGGAGTTTCCGAATTGTTGATTATGATCGTTGTACCCATTTTAATACTCTTTCTTATCCGGGAAATTGTGTGCTGGTATGCAAAGATCAATCAACGCGTTGAATTAATGAAAGAACAAAATGCCTTGCTTAAGAGCTCTGTGAAGGAAATGAGCAAGATTACACAATCCATTATGGAGTTATCCAATGCGGTAGATGGTGTTAAATCAAACCTATCGGAGGCGATAAAACCTGTAGTGACCGTGGAGGCAAAGGCGGAATCAATGCCTATGGCCGAGCAGGTTCAGTCGGAAGTAATACAAGAAGATACTCCAATCTTCGAGACTGAGGTTGAAGATAAGAAGACACATGCTGAGAAGAAAATAATGAACCCGTATGGAATGGAACTATCCAAAGAGGAACTGGAGCAGGTGGAAGAATTCATAAAACAAGATTTGATTGGCGGCGAACAGGTTGTCATTAGTAAAAGGACACGTAAAGTCGCCCGGTTTGGAATTGAGAACTGGAAGTGTGTCGATCCGACTGAATGGTTTATCCTGTATGAAAAGCCGGAGTAAATGTGGACTACCGGTATTGTATCGCGATAATCTTATACGATAGATCACCACAGTGTGATAGTACTGATGCCACAAAACGAACCTAATAACTAATTCAAATGAACCTGAAGAGATTACTGTTTATACTAGGAGTTATTTCATCCGGTATTGTATCGGCTGCGACCTTTGACACTGACACTTTTCTAACTCAAAAGAAAGAGAACGTGATCCTTACTTTTATCGGTCATGGCAGTTTGATGCTCTCATACAACAATCAGATCATTCAGATTGATCCAGTCACCCGATATGCGGATTATTCGACATTGCCCAAAGCAGATGCAATTTTAATCACTCATGAGCATGGCGATCATCTCGATGCCAAAGCGATAGAGACATTGACCAAAAAAGAAACGCTGCTTTTTGTCAACGAAGCGAGCGGTAAGAAACTAGGGAAGGGCTCAGTCATGAAAAACGGAGAGAAGAAGACGATACTTGATCGTATCACTATTGAAACTGTTGCGGCTTATAATATCACACCCGGAAGGGAAAATCTTCATCCACGTTTTAATGGCAATGGTTATGTGTTGACGATGGATGGATTACGGATTTATATTGCCGGAGATACGGAAGATATTCCAGAAATGAAAGAGCTCAAGAATATTGATGTCGCTTTTCTTCCGGTCAATCAACCCTATACAATGACCGTATCTCAGGCTGCGAATGCCGCCAAGATGTTTTCCCCAAAGGTATTGTATCCCTATCACTACGCCAATACAGCCATTGAAGAGCTGAAAACTATCCTGAAAGGCACATCCATCGATGTGCGTATCAGAAAGATGGAATAACCGAAAGTTCCATTGAAAGCAATAAAATTGTTACATACCAATCATCATTATTTGGTTAGTATCTCCAGAGCAGGGTTAATCACATTGGTGAAAGCATCCGTTGCAACTTCGGTGGAAGACCAGCCATATACCCATTCGATAAAAGCATAGACAGGGTAGATGTAGAGCACCAGAAAGGCCGGAATGAAGTTCGTTGCAAAGAGCAAACAGCCTCCTTTCCCATTATTTGACCTGCTCGTTACCCATCCGCCGAAGAAGCCAAGACAAACGCTTATGATCAGCAGTAAAACAAGATTGTCCAACAGATATCTCCGAAACTGCTTGTACCAGCAATCTGTAGGATCCAGACTTTGCAGTTTGGAGGCTCCGTCCAACTTCGCGATTCGTAATACTTCACGGATCTCCTTGTCAAACGTAGGTGTTGGATAGGTGATTCCACCAGCCAGCCTCTTTAACGTGGATGGGCTACAGCTCAAGATTCGGGCGATCTGTGCGGAGTCGCCATCGTTAATGATGATAATCTCGTTGATAGCATCGTTAATCTGATACTTCACAACGGTGCGGCTTACAATACCTTCCAGTTTTCCTTTTTGCTCTTCGCTCAACTTCGAACAAGAAGAAAGAACCAATATTGAAGTTAGAATCAATACGAAAGAGGATAAAAGCTTTTTCATGTTTTCGATATTTAGTAGTATAGATTTGTCTCGAACCGTTTGCAAAAGGAGCTTATCAAGAGCGGAGAACTTTCCTTTACATGAGGCAAATATATACAATATTTTGATCTGTTTATCTCTTTCGTTATCAAAACTTTATAATCAACTTCCTTTGGGTTGTTCCAGACCTTTCATGCTAAGCTGCACCCGTTTCCTCTCCATATCCACACCTTCCACACGAACCAGGACATGCTGATGGATGGATACAATCTGAGTGGGATCGCTCACATATTTGTCCGCAAGCATCGAGATATGCACCAATCCGTTTTCCTTGATACCCACATCCACAAAGCAACCGAAGTTAGTGATATTGGTAACAATCCCCGGAAGGACCATCCCTTCGCGCAGATCATTGATTGTCTTCACATTCTTATCAAACTCCCATACCTGAATAGCGGATCGCGGATCTCTTCCCGGTTTCTCCAGTTCCTGCATGATATCGTGCAGCGTAGGCATACCTACTGTCGGAGTCACGTAGCGTTCCAATTGGATTTGTGCGCGAAGATCCTTGTCGGCAATCAGCTTTTCCACGGTACAGTGCAAGTCCTTCGCCATTTGTTCGACGATATGATAACTCTCGGGGTGCACCGCCGTATTATCAAGCGGATTGGTAGCTTGCGGGATACGCAAGAAACCGGCACACTGTTCGTATGCTTTAGCTCCCATGCGAGGTACCTTCATCAACTGCTTTCGCGAACTAAACGCGCCATTCTCCATCCGGTAGTTTACAATATTCTGAGCCAGCTGTGGTCCCAATCCCGATATATAAGTCAGTAAGTGTGTACTTGCCGTGTTCAGGTTGACTCCCACCAGATTGACGCAGTTTTCTACCGTCTGATCCAGAGATGACTTCAATTTGCTCTGATCCACATCATATTGATACTGTCCGACGCCAATAGATTTAGCATCAATCTTCACCAGTTCGGCGAGAGGATCCATCAATCTTCGTCCAATAGAGACAGCCCCGCGCACTGTTACATCATACTCCGGAAACTCATCGCGTGCAATCTTAGAGGCCGAATAGATAGAAGCTCCGTTTTCGCTCACCACAAACACCTGTACTTTGCGATCAAAACGCAGTGACGTGATAAATGCCTCCGTTTCCCGACTGGCAGTGCCGTTGCCGATAGCAATAGCCTGGATGTCATACACCTCAACCAACTGAGTGACTTTTCTGCTAGCCATACCCTTTTCATTCTGAGGTGGGTGAGGATAGATGGCTTCATTGTGCACTAAGTTGCCTTGCGCATCCAGACAGACAAGTTTGCACCCGGTGCGATATCCGGGATCCAGACCCAACACTCTCTTCTGTCCCAAAGGAGGAGCCAGTAGCAACTGTCGCAAGTTTTCAGCAAAGACCCGTATGGCTTCCTGATCCGCTTTTTCTTTGGACAGAGCAGCAAATTCGGTTTCGATAGAAGGCTTCAGCAGTCGTTTATAACCATCTTGTACAGCTTCTGCGACCTGCAAGCCACACTCGTTATTACTGCGAACATATAACCGTTCGAGATGCTCCGCGCACTCCTCATCAACAGGGGAAATGCTGACTCTCAATACCCCTTCCGACTCACCACGGCGGATAGCCAGTAAACGGTGAGAAGAGCACCGTTTCAATGGTTCGGAGAAATCAAAGTAATCCTTATATTTAGCCGCTTCCTCTTCTTTGCCTTTCACCACTTTTGAGGTGATTACGGCTTGTCGGGAAAAGAAGTTACGGATCTGATTGCGTGCCCGTTCATCCTCATTAACCTGTTCGGCGATAATGTCACGTGCTCCTTTGAGCGCATCCTCCACATCTGTGACATCTCCTTTGACAAATGTTTTTGCCTTTGCCGTCAGATTATTCTCTTGTTGTAGCAGGAGCAGTTTAGCCAAAGGCTCAAGACCTTTTTGTCGTGCTACCTCTGCACGGGTCTTCCGTTTCGGTTTGTAGGGGAGGTAGATGTCTTCCAGCTCGGTGCCATTCCAGCTCTCTTCAATCCTCTTCTTCAGTTCAGGAGATAATTTCCCTTGTTCCTCAATAGTGGAGAGAATAGTCTCTTTGCGCTTTTTAAGTTCACAAAGCTTATCGTATTGTTCCTTGATATTTCCGATTTGTACCTCATCCAGCCCGGCTGTTGCTTCCTTCCGATAGCGGCTGATAAATGGGATGGTAGCACCTTCGTTAAGTAATGAAAGTGTGTTGGTTATCTGTTTGACGGCAATATTGAGTGCCGAAGAGATCATTGAGTGAAATAACTCCATCGTCTGTTTGTTGCTAAGTTTATCCCGCAAAGATATAAAAAACGGCTGTCATACAGAGATTATTTTGATTCCCATTCCTTGACAAACCGTAGCAGGTAATCTTCGGCCTTCAGCGCCATCTCCGGACTGAGTGCATGAAAATCCAGCACTACCTTGTAACTGTCCGCATCTTCTCTGGTAATCTCCATCTTTATATCTTCACCAGATACAACCCACGGCATTTCCAGTAGTTTGCCCTTCAGCATAGTATTGATCTTTTCAGGCGGAAAGGTAGAGAATACCTTGAGCGTAATACGATGTTCAGCTCCTTTCACGTTACTGACAGGTAATACAATGGGTTTTCTGCTGATTACACTGTAAGGAATCCTGATTATCATCCCTTCCTTTGTGCTAACCTCAAGCGAGCGATAGCCCGCTTTTTTTATTGTGCAATATCCCTCAACTGTCTGTATCATCTTACCTGCTTCAAATCCATTTTCAGCTTTAAGAATCACCCCACAGACCAAGTCGCGTCCAAAGTACCATACGAATAGAAGTAAAAGCACGATAACCACGCTTCCGGGGACAACGGCATTAAGTGGTGTTTCTGCTGTCTCTCTATAGACAATCCATAAAGCAAACCAGACCCAGAGGATTAGTTCTATCATTGGGAATAATTTACCGAAGAGAGATCTCACCCGACCATTGGTCACAAGAATGTAGAAATAGGTTGAGAAGGTTCTCAAACCAAGAAATAGCACTATTGCAAGGGCTATAATATACAGCGTTATCATAACAATTCTATGTTTATAAGTTTCTTAACAAGATGAATTTCTATAGCCGGATGGATGGCATAGATACCTGTAAACTTCTCAATGAGAATACCCTTCTGAAAAAGTGTTTGTATTATCCTTTCCGTGTTTTCCGGTTCACAGTCGAGCATTGTGGAAAGTCTGCCGATAGAAAACCTTCTATGCAATATAAACTGCAGGATGACAATAATCTCTTCTTGTTGCATTTCATCAGGGAAAGAGATACGCTTATCAGCCGGTTTGCTAATGAATATCGTATTGCCTGAAATTCTTTTGATACCTGTAAGCCATAAGTTGATGGCATACCCCGGATTGCCGAGTGAGAGGTTGAAAAACCGATTGAACAGGCTAGCATATTCCCAGTTAGTAATTTCATCATCGCTCTTCTTGTTCAATACCAGTTTCATTCCTCCTGCCTGATGACGTACCATGATAAGATCCTTCAGTTCGCGTGCATCAAAAGGTCGGCAATATAGAAGATCCAGTGCCCATATACTGATTGAGGTCAGCTGATTGATTACCCTGAGAGCATATTTATTTACATTGACGATGAAGAGTAACTTATTTCCATATTCACGCATGAGGAAGATTATTCTTTCTATCACAGCGGTGCCACCAGATTTTCTTTCCCACCAGAGTTCGAGGTCATTGATGATTACCACCTTCCTGTCATTCATCTCTTCGAGATAGGTGGTGAGCAAACCGTTTCCATTCATCTTTTTCAAAAGCATTTTATCAAAAAGATCCACATCCGCAGTACACTCTTTGGGAGCTCTCACTGAGTATATATTTTGTTTTGCAAAGTGAAGCTCTGCCAAATGTCTGCTCAGACTCGATTTTCCGGAACTTCTTTCACCACTTACAATCAGCAATCCCGTGGTGCCTGCATAGAACCGTTTGATAGCCTGGCTACCCTTTTCAAGTTCGGGTTTCATACCCACCCAGAAATCAGTGCCCGGAGCTGTACTTTCAGAAAACAGGTTGTAATAGTAAAAGGGCAGTTTTTCAAGTATAGCCTTGTTAGGTGAATAAGACTCAAGCATCTTCTTTACAGGTTCATAGGGATAAAGAGAAGCTCTTTCGTTTTGAATTTCCAGTCTGTTTGCCCACAGTAAGCCCTCACTTTTCCTGTAAAATAACTTGACCATCATGCTCACAATACCTTTATTGAATCTATCTTTCAGAAGAGACACCCGGTTAAATAATTTGCGCTGATCCGATTTTAAAGAGAGTTTGTTCAATCCGACCGAACTTTTTACAATCGCTGCAGCTGAGAGAGGCTCAAAAGAATCATCCAGGGCTTTGTTTAGAATGATGCGGAAATTCTTATTCAATTCTGATACTTTATATATCTCACTATTAATATCTTGTATCAATTTATTTGAGATAATATTACGTTGTTTCCGGAGCAATGATATATCCGTTGCATCGGATATATCGCTCTCACCAGATGAAAGATTAAAGTTTGTCACACTGATTATTTCTTTCAAAGCGACCTTTGTTTGTGAGAGTTGTTGTGCGATGACTATCAATTGTTTTCTGATTTGATCACTCAGCAGATTACTGATATAGTAGTCGGCCGTCTTGCGTACCGAAATATTAAATGCTTCCGCATTTTCGAGACCTCTTAGCCTGATGTTTTCCAGTAGCTGACTTCCGCTGATTACAAGATTTTCCGGGAGTTCTTCCACCGTTTCATGTATCTCTTTGATCAAAGTAGTAAAAAGAGTATCCAGCTGCGGGAGGGAAAGATCCTTCATTGTAAGCACCTCATGATTGTTAACCGGAGATTCTGGCCCGAGAAGAGATCTTATCTGAATCTCTATGTCCTGCAATTTTCGGACGATCTCTGTGTCGATACGTGACTCTGCCTCTTGTTCTGTTTTTCCAATCTTTGCGGCCAGACGGTTCTTTAAGAAAAGGTAAGTAAAATCCAGAAAGTTTCTGTTCATGTGATTTTCCATAAAAGGAAACCATACCTCTCTATATTCCTGCAACCTGCTTTCGAGCGTTGTCCATCTCTTGTTCAATGGTTTCAGTTGGCTATTTAATAAGTTTGCCTGTGGACATGCCACATGTGAGCAAAAGCCTTCCAGATCCTCTCTCACACTTTCAAAGAATTCCCTTCTTCTATCTGAGAAATAGGAGAGGTTCCCATCACTGAGCACCTTGATTGAAGCTGATATTTTCTCTTTTTCCTCAAGGAAATGAGCCGTAGTCAATTGAGCCGTTCGTGCTCTCTCTATTGTATCGTGATTCATTAATAAGAGATCGCGTATGCCGGCAAAGGCGGTCAGACTCTGAGTGGCGTAACTCTCCTGGAAACGCATTAAGTCTTCGAGTCGTCTCACATACAGATAATATCTTGCAGACGGTGACGATTTGACAACAATCAGCACTTTCTTTCTGAACAATGAATGTCGGAGCAAAGCTAGTTTTTTATACAGTTTACTTCCTTTACCAGTATCAATGAGCTGTTTGAATTCTTCTTTTGAAAACGTGAGAGTTACCTTTTCAGGAAGAGCCTCAAGCGCTCCGTTGATCTGAGATAAATACTTCTGAATACCATTCTGAAGTACCTCACGCTCATAACTCAGATAGTCAGTCCTAAGTTTATCCAGTTGGTTACGGGCATGAAAATCATAATCATTCAATGTCTTGAGATATTCGGAATTTTTCTCAGTCAGGTATTTCCCAGTACTAATAGTTTCCAGTCTGTTCAACGCTTTATCGGCCAGACTACCCAACTGTTCGAGAAAACTGCTACGGTTTGCACAAATAGCCTGAAATACGTTGTCATCAAGCTGACGAGTGAACTCATTCAACTCTCCGGCAAGTTTAGTTACATCTTTAAAAATAGGCAAATCCTCCGATACATCCAGTTTATCTATTATAGCATGCACTTGCTCATTTAGAGCACTACTTTTAGAAGTCTCTTTTTGCGAAGCTGGCAGAACCGGCGACACATTGATCTCATCAAAACCTGAAGAAGCCCGGATCAGAAGTGTAGAACTCAATCCGCAGATCAGCTCATTGATCTGACTCACAGTCTCACTTACATTCTTTTCCGTAAAATCAGGAATTCCTAGAATCGTCAGGTCAGCCTCTGATGAGTGCATGTGAATCAACTCTTTAAGTGGTATTCCTTCCAGATTGTTCAGCATCTTCACTGTTGCCTTCACGCGATAATATTCCAGCGTACGGTCCATCACAGCATAATACTTCTCTATATGGCTGCTCTCTGCAACAGCCAGAATGCGTATCTCAGCGTTTCTCCACTTCATATTTGAAGTGATAAACCGGATAAGGTGCAATGTCAGAGCCAGATTTCTACCCTCACCAGACCACCAACAATCAATTTTTTTATAATCACCAAATCCCGCTTCTTTGTCAAAATTAAGGAATACCTGGCTATAGTCCAAATGATCCATGTTACTTAGCAGACCTTCAAATTTGTCCGTATTTTTTGCATTTTTAGGCCATCCCATCAGTAGTGTGTTCGGTTCGAATCCGGAGAAACCATATACTCTGCTTATCATTTCTATCCCCTCGTAAATATTACTACATAGGTGTTTACGTGTGATAATATCCCGTTCATCACCAATCGATTCAACTGTAACCTGTGCTACTTTATCAAACAGATGAGCCTTATCCGGCTGTTCATCTAGTTCAAAGTTTGTAAATATTCCCTGTTTGCCGACAATTGCCTTCCCAATCTCAATCAGGTAGGGTCTTTGCTTCGCTCCACCACTGAAAAGGATAATGTTTGGCCTCCAAAAGCGGTTGTTCAGCTGACTCTTATTCAGCCGAAGCAATCCCATCTTCACAAGAGAAAGCCAGATACTTGAGCGTGTGTCACCATTGCGTAGCGTAAGTTCCTTATTTTTAAGAAAAAAGAAGAGAGCCAGAAGAATAACTGTTGCACCTCCTAAAGCTGCTATATCCAGCTGAATCATTACGACTACACAGGCGATAGCTCCAATAATACTCACAATCCGTGGAATCTTGAATGTTGGTCGGAAATCGCTGTTAGCCCAACTCTCTACCGCATAAGTTATATTTAGAAATCCATACGTGATAATAAAGAAAATTGTAACGATTCGTGCGATTACATTCAGTTCGCCGATAAGAATCCCTGATTCAGCAATCAGAAAGGTAAGCAGTACCGCATTACGTGGTTCGTTGGAAGCTCCGAAACCCTTTCCAAATAAAGCCGGAGCGATTCTGTCCTTTGCCACAGCCTGCAAAATACGCGGAGCACCAAGGATACTGCCAAGTGCCGAAGATAAGGTAGCTCCGAGAATTCCTATTGTTACTAGTTGAGGAACAAGTGAAATAGACAGAAGTACATTGGGATCATGTACAAGCAGATTGCGATCTACCGTATATGCAAAAAAGAAAGAGAGACCGATATAAATAGCCAGTCCCACAAGAATAGCTGTAATTGTACCAACAGGTATTGCTTTGCGTGGATCTTTTAAGTCGCCCGACATAGAAACACCCGCTTCAAAGCCCGTAACGGCAGGAAAGAAAATTGCAAAAAGCGTAATCCAGGGTAGGGAATCAGGAAGCGTATCAATGCCTGGTGCAACCGGAGTAAAAGCATGATTGCCAAAAAATACGGACAACAAAGAAAGGATCATCGCGCACAAGATAATGTACTGAGTTTTAATTGTAAGTGAAGTACTGAAAAATGTAAGAATAGTAACAAGCAACAAGATGGCAGATCCGGCAATACGAATAGTATTCAGATTGACATCCATGCCGATTACCCCCAGAAAGACCTCAGCAAAACCTATCAGATACAGACTCACACTAAATGAAAGTCCTACATACAGAGCCCAGCCGAGTGTGCCTCCGATAGGTAACCCCAGACTGCGTGATATGATGTAATACGTACCCCCCGTCTCCACCCGCTTGTCTGTGGCAATGGAAGAGACACTCAGTCCGGTGCTGCCCGATATGATATGCGCAACCAGGATAATGCCCAAAGTGGCCAAAAGTCCCGCTTGCCCAACGATCCAGGGCAACCTCATGTACATAATAACGCCCAACAGGGTTAATATCGACGGTGTGAATACGCCACCAAAAATCCCGAATTTCTTAGATTTTCCCATAAAAAGGTAGTTTGAAATGTATGAGTCTCTTTGCGAATGCTAGAGACTACCCACAAACATAATGAAAAACCTTTGAAAAAACAATTAATTATTCATCTTTGATTTTTTATCAGACTTATGTTGGTATATGGTAATCCGGTTATCATGTATTGATACTATTCGTGAAACAAGACCAATAAGAGTTATAATAACACAAACCTTTCAAGCCGCAGTTGCTTGACAGAGAGCAAAGCTTTACATTTGTAGGTGTAAATATGTGTTTAGATATAGCATGTCAAAGAAAAAGATAATTATTCCCGTTTCAGCCTTCCTGTTGGTCATCGTCCTTGTCGCTTTGGTTTACATATTGACACCTTATCTCGTACCTTCTCCCAAGCCATCAACTTTATCAGATACATCAGAATACTCGAAGTATAGCATTCTGAATTATCGCTTTATTCAAAAGAATGAAGAGAATAGTTTGTACAAGAAACATCTCAATGCAGGCGCTTCATACGGTTGGCCTCCCATCCAGACGGAGGCACAACTAAAGGAACTGATCCGTTTACGTAAACTTGTCGAAGTGACAATTGGAAGAGGGTTCAGAATAGGTCCCAATCTGACTCACAGCGAACTTTATCTCACCAGAGATGCTTACCGTTTTCTACAAGAGCTTGGCAAAGCTTATTCCGATCGTGTCGGTGCCAGCCATACATTTACCGTTACCTCGCTGACCCGAATGGTCAAAAAACAAAGGTCACTGACCCGTATCAACAGAAATGCTGTCAATGAAAGTTCGCACAGTTACGGATGCTCCTTCGATATCTCTTATGTTCGCTTTGATGGAGAGAGAGGACGTAAAAAACGCGAAGAAAAGATACTTGAAGAACTTTTGGAGGAGTATCAGAACAATAATCGGATTCTCTTTATCAAAGAAAGAAAAATACCTTGTTTCCATATCACAGTCATGCGTACTCTGCTCTGGTATGAGAATAGGAATTACCCCTTACCTGACCGTGACACGCAGGGGAACAACTAGAGTTCAGTATCGTCTTAAGTCAGATCAAAGACAGGTACAGAATTCCTGAGAGTTCCTTTCAGACAAACTTATATCTACCCAAAAAAGCTGCGGCAAACAGGAGCGGAGAAGCTCCCGGTTTGCCGCAGTCTCATCGGATACGAGTCCTGACTCTGGATTGTTAGATATCAGAATATTCTGTCGGATAATACAACACACGAACTATTCTGGACACTGTGTTCTGGTACTCGTCCAGTGCAGACATTTTCTTCCAATCCGGGTGATTTCCAAAAGCAGACCAATGGGTGTCATGCGATTCCATATTTTCAAACGAGATCATATACATGAGGTTAGGCATCAGGTTGCCTGAGATCACTTCTGCAAAGAATACAGGATTGAAGTCAAGCTTTTTAAAGAGAGCAATCTCGCCTCCTTCGTTAAACATCTTTACTTTTTGACGATACAGATATTCAGTGGCTCCCTCGTAACTTCTCAGTTCGAACACCTGATCCGAACGTTTTGTGGTAAATTTCGGAGTAAACAGACGTGGTGCATCCTTGAACGCTTTCAGCACAACCGATTCTTTGCGAGCAAATGCCACATTATTATACGGAGCCTTCAGCACATCAGCACCGGCACTCTGATAGGTAGCGTCGGCAGCCAAAGTAGTTTGCAACTTGTCCAGCTGATCCGGCGAAGTCAGTGGTACTAACACCATAATCTGATTGCCGGCAGCCGTATCTGAAGCAACAGGCTTAAAAACTCCAACCGTTTTGATACCTGCCCGATGTAATGCCGGGAGAAAAGCTGTCTTGAGATACTTATCCATACGCACTTCCTGTGCTTTGTCCGACAGCCGATACGTTTGGATCTGATAAAAGTCTCGCTCTGTAGCCATACTCAGCTGTGCCAGAACAATGAAAAGGAAGGTGAGAAAGATACTTTTTTTCATAGTTGTAAAGATATTAAAGTTTGAACCATTTGTTTTCTATCTGAATGCGGGCAAAGTTACAATAAGTTTTCAGACACCAAACTTAAGTGACCCCAAATATACAAACTGCACAATGATCACCTTATAGAAAAGAGGAGTGGAGCTGATGCCACAACTCGATTGCTGAGAGTTCAGAAAAAAACAGTACTTTTGTCTTTCACAAACGAATATACATCAAAGTACTGTCCATATGTTTACATTAGATACGCAATTGCTTGATAGCCTTTCGGCAGAAGCCAGACAGAATCCGCGTCTGCGGATGAACCTGAACTTACACGACTCACTGGATGCGAAAGCACAGCGGTTG
The DNA here is from genome assembly GCA_028709785.1 of Bacteroidales bacterium. Taxonomy (GTDB): domain Bacteria; phylum Bacteroidota; class Bacteroidia; order Bacteroidales; family JAQUTK01; genus JAQUTK01. The sequence continues at coordinate 44,097 of JAQUTK010000017.1, forward strand.
TTCAATGCACTGGAGCCCGGCACAGACTTGCCGATCCATCGCCATCATCATACAGCCGAGACCTATTTACTGGTCAGAGGTAAGCTTCGGGTGATGTTTTACGATGATGCCCGAAACGAGATCTCATCAACCATACTGGATACCCAAACCGGTAATTTTGGCGTACAGATTCCTGCTCACCAATGGCATACGCTGGAAGTACTTGAATCGGGCACTGTCATCTTTGAAGTAAAAGATGGTCCCTATACTCCGTTGGCAGAAGGAGATATACTGAAATAGAGGAGAGGGGAGTGCCTTGAGGAAATGACCGGAAGAGGTTGCAGAGACTGTCTGATGCGGTCCTGTTTTCATCCGTATGAATGGATTCACGCATAGGCATCCGTGCTCCGTTTCACGAACGTGAAACGGAGCACGGATCAGGACGTTTTTTCAAAGAGATGCCTATCCGATCAGGCGATTGTCCGTACTAGATAATTTGTTCAGATAAGACCTTGCCACAGGTTCGGAGCATGGATGCATCAGAATGTCAATAATAAAGACGCATCGGATGATAGAAAAAATCATCTGATGCGTCTTTATTGTAACGGCCGGATACTAACAAATTAATACCTAGAAACGATGAACTCAAAAAATGAAAAAAACGTCGGCTTGAACAACAAGCGGCAGACCTCTTTCCTTATTGGTTATATTTTGGTTTTTGGTATGATCTTTGTCTCATTAGAATGGACGCAGGCAACGGTGTCAATGAAGACATACACACAAAGTGGAGTTGAAACGACTGACGAAGAGGTCATGCCATTCACGTTACAGAACCCGCCTCCACCGCCTCCGCCACCTACCATTGCTCGGGATGTAATCACCCTTGTCGATAACGATGTGGATATCACGGAAGTAAAGATTCAGGAAACAGAATCCAACGAGGAGACCAAAGTGGATATTCGTTCGTTTAATCCGAATGAAACATACGGTGAAGGGGAATATGTAGATGAAGAGATCCCTATGATAGACATCCAGGTTCCGCCCAAGTTTCCCGGAGGTGATGCTGCATTGATGCAGTGGCTGAATAGAAATATTCAATATCCGAAAGCGGCTAAAAACCGCGGTGAGAAGGGGCGTGTCACAATCTCTTTTGTAATCGACAAGAACGGTAGAGTAATTAATGGAAGAATTGAAAAAGGGGTTTCTGCCGAACTGGATGCAGAGGCATTGCGGATACTTACGATTATGCCGGACTGGGAGCCCGGAAAGCAAAACAATAAGCCCGTGAAAGTAAGATACATCCTTCCTGTTACATTCCGGCTAACAACCAATTAAGATCTACTTATCTGATAAGAAGAGGCTGCTTTGGAAAGAGCAGCCTCAACTTTTTATAGGTGTTTTAATAACAAGTCAGACATAGCTCATCGTTAATACAATTGATTTTATATATTTGTGGCTGCAAGCTGAAAAGAGCTGTTTCTGAACCTGTTTGTCGTATAATTCAACGTTTACTATGAAAAAACTATTCTTCCTCTTCCTGTCCGGACTATTCTTTTTTAGTGCTGCATACAGCCGAACTGTCGATCCAGCCACGGCCAGATCAGTAGCAACCAAGTTCTTTACATCAAGAGTGTCACAAAGTAGTCAGGCTCGCTCCATCGGTTTGTCCACAAAAGAACTTCAACTCGAACTGGTTCATCAGGAGTTTGATGACTCCATTACTCAGACTAATACAGCTCCTTGCTATTACATTTATAACGTAACTGGAAATCATGGTTTTGTAATTGTTTCAGGCGATGATGCTGTCGCTCCGGTACTGGGCTATTCCTTTGAAGGAAAATATGATCCAAATAATGAATCACCTGCTTATACTGCATGGATGAACAACTACAAGAAACAGATTGCATATATACGTAATACTCCTTCCAAAGCAGAGTATCACAGTCAGTCAGAAAGCACTTCTGCCAGCACCATTCAATCTACAACAGCACTTAAAGAAGTTGCCCCGCTGGTTACATCTACATGGAATCAGGGACGATATTATGACAGCCAATGTCCGGAGGATGCATACTCAGATTATGGCGGACGGGCAATAACAGGTTGTGTAGCAACGGCTATGGGACAAGTAATGTATTATCACAAATACCCGGCTGAGTGTACTAATATTCCTGCCTATTATTGCAAAAATTATGGAGAAATAGCTGCAATACCTCCGACTACCTACAATTGGTCAGATATGACGGACAAGCTGAGCAAATTGAGCACTCAACAACAAGTGGATGCTGTAGGTACACTACTTTACCATTGTGGCGCTTCAATTGGAACCAATTATGGCAATAATGGATCAGAGGGATTCTTAGATGATGCGACTGAAGCTTTTATTAAGTATTTCCACTATTCTTCTTCCGCTCGGTTTGTCATGAAAAACGAGTACAAAGAAACGGAATGGAAGCAGTTGATCCTAAATGAACTGAATCATAACAGGCCTGTCTATTATGCCGGATATGATGGATATAGCGGACATGCATTTATTTGTGACGGATATCAGACCGAAGATTATTTGCATTTTAACTGGGGATGGGGCGGCTATTTTGATGGCTATTTCTATATGGCCGATTTATCCCCGGATGATTATTATCACTTTACTGATGAGCACCAGGCTATCATAGGTATTTCACCTGTTGCCATACCTCAGCTTGCTTGTAGCAACTATGAAATCTTGGATGGAACAGCTGATGGAACAGGCAATGGAGATGGAATTGCCAATAGCGGAGAAACAATATCTCTTCGGTTTACGTTGAATAATTCTGGAGATGGCGTTGCTTCTGATGTGACAGCCGTTTTATTGTGCGATGATCCGGATGTTATAATGGAGGGTGATTCGACGGCACTGGGTGAAGTGGAACCCAATTCAACAGTGTCTTCCCGCTTCTGGTTCAGCATTTCTTCCGACTGCCCCGATAAAGCGGTGGCTTTTCTGATCAAGATCGAATCAGACGCGAGTACTATTGTGAAAGAGATTACGTTGCCTGTGTGCAAAGAGAGCAGCACAAAAGTGATGGTTGCCGGATCGTTGAACAATTTGTTTACAAGTGCAGAGAAGAGAGCTGCTGTGTCTCTGGCCTTGACGGGCACACTTGATGCACGTGATTTCAAAATCTTGCGCGACAGTTTCCCGGCACTCACTGAACTGGATTTGAGTGGAGTGGAGGTCGTGGCTTATACCGGAACCCAAGGTACGGCAGACTCAGTTCACAGTATAGCTTATCCGGCCAATGAGATACCTGACTATGCGCTTTATGATTGCACCGGATTGTTGAACCTCATTCTTCCAGACAATATTACTTCGATTGGTAGACACGCATTTCATAACTGCTGGGCATTGCGCACGGTTGATATGGGCGATCGAGTGACATCCATTGGCGACTGTGCCTTCTTTTACTGTCAAATGCTCCCTTCCATACAGATTCCCAACAGTGTCAAAACAATCGGCATTGATGCTTTCAGAACCTGCATTGCAATGAAGTCGGTTGCCTTTGGTTCCGGACTGACCTCCATTGGTAGTGGTGCTTTTTATTCCTGTCTGCAATTAAAATCTGTGGCTCTTCCCGACAGTGTAGTGTCAATAGGAGACATGGCTTTTGGCCTTTGCTGGGATATCACTTCCGTGACGATAGGCAGCAAACTCGCGACGCTCGGTTGCAATGTATTTAGTCAGTGCTCCTCTGTGAAAGCCTTTGATGTATCCAAAGAAAATAAGTCTTTCTGCTCAGAAGACGGCGTTTTGTTTACCAAAGACAAACGGACTCTGATCGCTTATACAGCTGCAAGAGCTGCAACGTATGACATTCCTGCCGGTGTTGATTCGATTGGTGACTACGCTTTTTATTTTTGCAATAACCTGACTACTCTTACAGTTCCCGATGGTGTTACTTCAATAGGGGAAAGCTCCTTTCAAAACTGTACAAGACTATCTTCTTTCACCCTTCCTGGTAGTCTCACATCCATAGCAAAGTCAGCCTTTATGCATTGCAGAGCATTTACATCTGTGGCTATCCCCACTAATGTAACCACTATCGATTCTTTGGCATTTAAGTGTTGTAAGACCTTGACAGAAATTGTCGTTGCACCAGATAATAGTGTTTATTCTTCGCTAGATGGTGTTCTGTTAAGTAAAGATAAACAGACACTACTTGTCTATCCCAATTCAAAGTCAGCTACTTATATCCTTCCGGATGGTGTTCATTCAATCGCAGCGAGTGCTTTTGATTCCTGTTTGAGTCTCACATCCGTCACGATTCCGGCAGACATTACCGACATAGGTAGTCATGCATTTGAAGGATGTACCGGATTGACATCAATTCGCTCCAATAATGTGATGCCTCCTACACTTGATAGCTCTGTCTTTAGTGGAGTGTACACGGATATCTGCACGCTCTATGTACCAACCGGTTCATCTTCTGCTTATACAGCTACTGATCAGTGGAGCGACTTTGTACATATAACGGAAGAGGTAACATCCGTGCCACAAACAACGGCTGAAGAACCAACGATTTACAGGAAAGGCGATCTCCTTGTTCTGGATGGAGTGAAAGCAGGGACTCCGATGAGAATCTATACTGAAAACGGTATCTTGTTACATACGGTTTTGGTTTCTGACAATATAGTCCGTATCCCTCTGCAGGCAGATCATACCTATCTGATATCCCTGGGTGGCAAGACAGTAAAGGTCCGTTAGAAACAGGAAAGGATATCTATTCTATTTTTTAAAGTCAAGAAATAGGAAGCGGAGGAAATGCATCGCAGGATTCTCTTTGCTTTGTCTTCAAGATTTCAGACACTTTGAAAAGCATGATGATTTGCAATAATTCAAGTGGCACTAAAAGGATAAATGCTAATATGGAACCTATAAGCGTGAGATAACAACATCCGGTAATGATTGAAAAGACACCGGCATAGTTTGCTACTGTTCCTGTTAAATAGTTCATCCGCATCAAGGCGACCCCAAATACAATATATAGAGATCCAAAAGTAAAAGCAAAACCTCCCATTACAAATCCAGAAGAAATTGATTCATCAGACAAGGTGGCTAGATCATATACGGTTATTAGAATTGTACAAGCAATAAACATGATCGAAACTATTTTCAGTAAATAGTTTTTGAATAAACTGCCAATCAGGACAAAACCCCGTTGAAAGAAAATTGAGGTGACTAATACTGCTACTTTAATGAACAAATAGAATGCTATAGTAAAGACAAACCGATCCTCACGAAGATGATAATAATCCCCAATGAACTCGAAAAAGCTTAAGACAAAACAGATCAATCCTATTACCCACGCCATATTTAATTGTTTGATGATATGCGCTGAAGACTCGCTCGTTTCTACGTTAATGAGGAAAAGGCGTTTTAAACCTTTGGTAAGTTTGTCTGATCTGATTTTATCCTCCTCAACGTAGATAGATTGAAGATCACATTCCAAAGCAGCAAGTATTGCTTTGATCGTGTATGATCTTGGAGTAACTTCGCCCGTTTCTATCCGTTGAATAGTCCGTACGCCAATGTTGCATTTCTCTACGAGTTCCTCTTGTGTTAATCCCTTCGCTTTTCTAAGTTCAGAGATCTTTCGACCCAATTCCGGTTGTTTCATGATTGTTGAATTTAAATTTTCAACAATGTTAGGTTGTATTTTCAATTTGTCCTGATTTATTTATTGTACTTTACCCGTCAATTGCACGCCACTTTTATAACTGTCTCACTATTAATTATATTCTGATTTCGAACAAATACGATATATTCAGTCTCTATCGTTTTAACAAGGAGTCGGGGATATGAATGATGCAGATATTTAAGCTCTTTCCATCCTCGGAGAGCATGGCCGACTGGATCTCGATCTTCGTATTGTCCGGACTGAAGGTAGGATGTGGATGATCTCTTGCTGTTATCTTATGACCAGCCGACAATAATATCATTTCGCTGTTACGGCGGTCAATCAGGTAGATCTCCCGTGCGAAGTTGTCGCCAACAGCCCATTTCCCGTCCGCCGAACCATTTACATGCCAGAAACCGCTGCCGGTTGCAATCTGTCCGGCCATCGTAAATTCACGCGTACGCAGATTGACAATACCCAGTCCGGTGGCATGTTCCCTGGTGCCCGATTTGCCCCAACCCGGTTCCTGTCCGGGATTAAATGGATCTTTTACTTCGCTTCCATAATTCCCGCCGGTCGCAATAGGACGGTGACCCAGCACAGCAATAGCCACTTCATCTTTCGTGATCACCGCCTCATGCGTCACCCAATCATAATCAGCCTCAGCATATACCGGACGCAGTCCGCTGCCATCAGACTGAACTGTCCAGGTACGTTGTGGCGCTTTTCCACCTGTCTCCCAGCAAAATACTATTTCTCCCGGTACCCAGGGATTAGTCTGAATATGTCCAACCTGAAAAGGCACAGAAATCACGTGCGAAACTTTGCCCGTTCTTAAGTCCATACAACCGATACCCGATGGACCCGCACCCATGTTCCTTGGCCCAAAATTTGCTTCCAGCTTCGTTCCGGCAGGCAAATGTCTGGCAGCTTCTTCCTTACCTTCTCTGAAATAGACCCGTGTCTCATCTGCATCCAATGCCATATCGCCGCCAGCTCCGATGCTGTCAGGAGGTATGCCGCAAATCCGTTCATACGCGTCTTTTCCCTTCAAAGTACCCGCTTCGCTATCTTTAAATAGCTTTTCAAGATCCACCTCGACTACAGACATCTTCCATTTCCTAAAATCTCTCTCACCTTCAGGGGCCACATAACGCATAAAATAGAGCTTCATGTTCTTTCTACCCACATTGAGCATCCCCATAAATCCACCTTCGGATACCTGAACGATAATTCCCGATTCCTCATTGACAGCCATGGCCTCACCACGTACCCGGTTAGACTGAAAGATGACCCATTTGCCATCCGCTGTCCACTGATTATGTGTCTGATAGATTTTCGAATCACCCGTACCGCTCTTGCTGGTTAGAAAGACCAGTTCGGTGCCGGTCACAGAGTCAATGACCGTCTTTTTCTCAGAAGGGAAACGGGTTCCTATTTGTGCCTGCATTCCTGTTACACAACTCACGAATGCTATGAACAAAAGTACTCTTTGTGTTTTCATGTCAATGTTTTCTATTCTCCTCTGATGTTCACAAAACTGCTCCACTCATTTGCCAGTGAATAAGCCTGTACTGCTCTGTTTGGCACATATAGTACACAACTCTTTTTATAAGCAAATCTGGGGTTTTCACCAAACGTATCACTTGTGTGACTTGGTGTTTTACCAATGGCAGGAGGAATAACTGATTTGCAATAGATCTTTTTCAGACTATTACAGCCATATATTGCTCTATATCCAAATGAGGTGAGACCTTTCGGGAGAGTGAGGGATGTTAATCCTGAACAGTCGCTAAATGCTTTCGTCCCTACAGTAGTGAGATTATCCGACAGAATAAGGGAAGTAAGTCCAGTGCAACCAAGAAAAGCATAATCACCAATAGCGGCAACTCTATTCGGTAGCTTGATGGAAGTCAATCCTGTGCAGCTGGAAAAAGCATCAGCTCCAATTGTTGTGATACTTTTCGGTAGTGTAATAGAGGTCAGCTCTTTACACCTCGAAAATGAATAGGCGCCAATTGTTTTGACTCCATCCGGAATCATGTAACTTTTCGATTTTCCTGCAGGAAAGGCAATCAAGTTCTTTTTATCTTTGCTAAACAAGACCCCATCAACAGTACAGTAAGAGAGATTATCTTCTGATACAATATACTCTTTCAGAAGGGTACATCCACAAAACGAATCGTCTGCTACTATGGCAGCGTTAGGTAGTGTGACTGATGTTAGTCTCTCGCAACGCATAAATGCGGCGGATCCGATTTGAGTCACATTCTCCGGTATATGGATCGATGTTAGTTTCTCACAACGGATAAATGCCATATGACCTATCGAGGTCACTCTTTCAGGAATAGTGATTGAAGAGAGTGATGAACAGTTTGAAAAAGCATAATCGGCAATCGTTGTGATATTTTTAGAAAGAGTAACCGAAGATAATCCGCTACACCAACTGAAAGCATTTTCACCAATCTGTGTCACACTGTTGGGAATAATGATGGAAGTGAGCCCTGTACATTTATCAAAAGCGTCTCTGTTAATCGATGTCACGCCCTCTGGAACAGTGTAATCGCCAGACCTTCCCATGGGATAAGCGATCAAAGTCTTACCATCCTTGCTGAACAAGATGCCATCCACTGAGGTATATTTCGGGTTTGTAGGATAGACATGAATTTCTTTCATTCCTACGCATTCTGTAAAGATACATAAGAAAGCAGTATAGTCTTCATTAATTCCAAGGTTCTCATCCGGCATAGTGACCGATGATAATCCCGTACAACCGGTAAACGCATCAAGTTCTAGATGGACTACATTATTCGGTATCACTAAGGAGGTCAACCCTGTACAGCCTCTGAATGCATAAGAAGAAATTGTGGTAAGCCTGGCAGGAAAAACTAAAGAAGTCAATCCTTTGCAGTAGCTAAAAGCCGCGTCTTCTATTCTCTCGAGACTCTCCGGGAAAGTAACAGATGCCAGACTGGAGCATCCCTCAAACGCAGAAGGTCTAATGATTGTGAGGTTTTCCGGTAGTGTAACGTAGGTGAGTCTTCTACAGTAGTAGAAAAGATGGTGTGGTAATTTTGTGATATTAGTGGGTAGTACGACAGACGTCAACGACTCACATCCATAAAACATATAACAGCCCAATTCTCCGTCTGAAGTGGTAACTTCTTTGGTATATAAGCCCTCTTTATAGTCTATATATTCCTCTCCGCCACTGACAATCGTCGCGCCGGACAGATTCAGAAAGGATAGTTTCCCTTCAATGGTATCACCTCTCAGGAAGCGGGCAGCCCGTCGCTCGGCCATTGTTTTATTAAACTTTTTGGTGGCTTCAGGATCAATCCCGCTTTTTACAAAGTTAGTAGCCTCAGTTACACTCCAAACCGGCCCATTATATGTAGCAGTATCTGCACTTCCCGCCATCAGACGGATATAGCGAATGTCCGTGCCATTGAGCTCACCGGTCACTGTCAGATTGGTGATCTGATACTTCATGGCAGGATCAATAAGCGAAGACAAAGTTCCTGCTTTCTCCACATGAACGATAACCGGTTTCACTTCCTGCGCATGCAGGTTTACTCCGAGTAGCAGGCAAGCTATGATCCATACAGAGTAATGGGAGAGGTGCTGTTTCATAATGATACGTTTCTTATTACTACAATAAATATTCTAATTCTTACAAAGCCACTTTGAATGTATGATGACCCACCTTCACAAAGAAAACGTTCCGGAAGCGACACAATTCATGAACGCCATGTGCAAGCATCTTTAAAATGTTTTTACTCTCCTCTGATGTTCACAAAACTGCTCCATTCATTTGCCAGTGAATAAGCCTTAGAGGCTCTGTTTGGCACATACAGTACACAACTCTTTTTATATGATGTATTCGGGTCATCTCCAAAAACCTTATCATTTTCACTTCCATAAAGTGGACTAGTAACAACAAGCGGAGGCTCAAATGATTTACAATAGATTGCTTTCAGGTTCTTGCAACCATAGATAGCTTTGTCGCCAAATGTAGTGAGACCTTTCGGCAGAGTGAGGGAAGTTAATCCTGAACAGTTGCTAAAAGCTTTCGTCCCTATCGTAGTGAGATTATCTGGCAGAATAAGGGAAGTAAGTCCTGTGCAACCAAGAAAAGCATAATCACCAATAGCGGTAACACTATTGGGTAGCTTGATGGAAGTTAATCCTTCGCATTTAAAAAAAGCATCAGATCCAATAGTAGTGAGATTTTTCGGTAGTTTGACGGATGTCAACTCTTTACACCCAAAAAATGAATCGTCGCCAATTGTTGTAATCCCAACCGGAATTGTGTAACTCTTCGATTTTCCTGCCGGAAAGGCAAGCAATGTCTTTTTGTCTTTGCTAAACAAGACACCATCAACAGTACAATACAAAGGATTATCAGACGATACGACGAACTCTTTCAGAAGGGCACATCCACTAAAGGGATTGTCTGCTAGAATGGCACTGTTGGGTAGTGTGACCGATATTAGTTTCACGCAACGGACAAATGCGCCGGTTCCTATTTGAGTCACGCTCTCCGGGATAAGGATCGATGTGAGTGATTTACAATCCATAAAGGCCGCATGACCAATCGAGGTCACTCTTTCAGGAATAGTGATTGAAGTGAGTGATGAACATTCCGAAAAAGCATAATCGGGAATCACAGATATATTTTCAGGAAGAGACACTGAAGTCAATCCGCTACACTTTCTAAAAGCTTGTTTACATATCTCTGTCACACTTTTAGGGATGTTGACTGAAGTGAGTCCGGCACAACCTTCGAAAGCCTTCTCACCAATAGATGTCACCCCTTCAGGAATCATGTATTCGTCAGACCTGCCCATTGGATAAGCGATCAAAGTTTTTCCATCCTTGCTGAACAAAATGCCATCCACAGAGGTATATTTTAGATTTGTAGGATAAACATGAATTTCTTTCATTCCAACGCATTCAGTAAAGACAAGCAAGAAAGGAGTATAGCCATTGCTAACTCCAAGGTTCTGATCCGGTATCGTGACAGACGATAATCCGGTACAATCGATAAACGCATTAGGCTCTATCCGAGTAACATTATTAGGTATCACTAAGGAGGTCAACCCAGTACAGCCTCTGAATGCACAAGCTAAAATTGTGGTAAGCTTAGTAGGTAAAACTAAAGAAGTCAATCCTTTGCAGTAGCTAAAAGCCGATAATTCTATTCTTTCAAGAGTCTCCGGAAAAGTAACAGATGCCAGATTGGAGCACCCCTCAAACGCAAAAGATCTAATGATTGTGAGGTTTTTCGGAAGCGTAACAGAAGTGAGTCTTCTACAGTAGTAGAATAAATTGTATGGTATTTCTGTGATATTATTGGGGAGTACAACAGAAGTCAACGACTCACATCCATAAAACATATAACTGCCTAATTCCCCATCGGCAGTCCTGTATTCAATGTTATTTGATCCCTTATTGCTGTCCATATATTCCTCTCCACCACTGACAATCGTTGCGCCGGACAGATCCAGAAAGGAGAGTTTTCCTTCAATAGTATCACCTCTCAGGAATTGGGCAGCCCGTCGCTCGGCCTCTTCTTTATTAGCCTTTTTGGTTCCTTCAATATCAATCCCGCTATTGGATCCTGAAACAATACCATTATAATGTACCCAAACCGTCAGAATATGAGTAGCAGTATCCGCACATCCCGCCATCAGACGGATATAGCGAATATCCGTGCCGTTGAGCTCACCGGTCACAGTCAGATTGGTGATCTTATACTTCATGGCAGGATCAATAAGCGAAGACAATGTTCCTGCTTTCTCCACATGAACGACAACCGGTTTCACTTCCTGCGCATGCAGGTTTACTCCGAGTAGCAGGCAAGCTATGATCCATACAGAGTAATGGGAGAGGTGCTGTTTCATAATGATACGTTTTTATGGTACAGTAAATAGTCAGATTCTTACAAAGCCACTTTGAATGATATATTACCCTTCTTCACAACATAAAGTGTTCCGGTATGTAGAGTTTTCATGTTGTTCGGATACATTCATTGCACCAAAGATATACATAAATTAAATCGATGCGATTATTATCGGAATTTATTATTTGTTTTATTTTTCGATTGAGCTGAATGTGATAAAACAGGAGCTTTGTTGCTCTTTTTGAATTCACGAGTCTGCAAAATAATTTTCGACAATATGTATCTCCATTACGAATTTGTTCGTCCGATATTATATTAATAATATCTATATTATTACCTTTGGCGGTACGTTTGATGCGAAAGAATATACTGACAAGCAATTACCTGTCTCATATAGCTTCTACATCTATCTGATTCGACAACGAAAAGCATAAAACATAAGACTATGAAACGCTCAAACACCATTAAATCGATCCTGCTCATGATGGTTCTTTTGTTAGCAGGCAGTATGCAGGCAAACGAGATATCTTTAACACTTCATGTAGAAACAGCAGGAACACTTCCATCTATGATTGCAAGTTCTAAAAAAGATCTTATAAGCAGTCTTACCTTAACGGGCAATCTAAACGGGACAGATATTCTCTTTATAAGGGAAATGGCTGGTACCGGTCTTAATTATGGATATAATAATTCAGGAAATCTTTCTAATCTTGATATTTCAGGTGCAAAGATTGTAGGTGGAGGAGATAGATATTATGAAAGTTCAGGTTTTCTTACTCCGGGTTATGACATAACAATAATACCGATATTTATGTTTTTAAATTGTCATCGACTGAAATCGATCCATTTACCTGATGGAATAACATCGATTGCCGATTATGCTTTTCAAAACTGTACCAGTTTAACTTCGATCTCCATCCCGGATAATGTTACTTCTATAGGTCATGCTGCTTTTGAAAACTGTACCAGTTTAAATTCTATTACTATCCCTGATAATGTTACTTCAATCGGGCAACGTGTCTTTAAGGATTGCACCAGTTTGACATCAGCAACTATAGGCAACGGTGTACAAATGATTGACTTTCATGATTTTTTCGGGTGTAGTAGTCTAACGTCAATTTATATTGGAAGTAGCGTTCGATCTATTGAACCTTATGCCTTTATGGGTTGTGTAAAATTGAATAGTTTTCAATTATCAAAAAGTAATACGGCGCTTAGTCTGATTGATGGAGTCTTGTTTAATGCCGAAAAAACGGCTTTGATTGCTTTCCCTAACTTAAAATCTACAAATTATACAATTCCTGATAATGTTCAATCAATTGCCCCTTTTGCTTTTTGTTCCTGTAGCAATTTGAAATCAATCACGATCCCTAATAGTGTAACTTCTATTGGCGAATCAGCCTTTTCCAATTGTACCGGATTAACATCAGTCACAATACCAAATAGCATTCAATCGATTCCCAATTATGCTTTTAATTCTTGTACCGGATTAACATCAGTCACAATTGGTAATAGCGTTGCTTCTATTGGAGAGTATGCCTTTGAGGGGTGTAGTGGTTTAATTTCAGTTCAGATTCCTGACTGCGTTACTTCTATTGGCAAATCAGCCTTTTACAAATGTACCGGATTGGCAACAGTCACAATTGGTAATGGACTTAAATCAATTGGTCAAGCGATCTTTTCACGTTGTACCGGATTGACATCAGTCACTATTGGCAGTAAGGTTACATCCATACAGTCATCTGCTTTTTGGCTTTGCAACGGATTAAAAGAGTTTCAGGTTTCGGAAGGTAATACAACATATAGTCAATTAGATGGGGTCTTACTTAATTATGAAAAATCAACTTTGATAAACTTCCCAAAATCAAAATCAACCAGTTATTCAATACCTAATACAGTCACTTCAATTGGTGATTATGCTTTTTATAAAAGCAGCGGATTAACTTCAGTTACAATTCCGAATAGTGTCACTTCAATCGGCGCACATGCCTTTGACAGTTGCAGAGCATTGACAACACTGACTATCGGTAATAGTGTAACAACTATTGGAGACTATGCCTTTTCTTTTTGCGATGGCTTACAAGAAATCCACAATAATAGTATCACGCCTCAAATAATAAGTTTTAATGTATTGTCTGGAGTAAATAAGTCTACTTGTAAACTTTATGTTCCTGAAGGTTCCTATACAGCATATTGGGTATCATCTGAATGGGGTAACTTTACAAATATCATTGAAGATATAACCTCTGTTTCAAAAATTGGTAATGGTAGTATCAAGGTTTACACGGAAGGCGATGCTATTGTTATGGAAGGAGCCGAACCCGGCGAACAAATATCAGTCTATACCGAAACCGGCACTTTGGTCACAACAGCTAAAGCAACTGACGGTGACATCAGAATCAATGTACCTGCCGGTCATACCTATCTGATCCGGATAGCTAACCAGTGCTTCAAAGTAACGTTATACAAATAAGAATTCAACTATAAAAACTATGAAAAAGAAAAATGCTCTTTGTGGGCTGCTGTTATTCACTCTGTTGCCTGTTTCTGCACAGAAGAAATTACCCACAGTCAAGGCACCGCACATTCTGACATCTGTAAAATCGATCGAACCAAACTATACAGACACCGTGATCTGTATTGATGTGATGAGTAATGTGGATTACACCGTATCAGCTTCTGAAAACTGGATTAATACTGTTTCTCAAAATATAGAAGAGAACGCAGATGCCAAATCCAACGCTCTTTATCTCTCGATATCCGGCAATCCCGCTAAGACAGAACCCAGCCGTTCGGCAGTCGTCACATTGCAGGATCCCGATAAGACGATCACCAAAAAAGTATCCATAAAGCAGACTGCAGATCCCAATCTGGTCTACCGTAATCCGGTTATTAACCGTAGTTTGCCAGATCCTTCAATTATCAAGGCCAATGATGGCTATTTCTATCTCTATGCGACAGAAGACATTCGCAACACACCTATTTACCGTTCCAAAGACCTTATAAAATGGGATTTTGTCGGCACAGCCTTTACAGATGCGACCCGTCCTACATTTGAGAAAAACGGCGGAATATGGGCACCCGATATTAACTATATTAACGGCAAATATGTGCTCTATTATTCGATGTCCGTGTGGGGCGGCGGAGAGACGTGCGGCATTGGTGTAGCTGTTGCCAATGCCCCTCAAGGCCCGTTTCAGGATAAAGGAAAGCTCTTTCGCAGCAATGAGATTGGTGTGCATAACTCCATTGATCCCTTCTATATAAACGATAATGGTAAGAATTATCTTGTTTGGGGAAGTTTCAATGGCATCTATGCGATTGAATTGTCTGAGGACGGTCTCTCCCTTCAAACAGGAGCCGTAAAACAACAAATTGCCGGTACTGCTTTTGAGGCCTCGTACATTTACAAACGCAATGGCTATTATTACTACTTTGGATCTTGGGGCAGCTGTTGCGAAGGCTTGAAAAGTACGTATAAAACTGTATATGGACGCTCAACCAGTTTGCTGGGACCTTACGTGAATAAGCAGGGCGGATCGATGATGGACAATCAATATGATGTCCTTATTCAAGGAAATGAATTCTTTAAAGGAGTAGGCCACAATGCAGAGTTTGTATCAGACAATGAAGGACAGGACTGGATCATGTATCATGGCTATTCAGTGAAGAATTACAACGGTCGGGTTGTGATGTTAGACAAAGTACAATGGAAAAATGACTGGCCCTATGTAGAAGGGAACGCCCCTTCATCGGAAGCTATCAGACCGGTCTTTAAATAAACCAATATGACAATCAAACGATCAGATTCTTTCAAATCAATGCTGCTGGTGGCAATGCTGCTGGTAGCAAGCAGTCTGCCGGCAAAAGTCAGCAAGACAATTCATCTTGACTCCGCCGGCACTTTGCCGACGCTAATTTCAGAGGCAGAGAAGAATCTGATCACTGATCTCTCCATCACCGGCAATCTGAATGGAACAGACATTCGTTTTATCCGTGAAATGGCAGGTCGAACGATCTATGATCAGATAACGCCGGGCAAACTTTCAAACCTTGATATGTCCGGCGCTACCATAGTGGAAGGAGGTGATTTTTATTCTGGTCCATCGAGTATTCATGATGAATCTCCGAATCAATACACATCCAATGATACCATTGGATTCTGCTTCTTTAATAACTGTAATAGCTTGATCGCTGTATCTTTGCCCGTCAGTGTTACCTCCATTGAAAATTCTGCCTTTTTTGGATGTACAGGATTAACGTCCATCGTCCTCCCTGATAAACTTGTTTCCATTGGCTTCAATGCCTTCTTAATGTGTACAAGCTTATCTTCCATTACGATTCCGGCGAGTGTTACAACTATTCGCTCTGCAGCCTTTAAAGAATGTACCAGCCTCACATCCGTCACCTTTTCAGGAAATGTCACATCCATTTCTCCCACTACTTTCTTTGGCTGTAACAGTTTGTCCGTCATCTTATCTGATGGAGTCACTTCCATTGATAAGAATTTATTAAGAAGTACGTGCGGAATAAATGAATTTAAGGTATCAGAAGCAAACAGAGCATATAGCCAGAGAGAAGGAGTGTTGTACAATTCGGATCAAACGACTTTGATCGCCTGTCCCGATAGAAAAGCCGGCACCTTAATCATCCCGAAAAGTGTCACGACTATTGGCGAAGGAGCTTTTTATGGTAATACCTTACTCACATCCGTTTCGATTCCAGACGGAATCACTTCCATTGACAATAATACGTTCTCCGGTTGCTCCGGCCTCACAACCATCCGATTACCAAAGTCTTTTACTTCAATCGGGCATGGAGCCTTTAAAAATTGCTCCGGCTTAACTTCTATCATCCTCCCTCCGGGTGTCACATCTATTGGCAGTGAAGCTTTTGGCGGTTGTAGCGGACTAACCTCCATTTTCATTCCGGCCAGCGTCACATCTATTGGTGACCGTGCATTCAGAAGTTGTCGCCAATTGAAAGAGTTTCAAGTATCAGCAGAAAACACAACCTTTTGTCAGGTAGATGGCGTGTTGTTTGATTCTGATAAAACAATTTTGATGGCCTATCCCTGTGCCAAATCCAATACTCATTATCGTGTTCCTAAAAAAGTCTTCTCCATCGTTGATTGTGCTTTTCAGGATTGCGACAAGCTAACATCCGTCATTCTACCGAATGGTCTTACATCCATTGATCAGAAAACTTTCTCCGGATGCAGCAGATTAAGATCCATCCACTTTCCTAAAACTCTCATTTACATTGGTAATTATGCCTTCTACGGTTGTAACAGTTTGCAATCAGTCAAATTTACTAAGTTTGTGACTTCCATTGGTGATAATGCCTTTTCAGGATGCTCCGGATTAAGTGCAGTTACCATTCCCGACAATGTAACAACCATTGGTTCCAATGCATTCTCAGATTGTATCAGTTTGCAATCCATCCGCTTACCCCGAAGCATCACGTCCATCAACGATTGTACTTTCTCCAATTGCATCAGTTTATTATCTGTCACTATCCCTGCCAGCGTCACTTCCATTGGAGAATCGGCCTTTATAAAATGCAAAAGTCTGACATCCGTCACGATTCCGGAAGATCTCACTTCCATTGAAAGCAGAGCTTTTTCTGGTTGTATGAAGTTAGCTGCAATACATTACAAAGCAGAAACCCCACTGAAGTATGGCATATTTATGTCCAAAGATGTGGCAGAAAACTGTGTTTTATATGTTCCCAAAGGAAGTAGTTCAGCGTATAAGAATGCCGGTTTGTGGAGTAAATATTGTCGCATAGTGGAAGAGTGATCAGATCTACTGTTCAAATCTTCACAATAAATTACCGGGTAACCATAATTTTCGCCAGATGTAACGTAGGTAAAAGGATCTGTTTCATTCTAATCCCGTTCTTCCGTATAAGTTAGATATTTTTGCACTCTTAAGAGAATCACTTTACAGAAAGCAGATTCTCTTATCAGTTGTATACTAATAACCAATTTGTACTATGAATGATTTATTCGCTGTTTTGAAGAATGTAAGGAGATGGGGTTTGCTGATCCTCTTCCTTACGATGAGTCAGGTCAATCTCTTTTCTCAGACAAAGGCGCCGATGCGTCGTCCCGTGTCACCCGAACAACCCATGTGGTTGATGCACATTGATACGTGGAACTGGCCCGATCCGCAAAAGGTAATTGACCTTATCCCCAAGGATATCCGTCCGTATGTAGTGATGAATATATCCTTATCAATTTCACACGACACCAACACGGGACAGTTTAATATTGTGACCTATGGGTACGAAACAGCCCGTTCCTGGCTGCGTGCCTGCGCCGAGAATGGCATGTGGGCAACAGTTCAATGCGCCAGTGGTGGCTTTTCTCATTTTTCCGAGACAGACTTAAGCGTCTATGAAGAGTTTTACCGCGAGTATCCTAACTTTATCGGTTGGAATTACGCCGAACAGTTTTGGGGCTTTGACGATCGTTTTTCCTGCTCTTTCCCCGAGCGCATGGCCCATTTCGTTGATCTGATGAAGCTCTCCGACAAATACGGCGGCTATCTCATTATCAGTTTCTGTGGCGAACATTATGGTTCGAGTCTCAATCCTCTGGCCATGATGAAACGTTTCCCTGATTTTGCATCCATCTGCAAAAAGAATTCCGAACATCTCATGATGTTTGATAAATATACGACAAACACCTGCTTTTATGACAACGAAAGTGTCTGCTTTGGCTCTTTTGTTTCCGGTTATGCCGGCACATACGGCATCCGTTTTGACCAATGCGGATGGGAGAATGAAAACCGCACCTCCAAGTTTCCCGAAGCAGCAGGTGCCATTCCAGTGTTGAGTCACATGATGTTGACCGGACAAACCGTGACCGATGGTCCGGAACTGATCTGGCAACAAGACGTACGCGAACTCTCCGCAACGACCACTCCCGATGGTTATACCATGCGTCGCTGGGGCTATTACCCACAGTATGAAAATATCAGCATCGATATCTTCCGCAAGATACTGGACAAGACCGTGCGCATCGCAAGCCGTAAAGAGGTTATCGACCGCACCAAAGTCGTCATTGTCAACAATGTACTTTCCGGCAACGACTGGGGCAAGTATGCCACACCCGGCGACCTGTTTGACGGACTATACAACATGGATGGTAAACAGATGCAGTACAACACCACCTGGTTTAAGAAGACCGGACGTTATCCGGCTATTCCGACTGTCTTTACGCTTGCCGACAGTCTGGCCAACACCTTTCAGGTGCAGGTAAAGAAGACACAATACACCTCTCGCTGGAAAACAGTTGATGCCAAGGTAAACGAGTTTAACACGCTCTTTCCGGAGCAATATACCGGCGATATCTTTGCCGACCGGATGGACAACACCTGGATGACCTACAATCCTTATATGGATGAAAACAAAATGGCTATCGGTACTATTCCATTCAAATACAATACCTGCGATCATGTTGATCTGTTCTATTCCCAATATACGATGGGAGTGATGAAAGAGTATGCCGATAAGCTCACATTCTATCTCACCAATTACCGTACAGATGTTACTGTTCTCAAGACAGACACCCTCCGGGTATATGGCTGTGTGTCTGAACCCGTACTAACCTGGAAAGACCGGGCCAAACATACCGCCAGTAAGGTGACAAGCACCCTGGCAGACGGAGTCTTTACGATTACAGTAAAGCACAATGGTCCGTTGGATATCGAAGTGACCAACTGTGGCGGCGCAGGCACGGATCGTCTGACCGACTACAAAGAAGCAACGATCATTATCCCGGCAGCACCCCCTGTCTATACAGGAGCACATCAATACGAAGCAGAATGTTTCGATTATAAGAATGTCGCTTCGTGCAAAACCAACGGCTTCAACACCGGCGTGTGGAACTATACAGGTCAGGGATACATGGACTTTGGCGCCAGTTCGACGGCCAGCATCCGCGATACCATATCCGTGCCGAGAGCCGGTAAATACCGCATTCAGCTTCGTTACTCAGCGCCCTATGCTCTGATCAACAATATCGATTGTTATGTAAACGGTGTGTACTGTTCAACCCCTGAATTTGCCAAGACAGCCTCCCCATCCGTTTGGGCCTATGCTTCTTTCACGGTCGATTTAAAAGCCGGAAAGAGTGTTGTTGAAGTCCGCCGCAAACCCAGAGTAACCATCAACAAGGGTATCTATTTCGATCATATGATTCTGGATCAATCTGATAATCTGTCTGATTACACCTTCGAACAAGACAGCACTTCCACAGAAGCGACCACCCCGGTGGCAGAGATGATAACCGTACAGAGCGGTAGTGCCGGCATTGTTAGCTACGGACAAGAGGCTACCACTACTCACTGTTTCAAGAGCTATTCCAACGGTGCAACCAACAATACCGGTGTCGCTGATCTGGATCTCTATTCCGTTACACCTTTCAACTCATCCATCACCTGGAAAGGCTACGGCACAGCAGGCAACAAGACCGCGATCCTGATGCGTGGATCCGATAGCTGCGACTATGCTACCGGTATGAAACAAGGTTATCTGTTTGTCGCAGAAAACAATGCAGACAACACCGTGACATTGCGCACCTATGTGGCAACAGCCGACGGCATTACTGAAAAGAGCAGCTATACAAGCCGTTTTGTTCTCGCACCATCCGCAGGCTGCTGGTATCGCGCCGTTACGTTTGGCACACAGATCCTGTTTGAATGTTCGGCCGATGGCAAGAGTTGGCAGGGAGGGGCGGAGACCGCCTTTACAGATGGAAGATACGAACGTGGTGCGGTGCAGCTCTTATGGGGTTTGGGCAGTAGCAATGGTGCTATGCTGATTGATCAGATCAGTAAAAAGTCCAGCGACTTTACCATCAACCGCTATGCGCTCGACGAACTTCGTACCCAGCAAGATAAGGATACCGTTCAGGTGGTTTACGTCTCAGGGCGCGACCTCATCGAAGGCGTTACGGCAACCACACGCCACAACTTTGAGATTTCACTTTCAAGAAACGCCAACTTCAGCGACAGTCTGGTCATCGATCCATTAGATAAAGACACGTTAGACCGGAGAGCCGTTTATATCCGTTTGAACCATTCAAGTCTGGGCACTTTTGAAGATACAGTGACCTTCCGCAGCAAGTATGTGGAACCACATTCCATCGCGCTCAGAGGTGAACTGCTTCCGACACCCATCAGTATGGCGTATGATTTTGAGAGCGATGCAGCTTCATCCGTATCCCGTACTCCTCCGGCAGCAAATGTCACAGTTGGAACAGGCAACACGACCAAAGCAGGAGTCATCTCCTATACCGATCAGAGTCAGACCACCAGCAACATGCTAAAGATCTATTCTTGTACTTCGCGCAAGAACTCAGGCGTCTTAAATCTGACAAAGTTTAAAAACAAGAGCACCGATTACTCAGTAACCTGGAAGATGTGTCTTACTTCATCGACCGATAGTTACAAAAACGGTGTACTCTTACGCGGTGACACCACGCAAATTGGAACCACCACTACCGGTTACACCCCCGGTATCATGTCCGGTTACGCTTTTGTCGCCTATAACAACCATGGGAGCGGAGCCACCGAATTCAGGATCTATAAGTCCACTGTATTAGCCTCTCAGGAGCTCACGATGATGGCTAATACCGGTATCTCCACCCTCAATCCGTTAGCCGGTCAGTCCGTTTGGTACCGTGCCACCGTATCGGGATCATCCTCAATAAACCTGCTCTTTGAATACTCCACCGATGGAGTGACATGGATGAAGGGCTCTTCGGCTACCGACACCGGCGGTTCCTTCAAGGCAGGAGCCACTCAGCTGTTCTGGGGGCTTGACGCGGCTCCTTCGGGCTTTATGTATGACGACATCCGTTTTAATGGAATATCCAATGATCCACTCCTTGCAGTACCTCAGATCTCCATTTCTTCAGAGGAATGTGTTTCAGAAGAATACTTCAACTTGTCAGGTCAACCGATCCTGTTCTCAAATAATCTGAAAGGGATCTACCTGGTAAAACGCACGATGGCTGATGGTTCAGTTGTTTCAGAAAAGATACTACTGAAGTAAGAGCCTGCTTTCGTTCCCGTTGAACAATGAAAAAGAGGAGTCTCATTCTTTCCTTCGGGAAAAGTGAGACTCCTCTTTCTTTATTTCTTATCGTTTACTTAGTCCATATCGTCAGTAGGTTTGGTAACCAGCACCTTATCAATCCGCGCGCCATCCATATCCACAATTTCAAGTGTGAAGTCCTTCCATTGCATTATTTCACCCGTCTGCGGCACATGTTCCAGTTCTTCGAGGATCAGTCCGCTGAGCGTATTGAAGTCATTATTTGAATACAGTTCGACGCTTTTGAAATAGCTCAGGAAATTATAAAAAGAGATCTGTCCGTCCACCAGATAAGAACCGTCAGCCCGTCTCACGATCTCCGGAGCTTCATCCTTCGAAGGCATCTCACCGACAAGTGCCTCCATGATATCTTTCAGAGTCACAACACCCCTGATGCTGCCAAACTCATCAATCACAAGCGCATAACGTATGTGGTTTGTCTTCATCTTTTCAAGAGCAGCATACACTTCCATATTTTCATAAAAATACTGCGCCGGATTGGTAATCTGGAGGATATCAAAATCCGGAGACTCGATATTGATGAAAATATCTTTCAGATTAACATACCCTTTCACATGATTCAGATCACCCTTTGCGACAGGATATTTATTAAACGGATTGATGAAAATGATCTCTTTGATCTCCTCTTTCGTCATCTGCGTATCAATCCACACAATGTCGTTGCGGTGCGTCATGATCGTCTCGAGGTTACGGTCGCCCAGCGTGAATGCACGTTCCACAATTTCATTTTCCATCAGTTGCACTTCGCCATCCTCTACACCTTCCCGCACCATTGACTTGATCTCTTCCTCCGTCACCTTTGACTCTTTCGCTTTGATGCCAAGCATATTGACAATGCCCGAAGTACTCCGGGACAACAACCAGACAAAAGGAGTAACGATGACAGACAAAAAGTTCATCGGACGCGCGATAATCTTAGCGATCTTTTCCGACGCACTCATTCCGATCCGTTTCGGCACCAGTTCGCCAAACACAATACTAAGATAAGTAACCACGATAATGATGGAAGTCTGCGCGATTGAGTACGAGTAGTTAAGTGGCACACCCCAATCAACAAGAATAGGAGCGAAGTGTTCAGAGAGTACATCTCCGGAATAAAGTCCGGTGAGTATCCCAATCAGTGTGATCCCGACCTGAACGGTAGAAAGAAAGTTATTCGGATTGGTCGCCAGTCTGAGAGCAGTCCTGGCCGCTTTATTGCCATGCTTAGCCTCATTAGAGAGACTCGATTTGCGCGCAGATATCAGAGCCACTTCCGACATCGAGAAGAGGCCGTTTAAAAGTATAAGAGCCAGAATAAGTAAAATTTCCATACAAAGGTTTTATTCAACACCGCAAAATTAGCAATTATATTGCAATAAAACAGGAAATGGGAACCAATCTGAATAATTCCAAAAGAGAAAAGAGGGGGAGTCCTACTTTATCCTGTAAAGATGCACGCTATATGAAGCAAACTTGTCGGTAAACGACCCCTTCACCACAGGAATCTCTCTGTTTTCTCCAATCACTTCCACCGTTTTACCGGACCTGACATGGAAGGTACCAACCGTTTCACCCGGTCGCATGGATACAGCAAACAGGTAATTCTTTCCACCCTGTTTCTTTGTCATGATATCAATCGGTATTTCGCTGTTACTGCTGCTTACAGATGCGTAGCCCTTTGTCAATGGACTATTCAATACCGGAGCAAGCGCGGTGATCTGGCTGTTCAATGCTTTTACCGAAGAAAGTATATTGGCATCCGCAAACAATAATCCGGCTTCATAATGACCAAAGGAGTGACAGAAATAACCGATCCCGTTTGCCCCATGAATCAGCGCCATCCATACTTCCGCCTTGATATCATTGGCAGTAGGCGTTCCCTCCGAAGTATCCGAGATCTTTGTTGTTTCAATCCAGGTCCAGACCGGCTTTTTATTCAACGACCAGGACTTCAAACTGTCAATCCCTTTAGCCACATACCATAGCTTATCCCGATACGCTTTAGAACCGCCATTCACCGGATAAATGTCAAAGGACAGGATGTCTCCGGCATTTACATACCCATTGGAGGTTGCCTTGTAGGAATCAATATTATTGCAACATTCACCCCGTCCAAACCAACCCAGATCAGCAACACCCACTCCAAGGTTCAGATAGACCGGACGGGAAGGATCTTTCGCCTTTATCCGGGTGTACGTACTGATAATAATAGCCGGATCAACGCAGGGAAGATATCCACCTTTCCCATCTTCCTGCGCATTGTCAGGCTCATCGATACCAATATGCCAGCCATAGACAATGGGGTCATTGATGTAACCTAACGTAGCAGAATCCTGATTAATGATACATTTCATTCCGGCAGACTTCAATGTCTTCAAACCCGATTCATTCAGTGATGTCGGCAGAATGTAGAGATTTATCCCGTTATCTTTATACGCCTGAGCGTTGGATACCGATTGGTACCACACCGATATCGGGAAAAAGTTGGGATCAGATACACGGCGAACCGTTTGTGAAAACACACTTCCGGTTATTGCACAAAACAGGAAAGCAAAGAGCATGTACTTTTTCATTGTATTCATTGATTAGAGTCCGGTTTTATCGAGACGAAAATAGGTATTTATTTCCGATATCTGCTTCATTGATTGATCTTTTCATCAGTATTCTTATTTATTAGAAAGGAGAGTCTTATCTTTCCCGAAAGAAAATAAGACTCCCCAATTACACTACTGATTGACTCTGGCATTACAGCCCGTCGCTATACACTTTTGTCCGGTACTCTTGCTGATTGTTTCTCTCAGTTCTCCGATCTCCGTGTAGAGCGTCTTGATCCGCTCACACAGTTCGAAGTAATCCTTCTGAAACTTCTCGATCTGCAGCACCAGGTAGTCATACTGGTCGGTGACCAGTTCGGTGAACTCGCGTGCTTTTGCCGGGTCCTTCTTAAAGAAGTTCAGGAGCGCGAGCAGCCACTCGAAGATCATTTTGATTCTTGCACTCATGATTTCATCACCTGTTACGGTTCAGTAACCACTTCCGCAGGTTTGACCCCGGCAGACCTGAACGCGATGGTCTTCATCATATCCTTCAGAAGTTTACCCGGCGTGAAGATGATCTTCTTCCGAAGGATCATCGAAACTGCATACTCCTTCGAATCCTCCACACCCGTGCCGCCCACGCTCATACGGAAATTGCCAAACTCACCCAGCTGGATGATACGACCCTCTGCCAGTCCCTGCTTCATGGAGAAGATCAGTCCGTCGATCGCCGCCTGGATATCTCCCTTGATACAAGTACCACGGTCGGAGATGGTTGTACACAATGATTCAAACTCAGTAGTCCCGCTGGCTTTCACAGAAGCATAATACTTCTTTGGAGCCAGTTTGTCTTTCGGATTGGGCCGAAGCACCAATTGATACGCTACACTCATAATACATTAAATTAAAAGATAAATAAATAAGAAAACTCTGCGCCGTGGATCCTTGCGGCAGCGAAACAAAGGTACGACATGCAGATAAGAGAGTTCAGCGTTGAGCAGAGCTCAGAAGAGCAGGGGAGACATAAATTCTCTTTTTCTCCGGGAACAAGTTCCTTTTTATTGTATTCATTGATCAGCATCCTGTTTCCCGGGGACGAAAACAGGTGTTTACTTCGATATTTGCTTAATCTGTTATTAATCTCATCAATATTCTGTTTTTTAGAAGGATTATAAAGCAAAAAATTATACCTTTACAGCATCAATGCAGTACAGGACACAGCTGAAAGGCTGTAGCCCTGTACTTTTTTATTTATTTACTATCATAAAAAATAACTCTAGTGAAAAACAAAATCTTGGAAGACATTGACTCTTCAGCAGTTACTAACAGCAAAACATCAGATAATAAAATATCCCCTGAGACCCATACCGGAGAATTAGTAATATCAAAAACGAAAGTAACATTCAATGGAAAAGAATATTCCGGAAATCATTCATCTTTCAAAGATATCAGGGAGGAGGTAACATCCCTAACGATAAAAGGATTCTATTTCCCCAATAAAAAAGAATTTAATGATTTTATAAATTTACGATCAGTGACAATAGAAGATGGAATACAACCTTGGTACGATGCTTTTAATGGTTGCAGATCTTTCACCGAATTCATTGTGCCCGAAACGAATCCTGAATTATGCGCGATTGATGGTCTGTTAGTAAATAAAGATGAGATGAGTCTTGAGATGATAGCTTCTGGAAAGGGTCCACATGTCAGCATCCCAGAAGGCATTAAAATTCTTAGTTATTCATCATTGGATAGTTGTCCCAATCTTGTTTCAATAGAGCTGCCTTCAACAATAACTTATATAGATTGTTTGTCACATAAAGAAAATAAGAAACTGAAGTCTTTTTCTGTTGCGGAAAACAATCCTTCTTATATGGCAGAAGATGGAGTTCTCTTTTCAAAAAACAAAGGCATACTTCTTGCATTCCCCAATGATAAAGGCCCAGAGTACACCATCCCATCTGGTGTAGCTGTAATAGGAGAAGATGCCTTTTCCGGTTGTTCTAAACTACAATCCCTGACTATCCCTTCAAGTATGGTAAGAATTGAGTTTGATGGTTTAACAGGCTGTGTCAATTTGAAGGAAATCCATGTGCAGGCAAAGGTCTGTCCAACATTCCACTCGGAAGATGAACCCTTTTGCGGCCTTCATAGTGCCACATTGTATGTTCCTCGTGGGACAAAAAAACTCTATGAAGAGAATGAGAAATGGTTTTTTTTTACTAAGATAGAAGAAGAATAGATTCCGATAGTGTAGGCAACCAACATTATGTATTCAATATAAAAGGCAATGATTACAGGCTAGTAGCTGTGATCAAGTTTCAGATAAAAATGGTTTACATCCGTTTTATTGGAACTCATAAAGAGTATGACAAAATTGATTGCTCAAATATTTAAATTATGGCGAAGATTACAACAGAAACAGCTTATAAGGCGGCAATGGAGAGAATTGAAGAACTTCTTCCCCTAATAGATGAAAACACTCCTTCAGATGATAAGAATCTGATAGAGTTAGAGCTTCTTTCCAATCTTGTCGCAGACTACGACGATGAGCATTATCCGATAAAGAAAACCATATTTCTGGGAGTTTCTTAAAAGGATAATATAGCCAACTTTAAAAGTAGAGTGTGTAATCAGTATTCCGATAAATAACAACAAAGGCTGTAAGATGAACATCACAGCCTTTCGCTTGCTGTATTCTGGTAATAAATGTATTAGAAATTCATATTTAATAGAATATTTGCAATTATACGACATAAATACACCAATAATATCGTTCTAATTTTTACATTTGCAGAAAATATGCATAATCAAAGAATAGATCCAATTATAAATTGGGTTTATATAGAAAGGAGTAGCTATGATACAAGAACTAAAAATCAAAAACTTTCTTTCATTTAAGAACGAAGCAACTATTAGCTTTGAAGCAACAAAAAATAAGAAGTATGAAGATTATCAGGTAGTAGAGGTCGCACCAAATGTTCGACTTCTTAGACTGGCAATTGTTTATGGAGCAAATGCTTCTGGTAAATCTAATTTGCTTAATGCTTTTGAATTTCTCAATCGGTTTTGGGAGAAAACGCCAAGCAACAAAGAGGTACCAACTGGTGTAATTCCATTTTTGCTGGATAAACACACTCCAAAGGAACCGAGCCAGTTCTCCTTGATCTTTTATGTAGGACCAACGAAGTATTCGTATATCCTTGAGCTAACAAATGAGAAGGTGATTTCTGAGAGCCTATCAATCTATCCAGGCATCCAACCCGCTCTAATTTTTGATCGCTCGTTTAACAATGGGATTTCAGAGATAAATTTCAATAAGAACAGAGTAAAGATTAGTCAGATAGCAAACGAACAGATTGCGGTGAAGTGTCTTCCGAATATGTCTGTATTTTCTGCCTACAAGCAGGTGAATGTGAACCTTCCAGAAATGGAGGCTGTTACAACATGGATAAAAGAGCAGTACAAAAGTGTTATAGAACCTGATATGAATTTGAGCTTCTTTTCAGAAGACTTAATTTCAAAAGATCAAGCAGTAAAGGAATACATCTTGGATTTTCTTCATAGAGCAGACTATAATATCACTGATATAAATTCTGAAGCTGTTGCTAAGAAAGTGCCTACTCAGTTATTAAATATGCTCGTAAATGATAATGATATAGATGAAGAAGAAAGGGATCGACTTAAACGTGAAAAGACATTAAAACGCATGCAAACAACCTTTGTTCATAAAGTAACTAACAGTCAAGGTAATGAAGATTTCTTTAGTTTACCAAAGAATCTTCAATCTGCAGGAACTTTAAGGACATTAGGTTTGGCTGGTGTTATTAATTATATCGTTAAAAACGAAGCGTTTGTACCTATTGATGAGGTTGAATCTTCTTTGCATCCAAAATTGATTGAGTTCTTCATTGAAAATTTCTTTAAGCAGAAAGGCCGGTCTCAGTTACTTCTAACAACACATTATGACGGATTGCTTGAGGAAGAGGATTTGTTGAGGAAAGACAGTATTTGGTTTACAAGCAAACGTAATGATGGATCAACAGAACTATATTCTTTGTCAGATTTTAAAGGATTAAGTCGTATTTCATCTTTACAGAAAGCCTATAAATACGGAAAATTTGGAGCTATTCCTAATATCTAATACCTATAAGAAATGAATGGAAGAAGTCAAAAAACAAAAGAAACCTTTGCCGGTATTCATATTGTTGGAGAGGGTATTACAGAACAATATTATTTTTCCCATATTAAGACCATTTTCAATTTCAAGTGTATAGTAAAACCGCGTTTTTTTGAACAAACATGTATTCATGATATTAGGACTTGTACAGAAAAGTTGTTAAGAGATGGTGCTATTGTTATATGCGTTTTTGATGCTGATGTATCATCGCGTAATAAGAAAGAGAATGATGCTTTGGTCAAGTTTAAACAAAAGTATGAGAAGAATAAGCATGTAATTATTTGTGATAGTTTACCCTCCATTGAATTTTGGTTTTTGATACATTTCAAAGAAACAAATTGTTATTATCAAAGCTCTGCTGACGTGGAAAAAGCTCTGAAGAAATATTTGAAAGATTATTGCAAAAACAAAATATACCTTGAAAAAGAGAATTGGGTACGTGAGTTATGTAGTAAAGGGAAACTTGATAAAGCTATAAGTTGGTCAAAATCAGATCTATTACACAATGGCTCATATTCAAATTTGTTCAAAGCATTTGATTGTTTGTTAGATAAAGAACAAATTGCAAAGTAGGGGTTCAAAAGAAGTTAATTATAAGTAGGACCGAAGTCAAAGGCGGCAAGCGGAACATCACAGCCCGGCTTGCCGCTTGCTTTGTTCACGGCTCCCCGAGATGCTGTATGATGAGCTCCACCTGGCGGGGGGAAAGCACCCGGGTATGAGTGGTCAGACCGGCTTCGAGCAGTGCTTCACTGAGCGGCTGGCAGCGATCGATCCAGCTCTTTACCGCCTCCCATGCATTGTGTTTGCTGCGCTCCGGAGCATAAAGAAGTCCCAGTTCCGCTTTGCCGTATCTCCTGATTCTGAATCTCTTTTCTTCCTCTGACCGTCTCATAAAGTGGTGAAGTATTAGTTGAATAACAATTAGTAAATATACTGAAATTAAATGAGATAAGCAAATTATTCAGACATATTCTTATGCCTGAATAATTTGCTTATCAGTATGCTACCAATGGGGAGATTGCGGGTCGGAGCCCGCAATGACGACGATCGCAATGGCAGTGCTGGTCGGTACGCTTGGTGCTCATCAGAACGGGAGCTCGGGTCGGGGAGAAGCATCCTCATACTCATCCGAAGCACCTAAATCACCTCCTGAAACGCCTGCAATATCGCTCGCAGCCTCCTCAAAACACATGCGTTGCTGGATGGCGTTGCTCTCGATTATTCCCTGTTTCTTCTTAAACCAGTTGGACGAGTCAAAGATCTCAGCCGAGTGTCTCATCATTTTCAGACCATCATCCGACAGATCCTCCTCGCAGGGGACGTATCTTCCATTCGTCAGGTCGAAAACAAAACAGGCGCGGCCGGGTTTGCCCAGATTACGCTGCCGCACCTTCTGGATATGCACCGTGCAGACGTTTGTCCGGCTGTTGCGTTCCACCGCGATACCGTAGTCCGCCTTGTTGTAGAAGTTTGCCGAACCATTGATGCTGTACATATTCGGCACCTGAAATGTCCCCGTCTTCAGATCTATCTCCATCTTTCTCGGATGCGCCACCAATGTGACCAGCACCTCATTGTTCATCGCAAATTCTTTCAGTTCCTGAAGAAACTTACTGATGTATTGCGTCTCATCCTTGCCACTGTACTGATGATCGATGCAGTTGTACGGATCAATTACCAAGTGCTTGATCCCCTTACGGCGCACCAGTTCGCGGGCCTTTCGTAAGATACACTCACTGGTAAAGCCCTCTTTCGGGATAATTGAAAAGATGTTTTCTTTCAGAAAATTCACCACCTCCTGATATTCCGCTTCCGAAGTGATTCCCTTCTTAAATTTCTTGCCCACCATCTTCTCCGCATGTTTACTGTAATGCGTGGTGAGCGGAAAGTTTTCCGGGCTGAAAAACGCCGTCTTCCAGTCGTGGAGCATAAACAGGTTGATGCTCAGCATATCCACAAACTCCGACTTGCCCGCACCGGGCACACCTGTCACAATGTTGAGCATCCCCGTTTCAAATCGCATGAACCGGTCCAGATTCTTAAACCCCGTGCTCAGTCCGTGCGATAGCCCCTGCTCAAACATGGCGCGAAAGTCCTCAATCACATCCTTCACCGTAAACACACCCTCGAGTGGCAGTTCGGGTGCGCTATCCAGATAGATCTTCAGGCTTTCCAAGCCATACAGTTTCAGGTGATCATTGGCATCCTTGCAATCAGGTCCGTAGGTCACGATACGACACTTCTCGCGACCAAACCGGCGCAGCAGTTCGTTGCGCAGCACCAGTCCCTGCTTATCCGTATCCACCGCGATATAGATCACATCCTTGTTTTCAAAATGCGACTCCACAAACGGGTTGAGCCACTCCAGACTGCCATTCGCCCCATTGGGCACACTGATTACGTCCATTCGTCCGGTAGCCATAAAGCTCATCGCATCTATTTCACCCTCCGTAAAAACGCACTCATTCGAATCTTTGACGTTGTCGATATTCCAGGGCACCAGCGGCGCCCCGGGTTCCAGAGCAAAATGCTTCTCCAGATCACGATATTTCGTATTGACCAGCACATCATCCACAAAATAGTTAAACCCGATACACTTCACCTTTTTGCCCACGGCAGCGATATAATGCACCTCCTCCGTGATCATCATTCGCTGGATAATCTCCTGAGGGATAAACCTTTCCTCCACCAGGTACTTCGCCAATTCATCGCTCAGTACCGTCTTGTTTGTGTCAAACACCGGACGGCGGAAGTGGGAGGGAACCCCCTTCACCCCACTTCCCTTATCCAGAGCCTTCAGCGCATCGCTGTCCGTGGTAGCAATACCATCCAGTCCGCAATGATAGCAATGTACAAACTTCGTTACCGTATCGACCCGCAGCGACTTATCGCGTTTATCCCTCCGTTCGGAGTGACATTTCGGACAAAACATCCGCACTTTTTTCGCAGTTCCCGACACCTCAAACGTAAAACCCTCCAAATAGTAATTCATGCTTTTTACTTAATCAGTCCAGTCATTCTCTTCCACATTCCATCTCACCGAGCAATCAGGTCGGGGAGGTGCCCAGGCAGGGATTGTCACACCAAAAACCCGCCTGATTCCGGTTTTCGGATCGTAATCCTCAAAAGGGTAAGGATCCTTTTTACTCAGAATCTCCTTTAGGTTTTTCACTAATCTCGCATACACTTCCGTACCCGATTGCATGCAGTTTGCGAAATATCGTTTCGCATCCGACGGACATCTGATTGTCTCCATTTTGTCCATTAAAATCACCTGGTCTTTAAACAACTGTTTGAGCACCACGCAATTATCCTTAAACAGCAATCCAAGTCCCGATTTCATTCCCACGATATCCAGCCACATTTGGTCCGTGAAAGCCTTGTCCACATGGGCAATCCATTTTTTTGAGTCACCAGGTTGTCTCAATGGGGGATAGGTAAAATTCAAACATTCTACAAGACAATTATTAGGATTTTCAGTCGTAGTCGTAGTAGTAGTCTTTGCAATTTCTTCATTCACCTCAGGTGATTCAATTAATTTTTCTTCTTTCTTTTCTTCTTTACTTTCTACTATTGTTTTTATTTCCTTTTCCATTTCCATTTCTTTTTCTATTTCTTTTTCTTTGTGCCTCATTTCTGCTTCCTCTCTCAATAGTTCAAGTTTGATTTTCAGCTCATTAGCAGCTTCCTTTCTTGCTTTTCTCTCTTCTATTTTACATTTGTTAAGATCAAATTTTTTCATTCTACGACACATATCTTCCGAATAAAACCATTCATCAGTGACAACAAACAACTCAAAATCGGTTACAACAGACAAGACCATTTGATGATTTACATTGATTTTACGAGCAAGCATTTTCAACAACGACAGGTGACAACAATAGTTATCCTGAATTCTCAGCAGTTCATTTATCGCATAAAACACGCCATAACCGCTCATCTTATAGCGATTGATCAGTTTTACAATTCTGGGATCATTCATCGATTCGGCATCATGGGGGAAATAATAATTGTCTTTCATAAGGATCTCTTTTTTATATGGTAATACATTTATAATAGTAGTCAGCTAAAAACATGCAGATGTTTTTTTCATTTCATACAAATGAAAATTTACTTTCATGAGGACGAAATATCAATTTCATTCAATTGTTTTTCCTGTGTCGGTAAACAGCATGAATCGCCTTCTCCGAACATTATTCTCAAAATATCTGCCAGAATCATGGGCTCATTCTTACAAAATTCATGTTTTAACATTTTTGTATTTCTTCCTTTACGCACTCAATATGAGATAGTTTCCTTTACACTACAAAAGAACGCTAAATGATTGAATCCTCTCGACGGAAATCCGATCTATTTTAAAGAATGATTGATTTATCTTCACCGAGTCAATTAATCTTGCGCAGGGTTACTTCCGGTTGGCGCTATACATATAATAATAACAGAAATGACTAAAAAAAATGACATCAGTAAAATGAGTCAGGAAGAAAAAAATGAAATGCACAAAGCTTACGAAATGGCAGAAAGAAAAGAAAGCAGACAGAAACACCATGATGTTCAAGAAGAATACATACCCTTCTTTCGTGGTATATGTGATTCAATTATCAAGCGTTTTGGCATTTCCCCCAGAGAGATAAAAAACGAACTATCATATCCTTTGACAAGCAGCACGGAAGCATTTGAAGGAAAGCTTGCTTCAGCGACAGGATCAATTCTGTTTCACAGAAGCCTGTTTGCTCAATTGTAAGCATTCGGTAAACCCCGTATTTTAAACTTTTCAAATAGTCACTATGTTTGCAGTAAATTTAAAAAGCAGATGACTATGTTAAACGAGAATAAGTTCAGGGCGATTTACAACGATTATTTGGAA
>JAQUTK010000065.1 GCA_028709785.1 Bacteroidales bacterium
CAGAAAGAAGTGGATTGCCTTTGGCTGTTTTCATTGCTTCGATCATACCGGCACGGGCATTATTGGTATTGATAGTAACCAATGTACGTGCTGTAACATCTGCCAAACGCTCGTCCTGAAGAAATGGCAGCAGTGCTTTGACACACTCTTCATCGCCCACAAGACGCAGAGTCGTGATCAGGTAAAACTGTCCTTCTTTGGAAGGAGTTTGACGCAAGGCTTTCAGCAACGAATAGACAAATTGTCTGCGTTGTTGTTCATCTTTGACATAACGGGACATTCCTGTGATAGCATATTCTATCAAGGTGTTGTCTCCTTGTTGCGGCTCTTTGTATAAAGCCATGATCTGAAGCAAACCTTCTTCTCCTGTGCTTAAGAGTTCGCTCATCACTTTGTTATAGCTGGTAGCATCCTGAGCTGGAAGTTGTGCCAGCAGGTCAGCTACCTTTGTTTTTACGGTTCGGTTTGGATCTGTCTGCGCATGTGATCCGGTATAGCAAAAGAGTGCTATAAGCAGGATGGACAAATATTTTATTGTTTTCATTGTTATTACTGATTTAGTGTGATTAGATAGTCCACGGTGCTCTCATAGGTTGATCGATCAGTTTATTGGCATCATCATCACCAATAAAACGAAGTGTGACCGGATCAAACTGAAGGTCGCGGTGAAGTTGCAGTGCTGCTGCTCCCATATTGACAATGGTAGCTGAACGGAAGCCGTTGATTTCGTTGAGCGCAAACTTTTCGCGTGTGCGAACGGACTCAACAAAATCTGTATTCTGCTTCACTGGATCAGGGAAAGCGGCTAGTTTGCGCTCCAGATCAGGAATATCAGAACGGAAGCCCGGATATAAGTTGCCTTTAGGTCCGGCGATATATGGTACATCGGTAATGGTGCCTGCACCGTCAAGGATAATCTTACAACCATCTTCATAGGTATAGGTGATCTTACGCCAGGTACCTACGGCATCCGGGTGTTGTTGCGGAGCGTCAATCTCAACTTTCACCGGACTGGTATTGTCTTTGCCCAGGAAATATTGCACCGGATCAATGTAGTGCTGACCCATGTCTCCAAGTCCACCCGCATCGTAATCCCAGTATCCGCGGAAGGTCTGGTGCACACGGTGTGCGGAATAGGGTTTGAAGGGGGCCGGACCGAGCCACATGTCATAATTGAGTTCAGCAGGAACCGGCATAACAGGAAGTCCTGTATTGCCAACCCAGTAAAATTTCCAGTCAAAACCGGTATGCTTGCCGATAGTCACGGTCAGAGGCCAGCCAAGCAGTCCGCTATCGACCAATTTCTTAATAGGCTCAACAGTAGTTCCCATTCCATAAAATGTATCTGCAAAACGGAACCACGTATTCAGACGGAAGATATTGCCATATTGCTTAACGGCTTCCATGACGCGTTTTCCTTCGCCGATGGTACGGGTCATTGGTTTCTCACACCAGATGTCTTTACCTGACTTGGCAGCTTCTACAGCCATAAGACCATGCCAGTGAGGAGGAGTTGCTATGTGTACGATATCTACTTCAGGAAGGGCTATCAGTTCACGGAAATCAGTAAATCCTTTGATCTTGCCATCGGCAGCTGCAAGTCCGTCACTCAGATGCTTTGCATCCACATCGCAAATAGCGACCAGACGGGTACCGGCGTAGTTGTAATGCCCGCGGCCCATACCACCGACACCAATAATACCTTTGGTTAGTTGATCACTCGGGGGAATGACGCCATTACCACCCAATACATTTCTCGGCACAATAGAGAAGAGTCCTATTGCACCAGCGGCTTTCATAAAGCCTCTTCTGGTTGTTTTCATACGTTTTATTCAAGGGTTTAAAAGAAGAGCCGGAACAGATGATGCCCCGACTCTTTTATAATAATATGTTTTATTTTGCTGCGATAGCTTTCACCACACTGATAATCTCTTCTCCAAGAGCATCTGCCAGTTCTGTGGTCTGTGCTTCGGAATAGATACGGATGATGGGTTCGGTATTAGATTTACGAAGGTGTACCCATTTATCAGGGAAATCAATCTTCACACCATCTATGTCGTTTACTTCCTGATCGGCAAACTGTTTCTTAACGGCTTCCAGGATTGCATCCACATCTATATCGGGTGTCAGATCGACTCTTTTCTTGACAATGCAATAGGGCGGATAGGTTGCTTTAAGTTCGGTAACTTTCTTGCCTGATTGTGCCAGCAGACTGAGGAATAAAGCAATGCCGACCAGAGCGTCGCGTCCATAATGACTTTCCGGGTAGATAACACCACCATTCCCTTCTCCACCAATGACGGCGTGGGTCGCTTTCATCTTGGTAACTACATTGACCTCTCCCACTGCAGCAGCATTGTACTCACAGCCGTATTTACGGGTGACATCTCTCAAAGCACGCGTCGAACTAAGATTTGAGCAGGTATTACCCGGTGTATGCTGAAGGATGTAATCAGCGACAGACACAAGCGTGTATTCTTCATTGAACATCTCTCCGTTCTCGCAGATGATGGCAAGACGATCCACATCCGGGTCAACCACGAATCCAACATCCGCTTTACCTGACTTCAATGCATCTGAGATACCAGTCAGGTTTTGTGGGATTGGCTCCGGGTTGTGCGCAAATTGTCCGGTAGCTTCGCAGTTCAGTTTGAGCACGTTTTTAACGCCAAGTGCTTCCAGCAACTCCGGCAGTACGATTCCTCCCACAGAATTCACAGCGTCAATAGCGACTGTAAAGTTAGCATTGCGTATGCTTGCGACATCCACCAACTTCAGATCAAGCACGCTCTGAATGTGTTTTTGATTGTATGTGTTATTCTCCGTTACCTTTCCTAGTTCATCCACTTCTGCGAATGAAAATTCTTCTGCTTCAGCAATACGAAGCACCTCTTTGCCTTCGGTATCATTGAAGAATTCACCATCCTGATTGAGAAGCTTGAGCGCGTTCCACTGTTTAGGGTTGTGGCTGGCGGTAAGTATAATACCTCCATCTGCTTTCTCCCATTTCACAGCAAGTTCAGTGGTAGGAGTTGATGCCAGACCAATATTTACCACGTCAAAGCCCATACCGGTCAGCGTACCGATGACCACATGAGAGACCATCTCGCCGGAGATTCGTGCATCACGTCCCACGACTATTTTGTTACTTTTAACTGTAGTAGTTTTGCGAATCAAGGTTGCGTAAGCAGATGTAAACTTTACAATGTCAAGCGGATTAAGTCCCTCGCCTGCCACTCCGCCTATCGTTCCGCGGATTCCTGAAATTGATTTTATCAGTGTCATAATATGTATTTTGGGTTATCAATCGTCTAGTTTGGTGAGTATATACTCCAATTCATAAGCAAATGCCTCCACATTACTTTGATCGGTCGTGTTACCGGCAGCATGAGGAGCAATGACTTTTACTTTACCACCATTACCCACCCATTTGAGTGGACGGTACCAGGCATATCGCGTAGAGGTATAAGAGCCCATATACACAAACTCATCCGGTTTCGGATAAGTATAGTTGCATGCGGCAATAGAATCATATTTCGGTAAAGGACCGTGTTTCTTAAACCAGAGCAAAACCGTCTCCCCGGTCTGTGCCTTCCGTTTACCCCCAATCGAATCTATGTGAATATATAGACCCTGGTTATCCAGAAAGTATTCATTCTCTTTAAAGATACTGTCTTCAGGAAATGTGGTCAACACAACAATGTTGTATTTCTTTATGTAGGAATTGATGGCGGCTTTTTCTGCATCAAGCAGTTCGGCATAAGTTTCTGTATCATCACAGCTTGTACAGACATATCCGGAAACCATCATGCTCAGAACGAGCGTTAGATACACTATTTTTTTATACATCCGTCTATTGTTTTTCGTTAAATGAGCCCCAAAGGTAAAAGAAAAAAACCGAACCATTCTTTGTTTTATATTAATTTGTCTTTTTCAGCTTCAAAGAAGGG
>JAQUTK010000066.1 GCA_028709785.1 Bacteroidales bacterium
TTTTTCCCTTTCGTAGGATGAACCTACTTGGGGCTTGTTAATTATTTTGGTGCGATAAAAGGTGTTTCGGCTGTTCTTACAAGGTTTTCCTCTTAAATACTACCTCCGCAGGTGGCTGGAGATTTCAGTGGAAATGAGTATCACGCCGACCTTGAAAGGATAAGGACGGAACAGATACCTTTGCAGCGAAATGATGACAAAGGCACAAGTAAACTATGAATGACTCTTTTGATAAAAATGGATACGCAAGCAATAACTATAAGGGGTATAATCATCGACAGAAATGAGAAAAGGAATCAATTTTGGCTCTTAATAAGAAAAAAATGATAGAAAAGCATTTTTTCGATATTTTTTGAAGATTTCTTGTAGGTGTACCGAGCTATGACACACAAATTTTGTATCTTTGCAACTAGAAGAAGTGCTAAATGCATTTCGTCCTGAAAAGATAGACCGTAAATCAAAATAGCAGTCAATGATGTTAGTTAAACCTTTATCGGAGCAAAGAGGTATTCATTATTAGACTGAATGAAAATAATACAAGAGAGACCCTCTCGCATCTACATAGGCTTTGGTCGGCCTTCAGGGGATGTTGAGAGGGTCTTTTTGTTTTAATATAAAAGGCGAATGGCAAATTTTGCATCTGGACAAAGAATAACAGTTCGTGGTGAGGAGTTTAGAATCACACGAGTTGAACAGAATACAAGCAATAGTACGCTTGTTTATGCTACAGGACTAAGTGAGCTTGTGAGCAATAAGCACTATGTATTTGATACAGGCATAGACAAGTCTATTGCTGTGGTTTCACCTAATAGTACCCAATTGATAGTCGATAAAAGTCCATTATGCAGAGCAACAAGATTATTTATAGAATCTAGTATTCGTGATAATGGCTATTCTTCTCCAAAGATAAGCATTGCGCAAAAAGGTGCTTTTAATGTGGCAGATTATCAAATGGAGCCTACACTGAAAGCTTTAGAGCTACCCCGCCCACGTCTGCTAATTGCGGATGGCGTTGGTCTGGGTAAGACGATTGAGGTAGGCATTTTTCTGAGCGAAATGATTCGTCGTGGAAGAGGTCGCCGTATTTTGGTTTGTGCCTTGAAGAGTATCTTGGCTCAGTTCCAGGAAGAAATTTGGAATCGTTTTGCTATTCCATTGATGCGACTGGATAGCGCTGGTGTGGATCATATTCGAGCAGAAATTCCGATGAATAAGAATCCGTTTGACTATTACGATAAAACCATCATATCCGTTGATACATTGAAAAACAATGGTAAATTTCGTGCATGGCTCGAAAAGACCCGTTGGGACATCATTGTAATCGATGAGTGCCACACCGTGGCCAATGATGGCAGTCTTCGAGGCAAACTGGCTCAATTCTTGGCAGATCATTGTGATAGCCTTATTCTTACGTCTGCTACCCCTCATAATGGATCTGCTGAATCCTTTGCCAATCTGATGCGTATGCTTGAGCCAACCTCTATACCTCGTAATGGAGAATACACTAAAGAGGATGTGCAAAAGTATTATGTGCGCCGTTTCAAGAATGATATTGAAGATGAAACAATCCGCAGTAATTTTCAAGAACGTAAAGTAGAATCTGTAGATGTACACTTGTCGGATGTGGAAGAACAGATTCTATCGATGCAACAACAGATAAAGTTCCGTTCTATCAAAGAAGAGAATGAGACCGAACGTAGAGATTTGCTTTTCGCATTTTCACTCTTTAAAACATTCTTATCCAGTCCATCTGCCGCCTTGAAGTCGGTTGAAAATCGAATGGAAAAGACGGATGCCAATCGTGAAGAACTGGAGGAACTGCAGAGTTTACTCAAGCAAACCATTGAAAGTAATATCGATAGCCGATACGATTCACTATGTGCTAAATTGCAAGAGATTAAATGGAAAGGCAAGAAGACAGACGAACGTATCGTTATTTTTACCGAACGCATTGAGACCATGAATTATCTGAAGCGTCGTCTATCTGCTGATTATGGCATGAATGATGAACAAGTTGTTCTTTTTAACGGAAGCTTGTCCGATACGGAACAGGAAGATTTGGTAGCTGCCTTTGGAAAGGAAGATTGCCCCATCAAGGTGTTTATTTCCAGCGATTCGGGTTCACAGGGCGTAAACTTGCATTATTATTGCCACCGCATGTTCAATTATGATATACCATGGAGCTTGATAACCCTGGAGCAGCGTAATGGTCGTATTGACCGATATGGACAGAAGCAGGTTCCTTACATCTACTATCTCATTGCTCGAAGCGAAAACAAAGATGTACGCAGCGATGTGGCTGTCATTGAAAAACTGATGACCAAGGAAGAAGAGGTGCATAAAACATTGGGCGATGCGCAGAGTGTGATGAACCTATATAATCCAGAAAAGGAAACAACGGCTGTGCAAGAAGCTATCAAGCAGCATAACACCGAATACCTGGAAGAGAAAGTTGAAGGTGCAGAGCAGAAAATACAGCGTCGCAGATGTGGATTCTTTTCTTTGGGCAAAAATACTACTCCAGCCAAGGAGCATAAAAACTATATTGAACCGCAGTTGTCACTTTACGGTGACGATATGCAATTCTATCGGGATATGTTTGCAGAACTAGAGTCAAAAGGCAGTATTGCCCATGAGGAAGTAAAGGTAGTAGATGCAGACATCCCCTATCTTGAAGTGACTGACAACAAAGAAATAGAAGAGGTGCTTTATGATGTTCCAAAAGAAGCACGTCCTAAAGATCATATCTTCCGTTTGTGTAATGATAAACAGATTGTAATGAATGCCATCAGTGATTCACGTAAGTCACAGGAA
This sequence comes from Bacteroidales bacterium, assembly GCA_028709785.1. GTDB lineage: Bacteria > Bacteroidota > Bacteroidia > Bacteroidales > JAQUTK01 > JAQUTK01. The sequence goes on from JAQUTK010000066.1 coordinate 2,815, forward strand.
AACTTGTGGGCACGTTTCCAACCGCTATATGACCTGCATCCCATTATTCATTACATGCTTTCCAAATTAGCAGCTTCAGTTTCAAAAGAGCAGGCATTTGTGGTAAAACATCACATGTTTCCAAAAGACACGGCTTACTATCTGATGTATGGCAGTGTGGCCAATGGATTGGGACAGAGCCTTGTATCAAAGTTCTTCCTTGTGCCGATGAATCTCTCAAATGCAACGAGTGCAAAACCTCTTTCTTTGGATGATTTTTTGAAAGATTACCCAAAAATCATGCAGAAAATCTATGCAGAAGATGTAACAGAATCAGACATAGAAATTCTTCAATCAATGCTTAAAGATGCAATAGAATACGGAGAGACTAACTATATGTACTCTCGCCAGAACGAGATGAGTGCAAAGATGGCAACACAACGTAAGGAGTATCAAGAAAAACTAAATCAATGGGCTGATGAAGCAAAAGATCAACTCACGTTGGGCTTGGATACTGAAGTGCAAATCACACGAAAAGATATTGATGGTAAAATAAAAGAAGTTGATACAATTGTGAGCAAACAAAATCAATTCGGAAAAGACCTTTACACTCTCGACAATACCGAACCTTATATTAGAGTGTTAGCAGTGTTTTACAACAAATAAATGAAATGAATTATGGCAGCAGATAATATAAAATATAGATTCATCCAAAACATTGGCGACTACTTCCCATCAGGTTATTTTGGTGAAGATTTCATTGATAAAGTGCAGAAAGCGTCTGGATTGAGCAGCGATGACATGAATGCACTCTGTCCTCCCTTTGTAGCTCTTCGAGGTGAATACGAAAAGTATAAGAATTATATCGTTAACACAAATCCTCGTGTAAAGGATGCCATTCTTCATACGCATGATTTTCATACCCGATTGCTAAAGATATTGGGCTATAACACGAGTCAACCTTATGACCGGTTCTACTCTATTGATGAAGACAACAATTCGGTAGTGCCTGTTCGTCATAT
>JAQUTK010000046.1 GCA_028709785.1 Bacteroidales bacterium
GGTTGTATTATCTTAAATAAAACAAAAACACCCGACTTTACATTCTTGGGTGTAAAACTGGGTGTTTGTTTTGCAATCTGCTGATTTTCAGCGTTTGTTGCGGAGAGACAGGGATTCGAACCCCGGGTACCTTTCAGTACAGCGGTTTTCAAGACCGTCGCAATCGACCACTCTGCCACCTCTCCATACTCAAAGAAAGTGTTACCTTTCAAAAGCGATGCAAAGGTAGTGCTCTTTTTTAAACCTGCAAGTGATTAGCGGAGTTTTTTTATTTGGATGATGCGTTTTTTTGTTCTGAACGCAATTTTAGGACCGAAACAATGGGCTGTACGATTATAATAGCTACATTTGTCGTGTTGATGACGTTTGGAAGTCAACAGGAAAGAATTCAAAATATTGCTATAATCATGAAACAAAACAGACTAAAGTACAACACACTTTCTCTCTTTTTTCTGGCTGCTGTTATTTTCCCTTTCTTCGGGGTCATGGCGAAGACAGCGGGTATCAAACCTCAAAGAACAACTTGCGATTACCTGATCAATCCATCGGTGCTTGATAATCTTCATCCGCGACTGGGCTGGATCAATGTGCTGACGGACTCGTTGGCACGTGGTGAGAAACAGAGTGCCTGGCAGATCAAGGTGGCCTCTTCGCTGAAACGACTCAAAAGTAATAAACCGGATCTATGGGATAGTGGAAAGTCTTCTTCTGATCGCTCTTTCGGAATCGATTATCAGGGTGCGCCTCTCGTTTCGGGTGAGACCTACTATTGGCAGGTACGGGTGTGGGACAGCAAAGGTCGTGTTTCGGACTGGAGCGAACCGGCGCGCTGGACCATGGGACTGCTCTCTCCTGCAGATTGGCAGGCACAATGGATTGGTGCTCCCTGGCAAGGGGAGGAGGCTACGGAACGGACTCCGGATAAACAGTTTCCACCGGCTCCGCTGCTGAGAAAAGGCTTTAAGGTGACGAAGAAGGTGGCTTCCGCACATGCGTTTGTCACCGGACTGGGTTACTTCGAACTGTTTGTGAATGGCAAGAAAGTGAGTGAAGATAAGCTGGTGCCGAGCCAGACGAACTATGGGAAACGTCCGGATCTGGATAAGACGGGGATCCCTATTGATGATTCTTTTCGGGCGTATCGGGTGATGTATCTGGGTTATGACCTGACTGATTTCATCCAACAGGGGGAGAATGCGGTAGGTGCTATCCTGGGAAATGGGTTTTATAATCCGATGATTAATTGGGATAAGGCGTTTGGATCGCCTCGTTTCATCTGTCAGATCGAACTGAAATATACGGATGGAACTTCTGAACGGGTGGTTTCGGATGGTTCGTGGAAAGCGCACCGGAGTGCCATCGTACTGGATGGTATTTTTGCAGGGGAGATCTATGATGCCCGCAACGAGATAAAAGAGTGGGCTATGGCTTCGTGTGATGAACAGGGATGGGAACCGGTGGTGCTGAGAAAGGCACCCGAGGGACGATTGGTGGCTCAAAACACGGCATCGGATAAGGTGATGGAGCAACTGAAGCCTGTAGCGATCCAAAAAATGGAGGATGGAAGCTATGAAGTGGATTTTGGTGAGGAGATTTCGGGATGGTTACACCTGAAGGGTATACGTGGTGAGGCAGGTCGTACGATTGATATTAAGTACATCTGTGACCAGAAGAGTGGCGACAATCGCTATACACTGAGTGGCAATGCGCCGGAATCGTATGCCGCGCGCTTCTCCTGGTTTGTGTTTCGCAAGGTGAAGATCAGTAACTGGCCCGGCGAACTGACGGCTGAGAACCTGACTGCCGAGGCGGTATATACGGAGGTGGAGACCACGGGACATTTTAGCTGTAGCAACGAACTTTTCAATAAGATCAACCGGATATGGTGGCGTAGTCAGACGGATAATATGCATGGGGGTATCGCAAGCGACTGTCCGCACCGTGAGCGTTCGGCGTATACCGGTGATGGACAGGCTTCTTGTGTCACCGTGATGCACAACCTGGATGCGGCTTCTTTTTATACGAAATGGATCCAGGATATGCTGGAGGGACAGAACGTGAAGACGGGGTATGTGACCAACAGTGCGCCCTGGCAACCGGGATGTGGCGGTGGTGTGGCATGGGGTGCCGCTCTGAATATCATGCCGTGGGAGTTTTATCTGCAGTATGGTGACCGCGGGATGTTGTCGCGTAATTATGAAGGGATGAAGGAGCAGGTGCGCTATATGCTGACCTGGCGTACACCCGAGGGGATCATGAATGCGAAGGCTCCACTGGGAAAAGAACCGCTGTATTGGATGAACCTCGGTGACTGGTGTCCGCCGTCGGGTTTCCCGGCTGACTCGCTGGTGCATACGTTCTATCTCTGGCGGTGCGCCGATTTTACCGCGCGTACGGCTAAAGTGCTGGGTGACGCAGAGGGAGAGCAACGATTCAAGCGATTGGCTGAGCAGACGAAGGATGCGTTTCACAAAAAGTTTTATGATGCGGAGAAGGGTTCGTATGGCGGATTTGGTAGTAATATCTTTGCTTTGAAGATGGGTGTGCCGGAGACTGTGAAGGCGAAAGTGGTGCAAGCACTGCAGGCAGAGATCGTGGCCAACGGAGGACATCTGAATACGGGTATCTTTGGCACACAGTTCTTCTTTGAGGTATTGGCGGAAAACGGGTTGAATGAGCTTGCCTATGAAGCGATGAACAAGAGGGACTTTCCGAGTTTCGGTCATTGGATCGAACAGGGGGCTACGACGACCTGGGAACAGTGGGATGGTCAGAACTCACGCAATCACCCGATGTTTGGGGGTGCTCTGAGCTGGTTTTATCGCAAAGTGGCGGGCTTTAACGTGGATGAGGCTCAGCCGGGTTACAAACATATCATTATCCGTCCGGTGTTACCCCGTGATCTGACGGCTGCCAGTTATGCGCAGCGAACGCTTTACGGAGCGGCTTCTGTCTCCTGGAAGAAAACGCAGGGGGCTTTGCTGATGGATGTGGTGATTCCGGTGGGCAGTAGTGCTACGGTCTATCTTCCTGTAAGTGAAGGACAGAAGGTGACCGAGAGTGGAAAGACGATCGGTAAGGCGAAGGGAGTAAAAGCGGCCGCGACGGAAGAGGGATCTGCTGTGTTTACGGTCGAATCGGGCCGCTATGCTTTTGAAGTAAAATAGTGTCAGTTACCTATAAATAAGTCTGATTATGAGATCTTTCGTTTGGTTGTCCGTGTTGCTGTCAGGGCTTTTCATGCCGCTGTCTGCGCAGAATGTGATCGATCTGTCCGGCAAATGGGCGTTTCAGGTCGACCGTAGTGAGGTAGGTGTGGGTGAGAAATGGTTTCAGCAGCTTCTTGCTGATTCGATCAATCTTCCGGGATCTATGCCGGAGAAGTGGAAGGGAGATGCCATTTCTGTGAAGACGAATTGGACCGGTAGTTTGTATGACAGTTCCTATTATTATAATCCGAAGATGGCTCCGTATCGGGAGGAGGGGAATGTGAAGTTTCCGTTTTTCCTGACCCCCGTCAGACATTATGTGGGGGTGGCCTGGTATCAGAAAGAGGTTTCGATTCCTGCTTCCTGGAAGGGGAAACGGGTGGTTCTTTCGCTGGAACGTCCGCATATCATGACGACATTGTGGGTGGACAATAAGGAGATAGGGAGCTGCAACTCGTTTAGCGTGCCTCATGTGTATGACCTGACCCCGTATATGAGTAAAGGAAAACACCGGCTGACGGTGCGTGTGGACAACACGCTGAGGGACGAGTATAATGTGGGAAAGGATTCGCACAGCATAACGGATCAGACGCAGGGTAACTGGAATGGTATCGTAGGGAAGATGACGCTGACTGCCGGGGATAATAACCGCCTGGAGGATGTACAAGTGTATCCGGATATTCGCTCGAAGAAGGCGGTAGTGAAGCTCTCTGTGACGGCTGAAAAGGGAGGCAAGGGAACGGTCACGCTCTCGGCGGAGGCTTTTAACGGGGCTACTCAGAAAGTGCCGGCAGTGACGAAGGAGGTTGCGCTGGTGAAGGGTACGAATCTGATTGAGATGGAACTGCCGATGGGTGAGGAGGTGCATCTCTGGGATGAGTTTACTCCGGTGCTCTACCGACTGAATACACAGTTGACTGTGGGCAAGGGAACGGATAGCCGGGAGACGACATTCGGCATGCGGGAGTTTACGATCAAAGGGAAATGGTTTTATGTCAACGGACGGAAAACAATGTTGCGCGGTACGGTGGAAAACTGCTGTTTTCCGCTGACCGGTTATGCGCCGATGGAGGTGGATGAGTGGATGCGGGTCTTCGGAATCTGTCGTAAGTATGGGCTGAACCACATGCGCTTTCATTCGTTCTGTCCGCCGGAAGCTGCTTTTATAGCGGCAGACAGGGTCGGCTTTTATCTTCAGCCCGAGGGACCGAGTTGGCCGAATCATGGCTCGAGTCTGGGCAATGGACGCCCGATAGACAGCTATCTGATGGAGGAGACGAAACGGATCAGCAAGGAGTATGGAAACTATGCTTCGTTTTGTATGTTGGCCTGTGGCAATGAACCTGCCGGAAGATGGGTGGAGTGGGTGTCTAAGTTTGTCGATTATTGGAAAGCGACGGATACCCGTCGGGTCTATACCGGTGCCTCTGTGGGAGGCGGCTGGGCCTGGCAACCAAAGAATCAGTACCATGTGAAGGCGGGTGCCCGCGGACTGGACTGGACGAACAAAGCGCCGGAGACGCTCTCGGACTTCAAGGAAAGGATAGATACGGTGAGTCAGCCGTATGTGTCGCACGAGACGGGCCAGTGGTGCGCTTTCCCTGATTTTACGGAGATCCGCAAATATACGGGTGTCAACAAGGCACTGAATTATGAGATATTCAGAGATCTGCTGAGAGACAATAAGATGGAGGAGCTGGGGCATGATTTTATGATGGCTTCCGGGAAGTTGCAGGCGTTGTGTTACAAATATGAGATTGAGAAGACGCTTCGTACTCCTGATTATGCCGGTTTTCAGTTGCTCTGTCTGAATGACTATTCCGGACAGGGTACTGCCCTCGTGGGAGTACTCAATGTGTTTTGGGAGGAGAAGGGGTATATTGATGCACCTGCTTTCCGACGGTTCTGCAGTCCGACAGTACCTCTGGCACGGATTGCCAAATTTACGTATTCAAACAAGGAGAATTTCAATGCCTCTCTGGAGATGGCTCACTTCGGACAGCAGCCGCTCCGGAACGCGACGGTGATTGCCACGATCCGTGATGCCAACGGGTTGGCGCTTTCTTCTTTCTCTTTTGCCGATAAGCAGTTTGAGATTGGCAATTGTCAATCGTTTGGAACACTCTCTTTCCCTTTGAAAACAATCTGTAAAGCTCAGAAATTGAATCTGGAAGTTCGGATAAAAGGAACGGACATCGTCAACGATTGGGACTTCTGGGTCTATCCGGAAATCGCCACTCCGGAGTTGGGTGACATCTATCAGTGTGACTCTCTGGATCAGAAGGCGATCGGAATCCTGGAGAAAGGTGGAAAGGTGCTGATTACTGCGGCAGGAAAGATCAGTTACGGGAAAGAGATTCAGCAACAGTTTACACCGGTCTTCTGGAACACTTCGTGGTTTAAGATGCGCCCTCCGCATACAACGGGTATCTTCGTGCAAAACTACCATCCTCTGTTCCGTCATTTCCCGACGGAATACCATAGCAATCTGCAGTGGTGGGAGCTGGTCAATAAAGCGCAGGTGATGCAGCTGGATAAGTTCCCCGATGCATTTCAGCCTTTGGTGCAGAGCATTGACACCTGGTTTATCAGCCGCAAAGCCGGCCTTCTTCTGGAGGCAAATGTGCTGAAAGGAAAAGTGATCATGACCAGCATGGATCTGACCTCAAAGGGAGATGAACGACTGGTGGCACGTCAGCTGTATGCCGCTATAGTGGACTATATGCATTCCGATGAGTTCAGACCGCAGCTTGAGGTGCAACCGGAAATGATTCGCGGACTGTTTACCGACAAGGCGGCGCTCTTTGACATGTATACCCGTGATGCGCCGGATGAGCTGAAAACAAGGGTCCCCGGAGCGCGGGCAAAGTAGCTTTTTTTAGCTACTTTATTAAAATAAGTTCCGAGAAGTTATGATTTAAGCAAATTATTCTCTTATTTTGCCACCTAATTGCGGCAAAAGAGCCGGTGATCAATAAATTGAAAGTAAAATGACGGACACTCAGAAATCCAATGAGGCCTTGAATGGTGAGTTGGAAGAAATTAAAGCGAATCCTGCGGCAGAAGAAGTTTCTGTGGCAACGGATGAAAATTTGACTCAGGAAGTAAACGAAGTGACTGAAAATCAGGAAGAAGCCGTGGTGGCTTCAGAATTGCCTGTATCGCAGGAAACAAAAGAGGTTGAGACTGCTCCTGTGCAGGACTACAGTAAGCTAACCAAGGCACAAATCATTGCGCAATTGGAGAAGTTGACTGACCAACCGATCGAATCTGTGAGAAAGGATGTCGACTTGTTGAAGCAAGCGTTTTACAAACAACAAAAAGCCGAGTATGACAAACTGAAGAAAGAGTTTGTGGATGCCGGTGGTGTTGAAGAGGAGTTTGTCATGGAGCCGGATTCATTGGAGAATATGCTGAAGAACCTGCTGGCCGGTTTTCGTGAGAAACGTGCGGCGCTTGTGGCTGAACAGGAAAAACAGAAGGAAGAGGTTCAGGGCAAACGGGCTTCAATTATTGACAAGCTGAAAGGCCTGACAGAAAACTCTGATGATATCAACAAACAATATACCGAATTCAGAAAATTGCAACAGGAATGGAATGAGCTGAAACAAAGTACGCAGGTCATTACCAATGAGCAATGGAAGAGCTATCAACACTATGTGGAGAAGTTTTATGATTTTCTGAAGATCAATAACGAGTTTCGGGAGTATGATTTCAAGAAAAACTTAGAAATAAAGAATGCGCTTTGTGAGACGGTAGAGAAGCTGGCTGCAGAGGAAGATGTGGTTTCGGCTTTTCATCAGTTGCAGAAGTTTCATCAGAACTGGCGCGATACCGGTCCGGTAGCGAAGGAACAGCGTGAGGAGTTGTGGCAACGGTTTAAAACTGCCTCTTCTGTGATCAACAAACGCCATCAGCAATATTTTGAATCTCTTCGTTCCTCTGAGACTGCTAATCTGGAAGAGAAGCAGGCGATATGCAAAGAGGTGGAAAGCATTGACTTCGAGAAACTGAAGTTTATCAAAGACTGGGAAGAGAAGACGAAAGAGGTGATTGCTCTTCAGGAAAAATGGAAAGCAATCGGATTTGCTCCTAAAAAGAGCAATGTGAAGGTTTTCGAACATTTCCGTGCTTTGTGCGATGAGTTTTTCAAGAAGAAAAGCGACTTTTACAAGTCGATCAAGGAGGATATGTCGCGCAATCTGGAGCTGAAGCTCGCATTGTGTGAGAAGGCTGAAGCATTGAAAGACAGTACCGAATGGAGAGAAACCACCGATGTGTTTGTCAAATTGCAGAAAGAGTGGAAGACCATTGGCTCTGTGCCTAAAAAACATTCGGATGCGGTATGGAAACGTTTCAGTTCGGCGTGTGATCATTTCTTTGAAACAAAGAATGCAAGCACTGCCAATGTCCGTTCAACCGAACATGCCAATCTGGAACGTAAGAAAGAGATTATAGAAGAGATCAAGGCGATCGATCCGGCATTGGCTCCGAAAGAGGCTGTGGTTCTGCTTCGTCAACTCATAAGTAAATGGAATAGTGTGGGATTTGTGCCCTTCAAGGATAAAGATAAGATTCATAAGGAACTGAATGCTGCTGTCGATGAACAGTATGCACGCCTGAATGTGAGTGACTCTAACCGAAAGTTCTATTCCTACAAGAATGACAATGCTGAGGCTTCAGGTAAAGGCGGTGGACATAAGGTGTATCGCGAAAGAGACAAACTGATGCATCAGTATGAGATGATGAAATCAGACTTGCAGACGGCTGAAAACAATATCGGCTTCTTTACAGGGAAGAACAAGAGTGGCAATAGTCTGATCAAGGAATTAGAGAATAAGATCGTGAAACTGAAGGCGGATATCGAGGAGATTGTCAAGAAGATTGAAGCCATTGATAATACAATGGATGAAGCAGAAGCATAAAAAGAAAAGGGACTCCTTTCTTCCGTTTCTATCCTGCTAAAATGTCCCCTGCTTTTGTGTAAAGAGGCAGGGGATTTTTTTCAGTTCAACAGATAAATCCAATAGTAAATAATGGTTACATTCTCAATAATCATACCGGTATATAACCGCCCCTTTGAAGTGGGGGAACTGCTTGAGAGTCTTTCGCTCCAGACCTGCAACGACTTTGAAGTCATCATCGTGGAAGATGGTTCGACGATCACCTGCGAACAGGTAGTCCGGAGCTATGAGAACCGTCTGACGGTGCGTTATTTCGTCAAACCCAACTCGGGACGGAGCTACACCCGTAACTATGGCATGGAACGTGCGGAAGGAAAGTATCTGCTTTTCTTTGATTCAGACTGCATCCTTCCTCCCGGCTACTTCGAACAGATACAGAAAGATCTGAAAGAGACCAACGCCGATTGTTTTGGCGGTCCGGATCGTGCACACGCCTCGTTTACGCCGTTGCAAAAGGCGATCAGCTATTCGATGACCTCTTTTCTTACCACCGGAGGAATCCGTGGCAGCAAGCGCGGAATGGAGAAGTTTGTGCCCCGTACCTTCAACATGGGATTTTCGAAGGAGGTCTATCAGAAGGTGGGTGGTTTCAAGGATATGTTTGGAGAAGATATTGATTTGAGTACCCGCATCAAAGAGGCCGGATTTTCTGTGTTTCTCTTCCCCGATGCGTATGTCTACCATAAACGGAGGGTGAGTCTGAAGTCGTTTTTCAAACAGGTGTTTGTGTTTGGCATGGCACGGGTGGATCTCTTTCAGTTGCATCCTGAATCGCTCAAACTGGTGCATCTGCTTCCGGCTGTTTTTGTGCTTGGAGTGATTTTCCTTCTGGCCGGTTCGCTTCAATGCGTGTGGGCGTTGCTGCCTTTAGGGGTGTATATCGTGGCCTTGTTTCTGGAGTCCTTGCTTCGCAACAGAAGCCTTCAGATCGCATTACTCTCGATCGTGACCAGCTTTATTCAGCTGGGTGGGTATGGCCTGGGTTTCCTTCTCGCATTTAACCGACAGGTGATCTTACGCCGAAAAAGTGACATGCAGGCTAAACTGGACAAACATTATAAAAAGAAATAGGGCTGAAACAGGATCAGACTGTATACAGACCACCGATGAACCGAACCCATGGAAAAGAAAAACATAAACATAAAAGAATGGGCGCCTGAAGATCGCCCCCGGGAGAAAATGATGGAGAGAGGTGCTTCCGCACTGACGGAAGCCGAACTGCTCGGTATTCTCGTGGGATCGGGAAACAGGGAGGAGACGGCTGTCGAACTTTGTCGCCGCATCCTTGCCTCTTTTGACAATAATCTCAATACACTCGGTAAACAGGATATCAAAACGCTGATGGGATACAAAGGGATCGGCGAAGCGAAGGCGATTACCATTGTGGCGGCACTGGAGCTTGGCAGAAGAAGAGCCAAAGCGGAGCCGGGCATCAATCCGCGTATTACCTGCAGCTCTGAGATTTATACCCAGTTTCATCCGATATTGGGCGATTTGCCGTATGAGGAGTTCTGGATCATGCTGCTCAACAATTCGCTGGGCGTGATTCACAAAGAGAAGATCGGACAGGGAGGCGTTGCGGAAACCAGTGCCGATGTGCGGCTGATCTTCAAGTCTGCTGTCAGTCACCTGGCTTCCGGATTGGTGCTGTGTCATAATCATCCTTCGGGTGGTATGCGACCGAGTGCGCAGGACGACCGCCTGACGGAGAATGTCGGCAAGGCCGCCAAACTGTTTGGCATTACGCTGATTGATCATCTGATTGTCGGAGACGGGAAATTCTACAGTTATCACGACGAAGGGCGGATTTAGAAAAATAATCATTACTTTTGCGTGGTAATCAACAAAGACAAAAGATGGAAAACGTTTTTATGCCCTTGGAGGAAAAGATTGTAAAGGTGCTCCGTACAGTCTATGACCCGGAGATTCCGGTCGATGTATATGATCTCGGACTGATCTATAAGATCGAAGTGGATGAGCAAAATAATGTGCGGGTGGATATGACTCTCACAGCTCCCAATTGTCCGGCAGCGGACTTTATCATGGAAGATGTGCGTATGAAAATAGAGGGGATCGAGGAGGTGAAAAGTCTCGATCTGCAGCTTGTTTTTGAACCGGAGTGGGGCAGAGATATGATGTCTGAAGAGGCGAAACTTGAATTAGGCTTTTTATAACGATGGCTGAACGTAACAAGATCTATTTTGCATCAGACTTTCACATGGGTTCGCGGGCCGTCGAAGATCCCATGGCGCAGGAACGACTCATTGTGCAATGGCTGGAAACGGTCGTCAAGCCTGATGCGAAAGCGCTCTATCTGCTCGGCGATATCTTTGATTACTGGTGGGAATATAAATATGTGGTGCCCCGTGGTTTCACCCGTTTTCTCGGAAAGCTGGGTGAGCTTCATGACAGCGGTATAGAGATCCACTGGTTTACGGGAAACCACGATATCTGGATCTTCGACTATATACCGCAGGAAACAGGGGCTGTCATGCACCGCTGCCCGGTTGTTATTCAGTTGGGAGAAAAGCGTGCTTACGTGGCGCATGGCGATGGATTGGGGGATGATTCTACTGCCTTTAAGATCCTCCGGAGTATGTTTCACAATCGCTTTCTGCAAGTTCTTTTTGCGGCTATTCATCCCCGATGGACCATGGCTTTTGGTTTGGCGTGGTCGCGCCACAGTCGTACGAAACGTGAAAAAGCAAACACACCGTATCTGGGTGAAGAGCAAGAGCACCTCATACAGTATTCAAAAGCGTATCTGAAAAACGATCCCGTAAACTATCTCCTCTACGGGCACCGTCATATCCTGCTGGATCTGATGCTCAGCAGAGAGAGCCGTATGCTTATCATCGGCGACTGGCTCGAATACAATTCGTATGCGGTATGGGACGGAGAGGAGCTCCGACTGGAGATATACGGAGCTGAAGCCTGATTATTTCTTCGGCTCAATCACGAGAAACGAACCGCTGGCTTTGCACATTAACTTGTTGTTGCAATAGACCTCACATTCTCCAAACTGCATCCTTCTTCCTGATTTTACCGAACGACCGATAGCAACCAGTTTGTCGCCCCATCCGGAACGTAAGAACTTGATGTCAAGGTCGGTGGTCAGCAATCCGGCCTCTTTGTCTGTGACGGTATAGGCGGCATAGCCTGCGATTGTATCTGCGATGCTGGCGAGTACTCCTCCGTGAACGGTGCCACTGTATTGTTTTTCTTCCGATCTCAAAGGCATTTCGGCCTTGATGTAACCTTCTTTTACTTCGATGAGAGTGATACCCAGATGTGAAACAAAGGGATTGTTTCGTATGTTATCTTCAATTCTTTCTTTTATGTTGATATTCATAAGAATATATTTTTTGCAAAAGTATATAAAACATGGGATATTATTTGGGCATCTCTCATAACTTTGTGTACATTTGTGTCTTATTTCCGGGAAACACATACATTGATTGTTGATTAACGATACTTTCTGAGCCTTTTCTGTAATAACGAAAAAAAATGATGCAAGCTGACAGTGTGGTACTCATACCCACGTACAATGAGATTGAAAATATTGAGAAAATAATACTTGCTGTTCTCGAATTGCCGAAAGCTTTTCATGTGCTGATTATTGATGACGGTTCGCCGGATGGCACTGCTGCTGTGGTAAAGAACATGATGCAAAGTTATCCCGAACAGATCTTTATCCTGGAACGTCAGGGGAAACAGGGACTGGGAACGGCTTATATCTGTGGCTTCAAGTGGGCTATTGAACATCAGTATGAGTACATCTTTGAGATGGATGCGGACTTCTCCCATAATCCGAAAGACTTGCTCCGGCTATATGCAGCTTGCGCCGAACAGGGTGCGTCTCTTGCGATCGGTTCGCGTTATGTGAGTGGAGTCAATGTGGTAAACTGGCCGATCGGACGGGTGCTGATGTCTTATTTTGCATCCTATTATGTTCGGCTTATTACCGGAATGAATATCAAAGATACAACAGCAGGATTCAAATGTTACCGAAGCGAAGTGCTGAAGACGATAGATCTGGATGCCATTCAATTTAAAGGGTATGCCTTTCAGATAGAAATGAAATTTACAACCTATCAGTATGGTTTTAAAATAGTGGAAGTTCCGATTATCTTTGTCAACAGGGTGCTGGGAACCTCTAAGATGAGTTCCGGGATATTTGGCGAAGCAATATTCGGAGTGATACGTATGAAAATGAAAAGTTGGTTTAAAACTTATCCGAAGAAAACAAGATGAACAAGAAGTTAATTAAGAATGCGACAATCGTCAATGAAGGAAGAGAATTTGTAGGTTCTGTTCTGATTGACGGCGAACGTATTGAGAAAATATATGAAGGAGAGTTTCCTGAAGAGTTGAGTCGTGAATGTGATTGTATCAATGCAACGGGGCTGTTGTTGTTCCCGGGAGTGATTGATGATCAGGTACACTTTCGTGATCCAGGGCTGACGCACAAAGGGGATCTTTTTACTGAAACCCGTGCTGCCGCTGCCGGAGGGGTGACCACCTTCATGGATATGCCCAACACGATACCTCAGACCACCACGATCGAAGCGTTGAATGAGAAGTTTGATCTGGCTGCTGAAAAGTCGCTGGTCAATTATTCATTTTACCTCGGAGCCAATAATGAAAATCTCGCTGAACTGCAGAAGGAGGGAATCCGCCGTGCTTGTGGTATCAAAGTGTTTATGGGTTCTTCGACCGGCAATATGCTTGTGGATAACGCGGAGACACTGGAAGCCATATTTTCTTCGACGGACAAGCTCATCGCTACCCATTGTGAGGAAGAAGAGGTCATTGCAGCCAATAAGAAATATTTCACTTCTCAGTTTGGTGAAGATCTCCCGATCGGTTTTCATTCGCTGATCCGTAGCGAGGAGGCCTGTTTCCGTTCTTCTTTCAAGGCGGTTAATCTGGCTCTCAAACATAATACCCGCCTGCATGTGCTTCATCTCTCCACAGGTAAGGAAATGGGACTGTTTGCTCCTGGTCCGCTGGAGAAGAAACGGATCACGGCCGAGGTCTGTGTGCATCACCTTTGGTTTGATGACCGCGATTATGAAAGCTACGGCAACAAGATCAAGTGGAACCCGGCCATCAAGACCAGAGCGGACAAAGAGGCTTTGAGAGAGTCGCTGAATAATGATGTCATTGACGTGGTTGCTACCGATCACGCGCCCCATTTATGGAGTGAGAAGATCGGAGGATGTTTCAAGGCTGCTTCCGGCGGACCGTTGATTCAACATTCGCTGACTGTCATGCTTGAGCTTTGTAAGAAAGGTATCTTTACCAAAGAGAAGATTGTAGAGAAGATGTGTCATAACCCGGCGATCCTCTATCATATCAAAGACCGCGGATTCTTGCGGGAAGGGTATTTTGCGGATATCGTGTTGGTGGATCCGGAATGTGAATGGAAGGTCACCGAATCAAATATCCTGTACAAATGCGGATGGTCGCCTTTTATGAACCGTAAGTTCAGCACACAGGTGATTTGTACCATTGTCAACGGAGAGATTGTCTTTGCAAATGGTATCCCGAATGATGAGATTCGTGGAAAAGAGATAGAGTTTAATGATTAATAAGGATAACGGATGGTAAAGCACATTGTATTATTCAAAATGAAACCGTTTGCTTCTGAAGCTGAACGGATCACCAAACTAACAGAAATCAAGGTCGCGCTGGAAGATCTCATTCACAAAGTGGATGTGCTTCGTAGTATTGAAGCGGGCATCAATCTGAATCCTGCCGAAGAGTATGACCTTGCCTTATATACGACGTTTGATAAGATGGAAGATGTGGCCGTATATGCTGCACATCCCGATCACGTCGCTGTTGCAAAGACTTTCATCGCACCCCTCAAGGAGGCGCGTGCCTGTGTCGATTATCAGCTATGAAACGGATTGCTCTCATCCTGCTGCTCTTTTTCAGCCTTCTGACGCTTCATGCTCAGATCTATGAACCGGTATCCTGGACATTTGAGCTGAAAAAGTCTTCTTCTACAGAAGGGGAGCTGCTTTTAAAAGCGAAGATCGATGCCCCGTGGCATCTGTATGATCAGAAACTTCCGGAAGGCGGACCTGTGCCTACTACCTTTACATTCAGTTCGTTGAATGGAGCCACACGGGTAGGAGAAGTGAGCTCCCTGACGAAGCCTCATGAAGAGTTTGATAAGACCTTTTCGATGAATCTCCGCTGGTTTACCAAAGAGGTGACCTTCGTTCAGAAACTCTCGTTGGAGCCGGGAAAAGAGGCTGTCGTGGACGGAGAGGTGCGCTTTATGGTTTGCGATGATGAAAATTGTCTTCCGCCTACTTCCGAATCCTTTCATGTGACTGCTAAAGCGGGAAGTGATCCTGCCCCGGTGCCTGCTGCATCTGTGCCTGCTGCCTCGGTGCCGGCAACCCCTGTGGTGCCCAATATCCCATCTTCAACTTCCATAGTACCGGCTTCAACTGCAACTCCGGTTCCGGTAGCGTCTGCTGATAGTGCCGTTGCACCCTCAGCTCTTGCAGCCAGTGATCTCTGGGCTCCTGTCTTCGATCAGTGGAGTAAAGAAGGAGACGAGAGCAGTACCTCTTCGTTCTCCTGGATCTATATCTTTTTTGCCGGATTTGCCGGAGGTTTGCTGGCTCTTTTCACTCCCTGCGTATGGCCGATCATACCGATGACCGTCAGTTTCTTCTTGAAACGTCCGGGTGGAAAAGGACGAAGTGAAGCTTTTCTCTATGGCATCTCCATCATTGTGATCTATTTATTGCTGGGCATCCTGATCACGTTGATCTTTGGTGCGAGTGCACTCAACAGTCTGTCGACCAATGCCTTCTTTAACCTCTTCTTCTTTGCATTGCTGATCTTGTTTGCAGTTTCCTTCTTTGGAGCGTTTGATATCACCTTGCCTTCTTCCTGGTCCAATGCCATTGACAGCAAAGCAAGTAAGACCAGTGGAATACTCAGTATCTTCCTGATGGCTTTTACGTTGGTACTGGTCTCTTTTTCCTGCACCGGACCCATCATCGGAACGTTGCTTGTTCAGGTATCTTCTTCCGGTTCTTTGTTATCTCCAGCCATCGGAATGTTTGGATTTGCGCTGGCCTTGTCTATCCCTTTCAGCTTGTTTGCTCTTTTCCCGTCGTGGCTGAAGAGTGCTCCCAAGTCTGGTGGATGGCTCAACTCTGTCAAAGTGGTTCTCGGTTTTCTGGAGCTGGCTCTAGCCCTGAAGTTCTTCTCTGTCGCTGACCTGGCTTATGGCTGGGGGATTCTCGACCGCGAAGTCTTTCTTGTCTTGTGGATTGTGATCTTTGTTTTCCTGGGCTTTTACCTGATCGGAAAGATCCGCTTCTCGCATGACAGCGAACTGAAGCATGTCTCCGTGCCGCGTTTCTTTATGGCTTTGATCTCCTTTGCCTTTGCCCTTTATATGGTTCCCGGACTTTGGGGAGCTCCTTTGCGTAGTATCAGTGCGTTTGCTCCGCCTCTTTACACACAGGATTTCAGCTTGTATGACGATGAGGTGCATGCTCCTTTCTCCGACTTTGAACTCGGAATGGCTGCTGCTGCCCGTGAAGGAAAGCCGGTGATGATCGACTTTTCAGGATACGGCTGTGTCAATTGCCGCAAGATGGAAAACGCTGTCTGGATCGATCCCGGTGTGAAACAACGTCTGACCCAAGAGTATGCGCTGATCACTCTGATGGTCGATGACAAGACGGAGCTCGCTCAACCGATCTCAGTGACGGAGAACGGGAAGAATCGTACACTCCGTACGGTCGGTGATAAGTGGAGCTACCTCCAGCGTGTGAAGTTTGGTGCCAATGCGCAACCGTTCTATGTGTTGCTGGATAACAACGCGAAACCGTTGTCAAAACCTTATTCGTACAACGAGAATATCGACAAATATATTCAGTTCCTCGATAATGGTTTGAAAGCCTATCGCTCGCGGAAATAAGCTCTTTTCTGCCCGATAATGGGTTGAAGAGCCTCTTAGCTCAAACAGTTCTTATACTACAAGGTGCAAACTACATTGGATGGTTTGCACCTTTTTAGTTTTTCAGATAGACACGGTAGGAGATACCTCCACTGAAGTGTTTGCAGCTCTGCAAACCGCCTACGGCATACAGAAAAATGTAAAAAAGATATATAGACAAAGGTGTGAGATCGCACACTCCGGCAACATTTTTCTGTGTGAATTACCTCTTGAAAACAAATCCTCAAAAAAAGAAGCTGAACAGAGAAAAATGATTTACTTCAAAAACACATTATGGATTGTGTGAAAAATAAGTGTTTTAAAGCAGCGATGCACACATCTTTCTGATTTCTCCTAACCGCTTGCTTAGCGAACTTTCTTCTCGCGCCAAAGCCATGTTGTAGCGGGTCTGCATATTGACAAGTAATTCGGGATTGATACCCAATGCTGCTTCTATCATCAGTGCAAAGTCGCTGGTGACAGGGCGTTTCCCATTCAATATTTCATTCAACATAGTGTAAGAGATGCCCAGAACTTCGGAAAATTTCTTCTGGGAAATCTTACGACATTCCAATTCTTCTTTCAATACATCACCGGGATGTGTTGGCAATCTTTTAATTGTATCCATCTCTTTTATTGATAATGATTCGTTATATCTGTTACTGTACAAATTGTTAGCACAACTTCTGTCTCTTCTCTTTTTATTCTGAACTCCAAACGGTAATGAGAGTCTATACGAATGGAGAAATAATTATTTCTGCCTTGCAGGGCTTCAAAATTTAGTGAATTGAATACGAACAAATCTTCAATGCATGTTGCTGCCATCAACGTATCAATGCGCTTTTGATACTTTTTTACTACAGCTGCTTCAAAACGGTATTTCTTGCTTTTACCGTTTTTGTACAACTCTTTGAGAGATTCCTTTTCGTATTCAACAATCATTTCCTGTTCTTTCTGCAAAGATAGTTGTTTTATTTGTGATTCACTAAAAAAGTGAAGAATATTGTTGCGCTTCTAACATCTACCCACTTTCATTTTTTTGCTTCAAAGGGCTCTTACTTTCTTTTTTTTCGCAAAAAATAAAGTAACAAAGAAAAAACTCTCCGGCTGCATTTCTCACCGGGCATCCTCCGAAAGCTTTGCTGTGACAACCCACAAACTCGCTTCGCTCAAACAGGGGTTGCCACGGTCGCAAAGCTTCCTCCGTCTGCTTTTCCCGGTGAGAAACGACAAGGCGGAAGTCCTTCCACAATCGCAGCTTTCAGCTGCCACCGCTTCGCTTGTTGCTGCGCAACTTCTATTTAAAACAGTATCGGCTGCAAGTTGGAGCTTTGCTCTTGCAGCCGATACCTATTCGTTCTGAAACTCATACGTATGCGGCTCTCGCTTTATCCGTATGTTTGGATCGTTTCACCTCTGTGAAACGATCCAAACATACGGATGAAATGAAAAAGTGTTCAGGACGTTTTCAATCTTCTTTCACTATCTTTTCAAGCCGTTTGCCTGCTTTGAGAAGGTAGATTCCTTTTTGTAACTCCTTCATGGGCAATACGTGTGGTGTTCCGGTTGCCTGTTTCTGATAAATCAACCGGGAACCGGCATCGTAGAGTTCGATCTGTTCGCCGGCCTGACAAGGAATATAGAGTATGTCTTGTACCGGAT
>JAQUTK010000067.1 GCA_028709785.1 Bacteroidales bacterium
ACAACATGAGATGAATCTGGGGATCATTTCCGGAATGTCATTCAGTACGATCAGCAAGTCGTACTATACAAGCCCTTCATCCAGACAATCCAACTCTTTTAAAGGAGTTGAATTTGAATATGGATTGGATAAACTACATGCGCTTTCTGTTGGACTCTCTTTTGCAGAAAGAGGCACGACTTTTACGGGAGCAACAGAAATAAACTATTCTTATCTGGATATACCCATTGCTTTTGTGCATCATTTGCCATTGGAGAATCTCTGGAGACTTTCTTTTCGAGCCGGATTGACTCCCTCTTTCCTGAACAGGGATGACAAAAATGCTCCATCAAAGAAAGTGCTTCTTTTAGCAACTGTGGGTGCCGGGATCAGTTATGAGTTTCTTTACAACTGGCGATTATCTCTAAAAGGAGAATATGGGCATGCACTCAGTTCACAGTTTGAGGCTGATAACTCCTACTTCCGAAAAGAGGGGAGAATGTCTGAAGGAAGGGTCTTGGTTGGCATCTCATGCAATCTGAATCCCGATCCTCTTCGAAAAAAACTAAACAAAATACCGGAATGTTTGAAATAAAGCGTTAGCTTTGTACCGTTTTTTTGCAATAATGCAATATTAAATATAAACAACTGATTATTACATGGATAAACTTAGTTATGCTCTGGGAGTTTCCGTTGGTCACAATTTAGTACAGTCTGGTGTTACCGAACTGAATACAGAAGATTTTGCCCAGGCAGTCAAGATCATGCTCGAAAATGGACAACCGGCTCTCTCCTATGATGAGATTAACGATGTGTTAAGTGAGTTCTTCGGAAAAAAAGAAAAAGCAGAATCCGAAAAGAAGGGCGCAGCAAAAGAGAAAAACCTGCAAGAGGGTCTTGATTTTCTCAATGAGAACAAAAAGAGAGCGAACGTAGTTACACTTGCCAGTGGTTTACAATATGAAATCATCAAAGCCGGAGAAGGGAAAAAACCGGGTGCAAAAGATAAAGTACAATGCCACTACCACGGTACGTTGATTGATGGAACTGTCTTTGACAGCTCTGTTCAGAGAAACCAGCCTGCAGTATTTGGAGTAAATCAAGTCATTCAGGGATGGGTAGAAGCTCTGCAACTGATGCCTGTTGGTTCAAAATGGAGACTCTTTATTCCTTCAAACCTTGCCTATGGTTCAGCAGGAGCCGGAGCAAGCATCGGCCCGAATGCAACTTTAATTTTCGAAGTTGAATTACTTGCCATCGTATAAAATTAGACTTAAACATAACAATTAAACAAAACAGATGATGAAAAAAATCAATTTGGTTGCTGCAGCAATTGCAGGAACAATGATCCTGAGCTCTTGCGGTTCTTCCGTTAAGAACGTAGCTCTTAAAACAGACGTAGACTCTATTTCTTACGCTTTTGGTGTAGCAAACACAGATGGTCTAAAACAGTATTTATCAACAGGAAATTTGAAAATGGACACCACTCAGATGGAGGCATTTATCAAAGGTTTACTGGATTCAAGGAAAGACTTGACTGCAAAAGAAAAAGCGTACAATGCCGGTTTGCAGATTGGTGCTCAAATCAAAGACCAAATGTTACCGGGCTTTACTCAAATGGTATTTGGAGGAGATTCAACAAAGACATTAAATACAGATGCTTTTTATGATGGTTTCGTATCAGCTGTAAACGCAAAAGGTCTGAAAATGACTCTTCAAGAAGCAACTACGTATGCTGATGCAGCGGTAGCTCGTATCAAAGCAGCTGAGAGCGAAAAAAACTTTGGGGCTAACAAAGCGGTTGGAAAAGCATTTTTAGATAGCATCCAAGGAACTCCGGGCGTTACAGCTACTGCAAGCGGTCTGCTTTACCAGGTAATCAAAGAAGGAACAGGTGCTAAACCGACTGCTGACAGCAAAGTTAAAGTACACTACCATGGTACATTGATCGACGGCACTGTATTTGACAGTTCTGTAGATCGTGGAACTCCTGCTGAGTTTGTCGTATCTCAGGTTATCCCGGGATGGATTGAGGGTCTGCAACTCATGACTGTTGGCTCAAAATACAAATTCTATATTCCTGAATCTTTAGCTTATGGTTCAAGAGACATGGGATCAATTAAGCCTTTCTCAACATTGATTTTTGAAGTTGAATTACTAGAAATCGAAAAATAAACTTATTTCTTATAGAGAAAAAAGCTTCTCTTTCAACAAGAGAGGCTTTTTTTCTATATGCCTGAAAAGCAAATTAAAGGGAAACTTACTTCGTCATTGAATAAAAACAACCTTCCCTTTTTTTGATATAAAAAGATGAATACTTATTTTTGTTGAAAGAAACGAATACAAACTATGACAACAATTTCTTTAGCCACTGAAAAAAGCGAGAAAATAGACTCTCTTGACAAAAAGATTCTGGAGATTATTTCGCAGAATGCTCGAATACCTTTCAAGGATGTAGCTGCGGAATGTGGCGTATCGCGGGCAGCGATTCACCAACGTGTTCAGCGCTTAATTGATATGGGCGTTATTGTTGGTTCAGGGTACCATGTCAACCCTAAAATATTAGGATATAATACCTGTACCTATATCGGGGTAAATCTGGAAAGAGGTGCGATGTACAAAAATGTTGTACCTGAATTAGAAAAGATCACTGAGATTGTAGAATGCCATTTTACGACTGGTCCATACACAATGCTCATCAAACTATATGCTACAGACAATGAACATCTGATGGATCTGCTCAACAATAAAATCCAAGAGATTCCGGGTGTAGTTGGAACAGAAACCCTTATTTCTCTGGATCAACGCATAAAAAGAGAGATACCCATAAAAAAGAAAGACGAATAGTCTGCTATTAAATTTGATAGCAATCGCATAGAAGAAGGATTCAAGTCGGGAATATCTGACTTGAATCCTTCTTTTTATACTTTAATAGTACCGAATATTTTCTTTTGTCCAACTCTCGGGAAGAAGGTTGGAAAGTTTTACTAAATTTGCATCGTGTTATTACGTTTGCTTACATCTTTATTTGATAAAAAACATGGCTGAATTAGACAATAACGGGGAATCAATTAAGAAATCCCTGAACTTTATCGAAACTTTTGTTGAAAATGATTTATCAGAGGGCAAAAATGGAGGTCGAATCCAAACCCGTTTTCCGCCGGAACCGAATGGTTATCTTCATATCGGACATGCCAAAGCAATTTGCCTGGATTTTGGAATTGCGCAAAAATACAATGGCATTTGCAACCTGCGCTTTGACGACACAAATCCAACCAAAGAAGACGTTGAATATGTTGATTCCATACAGGAAGATATTCAATGGCTTGGTTTTCAATGGGAAAATGTGTATTACGCATCCGACTATTTTCAGCAGTTATGGGATTTTGCAGTAAAACTGATTCAGGAAGGTAAAGCATATATTGACGAACAATCAGCCGAAGAGATAGCCAAACAAAAAGGAACTCCAACGCAGCCGGGTATTGAAAGTCCCTATCGAAACCGTCCGGTGGAAGAAAGTCTTGAGTTATTCAAGAAAATGAACAAGGGCGAAATTGCAGAAAGTGCCATGGTACTTCGTGCCAAGATTGACATGGCCTCTTCAAATATGCACTTCCGTGATCCTATCATGTACAGGGTCATTACCCAACATTCGCATCACCGCACAGGAAATACATGGAAAGCCTATCCGATGTATGATTTCGCACACGGTCAGTCAGATTTCTTTGAAGGAGTGACTCACTCTCTCTGTACGCTGGAGTTTGAGGTACATCGCCCGCTTT
>JAQUTK010000068.1 GCA_028709785.1 Bacteroidales bacterium
GAAATCATCCGAAGAATAGTACTCACCATCGAAAATAAAGAGCTCAAAATCATTCAAAACAGACTTCACCAGCTCCGTTTTAACATTAATTCTCCGGCAATGCATCTTGATTTCCGACTGATGAAACCGGTAATCCTCATGTTTCAGCAGCATCTCATACAGCGAAAACAAGATGCCATACCCTGCCATTTTGTGTTTTTCGATCAATCGGATGACCCTCGGATCATTCAGAAATTCCGCGTCATGCGGAAAATACTTCGTAGATTTCATTGGAACAGTCTGAATTTAAAGTGTAAGAAGATCTTTAGAAAAGTAGGCGATTTGGTTGCCCGACCCATAGCGAAACAAGAGGGAAGCCTCCACCCAGAAATTGAGATCACGCAGTGCCATCGACTTGTTGCATCCGACGAGCCGCTGATAATCCATGCGCGACATAAACACCTGTTTGTGGATAAACTCCAGCGCCAGCGCCAGTCTCTCGGCAGGCAGCCGTTCCGCCTTCTCCCCTGACTTCTCCCGGCGCATCAGTCGCATAGACGACAACACCTTCTTCAGTTCGCCGCATGTTCGCAGATGTACATTACCAAACCGCACATTCGCCGCGTTTACCTCGCTGCGCACGGCCGTCGGCAGACTCTTGAGTGAGACAGACAAGTAGCCCAGTCCTTCCAGTTCAACCACATCGCCCTCCGCCAGATGCCGTGCCATCGCGCCCGTTACCGCCGACACCATCCCCTTCAGATCGCCCAGCGTAAACGACGACGCATCGGCGATCTCCGTCAGCAGCGCATGGCCCGTCACCTTTGCGCCGTTGACGATCCGCGCATGCAGCAGACCCTTGTCCTCCTCTTCGCCATGAGCGACAGGTGACTTAAACAAATCATATTGTGCCGCCATCCTTATGCCTGTTGCGTCCGACCTTCGTCAAACCTTCGACTCACCTCCGTTTCACACTCGCTGCACGAAGGTGAAGCGCAACAAACACACTGACGCACCAACTCCCGCATGCCTGCGTTTGCGCCCTCTCTGTCATACATCCCAATCAGTATATCGCGGAGCGCGATGGGCTGATTACAGTTCTTTAAGTTAAACATAGCTTTTATTTTTGTTAGTATTTACGTTTACGTATTCGCTTCATTGCGAGTACACTAATACAAAGGAAACCATTTCCAGCAACATGTTTAAACCATTATCACGGTTCAAAAGTTCTCGTTTTTATCCCGAAATTTAGACCGGAAATTATTAGTAGTACGATAGAAACTATCTGAGCAATGCTTTTTTCGGAAGAGACAATGAAAAACACTAAAAAACTTTCCAAAACTTAAAATAAACATTTTATACAACTTTAATAAATCGGATTAATGAAACAAAAAGAAGGGCTTTCATGCGTCGTATCAGATTATGATAGAACATGCAAAGAGATAGCACAAATGAAAGTAAACAAAATAAGAAAGAAGGAACAAATGAAAAAAGATCAAGCAAAGAAGGAGAGAGGAGACGAGCTTTTACATCAAAAATTGTGTCCCTTTTTCAGTAAGTATATAAAGCAGGTGGACATGAATCCTGAGGAATTAGAGCGAATCAGTCCGCTGTCGGCCGGCACCTATCAAAAGTTGATAACCGGAGAGAATGTTGAGTTGTATTCTATGACTCAGGGTGCAAATATCCTTTTTTATATCAAAGGTTACCAGTTTGAGATTGACAATCAATTTAAAACCCTTCAACGTGCCGGTGACGGAAACATTCATGTTGTGCTCCGGGAAACACCGGCACGTAAACTTTATAACTACGATGAATCCAAGCATTTGTATATCCCTGTAACTGAGTCAAAAGTATCGCCCCTCTATCCCTGCACAGGGCTTTCAGAGGCAAAACGTACCATCATCAAAAAATATTCAACAAAAGTTGTAGCCGCCTCTATGGCTAAAAATGTCGGCCCGTTTGCAGAAAAATGTCATAAAAAGGCCCGAAAGAATGTAATTCAACTCGAAGAGATTTACGGTCACAACCATACGACCATCACCAACCTTCATCACGGGCGGAATATTCAGATGAATAAATACCTTTACATCTTTGATACCTACTATCATCTTATGGGTTGGGAATTATCGTATCCCAACCTCACCAGAGCAATACTGAGAGCCACAAAAAATGGCAACTGCCTCGTGATGGATGAAGTGTATGAAGATGATTTGTACAAATATAGTGCAACAGACTTTTTGTATTCTTATAGACGGTGATGAGGTGAGTGGCGTGAGAAACAGTTTGATTTGTCAGAAATAAATCAAAAAAACTTTTTATTCGCGATAAATAATTATATTTGTCGGCGGAAAAAGTGTGCGGGTTGAAGACTCTTCACTTTTGAGCTATTATACCATATCACCTCGTATATAACACAAAATGATGAGAAACAATTATGAAGAGAACGGTCTGGACTCTTTGACTGTATCCGAAAACAAGTGTACTTGGGGTGGCCCCTGGACCCAAACGAAACTGGAAACGTTTGAGAAATATGTGAATGCATATCTTACAATTATGAATAAGCATCGTGATAAGTATGATTGGAAACTTATTTATTTTGATGGCTTTGCAGGAAGTGGTACAAGAGACCAGGAAAAAGAAAATCCATCTGAGCTCTTGAAAGATCTGTTTCATGAAGGTTTGGATAAAGAGGATCTGAGTGTGTACAAGGGAGCAGCAGAAAGAGTCTTGAGTATTAAACAAAGAGGCTTTGATGATTATTATTTTATTGATAGCAACAAAGCGGCAAGTGACAAGTTAAAAGAGAAACTGAAAGATTTTGAATCTCCGGACCGTAAAATGTTTTTCATAAATAAAGATGCCAACGAAGCAATCAGTAACTTTGCCGATAAATTAGATAAACATCGTAATTATACGTCTTTGGTCCTTCTTGATCCTTTTGGAATGCAACTAGACTGGGATTCTATAAAAAGACTAGCTAGGCCACATACTGATTTATGGATATTGATTCCGACGGGGGTAATAGTAAATAGGCTCCTTGACAAAAAAGGAGAACTGATGTATGAAAATAAACTCAAATCTTTTTTTGGGTTATCTATGGAACAGATTAAAGCGTATTTTTATCAAAGAACAAATGATCAGACATTGTTTGGTGAAGAGGAAAGAATAATCAAAGTGCAGAAACCTATAGAGAGAATTGCAGAGTTGTATATTGAAAGGCTGAAAGAATTATTTTCGGAAGTTTCTGATAAACCCTTGGTTATGTATAATTCATGCAATACACCTATTTTCCACTTTGTTTTTGCTTCAAACAACCAAACAGCAAAAAATATTGCTCAGGATATCGTAGGTAAAATGAAACGTCGAAAAAACTAAAAAAGAAAATGAAGACAACAAAGATAGAGTGGACTGATAAGACCTGGAATCCTGTGACCGGCTGCACAAAGGCTTCGGCCGGATGTGCCCATTGCTATGCCGAACTGATGAGCTTCCGCTTAAAAGCGATGGGATTGGAGAAGTATGCGAACGGATTCACGCCGACAGTTCATGAAGATTTACTGGATGAACCCAAACAGTGGAAGAAAACGCATACTATTTTCGTCTGCTCGATGAGCGACCTTTTTCATGAAGAGGTTCCATTTTCTTTTATTGACAAAGTAATGGATACGATTGAAGCAACGCCTTGGCATCGTTATCAGCTTCTGACTAAACGTGCGGAAAGAATGGTTGCGTATTTCCAATCACGAGCCATTCCGAAGAATGC
>JAQUTK010000069.1 GCA_028709785.1 Bacteroidales bacterium
ACCACTGCCAATAAGATCCAGTTGGCCTTACTGATTGCAACCATGACATCGATGTTCTTTCCCTGAAAAGAGGTGAAAGAGAGTTGATGCAAGTTGGTAAATTGTTGAACCGGAGCGAACA
The DNA here is from genome assembly GCA_028709785.1 of Bacteroidales bacterium. GTDB lineage: Bacteria > Bacteroidota > Bacteroidia > Bacteroidales > JAQUTK01 > JAQUTK01. Next base: position 122 of record JAQUTK010000069.1, read on the forward strand.
ACAGATCAAGAAAGAGTTGCGGAAAGAGTCCGATAGCTACAATCAAAGCGGCAATTACATAGAGTGGCAACAATTGGCACAAAGAAACTTCTTTCACCGGATGATGGATGGTGTGTCGCGAACTTCCTAAAAACACCACTCCAAAAGCCTTCGTGAAGCACATCAAGGCCAATCCACCAATCAACGCCAAACCGGTAATAGAAAATATAATTGCAAATAAAGAGACCATTTGCGCATCATGGATCGCACCAAACAGTCCGGAATAAAGAATAAACTCAGAAATGAAACCATTAAACGGCGGCAAACCACAGATAGCCAACGCAGCAATAAGGAACAGGATAGTCGTGTGAGGCATCTTCTTTACCAATCCTCCCAGTTTCTCAATATCCAATGTATGAGTAGCCTGATAGACATTGCCTGCTGTAAAGAATAAAAGTGACTTGAAAAGCGAATGATTCAACGTATGGAGCAAAGCGCCGGCAAAGCCGAGCGAACAGAGGATCGGATTGTTTGAACCCAGTCCGATGCAGCCCAATCCGATGCCAATGCCGATAATGCCAATATTTTCGATGCTGTGATACGCAAGTAGTTTCTTCAGATTATGCTGCAAGATGGCCAGCATGACTCCATAAAGCCCAGAGATCAAAGAAAAGACCAGAATGAACCGGCCGATTGCCGTGTAGTCCGGGTCGATGAGTAAGAGCATGCGAAGTATCCCAAAGATTCCTATCTTGATCATCACACCCGACATAATGCCTGAAATATGAGCAGGTGCTGCCGGATGAGCATAAGGAAGCCAGGTGTGAAAGGGAACAAAACCGGCTTTGATGGCAAATCCGATAAACAAAAAAAGAAACAAAATTAGAGATGTAGCATCTGAACTTGCCAATGAATAGTTGCGGATAGCATTAAAATCATAGCTACCGGTTTTACTTGCCACCCATATAAACCCAATCATTAAAAAGAGGATAGAAACATGCGATTGAATAAGGTAGTTGATACCTGCTTTTACAGTCGTAACTTTCTCGTGTTCAAATATCACGCACAAAAAAGCAGAAAGAGCCATGATTTCCCAGCCAATTAAAAACACAATACTATTTTGAATGGCACAGAGACTGATCAGGGAAACATGAAGAAACAGAAACATAATAGCATGCAAAGAAAGATTCTTAAGCTGATCTTTGTAGCTATTCATATAAAACAGGCCATAAAAGCCACCGGTAAGAAAAGAGAAATTTATAACCAACATAAACCAGGCCGAGAGTGCATCCACCTGAAGCCGAACGGGCCCGCATACCAAACTGCCGTCCAACATATAAGCAAACGATTGTCCGCCGAGCGCTTTCACGGCTATAACACTTGACAAAAGAGCAATGATACAGATCGTGCTGTATGAAACTACGGCTTTACCTTTCAAAGAAAGGAAAGGAATCAGAGCACTTGAAATAAATGGGATAAGTATGAAAATAGAAACCAGATTCATGCGTATTATATTTAAAGAACAGACTCACCATTAAATGTTTCACAAATGTATACCAAATAAATGTAAAAGAGCAAACAGACCGTCTATTTTTATGCATTCAAAAAGAATCTACTAATTTTGGAATCTATTTAAATCAACGGATGAAAACATTACATGCCGGTAGAATAATCCTGTTACTGAATGCACTATTTCTGTTCAGTACGATACAAAGTAGTCCGGAAGCACAGCTAAAAAAAAGTAAGGATCCACAGAAGTTTGAAAAGCACACCCTCTCTCCCGGAATGATAATGGCGGGATATCAGGGATGGTTTAATGCTCCGGACGACGGTGCCAACCGTGGATGGTATCATTATGGAAAAGGCGGTAAGTTTGAACCGGTTTTTTGCAAGGTGGACATGTGGCCCGATATGACTGAATACGAAAAGCAATACGTTACCGCGTTTACCTATGCAGACGGGCAACCAGCCACAACCCTCAGTTCGCACGACGAAAGTACTGTTCGTCTTCATTTCAAATGGATGAAAGAGTATGGCATTGACGGCGTATATTTGCAACGGTTTGTGGGTGAGATCAAATCAAAATCAGGTCTTTCGCATTTCAATAAGGTCTTGACCTCAGCAGTTAAATCATCATTGGAGTATGATCGTACAATCTGTGTGATGTATGATATGTCGGGCATGCACTCTGAAGATGTGGATGTGATGATGGCAGACTGGAAAGCGCTAATGAAAGAGTTTGGTTTTAACAAGCGAAGCCGTTTCCCAAACTATCTGTTTGATCGGGACCGTCCGGTGATAGCCATTTGGGGTATTGGGTTTAACGACGGCCGAAAATATAATCTTGCAGATATAGAAAAACTGATCCGTTTTTACAAATCCGAGGAAGGAGGAAACTGTTCGGTCCTTTTGGGCGTTCCAACCTACTGGCGCGAACAGGGTAGCGACTGTATAAAAGACAGTAACTTTCTGGACATTATACAAATGGCAGATATAGTTCACCCCTGGTTTGTGGGCAGATTCAACGAACAGGGATACGATGCGTTCAAACCACTGATTGGTAAAGATCAGAAATGGTGTGATGAACATCATTTGAAATATATGCCCGTTGTTTTTCCGGGGTTCAGTTGGAACAACATGTATCCCGAAAGCAAAAATAGTTTTGTGCCGCGCAATCACGGCAAGTTCTTCTGGAAACAGCTTTCTGGAGCTGCTTCAGAAGGAGCACGGATGATTTATGTGGCGATGTTTGATGAGATTGACGAAGGCACAGCTATTTTTAAGTGTGCGAAACGTGTTCCGGTATGCGAAGGCAGTAAGTTTGTGCCGATCAATGAGGATATCTCATCCGATCATTACCTCTGGCTGACCGGAAAAGCAGGACAACTGCTGAAAGAGAAAAAACAAATACCAACCCTAAAACCCGTTCAACATGTCACGAAATAAAATCCTTCTTTGCTGCCTGACAATTTAAAACGGCTGAAGATCTTATTTTTCTGAGGTAAAAGAAGCGATTGCCCACTTCCTGTTTGTGAGCAGGATGCGCCGTTTTAAGTTTACCAATATCCAACGTCACAGCCATCCCTGTTTTAGGAAGCTTCAGCGCATATCTCTGAGCATTTCTCAGTTTCTGGGACTGATCTTTTTGATGAGCATCTCCATAAAGAAAGGGTGCAATCTGCACATAATAAAAAGGGAACCCGGTACCCCATTCATCTCTCCACGATTCAATCATTGCAGGAAAAAGTCGCTTGTATTGTTCAGCCCTGCCTACATTGGACTCACCCTGATACCAACTGACACACTTTTATCCCGTTCACATCCTCCGCCTGTGAAGGATAAGCAAACAAACAACAAGCAACCGCAAGAACGAAAAGAAATGATTTCATCTGTAACTATTCTACTGATCTATTTGACAAATTTTCTGACTATCGCACTATACCCTTCCGTTTGAATAGAGAGGAAATAAACTCCGGAGTTCAAGGAGGAAACATTGATCGTTGCACTACCTTGTCTGTTGCCGTTATCTTCTGCAACTACCCGTCCGAAACGATCAAAAATAGTCGTTTTGAGGATCAGTTGATCGCCACAATCCACCGTCAGTTGATCAAC
>JAQUTK010000018.1 GCA_028709785.1 Bacteroidales bacterium
CAATCCATATTCAAATTCAACTCCTTTAAAAGAGTTGGATTGTCTGGATGAAGGGCTTGTATAGTACGACTTGCTGATCGTACTGAATGACATTCCGGAAATGATCCCCAGATTCATCTCATGTTGTGCATATCCTGTGAACGGAAAAATAAAGCAAAGCATCCAAAAGAAGAAAGTCGCTCTTCTCGCAGTATAATATTTCATTATCCGGGCAAAATGATTTTCAATACAAACTTGGTTAGTAATTAAAACGCTCTCAGAGTAATAAAATTGTACGGATTGCAGAAATATATAAATTCAATTCAGATCCCCAGACTGTAACGATAGAAATCAAACATCTCAAAGATCTGTTCTTTACTTGCTGTTTGATTGATGTGTATCTCTCCGATATTGCTCAACAGTGTAAAGTTTATATCCTTTGATTCATTTTTCTTATCGTGTGTCATCAGTTCGAACAACTCTTCATATTGGCTGCAACCAAAAGCATAAACGCCGTAGTTCTCTTTTATAAATGTCAAAATCTGCTGTAGTTCTGTTTTCGGGAATCCGCAGTTTACATGAGAAAGATAGAGTTCGCATATCAATCCGAATGCGACAGCGTAGCCATGTGCCAAAGGCTTTTCAGATAAAAACGAGAGACTCTCAAAAGCATGTCCTACTGTGTGACCCAGATTCAACGCTTTGCGAATTCCCTTTTCGTACGGATCTTCATTAACCACCTTTTCTTTTATGGCCACAGAAGCTGCAACCATCTCTTTCAGCTTTTCATAATTGACCTCATCCATGTCAAAAGTCAATAGCCGGTGCCATTCTTCTTGCGTGCTGATCAGTCCGTGTTTTAACATTTCTGCATATCCTGAGAGGAGGTTTGTCCGGTCAATCGTTTTTAGAAATTCAGTGTCAATGAGTACGTATTCTGAGGTGTTGAACACACCGACTTCGTTTTTCAATCCGTTAAAGTTAATGCCCGTCTTGCCTCCAACAGCAGCGTCAACCATAGAAAGCAGTGTGGTAGGAATATTAATATAACGGATACCTCGTTTGAACGTTGAAGCTGCAAAACCACCGAGATCAGTCACCATGCCACCTCCCAAGTTAATCATCAAGGAGTGGCGGGTGGCACCATGCCGGCTTAATGCACTCCAGACTGAAGAAAGCGACTCTACATTTTTGTTTATATCATCAGCCGGGATTGTAATCATTTGAGCCGTGTCAATGCCTTTTACGTTACGGATGAGAGGAAGACAATACTTTTCCGTGTGTGTATCGGTCAATACAAATACGTGATCATGATTCGTATTGACAATAATATTCTGTAGCTCTTCCTGCAAGGAGTTGCAGATGCAGATTTGTTGTTTTCCCATTTTGTCGGTTATGCGTATTTATTCAACTGCAAAAGTAATGAAACCCTCTTTTATTCACTCAATAAGTCTCTGAAATATTCTTTTTCTTTAGCAAAGTCAATTGCTGGATATTGCGAGGAGAGTATCTGGAGCTTCTCTTCATTTTTTCTTACGAAATTCTGAAAGGCAGATGATTCCGGTTGGAAAGGACGGTGGTTTACTGCTTTTTGTATCTCTTGCCAGAGAGTCATAAATTGAAGACTCTTTTTGGCCACGCAACAACGACAGAAGCATTCCCAAATGTAGTCAATGGCAACTCCCGATGGATGAGTCATGTCCTCTGCATAAAAACGATAGTCCCGAAGTTCGTCCATTAGTATCTCGTAAGCCGGAAAATAAAAGGCATTTTCAGGAAATAACCCGCACAGCTGATCAATGGCCAGCAGTAATGTCGCCTTGCTTAACTGGTTTTCATGTAGCCCGTCTTTCAGGTGGCGGATTGGACTGACCGTAAATAGAATATTTATTTCAGGATGCAAAGTGAGCAATCTTGGAATGAGTTGCTTGTATCGATCTACAATTTCATCAACAGATAGCCGATGCCGGTTAAAAGACTTTTCGGGCAGTTTATGGCAGTTTGAAACAACTGTTCCGTCTGACTTCAACTTGTACACAAAGGCACTTCCAAAAGTAATCGTCAGCAGATCGCATTCTTTGAGTTGCTTTTGTGCAGCAGAAGCTTCCGTGTTGATCTTATTCAGACAGTTGTCGATGCAAAGATCAGAAAGGCGACTGTGATGAGAGAAGCTGTTCCATACACCATCTTGCTGAAACAGATCGTTTGACGTGAAAATCCTTTCATCCAGTAATGACTGAATGGACGTGGCAATGGAAAATGGATTGTATAGGACTCCAAAGGGATTGACAAGGATGCTGAATTTGTTATCTGATAATCTGTTACCGATATTCTCAGCAAAACAAGATCCCATGACCAGCATCTTTTTTGTATGATCCAACTTTGGAATAGAGGCAGGTAGTTGTACTGATGTTCTGAATTCCATATGTTCAAAATTGAAAATAGCGTTGCAAATGTAGCAGTAATGATTCAAAAACACTAATTTTGCCCAGTTATTCACTAAATTGATATCAGTGTGTCTGAACAAGAACTATTACAGCATATAGATTCCCCGGAGGATTTAAGAGTGTTGCCTCTTGATCAACTTCAACACGTATGCTCGGAGTTAAGAAATTATATTATTGACGAACTATCCGAGAATCCCGGCCATTTTGCGGCCAGCCTGGGTGTTGTTGAACTGACAGTTGCACTGCATTATGTCTTTCAGACTCCCTACGACAGGATAGTCTGGGATGTAGGGCATCAGGCTTATGGTCATAAGATTCTTACCGGTCGTCGCAATTCCTTTGCTACGAACCGTCAATGGGGAGGAATCAGTGGATTCCCCAATCCATCGGAGAGTCAGTATGACTCTTTTATTTCCGGTCATGCTTCTACCTCTATTTCTGCTGCGTTGGGCATGGCGGTTGCCTCAAAGCTGAAGAATGAGCCCGATCGTAAAGTTATCGCTGTAATCGGTGATGGCGCAATGACCGGAGGACTTGCTTTTGAAGGATTGAATAATGCGTCCTCTTATCCGAACAATCTGCTTATTATTTTGAATGATAATGATATGGCAATTGACCATAGTGTGGGTGGACTGAGTAAATATTTGGTTCATCTCACCACTTCACAGACCTATAATAAGCTTCGGTATGATGTGTATAGCTATCTGAAGAAAAAGAACTTTCTCAATGATGATAATAAAGAGAGTATCCTGCGATTCAATAATAGCATAAAGTCCCTGTTAACAAGACAACATACCTTATTTGAGGGACTGAATATTCGCTATTTCGGACCTGTTGACGGGCATGATGTCAATGGACTGGTAAAGATACTGAATGACATCAAAGATATGAACGGACCCAAACTGTTGCATATCAAAACAATTAAAGGAAAAGGATTTAAGCCGGCTGAGGAATCGCCCACAGAATGGCATGCGCCGGGGAGATTTGACAAGGTGACTGCTGTTCGTATCAAACCGAAGAGTAATGATACACTTCCGCCCCTTTACCAGGATGTTTTTGGTCATACATTGGTCGAATTGGCCAAAATGAATGAAAAAATTGTCGGCGTTACCCCTGCGATGCCAACCGGTTGTTCCATGTCTTTCATGATGGATGAGCTGCCGAACCGGGCATTTGATGTGGGCATTGCCGAGGCACATGCCGTTACATTCTCGGCCGGACTGGCTAAAGAAGGTTTGCTCCCTTTTTGTAATATCTATTCCTCTTTTATGCAGCGTGCGTATGATCAGGTTATTCACGATGTGGCTCTTCAAAAGTTGGATATGGTCATTTGTCTTGATCGTAGCGGATTGGTTGGAGAAGATGGACCTACCCACCACGGGGCTTTTGATCTCGCCTATTTAAGATGTATACCCAATCTGATTGTTGCCGCTCCAATGAATGAACATGAACTTCGCAATCTGATGTTTACCGGTCAGCAAGAAGGGAATGGTCCGTTTGTAATACGATATCCCAGAGGAAGTGGTGTTCTGATCGATTGGTCGAACAAAATGGAGGCGTTGCCGGTCGGGAAGGGGCGAAAATTATCTGGTGGAAAGGATTTGGCCATACTAAGTTTGGGAACGATCGGTAATGTGGCGAAAGAAGTTATAAAACGACTTTCGGAAGATGATATTTCAGTCGCATTGTATGATATGCGTTATCTGAAGCCGATTGACGAGGAGATTCTCCACGAGGTAGGTCGTAACTTTTCCAAAATAGTAACTTTGGAAGAAGGAGTAATAAGTGGGGGCTTTGGCAGTGCTGTACTTGAGTTTCTGTCAGATAATCACTATGTGGTTGAAGTGAAGCGTATTGGTTTACCTGATCAGTTTGTAGAACACGGGGCTGTGAGTAAGTTGCATTCCGTTTACGGATTAGATGTAGAAGGGATAACCAGGATTGTGAAAGCGTTTTCGGTATAATAAATTTTAAGTATGAACATCATTATTGTTGGAGCGGGTGAGGTTGGATCGCATCTGGCAAAGCTCTTATCTGTTGAAAATCAGAATATCGTCATCATGGATGACAAAGAAGCAAAGATTGCAGTACTCCAGGAGAATTTTGATCTTATGGGCATTGTTGGCAATCCTACATCCATTAGTGATATGGAGAAAGCCGGAGTAAAAAGTGCCGATTTGTTTATTGCTGTTACGCCGGAAGAAAGCAGAAATATCACGGCTTGTATTTTAGCGAGGAGTCTTGGAGCGAAGAAGACGCTTGCAAGAATTGATAATTATGAGTATTTGCTGCCTAAAAATAAAGAATTCTTTCAGAAGCTGGGAGTAGAATCACTGATCTATCCGGAGATGCTTGCTGCCAAAGAGATTGCTGAAGCAATCCGCAGGCCTTGGGTACGCCAGTGGTTTGAATTTGCCGGAGGAGCACTCATATTGGTTGGAACAAAAGTACGTGAAGGTGCTGATGTACTCAATATCCCTCTGAACGAGCTCTCCCGGGAGGATAATAATTATCATGTGGTTGCCATTAAGCGAAAAGGAGAGACCATGATCCCCAAAGGAAATGACAGCATCCAGGCTAATGATATTGTCTATTTCACGACCACTCGTGGTAATTTGGAATATATTCGCAAACTGACCGGAAAGCCGGACTTTTACATCAAGAATATCACCATTATGGGGGGGAGTCGGATCGCTGTACGTGCCACTCAGTTCCTTCCGTCTGATGTGAATATCAAGATTATAGAAGAAAGTATGGCACGATGCCAGTGGCTGACGGAGAAAGTATCATCCAACACGATGGTGATTCATGGAGATGGACGTGATTTCAATCTGCTTCGTGAAGAAGGTATTCAAAAAGCGGACGCATTTATCGCTTTGACAGATAATTCTGAGACAAACATTCTTTCTTGTGCAGCTCTGAAGCGTGCCGGACTCAGAAAGAGTGTTGCCGAGGTGGAGAATCTGGATTATATCTCTTTGGCTGAGAATCTGGATATCGGGACTGTCATCAATAAAAAACTTATTGCAGCAAGTCATATCTACCAGATGATGCTTGATGCTGATGTGACTAATGTGAAATGTCTGACTTTTGCCGATGCCGATGTGGCAGAGTTTATTCCCAAGGAGGGCTCCCGTATTACGAAAAGCAAGGTAAGAGATATTTCTTTGCCGGAAGATGTGGTGATTGGTGGATTGATTCGTGATGGAAGAGGTATTATTGTTCGTGGTGATACTCAAATTTTACCAAAAGATCATGTGGTGGTCTTTTGTTTAGGGTCAGGGCTTCGTAAAGTTGAAAAGTTCTTTAATAAATAGAGATATGTTATTATCCATAAACTTTAAGCTGGTTAGTAAGGCATCCGGTTTATTGCTGTTTATCGAAACCGGTTTTATGTTTCTTTCGATGCTGGTATCGTTGTATTATAAGGAGGATATAATGACTCTATTTGTGCCTTCTTTAGTCATCACTTTTCTGACGGCTAATTTGCTTTTTTTGATTGGTTGGAAAGCAAAGAGCTCTTTAGGTATTCGGGAGGGTTTCCTCATAGTCTCGTTGGCTTGGGTGCTTTTTTCATTGTTTGGAAGTCTTCCATTTTATCTGAGTGGTTGTATTCCGACTTTCGAGAGCGCCTTCTTTGAAACGGTTTCCGGATTTACCACTACCGGTAATACAATGATCAAGAATGTTGAGATATTGCCTTATGGCATTCTTTTCTGGCGTTCTTTGACTCACTGGATGGGTGGAATGGGTATTGTAATCTTTACAATCGCATTTCTTCCTTTATTGAAATCTGGTGGATTAAAACTGTTTTCTGCTGAATCTACCGGTCCGATGTTAGCAAAGATTCATCCCCGGATTTCGGATACTTCCAGAAGACTGTGGTACGTCTATATATTTCTTACTGTACTGGAAATTGTTCTTCTTTGTCTGGAAGGGATGGGTACTTTTGATTCTGTTTGCCAGTCGTTCGGGACACTGGCGGGTGGCGGTTTCTCGACAAAGAATGCCAGTATTGGATTTTGGCAGTCTCCCATCATTCATTATACTATTATTGTTTTTATGTTTTGTTCAGGAGTAAATTTTATTTTGCTCTATTTCTTGCTTAAAGGACAATTCAAACGTTTCTGGGACAACGAAGAACTGAAATGGCTTGTCGGATTTACCATTGTTGTTTCTCTGATTACGGCGACAATTCTTTATACAAGTGGTTATGGCGATCTGGAGAAATCATTTCGTGACGCTCTGTTTCAAGTTTCCTCAGCAGTTACAACGACAGGATATTCGACTATTAATTTTATGGCATGGGACCCGTTACTCTGGTCATTGTTGCTTTTACTTATGATAATCGGAGGTTCGGCTGGCTCTACGGCAGGTGGTGCAAAGGTTGTCCGGGTATTATTGGCACTGAAGAATATACGTAATGATTTTCGGCGTTTCTTGCATCCGAATGCGGTGATACCCGTACGAATGGATCGTTCTGTTGTCTCGCAACAAGTTATAACCAATTCTATTGCATTTCTTTTTGCCTATTTTCTTGTGATACTGATCAGCATCGTTGTTTTGCTTGCGACCGGGATGTCTTTTCTCAACTCTGTTGGATCCGCGATATCTTCAATTAGTAATGTAGGTCTTGCTATCGGTGAGTTTCCATCCGGTACTTATGCAGATATTCCTGTAGCTGCCAAGTGGTATCTTTCTTTCCTGATGCTGGTGGGGCGTCTTGAACTATATACACTCCTAATGATATTTACCCCTTATTTCTGGCGAAATTAATCAGTACATATCCATTTTTATACCGAGTGAGAGACTGAGAATTTCTCTCAGACCAATGCTCCTGTCCTGAATGGCTTCTATCATATAGCAGTCGTTCGTGCCAATTTCGTAGAAGAATGAGATTGATTTCCCTGCATATTTATTCGGATTTAACCGATACGTGATGCCCTGTCCGATACTTATATTGAATCGCAGGTTAGTTGCCAAAACATAGTATTTCTCAGGATAGCGTTCCGGAAGCTCTGTCCAGAAGTGTTCCCCGAATATTTTATTGAAATAGATACTTGCTGTCAGTGGAGCCAATACCCATTTCCCGTGCTTCTTTTTGTCAAGATCAAGATGAAAAGGAATATAGTTCTCTTTTAAAGTTGCGGTCAGACTAATATCTTCCGTCCGGTATCGGGGCACAACCCCGAAGAGTATTTCCGTTTCCCAGTTGTTGTGTTTTCCATACTCCCAACCGGTTCCTACGGATAAAAATCCCATGGATCCTGCATATTGCAATTTGTGATAATCAGGAATCAGTTTCTCCCACTTTGAGCGTCTGAGCGCAGACAACTCTTCAGAAGACCTCTCTCCCCAAACCTCTGTATTATAGACCAGTAATAATACTATAAAAGCATACTTAAAAATAGACCACTTCATACTTGTAGCTGTTCTTGTATACCGTAAATACTAAATAGTTTCTGTCTTCAATATTATCTGCACCGTAGTAGATGATGCCGTCATTGAAGTAGTCATGCTCCATCAGGTAATGCGTATGCGCATGTGCGCAAAACAGAAGATTCTTGTTTCGTTTGAGATAATAATGAAAAACTTCAGACACATTGTTGTTAAACTCAATGTCTCCCGGTGGCACGTGCATGGCTACAATTGTCTGATCAATCAGCGCTGAATCGGCAATTTGTTGTTTGATAAAAGAGAAATCGGGTACAGGAACACTATAGTCAAACTCTAAGGCATTCGTGTTTAAACAAACGAAATGAGTGCGATTATATATGAAGGAAAAATTACAGGCTCCAAATATATTTACGAACAGATCCTTTCCCTGTCCTAAAATATCATGGTTCCCGACCAAACTCATGTATGGAACTTTCAGCTTGTCTAACCGATCCTTCATCCAAAGAAATTCTTTCTTCATGCCAAAATCAGTCAGATCACCTCCATGAATCACGAAGGAAATATCTTTTCGGTTATTAATTGCCTTGACAAATAAATCTGTCTCATAATAACATCGTTGCGTGTCGCCAATAAATGCAAATTTAAAACTATCTCTTGCTGTTGTATCTGTGGAGGCTAGTTTGTCAATGTTCTTCTTATTGGTGTTTATATGGCTGTTTGAAAAACGAAGATCGTACGGATGATATTCAAAAAGATCTTCGCATCCGGAGAGGGAGAATAGAATGGTAAGAAAAAATAGAAAATGAATTGTTTGCCTCATCGTAGTTTGCATAATGGCTGCAAAGGTAATAATAATGCACGAATCGTTCCGATTCAGATTTCTATCAAGTCATAAAAAAAGCAATAAGAGACAACAAAGAGGAAATCCGAATGAATTTCCTCTTTGTTACTACGCTCTGTTCCTGTTTCTTTTTGGCAGGAAAAGTTCGGTTGTGTTTGCTATTTTGTAAAAGGGAAGAGCATGGAGAACGCATACTCCACATTCACAGCATTCTTCCCTATCAATGCCGGATTGAAAGCTGGAAGTTTAACTATTACATCTTCCATGGCCGAGGTTACACCCGGCGCTAATGCCCTTTGATCTGCTTCTTTTGTAGAGATGGAAGCTCCCATTACATTCCCTTTTGTGTCCAGATAAATAAGAAAATCCACTTTACCTTTAAAAGCGCATCTTTCAATGACGGGTATCTTTTTCATCTCTTTCGTCAGATAGTTCGTTAATGCCTTTTCTCCTTTGCCAAACGTTGCCGGTTTGCTGATTTCCGGATCTGTGTTGCGGAAGTTTACTCCATATTGCTTATTGACAGCCGCATTGGGTATCGTAAAGTTCAAATATAGTATCTGTTTCATTCTGATTGCTTTTCCTCCGGAGGTTGCAGGCTTCCAGTCGGGCATACAACTTACAATCCTCAGCGCTTCAGCGTCAATCTCAGGTGATACTCCTTTTTCTATGGCGGCAGAGGTCAGTTTTCCGTCACTCTCAATAAAAAACGAAACCGTGACACGACCGCTTATTCCTTTCTTCATTGCTTCCAGAGGATACTGAATGGTTTTTCTTACAAATTCCGAAAGAGCACTTTCTCCACCTGGATACAATGGTCTTGTATCAAACAGTTCCAGGGGGATCTTTGATGTGATATCCGACGAATCAGTATTTGTTTTTTCTTTTGCTTTAGCTTTTAAGACAATATTGGCAAGCTGATCTAAGGTGTTGTCTCCTGTCGAACCCGGGTTAGCGACCGGATGACTCTCTTTTCCCTGTTGAGTACCGTTCCCATTTACTATAGGATCAGGCAACTTGAAGGTAATGGGAAGTATATATCTCACTGCGACTGGTTTTTCATCTTTTGTGCCGGGCTCCCAGTCAGGCATTATGCCGATCACTCTTAGCGCTTCCGCATCCAGATCAGGGGAGACTCCCCGTTCTATTCTCCCTTCCGTTACTTTCCCCTTCTCATCAATGATGAAAGAGACTGTCACGCGACCTTTCTCTCCTCGTTTCATTGCTCCTTCCGGATAGACGAGATGATTGCCGACCCACATCGTCAGTATCTTGTCTCCTCCGGGAAATTTCGGTGGGTTAGAGAGTAAAGCGAATGGGATTGCCTCCTTCTTGGTTGTGTCTTTCTGAGAGACGCCAGTCGTGTTTGATATAATCGTTGCACTATAGCTGCCGGAAAGAGAAGCCTCGTTAAGAGAGCTTCCGGCCCGACAATTGAAAGATGAGATCAGGCATGCAGCCATTGGAAGAATGAGTATTGTTTTCAGTAGAGCACAAGAAAAGTGTTTTTCAGTTGTATCCATGATGAAATAGTTTTATTACAGATTGAGTACTTATAAATTAAAAGAGTACAAATATATTTATAAAATCAGAGAGAGCACAATAAAATGCTCTCTCTTTTATTCATCTGTCTGTTTTTCTCTTAGAGAATGTTTTTTACAGGAGGTGGAGGCGGTGGCGGTAGACTTCCACTTTTCTTGGTTGCTGTTGATACAGGAGGCGGTGGAGGAGGTGGATAATTTGAAATGGTCACACTTCCATCACCCATAAAACGGAATCGCTTTAGCAAAGCATATTCTACACGCTCATCCCCTTTTTCTGATTTGGCCGGTTTCCATGTGGGCATTCCCAAAAAGATATCCGCCAGAGCTTTTGTCACTTCAGGATCTGAAGTGCCGTTTTTGTTGGAGGCTGTCTTGATACGCGAACCGATTACTTTGCCTGCTTCATCAATATAGAAGAAAATCTCGGCATTTCCTTTCAATTTGCAGTTTCGAATGACCGGTGATTCGTTCACCTTTTGAAGCAAATATGTTGTCAGGGCTTCTTCTCCTCCCGGGAATTCGGTCTTTTCTTTTATTTCCTTGTCGTTATTCCGGTAATTGACATCATATTTATCACTGATCTTTCCTCCGGTTAGCCGGAAAGTGATAGGCACCAAGTATCTTACATTAACAGGAACTCCATTTTGAGTTCCGGGCTTCCAGTCCGGCATTAGTCTCATTACCCTTAGTGCTTCCGCATCCAATAGAGGAGAAACGCCTCTCTCTACCTTTTCGCCGCTCACTTTACCATCTTTCCCGATGATAAAGGATACGGTAACACGACCTTTTTCTCCACGTGACTTCGCTTCTTTGGGATACTGAACTATTTTTTGGACAAATTCCATCAACTTTGCATCTCCGCCGGGGAATACAGGAGGGTTATCCATACTTGCAAAAGGAACAGCTTTCTCATCCTCCTTTTTGGTGAGGATCACCGAGTCTTTTTCTGAATTAGAGAAGATTGCGTCACTAAGATTTAGTAAACCTGCCTCTTTGTTTAAAACATTTTCTGTACTTTTGTCCGTGGTAAGTGCCTCCGTTTGAGAGGAGACTACCGGACGGGCGAAGGCTGACAATAAGATTGCCGCCAACGGAAGAAAGCCAAAGGCTTTCATCTGTGCCCAACGATTGGATCTTTTGCGTAACATCATAGTAATTCTTTTTTTAAGTGAACTGTGATTCAAGCTGTTGGCTAAAGTGTAGGAGCTGGAGCCAACAGCTTCTTTTATTAATAATAATTGATAGTGGGTCGGATTAAATCCATTGCTTATAACTGCGGAGTCTGCTTCGTATTCATGAATACTCTGTAGCTCCTGTTTAAGCAGGTAAGTAGCCGGATTGAACCACTGGAAGATCGTGAAAAGTTCGCACAACATGACGTCGGTGGAGTGATGGCGGTTCAGATGCGCCAGTTCGTGTGCCAGTATCTCGTCATTCTTCCCTTTGTAATCCTCTTCTGAAAGAACGATATATTTCCACCAACTGTAGGGCGAGACTTTCCCGGGCAGGATAGCAATCGTGTATTTCCCGTGCTTCACTTTTGTTGCTCTACCAATTGTCTTATAAAGGAGATACAACGAACGTGCCACAGCACTCATGCGAACAGCTGCACCTAAAAGGTAAATCACCAGACAAACGATTAGAAACAGGTGTAAATTCAGTTCGCTCGTACTAGCTTTCTCCTCCGGATAGACTCTTTCATACTCCGTTTCTTTCAGACTCTTTTCGTAATCAACAGTAGCGGTTGGAGTCAGTACCTCTTTCGCCGTCTTCTCTTTTATGGGCGAATCGGCAGTGACGACCACCTCCAATGTATGAAAAGCAACCTGAATCGGTCGAACCTCTGTGGTCGGTATTTCACAGAAAGGTAATAGGACAGATACAGCCAAAATACCCATCAGCACATACCGGTTGAGCGTATGAAAGGTTTCTTTACTCAGTAATACCTTATAAAAAAGGAAGAGAGTGGTGAGACAAAGCATTGATTTGAGCATGAAAATAAACCAGGTTCCCATGATTTCTTCTTTATTATATTGTTGTGCAGAGGACATCCCGGGGATGCCCATAGTCGTTTTTTCTGAAAAATACTATTTTTTATTCTGACCGGTCATTTAGATTCCTCTCATTTAGTCAGTCTGAAAGTAACTGGTAACACATATTTGACGTTGACAGGCTTTCCTCTCAGAGTTCCGGGTGTCCAATCAGACATTGCATTCACGACTCTTAGTGCTTCCGCATCCAAGTCAGGCGAAACGCCTCTTTCTATTTTTGCATTATAGACTTTCCCATTACTACCAATTATAAAAGATACGGTAACACGACCTTTTTCTCCACGTGTCCTCGCTTCTTTGGGATACTGAACTATTTTTTGGACAAATTCCATCAACTTTGCTTCTCCACCAGGGAATACAGGAGGGTTTTCCATTATTGCATAAGGAACGGCTGGCTTTGAGTATGTAAGCTTTTTAGGCATTTCCTGTTCAGGAGGAAGTGGTGGAGTGATGCCTTCTACTGTTCCATCCGTGAGGAAACTGAAATATCTTTTTACCGCAACAGGTTTGCCGTTCTTTATTGCAGGGCTCCATTTAGGCATGCTGTTTACCAATTGCAGAGCAATAGCTCCTACCTTTTTGTATGTGCATCTTTCTAATTTTGCATTCGCTACACTACCATCCTTGTTAATATCGAACGAAACAATGATAAGACCGTCGTTTGTATCTCCTGTTCCAAAAAATACCTGAGAATATAGAAAGTTCATAAGAGCTTTATCTCCACCCGGATATTCAGGCACTTTGTCTAATGAGGAAAAAGGAAGGGATTTTAAATCCTTGTTCAGAAGATTTGAATAATATTCAAACGATGTCTTGTCGACGACTTTAGTTGAATCTTTTTCTTTTAGTAAACCAGCATCCTTGATTAAAACATTTTCTGTACTTTTGTCTGTGGTAAGTGCCTCCGTTTTAGCGGATACTTCCGGACGGGCGAAGGCTGACAATAAGATTGCCGCTAACGGAAGAAAGCCAAAGGCTTTCATCTGTGCCCAACGATTGGATCTTTTGCGTAACATCATAGTAATTCTTTTTTTAAGTGAACTGTGATTAAGGCTGTTGGCTAAAGTGTAGGAGCTGGAGCCAACAGCTTCTTTTATTAATAATAATTGATAGCGGGTCGGATTAAATCCATTGGTGATGACTGCGGAGTCTGCTTCGTATTCATGAATACTTTGCAGTTCCTGTTTAAGCAGGTAGGTCGCCGGATTGAACCATTGGAAGATCGTGAAAAGTTCGCACAACATGACGTCGGTGGAGTGATGGCGGTTCAGATGTGCCAGTTCGTGTGCCAGTATCTCATCATTCTTCCCTTTGTAATCCTCTTCTGAAAGAACGATATATTTCCACCAACTGTACGGCGAGACTTTCCCGGGCAGGATAGCTATCGTGTATTTCCCGTGCTTTACTTTTTTTGCTCTACCAATTGTCTTATAAAGGAGATACAACGAACGTGCCACAACACTCATGCGAACAGCTGCACCTAAAAGGTAAATCACCAGAAAAACGATTAGAAACAGGTGTAAATTCAGTCCGCTTGCACTAGCTTTCTCCTCCGGATAGACTCTTTCATACTCCGTTTCTTTCAGACTCTTCTCGTTATCAACAGTAGCGGTTGGAGTCAGTGCTTCGTTCTCCGTCTTCTCTTTTATAGGCGAATCGGCAGTGACAACCACCTCCAATGTATGAAAAGCAACCTGAATCGGTCGAACCTCTGTAGTCGGTATTTCACAGAAAGGCAATAGGACAGATACAGCCAAAATACCCATCAGTACATACCGGTTGAGCGTATGAAAGGTCTCTTTACTCAGCAACACCTTATAGAAAAGGAAGAGTGTGGTGAGACAAAGCATTGATTTGAGCATGAAAATAAACCAGGTTCCCATGATTTCTTCTTTATTAGATTGTGGTGCAGAGGAGATTCCGGATCTCCTCTGTGGTTTCATTTGTCAGTTGTTTACGCTATTTTGAAGCAGCCGGTTTTGTTCCCTCTCCATTACTTAATCTGAAGGTAATGGGTAACATATATCTTACATCCACAGCTTCTCCTTTTAGTTTCCCGGGGGTCCAGTTTGGCATGATGCTTACCACACGCAGTGCTTCCTGATCCAGTTCTGTGCTAACACCTCTTTCGACTTGCCCGTTGACCACTTTCCCGTCCTTGTTTATAATGAACGAAACAGTGACACGACCAGCCTCACCACGAGCTTTCGCTCCTTCCGGATATTGGACGTTTTTCATTATCCATCCCATCAACTCGGCATCTCCACCTGGAAATGCGGGAGGGTTGTCTACCTTTCCATAGGCAAATGGCTCCTGATCGTTTGTGTTTGACTTGTTGTCAGCGTTGTTACCGCGTATCTTAATTATATATTCGGAGTTAGGATCGGCTGATTTAGCAGTAATTTTCGCTCCGGAATTTGAGGAGCCTTTTTTTGTAGTAATCAGAACAACACCATTCTTCCCTTTCTCACCATAAATGGTAGTGGCTGCTGAGTCTTTCAATATTTCAATGCTTTTAATATCCTTAGGATCTATATCTTTGAGCGGCGAATGGGAATTGGATAGGTCGTTGATATTGGCACCATTTAAATCAAGATCATAAGGCACACCATCAATAACTATCAAAGGATTGTCTGCACGATGTTCCCCATCCAAACGAATTGTATAAGCTGAACCCGGATCACCGGAAGTAGCCACAATCTGCACTCCGGCAGGTTTCTTC
Organism: Bacteroidales bacterium; assembly: GCA_028709785.1. Taxonomy (GTDB): domain Bacteria; phylum Bacteroidota; class Bacteroidia; order Bacteroidales; family JAQUTK01; genus JAQUTK01. The sequence continues at coordinate 14,982 of JAQUTK010000018.1, forward strand.
GCGCCTTTTTTTGTTGTGATGAGAACGACGCCATCCTTTCCTTTTTCTCCATAAATCGTGGTAGCGGAAGCTTCTTTTAATATTTCAATGCTTTCAATATCCGCAGGATTGATTCCTTTTAGTGGTGAATGGGAGTTGGTAAGGTCGTTGATATTGGCTCCATCCAATTGAATGTCAGTAGGCACACCGTCAATAACAATCAGAGGCTTAGCCGATTTGTCAAGGGATGCTTTATCACGGATACGGATTGTGTATACTTTATTCGGATCACCTGACTCAGAACTGACAACCACTTTCGCCGAACTTTCCTTCGCATCTTTCTTTGTTGCGTCGGTTGTATTTGCCTTTTCAACAATAGTAATTCCGCCGATAGGCTCTTTTTTCTGCGGGACTGTGTCCTTGTCGGAAACATTTTCTGTACTTGTCATGCCGGTAAGCATTTCCGTCTTGGCGGATACTTCCGGACGGGCGAAGGCTGACAACATCAGTGCCGCCAAGGGAAGAAAGCCAACGGCTTTCAACGATGCCCAACGATTGGATCTTTTGCGTAACATCATAGTAATTCTTTTTTTAAGTGAGCTGTGATTCAGACTATTGGCTAAAGTAAAGGAGCTGGTGCCAACGGCCTTTTTAATTAATAATAATTGATATTGGGTCGGATTAAAACCATTTTCGAGGACAGCCATGTCTGCTTCGTATTCATGAATACTCTGCAGTTCCTGTTTGAGCAGGTAAACAGCCGGATTGAACCACTGGAAAATAACAAATAGTTCGCAGAGCAGGATGTCTGTGGAGTGATGACGGCTCAGATGGGCCAGTTCGTGTGCCAGAATCTCGCCATTTGTTTCTTCATAATCTTCTTCGGAAAGCACGATATAGTGCCACCAACTGTACGGTGAAACCTTTCCCGGAACAATTGCAATTGTGTACTTCCCATACTGCACCTTTCTTGCTTTACGAATTGTCCTTTTCAGTGTATACAATGAACGAGCCAGAAAAAGGGCCCGGACGGTTGCACCGGTCAGATAAATTGCCAGACAGATCGTGATAAAGAGTTGCAGGTCAAAGCCCTTCTCTACATTGGCACTAACAGTGACTTCGGGTAACATATATCCTTCAACCTGTTCATTCGCTTGCGAAGATACAGCCAGCTCGAGCGTATGGAAGGCCAGTTGTATCGGACGGGTTTCTGCCGTAGGAATTTTAAAGAAAGGAAGCACGATGGCTATCGTCAGGATTCCCAATAACAGATAGCGGTTGAGCGTATGGAAGGTCTCTTTGCTCAGCAACACTTTATAGAATAAAAAAAGAGTGGTGAGACAAAACACTGATTTGATCATGAATATGAACCAGGCTCCCATGATTTTCCTTATTTAGATTGATTCTTTTCTACTTCGCGAATCAGATCTTTCAGTTCATCGAGGCTGAGTGATTCTTGTTCGATGAGCGCAGAAACAAGTAGTCGGGGAGAGTCGCCAAAGAATTTGCTGACGAATCCGTTCACATTATTCAGACAATACTCCTCTTTTGATATCGAGGGAAAATACTGATGTGATCCTCCAAAAGCCTTGTGATCCACCATCTTCTTTTCTTCGAGCAGGCGGATGAAGGTGGATACCGTATTGTAATGAGGCTTCGGATCAGGATACAATTCGCAGATGTCCCTTACAAACATAGGGCCGTTCTCCCAGAGAAACCCCATGATTTCTTCTTCTTTTGCTGATAACTTTTTCATAGTAACTAATAATATGCTGCAAACATAACTAATGTTTTTAGTAATCAAACTAAAAGCATTAGTTATTTACAACTCTTAATAGTTAAACATTATTAATCAGCTTCAGAGATGTCTCTTGCCCTTGATAAAGGAAGGCGAAATTGGAAGATCTGTCGCGATTAAACAAATAAGAGGGAGAAGTTCGTCTTGTTATTTGATGAACTTGATACTCTTTTGTTCACCGTTGGTAAGTAAAACCGAAACAATATAGACCCCTTTTGATAAATTGGATATATCCAAAGAGGATGCACCCGAAACGGTTTTATCACCTTGAAAGATAATACTACCGCTGATCGTACAAACAGTTACTTGCGCAACACTCAGAGATCCGCATTCCAATGTCAAGAGTGTCTTTTCCGGATTGGTTGACAACACAATCTGCTCTATGGCTTGTACCTCATTGAATGGTTCATTGGTCGGAAGATCTGTAGGAAGGAATAACTGTGAGTTTGGAATAACCTCCCGGGTCTGGTCAGCTGATTCCCATTCTAGTTTGATATTTGCGTTCCCGCTGGATTCATAATACTCCACTTTGAACTCGTACTTTTCACCGGCAGTCAGGTCTATGGTGCCGGAGTAGGTAATATCCTGATCAGTAATCCACTTGTCTATGATCAATTGATTGTTTATCCAGACTCTCCGTCCATTGTCTGATGTAATATAAAAGGTGTAAGTACCGGAGTAACGAGGTACTATCTTCCCTGTCCAGCGTGCTGAGAAGCTATTGACAGCCACTTCAGAAGCGGGTGAAAACTCATACCAGTTGAAATCAAGCGTACTGTCGATTCTTTCCAGAACCACCTTTTTCAGATTGACCCCAAAAAAGTAGCTGCCCAGCAGTCCGTTACTCTCCGTGGCCTCTTTTGCTTCCACAAATTGGAAGTGATTGATTTCGCAGATGCTCAGAGTGCCTTGGTACACAAGAAAAATGTTTTGCACTCCTTTTACCTTTGTAACCGGTACGGTCACTGTGGTATAGCTGTTCCAACTGCCAGTCTTAGGTACCGGTACGGTGCCAATCAAAGTACCTGTAATACCGCCCAGTCTGATTTCAATGGTGTTTCCCTCGTTTACACCCGATAGTCTCATCTTTACGGAATCGGCTCCGAGAAAGCCAAAGTCAACATTGTAATATGCTGAATAGTCGCCGGCGCGGATTCCTGATAAGTTCGAAGTTCCTTCGATGCAAGGCTCCGTAAAAAGACTTTTGAAGTAATTAAAACTCTCTGCCTCAATGGTATCATAAGCACTTCGTGTCGTATTTAAGGAGAGCGGACAGTTGACCATCAGCGACACAGCAGTAGATGCCGCAAAGGCAGGAACTCTCTTGAGCGCGGTATCTATCGGAAGAGTTGCGGTTTCTATCGTTTTGGTTCCCCATCTGGTATAAATCAGATCTTCCGAATTGCGGTTGTTGTATGCCACCTTGGCGTTGAGTTGCAACCAGGGAATATAATCCGCTTTATTGCAATCGACCACATAACGGCGGGCATAGCGCATAAGAATCCCTTTAAAGCCATCCAGATCACGACCATTCTCTCCGTTGATTGTGGCCGAACCAAACATATTTACTTTCGTATATGTGGCAATCCGTTGCGCATCCAGCAGGTACGAAGGATCTTTGGTGTAGTTGTAAAGCATTACGGCAGCCCCGAGATAGGTGCCCTGGTTGTAGGTGGAGCTCCAGTTGTTGCTTACTTTTCCGCCCGCCACATCATAACTATCGTTTACTTTGCCGCTTGCAGGCTCAAACAGTGTTCCCGTCGACCATTTGTATAGTTTGATCGCTTTGTCGTAATACGAATTGTCGCCGGTGGCTTGAGCCAGATAACAGCAAGCCACCATCGCCGGACCGTTGATACATCCGTTGGTCGTAGTAATTGCACCTCCGCTTCGATCTTCTTTCCAGGTCAGCCAGTTGCCATCGTGATTGGCCCGCGCATACATCTTGTCAAACTGATCCTTTGCCTTATTCAAATACGCGCTCTGATAGATCGCAAAATTGGTAAGTTGCGATGCTCTTACACAGGCAATCACCATCCAGGTGATATCATCATTATACTCGTTCCACATCCAGTCTGCACTCTCTTTTCCAATAAAAGCCATATACATCGACTTAAACAAAGAGTCATACTTGGCTTCACCGGTCACTTCAAGGGCATCATCTACGATCTCCATCATTTCGGCAACACCCCAGAAGCCCTCATTAGCAATCACTTCATTTCCTTCTCGGTTATGGTCGTAGTATTTTGACTTCCAGGCAGCAAAGATCTTGTCTGCCGCTGCGGCTGAGGGAGCAGCCTCTTGTGGTGTTTCCAAATAGAAAGCCCAGGCCTGTGTGTCGCTCTCGTTTGACTTGTAGATGGAGACGTTTGTGCCATCGGCTGAAGCCGCGTTATCCACATGTAGGACAAAATCGGGAGCAGAGGCTATCTGAACCGTAAAGTAATCCTCCTCACGAGATACAATCTTCCATTGAATTGAATTGGTCGCCCCGCTTCTGATCTGGTTGACATTGACCCCACTCGAAGGGTTAGAAGCTATGTTGAGCAGATATCCGCTTGCCACATTGGTCAGGGTGTACCTGTCGTTGCCAACCGAAGTGACGATCCATCGCTGAGCATCGCTTTGTGTATCTGTCCAGATATCCACATTGGCGCTTCCGGACATCGACGAATTGGCGACTTCCAATACTTTGCCTGATGCCTTTGAACAGATCTTATAAATACTTCCGGAGGTGATTGTGGTCACTTGTGCAAGCAGGTTGCTCTGAAACGGCACGATCAACAGGGTCAAACAGAGATACAGTGTTATTCTTTTCATAGTCATGATATGAGGTGAGTTTTACAATAGTACGCAAATACTAAAAGGAGTACCTTTTTGTGCAAAAGTAGTGGTTAGCGGCATGAACTCAGTTTGAAAATGTGCCATATTAGTATGTAAATGAGCCAACAAGCAGCAAATCAACTCGGAACGCTAGATTATTCGCTTTGAGTATCCTGGAAAAGAAGTCCGGAGCGAGCACTGATTTACTTAGCGGAACCCTTCTGTTGTGGTGGGCGCAGAAAGATCATGGAACTCTTATGACCCTTTGTGATTAACACGCCTTGGTTGACAAGTTCCTTTAATTCATTTGTCGCTCTGAATTTTAGCAACCCCGTTAGATTACTGTAATCCGTGCGTGTGATAAAAGCGTTCGTGTCGAGATACTTCTCCAGTAGAGCAAGGCGCTGTGCATCACTTAATGTAGCAGAAGAACGGAATCCGTTGCCTGCACGCTCAAGATCGCCCTGTATCTGTTTCTTAAACCACGAAGAGGCGCGAAAGTTTACATTGTCAAACTGTACCGATGAGGCCCGGATCTCATTTTTGTCCATGACCGGTCGCGATTTCAGTTTGGCGGAGAAGAAACCCAGCTTCCCCAGTTCGACGTGATATCCCTCTTTCAGATAGACCGCTATCTTTTTTTCGATTTCAGTCAGTGCACCCTCTATATCTCCCACTGTAAATGTCGAACCGGAAGCGATTGCTTCCACCAGGTCTCCGGAACTGATCGTCCCCTTTGATACAATGCGAGGGTGGAGTGGTTGTTTCTCTCCATCTCGTTTCGGATTCGGATTTTCTTTAAAATCGTACGTGGCAGCCATAGAATCAGGTATAAGAGATTAATAAATTCTTTCAGAAGAGCTAATGAGGCTGTCAGCTGACAGCTTACGGGTTGTCATCTGACAGCTTTTGGGCTGTCGATTGGCAGCTTATAAGTTGTCAGTTGACAGCTTCACTCTTCTTCTATGTAAAGGTAACTAAATATCAGCTCTCAGCAATTTAAATTGCAGGAAATCAAGGAATAAAAATGAAAAGATGTGGATAGAGGGAAAGGAGGAGTGAAAGTTGCTCTGTTACGGAGATAAATCAGAGAATAATAAACGAGTCCGCGTCCTCTCCGGCAGGAAATTTCTTCCGAAACTGTTGCAGTTCGTCCAGCGAAAGAGAGCAAGTTTCGATCTGTTCGGTGTGATCCGGACAAGTGAGCAGGTTTTTCCCTTTGGGATCAATGATCATTGATTTGCCGCAATAGCTCAGGTTATGCCCATCTCTTCCTACTCTGTTGACGCCAGCCACATAGGAGAGGTTTTCCAGCGCGCGTGCAACAAGCAGGTTTTCCCATACCCTGATGCGGCTTTCCGGCCAGGAAGCGACAAAGAGTAAGAGATCGTATTCATTCTTTTGATTGCGGCACCAGACGGGGAAGCGTAAGTCGTAGCAGATCATCAGACAGATGTTCCAGTTTTTATAACGTACGACCAACCGCTTGTTACCGGCAGAGAAATAACGGTCTTCCTCTCCCATTCGGAAGAGATGCCGTTTGTCATACGAAAAGGAACTGCCGTCTGGCAGAAAGAAGAAGCCCCGATTGAAGTAGTCACCCTTCTCTTCGACAATAAGACTGCCGGCTATCGCCAGGTTGTTTTCAACCGCCAGTTCCCGAAAGGTCGTCAGACTCTTGCCGTCGGGAGGTTCCGCCAGTTGTCTGCTATGCATACTAAAACCGGTGGTACACATCTCAGGGAGTACCACCAGATCGGTGTTTCCCTTTAGAGAGCGTATCTTTGAAGCGAAGGAGAGCAGGTTGCGTTCTTTCTCTTCCCAGACGATGTCCGTCTGGATCAGCGAAACGCGCAGGGAGTTGTCAGCAACCTCTTTCATCTCAGGATAGTGGACAAGACTCGTCTTCCAGTCCGGTGGCAAACAGTTTCGGGTGTTTCCCCACGGCATGCTCCATATAATAGAGTTTGATCTCCCGGATCTCTTTCTTCTCGTCACCGGTCGGCATCACACTCTGTTCCATGCGAATCAGCTTTTTTTTGTAATCAATGCAGACGAGCACAATGGGAATGCCCGCTTGCAGGGCGATAAAATAAAAGCCTTTTTTCCAGTTCGGATTTCTTTTTCGCGTGCCTTCCGGCGTGATAGCGAGATTAAACCGTTCGTTGTTTTTGCTGGAGATTACCAGTTGTTCCACTAATGAAGTACTTCTGCCACGGTCAACGGGGATGCCTCCCATGGCTTTCAACAGGAGATTGAGCGGAAAGAAGAACCATTCCTTCTTCATCAGAAAATTTGCGTTCCTGCCCACGGCGATATAGAACAACTTACCAAGGATAAAATCCCAGTTACTCGTGTGGGGAGCAACACAGAGGATACTTTTAGGATAGTCGGGCACGGTAACAGACCAGGACCATCCCGCCAGTTTCAGGATATAACGACAAAGGAATTTCATTTATGCTTTTTTGTGGAACGACTCAAACTCGTCAATGATACTGTTTATTTGATTTTGGAAATCTTCCTTGAATTTGCGGAAATAGCTCTGAACGATTTTGGGATCTTTGCCCCCACAACCATTCATCCGGGCCAGAAAATCTTGTTTCATGTCGGCGATACGGCTCAGCAGTTCCTCCGTCTTTTCACTTGTTATCTGGTTTGTCAGATTGGACAAAACAATTGTTTCGAGAAACAATTCATCAGTCGTCGCTGTAATCAGCTTCTTCAAATCTCGTTTATTTGCCATGTTATTTGCTTTTATGCGTTATGATACAACAACAAAAGTAAATTGTAATTGTCAGACTACCTACTCTTTTATTGATTTTTTTGTTTGCAGATTTGATTATATGCAGTACAATGACTACTTTTGACCCTTGGAATTCGAGAAAAATGATTCATACTAACCTATAACTTAATAAGATGGATAAGGAGCTACTTAAGCCCGGTTTTATATTTGAGACAAGTTGGGAAGTATGCAATAAAGTGGGTGGGATCTACGCCGTTCTTTCAACCCGGGCAAAGACCCTGCAAGAATACAATAAAGATAAACTTCTGTTTGTTGGCCCCGATATATGGAAAGAGACACCAAGTCCCTTTTTCAAAGAGACAAAATCACTGCTTGCAGCCTGGAAGAAACATGCGTCTGAAAAAGACAACCTGAAGATCCGCGTCGGACGATGGACTATCCCCGGCAATCCAATCGCTGTGTTGGTTGATTTTACCCCCTTCTTTGAACAAAAGGACGAGATCTATACTAAATTTTGGGAGTATTACAAGGTGGATTCGTTGCATGGCTACGGTGATTATGATGAAGCTTGCATGTTTGCGTATGCTTCAGCTAAAGTGATGGAAAGCTTTTACCGCTTTCAATTGCAGGAAGAGAGTCATGTGGTTGCCCATTTTAATGAATGGACTACCGGATTGGGAGCTTTGTACCTCAAAAAGCAGGTACCCACTATTGCAACACTGTTTACAACGCATGCCACATCGATCGGTCGTTCCATCTGTGGCAACGGCAAACCGCTTTACGATTATTTACCCGGTTACTCCGGTGATCAGATGGCACGTGAATTAAACATGGTGTCCAAACACTCGTTAGAGAAGATTGCCGCGACTGAAGTGGATTGTTTTACCACGGTGAGTGACATTACCGCCAAAGAGTGCAAACAACTCTTGCGTCCGGTTGATATTGTGACTCCCAATGGCTTTGAAGATGATTTTGTGCCTCAGGGCAAAGAGTTTGATGAGAAGCGTATCGAAGCCCGAAAGGCAATGATCACTACAGCTGAAAAGCTGTGTGGTTGCCCCATTGACGAAGATGTACTGATTGTGGGTACAGCGGGGCGCTGTGAGTTCAAGAACAAAGGGCTGGATGTCTTTTTGGATGTGATGCACCGTATCAACCAGAATCACAAACAAACCAGAGAAGTGCTGGCTTATATATTGGTACCGTCGGATGTCTATGGTGTGCGCTCGGATCTGATGGAACGGCTGGTTGAAAAGAAAGTTCCCGATACCCCTTTGTACGATCCGTTCCTGTCTCATTGGTTAAACCGTCCGGAGGATGATGCGATCTATCGTACCATTCACCGTTATAACCTGCAAAACCGTGTTACTGATAAGGTGAAGATTGTCTATGTGCCTTGCTATCTGAATGGTAACGACAAGGTATTTGACAAAAGTTATTATGACCTGCTGATCGGAATGGATCTGACGGTATTCCCTTCTTATTATGAACCATGGGGATATACCCCTCTGGAGAGTGTGGCATTCAGTATTCCCACCATCACGACAGATCTTTCAGGCTTTGGCCTGTGGGCTCAAAAAGTAACCGTGCAAAAAGGTCTGACCGATGGCTTTGAAGCCGTACACCGATCTGACTTTAACTATGGTGAGGTGGTGGACGAGATTGTCAATCTGATCAATGATTATTTACAAAAAGGTGCGAATGAGGTTGCATCCATACGTGCCGCCGCGCAAAAGCTTGCCGGTCAGGCACTCTGGAGTAAGTTTATCAAACGCTATTTTGAAGCATACGACATCGCTCTGAATCATAGAAACGAGCGTATCAATTAACAGGATAATAAATCAGGAAAAAATGATAAAAGTAAATCAAGTAAATCAGCCTTCGTGGAGAGCTGTCACCATAAAAATGAAACTCCCGGTCGAGTTAAAGAAATTAGAAGAACTTGCGGATAATTTGTGGTGGGTGTGGAACTTTGAGGTTCAGGATCTGTTCAGGAATATTGATCCTGAGCTGTGGAGAAAGGCGCGTCATAATCCGGTCGTGTTTCTCGACAGTCTGACCTTTGAACAGTTGAAACAATTGATTGCCAATAAAGAATTTATGGCAAAGATGGATCAGATATATGCCTCATTCCGGGCCTATATGGATGTACAACCGAACGAATCAAAACCCTCTGTTGCTTATTTCTCCATGGAATATGGTTTGACGGATGTCGTTAAGATCTTTTCAGGAGGTTTGGGTATGCTCGCCGGAGATTATCTCAAGGAGGCAAGTGATTGCAATGTGCCGTTGACCGGCGTTGGATTTTTGTACAGGTTTGGCTATTTTACACAGACCTTGTCTATGAACGGCGAACAGTTGGCGAATTATGAGGCACAGGATTTCAGTACGTTACCTATTGAACAGGTGGTCGATAAAGAGGGCAATCCCATGGTACTGGCTGTTCCCTACCAAAACTTTATGGTGTACGCCAACGTGTGGAGAATAGCTGTTGGCCGTGTTTCCTTGTATCTGTTGGATACCGATGTCGAACAGAACAGTGAATATGATCGTTCAATCACCTCTTCCCTGTATGGTGGAGACTGGGAAAACCGACTCAAACAGGAGTATCTGTTGGGTATCGGAGGTATTCAGCTGCTGAAAGAACTTGGTATTCAGAAACAGGTATATCATTGTAATGAAGGTCATGCCGCCCTGATTAATGCGCAACGTCTTGTGGATTATGTCGTATCCGGTCTTACGTTTGATGAGGCTTTGGAGGTGGTACGTGCCTCTTCTTTATACACCGTTCATACGCCGGTGCCTGCCGGACATGACTACTTTGACGAAGGGATGTTCAGCAAGTATATGAGTCTGTTCCCTCAAAAGCTGGGTATCAGCTGGCAACAATTCATGGATATGGGACGTGAACATCCGGGCACAAACGAGCGTTTCTGTATGAGTACCTTTGCCTGCAATACGTCTCAGGAAGTGAATGGGGTAAGTTGGCTGCATGGGAAGGTGTCGCGCGAGATGTTTAGCGGCATCTGGCAGGGCTATTTTCCGGAAGAACTGCATGTGGGTTATGTTACCAATGGCGTACACATGCCGACATGGACTGCCAGCGAATGGAAGGCTGTGTATGAGAAGCATTTTGATAAGAACTGGATCAATGATCAATCCAATGCTAAGATTTGGGAGGCTATTGAGAATGTGCCTGATGAAGAGATCTGGGAAACACGTATGAAGCTGAAAAACCGTCTTTTTAAATTTATAAAGACGCAGTTTGAAGATTCCTGGTTGAAAACACAGGGTGATCCTTCCCGTGTCGTTTCTATTCTTGAGAAGATGAATCCGGCTGCTTTAACCATTGGTTTTGCTCGCCGTTTCGCAACCTATAAACGGGCACATCTGTTGTTTACCGATCTGGAACGTCTCTCTAAGATTGTCAATAATCCGGAGCGTCCGGTGCAGTTCCTTTTTGCGGGCAAGGCGCATCCCGCCGATGGCGCCGGTCAGGGACTGATCAAACATATCATAGAGATATCCAAGATGCCTGAGTTTTTAGGAAAAATAATCTTCCTGGAGAATTATGATATGACATTGGCCCGCAGATTGGTTACCGGTGTGGATATCTGGTTGAATACACCTACCCGTCCGCTGGAGGCTTCAGGTACTTCGGGTGAAAAGGCCGAAATGAACGGCGTGTTAAACTTCTCCGTGCTGGACGGATGGTGGTTGGAAGGGTATCGCAAAGGAGCAGGCTGGGCGCTGACCGATAAGAGAACGTATGTCAATCAGGCGCATCAGGATCAGTTGGATGCCGCGTCTATCTATTCGATGTTTGAGATGAAGATCATTCCTCTCTATTTTGCACGCAATGCAAAAGGCTATTCACCGGATTGGATTCAGACGATCCGTAACTCTATCTGCCAGATTGCTCCTCATTACACCATGAAGCGTCAGTTGGATGATTATTACGACAAGTTTTACTACAAACTGGCTGATCGAAGTGCTAAAATTACGGCTAATAACTTTGAAAAGGCGAAAGAGATCGCAGCCTGGAAGAACAAAGTGGCAGAAGGATGGGATAATATTGAGGTACTTTCTGCTATTCCTCCGACTAGACCGACCTCTTTTGTCGGCGAAGAAATACACAAGACAATTGTGATTGATACGAAAGGATTGGGCAATTCAGTAGGGGTCGAACTGGTGGTAACCGCTCTGGATGCGGATAATAAAGATTGTCTGGTAGAGGTAAAAGAACTTGATTTGGTGAATCAGGATGGTTCCGTGCTTACTTTTGAACTGAAATATATGAATTTTCGGGCCGGAACAATAAAGACGCAGTACCGGATGTTTCCTAAATCACCGGATCTGCCGCATCGTCAGGACTTTTGCTATGTGACCTGGTTTTGATACATTATATCAAGCATATAAAAGTCGGAAGAGAATCCTCTTTTCCGGCTTTTTTGTTTGCATATTGGCTGGTATTTTTGGTCGAAAAGGGTTAATCGCCACTGTTTTTTTGTTTTTCAGACTCTTTTCTTCTACTTTTGTCGTTTCGTGCATTCAACAAACAGATAGCAGGACTTAATATATCGAATGAAATTTGCAATTATATCAGCGGGAGAAGGATCTCGTTTGGCACAAGAGGGGATATCTGACCCCAAACCATTAGTCCGAATTAACGGCAAACCGATGATCGACCGGCTTCTTGAACTATTTATGGATTGTGGTGCTCAGTCGATTGTCGTGATCATCAATAATGAAGTGGAAGCGACTAAATCTCATCTGGCTGCTCTGCAAAAAAAATATCCGCTGGAAGTGGTGATTCAAACGACTGCAGGTTCTATGGAAAGTTTCTACAACCTGAAGCCTTATCTTGAAGGCGGGAAGTTTTGTCTTACGACAGTCGATACCATCTTTCGTGAGTCTGAATTCAAGGCTTATATCCGTAAGTTTAAAGAGGCTTCGGAAGATGGATATATGGCTGTGACAGACTATATTGATGATGAAAAGCCTTTGTATCTTTCCACAGACGAATCCTTGACAATCACCGGATATCACAATCAACCGGATGCGTCGACAAACTATATTTCAGGAGGCATCTATTGCCTTACTCCTTCTTGTCTCGATACCCTGGAGCGGTGTATGAACCAGGGAATGCTCCGTATGCGCCAGTTTCAGAAAGCCTTAGTGGAAGAAGGAAAGCTCTTGAAAGCATTTCCTTTCAGCAAAATACTGGATGTGGATCATGCGGATGACATTGCCAAAGCAGAAAAGTTCCTTCAGACTTCCTTTGAAGTGCTCGGCGTGCAACGGGGGAGTGAGTATTCTCCTAATAAAGAGAGTAATGATGCGCGTATATTTCGGTTGGTGAAAGAACGGTTGGAAGAAAAGGGTGTCGCCGTACAGGTTGTCACCGAACGAGAGCTTCAAGAGTCAGATCTTTACGCTCCGTTTGTGTTCAGCATGGCGCGAAGGGAAGAGAGTTTACGGGTTTTTGACAAACTGGAACAACAAGGAGCTTACATTCTCAATGCTCCGTCTGGCATCCGAAACTGCGGTCGTAAAGAGATGGCGGAGAAACTCGGAGAAGCTGGAATTCCATTACCTGAGAGTCTTTTTATGGAAACGGATTCTTCATGGGAGGATGACTCTTCTGTAAGTTACCCCTGCTGGATAAAGAAAGGGGATGGCTATGCACAAACAAAAGAAGATGTTTGCTTCGTAAATAATGCCGGTGAGGCTGAGCATGTGTTTGCTGATTTAAGAAACAGACAGATTGCTTCGGCATTGATCTATGAGCATCTGGAAGGAGATCTTATTAAGTTTTACGGTGTCGGCACGGATTTCTTTTATTGGTACTATCCTTCACTTCACGAAAGTAAGTTTGGATTGGAAGCGATCAATGGCAAAGCGAAAGGATATACATTTGATGAAAAGAAGTTGATCGACCATTGTGCAAAAGCTGCTGCTTCTTTGCATCTTTCGGTGTTCGGAGGAGATGCTGTTATTTCTCCTGAGGGAGAGATCCGGATTATCGATTTTAACGACTGGCCCAGTTTCGGACCTTGTCAGGGGGAGGCTGCAAAGGCTATTGCTCAATTGGTTTTAGATAAAATGAATGGAAATGGAAAATGATCATAAGAGAGGATTAGAGGCTTCGTTTAAATCCATGGATACGGAGGAGTGGCTGGATATTCATTTCTACCGTCCGGTAGGATACCGATGGGCTCTTTTTTTTCACAAACTGGGAGTTACTCCCAATGCGATTACTGTTGCTTCAATCTTTTTAGGAGTTGTCGCTGCGATTTGTTTTGCTTATCAGGACTGGAAGGTCAATCTGGTGGGTATTTTCTTTATGATATGGGGCAATAGTTATGATAGCGCAGATGGACAACTGGCACGAATGACCAACCAAAAGTCTGAATTGGGACGAATTCTGGATGGTGTCTGCGGGGATATCTGGTTTGTCGCTATTTATATAGCGATTTGTGTGAGACTTACTCCTGAGTGGGGCATCTATATCTGGCTGCTGGGGGCTGTCACCGGCTTTTTTCATAGCAAGCAAGCGGCGATGGCGGATTACTACCGCAATATTCACCTGCTCTTCTTGAAAGGAAAGTCTGGTAGTGAACTGGCGCATGCGATACCGGTCAGGGAATTATATCAATCGATCTCCTTTCGGAAAGAACCCATCCGAAAAGTGTTTCATTGGTTTTACAAAAATTATACGGCTAATCAGGAACAACTATCCCCGCGTTTTCAGAAGTTCTATGCGACTGTACAGCAGAAATATGGAGATTCTATTCCTGATTCTTTGCGTGTTGAATTCAGGAAAAGAAGTAAACCTCTGATGAAATACACAAATATTCTGACTTTTAACACGCGTTCTCTCGTTCTTTTTATAAGTTTGCTGATCAATGAACCCTGGATCTATTTTACATTTGAAATAACAGTTCTCAATATTCTCTTTGCGTATATGATTTATAGCCATGAAAAGCTTAGTTCTGATTTGACTAAACAAATAATTAAACCATGAGTAACAAATACAGAAATCTGTTTCTGGCTTTTGGTGTTGTGGCCATTGTCATTATGCTATTCTCATTTGATATGGAGTATGATGAGCTATTGGGAAACCTGAAAAAGGCGGGATATTGGTTTCCGGCTGTTTTACTTCTCTGGGTGGTTATGTATGCTTTGAATGCGCTGGCATGGTATCTTATTATTCGCAACGACAAGAAAAATGACATTCCGTTCATGAAGGTGTATAAATTTACAATCAGCGGATTTGCGTTGAACTATGCCACTCCTGTCGGGTTGATGGGAGGAGAACCCTATCGAATTATGGAGACGACTCCTTATCTGGGTGCAGCAAAAGCCACTTCTAGTGTCATCCTTTATGTGATGATGCATATTTTCTCACATATTTGTTTTTGGTTTGCTTCCATCTTTTTCTTTATTGCTCTTTATCCTGTCAAGTGGGCAATGGGGGTGATGCTTCTTATCGTGGGCGCATTTTGCATGCTTGCCATCTATTTCTTTTCAAAAGGATATAAAAGTGGTATGGCGGTGAAAGGATTACGTATGGCTGCTAAGATCCCGTTCTTACGGGCAAAAGTGTCGCGCTTTGCCGAAGAGAAAAAAGAACTTTTAGAACGCATTGACAGTCAGATAGCAGAATTACACAGCCAACACAAGAAAACGTTCTATGGTTCGCTTGGACTTGAGTTTGTAGTGCGCATACTTGGATGTCTGGAGATTTACTTTATCATGAATATCCTGACTACAGATGTCAGCTTTGCCGCTTGTATTCTAATACAGTCATTTTCTTCTTTGTTTGCCAACCTTTTTTTCTTTTCGCCGATGCAGTTGGGTGCTCGCGAAGGTGGATTGGCTATTGCGGCCGGAGGAATGTCTATCAGTGGTGGCTATGGTGTATATGCAGGATTGATTACCAGAATTCGTGAGTTTATCTGGATAGTGATAGGGATGTGTTTAATGAAAGTGGGAAATAGTAAGAAATGAATCCTCTGTTTAGTGATATTAAAGGAGTCATCTTTGATTATGGCGGTACGTTGGATACAAACGGGATGCATTGGGCGGAAGTGCTTTGGCGCTATTATCAACAAGCTGGCGTGCCGATCGATAAGGAGAGTTTCAAACGGGCCTATGTTCATGCTGAGCGCACACTGGCAAAAGAAAGGCTGATTTTACCGCATCATTTGTTTTATGACGTTCTCTTGATAAAGGTCGGTATTCAGATAGAATACCTAATCGAGAATGGCTTATTACCGAATACATCTGAGGTTCGTAATTATAGAACGATTATTGCGGACGGATGTCATAAGTTTACTCTTTCAGTGGTTGATAAGTCGCGCGTAGTGGTTAATAAGGTGGCGAAGAGATATAAAACAGCACTTGTGTCAAATTTTTATGGGAATATTCAAACCATTCTCAAAGATTTTGACTTATTTTGTTCCTTCGGAATTGTTGTTGAGTCTGCTGTTGTCGGTATCAGAAAACCGGATCCGGAGATTTTCTTGTATGGAGTACGCTCTTTGCATTTACTGCCTCATGAAGTTGTGGTTGTCGGTGATTCTTTCTCTAAAGATATTGTTCCGGCCAAAGCTGCGGGGTGTAAAACAATCTGGTTGAAAGGAGAAGGATGGAAGGAAGAGACGGATGACTCTCTTCCAGATGCCATCATTACAAGCATTGAACAGTTAACAGAATTAGTATAATTAGTTGGATTTTTCCTGAAAAGGGATAATTAAAAAGGAGAATAGAAACAATGAGTGAAAAAATGAAAGTAAAACCGGCTGACGGAAAACTTGGTGTTTTGTGTGTTGGGTTGGGAGCTGTTACTTCAACCTTTATGACAGGGACTTTAATGGCTCGTAAAGGTCTGAGTAAGCCCGTTGGCTCGTTGACTCAGATGGCAACAATGCGTGTGGGCAAGGGGAAAGATAAACAGTATAAAAAGTTTGGTGAGATAGTGCCTTTGACTCAACTCAATGACATTGTTTTCGGTGCCTGGGATATCTTTCCGGATACTGCGTATGAGTCTGCTATCCATGCTGAAGTGCTTAAAGAGAAGGATATCAATCCTGTGAAAGAGGAATTGTCTGCAATCAAACCGATGCCTGCTGCCTTTGATCTTAACTTTGTCAAAAGGCTGAATGGCACAAATATTAAGCAAGCAGACAATCGATGGGACTTAACAGAACAACTTCGTGCTGATATTCGCAACTTTAAAGCTGCTAATGGTTGCGCCCGCATTGTTGTGATTTGGGCGGCAAGTACCGAGATCTATGTTCCGTTGAATATGGATGTCCACGGTACGTTGGCTTCCTTTGAAAAAGCGATGAAAGAGAATGATACCGAACATATTGCACCCAGTATGTGCTACGCTTATGCCGCAATCGCTGAGGGCTGTCCGTTTATCATGGGTGCACCTAATCTTTGTGTTGATATGCCTGCCATGTGGGAATTCTCTCAGAAGATGAATGTGCCTATCTCTGGAAAAGACTTTAAGACTGGTCAAACCATGATGAAGACTGTATTAGCTCCGGCTTTTAAGACTCGCATGCTTGGATTGAATGGCTGGTTCTCTACCAATATCCTGGGAAACAGAGACGGTGAAGTGCTGGATGATCCGGAAAACTTCAAGACAAAAGAGGTGAGCAAATTGTCTGTTATCGAAACTATTCTGGATGGCGAAGAGTATCCGGATCTGTATAGCAATATATTCCATAAGGTACGTATCAACTATTATCCACCACGCAATGATGATAAAGAGGGATGGGATAATATTGATATCTATGGATGGATGGGTTATCCGATGCAGATCAAGGTGGATTTCCTCTGCAAAGATTCTATCCTGGCGGCTCCTTTGTTGTTGGATCTGGTTTTGCTGAGTGACCTGGCTTGTCGTGCTGGCAAGGGTGGTATACAGACTTGGTTGTCATTCTACCTGAAGAGTCCGATGCACGATTTTGAACATAAACCGGTGCATGATCTTTTCGAACAGTATGCTATGCTGAAGAATTCGATCCGTGAGATGGGCGGATATGAAGCAGATCAGGAATTGGATTAATTACGATTGATACATAGAAAGGATAAGGCCGCACTTCTTGTTTGTGCGGCCTTATTTTGTGACCTAATGGTAAAAAGGAAAGGGCTGCGGTATTCCGCAGCCCTTTCCTTTTTATAGAGATAGACTTCTATTTACGATAAGAATCCAAGCAGTACACCTGCGGCAACCGCCGAACCAATAACACCGGCAACGTTCGGTCCCATAGCGTGCATCAACAGGTAGTTGGTTGGGTCATATTCCAAACCGACATTCTGTGAGATACGTGCTGACAT
This sequence comes from Bacteroidales bacterium, assembly GCA_028709785.1. GTDB lineage: Bacteria > Bacteroidota > Bacteroidia > Bacteroidales > JAQUTK01 > JAQUTK01. Next base: position 32,681 of record JAQUTK010000018.1, read on the forward strand.
TGGAACCGCTGATACACCTGCATTACCGATAAGCGGATTGATCTTGTTGTCTTTGTTAAGAAAGATATTGAAAAACTTCACAAACAAGACTCCGGATGTTGTTGCAATGATGAATGCAACCAGTCCGAGGAAGAAGATTCCCAACGTGCTCCAAGAGATAAACTCAGAAGCTTGTGTGGACGCTCCTACGGTCATACCCAAAAGAATCGTGATACTGTCAATTAACGGACCTTTTGCTGTATCTGCCAGACGACGTGTGGCACCACTTTCTTTGAGTAAGTTGCCCAGAAAGAGCATACCTAAAAGAGGAAGTGCTGATGGTACCACAAAACAGGTAAGCAGCAATCCGACGATCGGGAAGATGATCTTTTCTGTTTGAGATACGGCACGCGGAGGTTTCATACGGATCAGTTTCTCTTTTTGTGTAGTCAAGATACGCATGATAGGAGGCTGGATCAAAGGAACCATTGCCATATAAGAATATGCGCAAACTGCAATTGCTCCAAGCAAGTTTGGTGACAATTTTGATGAAAGGAAGATAGCTGTCGGACCATCTGCTCCACCAATGATTGCGATACCTGCTGCCTGATTAGGTTCGAAACCTAAAAGCAGGGCTACCATATAGGCAGCGAAAATACCAAATTGCGCTGACGCACCAACAAGAATAAGTTTCGGGTTGGAAATTAGCGCAGAGAAGTCTGTCATTGCACCAATACCAAGAAAGACGAGTGGTGGATACCAGCCCTGTCTGACACCTTGGTAAAGAATGTTGAGAACAGAACCTTCTTCATACACACCAATCTCAAGTCCGGCATTTGTGTCAAAAGGAATATTGCCGATCAGAATACCAAATCCGATTGGGATCAGCAACATCGGTTCAAAACCGTGTCTGATAGCCAAGTAGATAAAGAGTATTCCGACAAGAATCATAATAAGACCTGTTGCAGATGCATTCGCAAATCCTGTCAGATTCCAGAAGTCACTCAAATTATTTAAAAGAAATTCTCCCATAGCATTATTCAATTACGATCAGATCCGCACCTTCCAATACAGAATCCCCCTTGTTAACTTTGATTGCACTTACTTTTCCGTCTTTATCAGAATGGATATTGTTTTCCATCTTCATTGCTTCCAGAATAAGAATTGTCTCGCCACGTTTGATTACATCGCCTACGTTTACTTTGATATTCAGAACGACACCGGGTAGTGGAGATTTTACTGTCGATTGGCTTTTCGCTGCTGCTTTAGGTGCCACAGCAACTTTCGGAGCTTCTACGGAGTTTGAAATTGAACGGACAATAGTACTCTGAATAGGTTTATTGACCGGACGATCTAACTCTACACTATAGGGTGCTCCATTGACCTCTACTGTAACGATATTCTTTTCATCTATATCATTGACCGTCACATTGTAAAGGTTACCGTTAATTCTATACTTATATTGTTTCATTTTAGTTGGTTTTTAAGATTGTGATCGATGAATTAATGTTTTCTCGGGGTTTCAGTCAATGTGTAGATCTTTGAACTCCATGGAGAATAGTTACGTTTCACCTTATTGATGGTTAGTACGGTATCCTCAATGTCGTGAACATTATCCTGATATTCATGTAGAGCCATACCTATCGCTGCATAAATTTCTCCGGGTGTATTCCCAAAATCTTTTTCTTTGACTTCATTCTTGTTCGAAAGTCCTTTGGATTTTATCTGATTTCTTTTGTTGATCCAGATGGATATTTTCCCAATCAACTTGAATGAGGTGGCAAGAAGAAGAAGGCATGAAAAAACGATCATCATCGCCATTATCGCCATTAAGATTCCGGAATGGTCACGTAACTTAAAAGACTCTATTTTTGAGTTTGAGTCTTTTGTCATATTGTTGGCATTTGGAGTAACATAATGTCGATTGTCTTGTCCTTTGATAACCCAATTTGTACTACCATCGTCTTCACGGGCATATGACTGATCTGCTGCAAGTATTCCTGCAGGTATTGTAACTTCATCAATAAGCGTTATACCATTCGCATCATAGAGACCAATCCAGTTTTCTTTTGTCGGATCAAGCAGAAAGTTTAAGTGAAAAGTCCCACGGTTAGGGAGACCATCCGCCCAAAACAATAAATGTTGATGTGGAGGTATCTCTGTTAATATGTCTTCCTTTGGAATAGGATACATCTTAGGATTATTCTTGTCGTTCGTCAAGAAACAACTTTCTACATTTACAGATCCGAAAGATGAGTTATACAACTCAATCCAGGCACTGTGTACACCATAATTATCTTGAAAGTTTGTTTCATTGGTGATCATAACCTCGTTAATCCTAACACTTTTGACTCCTTGAGCTTCAGCTCTCGGGCAAATTATTAAGAGCAGAACGAAGAATACCCCGATTGTTCTTTTATTCATAACAAATATCAGTTTAAAAGATTATAATGGAATATTACCGTGCTTTTTTGCCGGATTAATCAGCTTCTTCGTTTGCAATTGTTGCAAAGCACGAATAATACGGAAGCGAGTGTTTCTCGGTTCTATGATGTCATCAATATATCCATATTTTGCAGCGTTGAAAGGATTGGCAAATAGCTTGGTGTATTCAGCCTCTTTTTGAGCAGCAAATGCTGCGGGATCTGCAGATTCTTTTGCTTCTTTAGCATATAAAACCTCCACAGCTCCGGACCCACCCATAACAGCAATTTCTGCAGTAGGCCATGCATAGTTCATATCACCGCGCAGTTGCTTGCAACTCATTACGATATGTGATCCACCATATGATTTACGAAGTGTTACTGTTACTTTGGGTACTGTTGCTTCGCCATAAGCATACAACAATTTTGCTCCATGCAAAATTACACCATTATATTCTTGGCCAGTTCCTGGCAAGAATCCCGGAACATCTACCAACGATACGATAGGAATGTTGAATGCATCACAGAAACGAACGAAACGACCTGCTTTACGAGAAGCATTACTGTCAAGTACTCCGGCCAGATATTTGGGTTGGTTAGCAACAAGACCTACAGACTGACCATTAAAACGTGCAAATCCGATAATGATATTTTTTGCGTAGTCCTTCTGGACTTCCAAAAACTCACCATTGTCCACAATAGCGGCAATTACGTTGTACATGTCGTAGGGGAGACTTGGCGAATCGGGAATAATTTCATTAAGTGAATCCTCCAAACGATCAATAGGATCATTGCAGGTAGTGAATGGAGCTTCTTCCAGATTATTCTGAGGAATGTAGCTAAGCAAACGACGAATCATTGCTACTCCTTCTTCTTCAGTTTTTGCTGTAAAATGAGTAACACCTGACTTTGTTGAGTGAACACTCGCTCCGCCCAGTGATTCTTGATCAACATCTTCTCCCGTTACAGTCTTAACAACTTTAGGTCCGGTGAGGAACATGTAAGAAGTTCCTTCCATCATCAGCGTAAAGTCAGTCAGTGCTGGTGAATAAACGGCACCTCCTGCGCATGGACCGAAGATACCGGAGATCTGTGGAATTACACCAGAAGCTAAGATGTTGCGTTGGAATATTTCCGCATATCCTGCAAGTGCATTAATACCTTCCTGGATACGAGCTCCACCCGAATCATTGATTCCGATAACCGGGGCACCCATTTTCATCGCCTGATCCATCACTTTGCAGATCTTAAGAGCCATGGTTTCAGACAAAGAACCTCCGAAAACGGTAAAGTCCTGTGCAAAAACATAAATAAGGCGGCCGTCAATAGTACCATAACCTGTAACGACGCCGTCTCCTAAGAATGATTTTTTCTCTTGTCCGAAGTTGTGGCAACGATGTTCGACGAACATATCCATTTCTTCAAAACTACCATCGTCAAGCAGCATGGCGATACGTTCACGGGCAGTGTATTTCCCTCTCTCGTGTTGCTTTTCAATCGCTTTTTCACCACCACCAATTCTTGCTTTGGCACGCAGTTCGATAAGCTCTTTTACTTTTTCAAGTTGGTTACTCATAGGATATTTTATTTGAAAGTTATTATCTGATTATTTCTGACATAGTTCTGTCAATACTCCTTTGGTTGATTTCGGATGAAGGAAAGCTATCTTCAAACCTTCAGCACCACTGCGTGGAGCTTTGTCGATCAATCGGATTCCTTGGCTTTCAGCATCAGCCAAAGCATCAGCAACGCTGTCTACAGCAAATGCGATATGATGCACACCTTCGCCTTTGTTTTCAATAAATTTTGCAATAGTTCCTTCAGGATCTGTCGATTCCAGAAGTTCAATTTTCGTTTGTCCGATCATAAAGAAGGCTGTTTTTACTTTCTGATCTGCAACTTCTTCGATATTGTAACATTTTAGTCCCAATACGTTTTCGTAATACGGAATTGACTCTTCGATGCTTTTTACAGCAATACCAATGTGTTCAATGTGTGTAGCTTTCATAAGATTACTATTATTCTTTTTTGTAAGTATAAATTGGGTGCAAAATTACCGTTTTTATCTCTATTCGGGGAATGAATGTCTATTTATTTTATTAAATCTGATGGAAAAATCAGAATAATGCATATATTTTCGGAACGAAGATCAGTAGTCCGATTATAGCAGAAAAAAACGCGCAAATCAGTACTGCGCCTGCTGCAAGATCTTTGATTATTCCGGCTTCCGGATGATAGTCCGGACAAATTTTATCTGTCAACCGTTCAATGGCGGTATTTATTAGTTCAGCAGCAAAAACGATTGATATGCATAGGAAGACAGCAATCCACTCCATGACCGATATATGAAAGAGTAATCCGACTGAAATTACCAAAACTGTAATCAGACTGTGTATCCATGCATTGTGCTCTTGAGTAATACAGATGCATATTCCGCGGAATGCATACGTAAAACTTTTTAACCGGGCACGAGTACTAAAAGGTTTCATTATTAGAATATTACTACTGTTGTAGTGAAGTGGAGCATAGCGGACTCGAACCGCTCACCTCGACACTGCCAGTGTCGCGCTCTAGCCAGATGAGCTAATACCCCGAAAAGACCACAAAGATACAACTAATTTTGAATCTAATGAAAGACCTCTACAAAAACATATATCAGATATGAATATTTCATTGATTAATTCGGAAAAACATATTCTGATGTTTTCATTATTGGGAAATGATTATTCAAAGGACAAACTCCGGCATTAATCGTTCGTTTCTTCTTCTTTTTTGTAGTTTTGCAAGTCAATAGAATGGAGCAATGAAAGAAAGAATTATTCTCGGTATAGATCCCGGCACAACAGTAATGGGCTATGGATTGATTAAAGTGAACGGCAATGATCCTGAATTGATTGTCATGGGCGTACTTTTATTAAGCAAAGAGAAAGATCATTATCTGAAGCTCCGACGGATTTTTGAACGGGTATTGGGTTTGATTGAACAATACCATCCGGATGAACTGGCTATTGAAGCACCGTTCTTTGGAAAGAATGTACAATCGATGCTTAAACTCGGACGTGCTCAAGGAGTAGCTATGGCAGCGGCTTTATATCGGGAGATACCCATTACTGAATATGCTCCGTTAAAAATTAAAATGTCTATCACGGGCAATGGGAAAGCGACAAAGGAACAGGTGGCAGACATGTTACAACGGTATTTGAAAATTCCTCAGGATAAAATGATATCACCTTTAGATGCAACAGATGGTCTGGCCGCAGCTGTATGTCACTTCTTTCAGACGAATCGTCCGCAGAGTGAAAAGAAATATAACAGTTGGCAAGATTACATATCGCAACATCCGGATGCTGTGAAGAAGCGTTAACGAGAATTTCTCCCTTTTTTCTTATCTGTTTCTATTACAACAGATTTTGGAATTGCTATTGCGGGCTTGAATGGCTCAATTCTTTTCTTGCTTATTTCCATTTGCCTGGTGATCTTAAAATCACTTGGTTTACCTATGTTTTGAACTGATACTTTTGCCACACCCTGGTGAATGATATCCAGTTTTATTGCTGCTGCATAGGATAAATCAATAATGCGAGAAGAAGAGAAAGGTCCCCTGTCTGTAATTCTTACGATTACCGCTTTGTTGTTTTTCAGATTAACCACCCGTACGAATGTTCCAAAAGCGAGTGTTCGATGCGCTGCGGTGAGATCTTCTTTATCATGAATTTCACCACTAGCCGATTTCTTACCGTGAAAGGAATGTGCATAATACGAAGCATACCCTATCTGATTTTGTGAAAAAGAGTATAGGATGATGCAATAGAAGAATCCAAGAAACAGAAAATACGTTTTACTGTTTTTCATTGATAATCTCATATTGAGCAAAAGTAATAAATTCTTTTTATTACTTTTGTTTTCATACATAAAAATGCAAGATGATCAATCAACAGAATTTTAAAAGACTTTATCTAAAAGATACTTCTTTTGCAAATTTAATGACCAAAAGAATTTTCAATGTTTTGCTTATAGCCAGCCGTTATGACGCTTTTATGCTGGAGGATGATGGACGGGTAGATGAGCTTATATTTAATGAATATACCTCTCTCAACTTACGTTATCCACCCCGTTTTTTTCAGGTTACATCAGAAGAGGAAGCCATGCATCAGTTAGATGACAGAACTTTTGATTTGGTAATTTGTATGCCCAGCGGTTTGAAAGATGATAGCTTTGCAATGGTAAAACGAATCAAAGGGTTTTATCCGTATGTACCAATAGTTGTGCTTACTCCCTTTTCCAGAGAGGTGTCACAATCAATAGCCAATGAGGATTTGAGTGGAATTGACTATGTGTTTAGCTGGCTGGGGAATACAGAACTTCTTGTTGCGATCATCAAGCTGATTGAAGATAAAATGAATCTGGATCAGGATGTACAATCCGTAGGAGTTCAGGTCCTTTTGTTGGTTGAAGATTCTATACGGTTTTATTCCTCCATATTGCCGCATCTTTATAAGTTTGTATTAAATCAATCTCAGATATTTGCCAAAGAGGCATTAAACGGACATGAATGCATGCTTCGAATGCGTGGCCGTCCGAAAATAGTGTTGGCTCGTAGTTATGAAGAAGCCCAAACGATGTATAATAAGTATCAGAATAATATGTTGGGGATAATCTCTGATGTTTCTTTCATGAAAGATGGCGAAAAAGATAAAATGGCCGGAATCAAGTTCTGTACCTATGTGCGGAGTACGAATAAAAACATCCCATTGATCATCAATTCTTCCGACCAGGAAAACGAGAAAGCTGCGCTTGATCTGGGGGCCAGTTTTGTGTCAAAGCATTCGAAAAAACTTCCTGTTGACATCAAGAAGTGTGTGATGAGTAATTTTGGATTTGGGGATTTTATTTTAAAAAATCCTGTTACCGGAGAAGAAGTTGCCCGCCTGACCAATCTGAAAGATCTTCAAAACAATATTTTTGCAATTCCGGAACACTCTTTGCGGTATCATTTGGGACATGATGATATGTCGCGCTGGCTCTATTCCAGAGCGATGTTTCCAATTGCAGAGTTGATAAAAAAGATGGATGTGGATGATTACGATAATATTGATGAGTGCCGCAAGATTATATTTGATACTGTCGTTGAATATCGGAAGATGAAGAACAGAGGAGTTGTTGCTGTTTTTCAACGTGACAGATTTGATAAGTACTCAAATTTTGCACGGATAGGGGATGGCTCATTAGGGGGGAAAGGACGCGGACTTGCTTTTATTGATTCGATCATAAAACGCTATCCCGAACTGGGAGAGTTTGATAAGGCTCGTGTGACAATTCCCAAAACGGTAGTGTTGTGTACAGATCTTTTCGATGAGTTTATGGAGTCAAACAATCTGTATCAGATCGGATTGTCGGATCTTCCGGATGAGCAGATTCTACGTTATTTTTTAAAAGGGCAGTTGCCTGATTCTTTAATAGAAGATCTCATGGCATTTTTTGATGCAGTGAAAAGTCCTGTTGCCATACGATCATCCAGTTTGCTGGAAGACTCCCATTACCAACCGTTTGCGGGTGTTTACTCTACATATATGATTCCTTACCAGACTGATAAGTATGAAATGCTCCATGCTGTCAGTAATGCCATAAAAGGAGTGTATGCTTCTGTCTTTTATAAGAATAGTAAAGATTACATGATGGCTACGCAGAATGTGATTGATCAGGAAAAGATGGCGGTCATATTGCAGGAGGTATGTGGAAAAAGTTATGGATCACGTTACTATCCCTCTTTTTCTGGTGTTGCACGATCTCTGAACTTTTATCCGATTGGTGATGAAAAAGTCGAAGAAGGTATTGCAAATGTTGCGATAGGTTTAGGTAAATATATTGTGGACGGAGGAGTGACCCTTCGTTTTTCTCCTGTTCATCCCCATAATATATTGCAGATGAGTTCGCTCGACTTTGCTCTTCGAGAGACTCAAACTCGCTTTTACGCGCTTAATCTTGTTGATACGAAGTCTGAAATTTCTACTGATGATGCTTTCAATTTAGTCAAAATTCCGGTAAAGGAAGCTGAGAGCGATGGCGCACTGAAATATCTTGTATCGACCTTCGATCCGAGTGACGGAGTGATCAGGGAAGGTTTCTATGAAGGTGGTCGCAAAATTATATCTTTTGTCAATGTGCTTGAACATGACATGTTTCCTTTGGCGAAATTGCTGGATTTCATTTTAAAATTAAGTGCAAAGGAAATGGCACGACCTGTAGAGATCGAGTATGCCGCTAATCTGGATGATGAAAATCATGAGAATGTTTTTTATCTTTTGCAAATCAGACCGATTGTTGATAATACGTCCGATCTGAACGAAGATCTGACTCTCATTTCCGATGAGGATAAACTGATTTATTCAACGAATGCACTTGGACATGGAATTATTGATACTGTCCAGGATATTGTATATGTAAAGTCTGATGTGTTTCGTCCGAACTATAATCAGATGATTGCATATGATGTGGAGAAAATCAATAAACAATTTTTGCAGGATGGGAAAAACTATATTCTTGTCGGACCCGGACGTTGGGGCTCAAGTGATGATTGGTTGGGTATCCCGGTCAAATGGCCGAACATATCTGCTGCAAGAATTATTATTGAATCCGGTTTGGAAAATTATCGTGTAGATCCGAGTCAGGGAACTCATTTTTTTCAAAATCTGACCTCTTTCGGAGTGGGATACTTTACGGTTAATCCGTTTATGAAAGACGGAATTTTTGATGAAGCATACCTGAATACACTCCCTGTTGTGTCTGAGACAAAGTATGTGCGGCATGTGCGTTTTGATTATCCTCTGGTTGCGAAAATCGATGGGAAAAAGAATATAGGTGTAGTCCTGAAGCCTAAAGAGGTGTAGTGAGCGCTTTCTCCAGACTGAAGGCTTCGGCAGCACAAGCGTATCCTTCTTCATACAAAGCGCACAGTTTGTGTATGTCTTTTTCTATACGATCAACAGAGATCTGTTTCTTTGGACGGATAACCAAGACCTTTCCTTCTGCTTCCATTTCGGATAGGTACGCAAGCGTTTGGTTGTATTCTTTTGCTCTGTTTTGTATTTTCTCACGTAGCAGAGGGTATTTTTTATATATAAACCGAGGGATATGCTTTTTGTTTTCTTCCTTTCGATATCCTTTGTTGCGTGTTAATACCACTACAGCCTTTGAATACCCTTGATTGAATGCGCGACGTATTGGTATCGCATCGCTGATACCCCCGTCAAGCATTGGGATGCCATCTACTTCAACCATCGGGCAAACAAAAGGAAGACTGCTGGATGCTCTGGCGATTTTTAACAGGCGGACTTTGTCTTTTTTCTCTTCCAGATATTCTGCTTCTCCGGTCAAACAGTTACAGGTCACCATTTCAAACCTCTGAGAGGAATTAAAATAGTAGTCGTAATGAAATGGAATAATCCTTTCCGGAAAATCATTAAATAACAAGTCAAAATCCATGATACACTTCTTGGTCAGGAGCGACTTTATGCCAATGTAGTTGTATTTTTGCAGAAGTTCGATATTACAGCGATGTGCTCTTCCTCGTTGGTTGGAAAGATAGGACAAACCATTGCAGGCGCCGGCAGATACACCGATTGTGTATTCAAAGTGTAACCGGTTATCCATCAAATAGTCCAATACACCGGCAGTAAAGACTCCCCGCATCCCTCCGCCTTCAAGAACAAGCGCTGTTTTGCTCAAATCAATGTCTATACATGGTTCCATTAATAGTTGATTCTGCCTCCCCCGTAAAAACTCTCTTCATAATACGGAAAGTGTATGTCGTCAATGCGAACTCCCTTCGAAGTGGTTGCATGCACGAATTTGTTTTTACCCAGATAGACGCCTACATGAAAATCTGTTGGCTTAGGGATACTGAAGAAGACCAGATCTCCTTCTTTGAGTTTGCTTTTTCTAACTCTATTGGATGCTTTGCAGTATCCTTCTGCGGTACGGATGTTTGGCTCCAGACCATATACGTCTGCAAGAATTACTTTGACAAGTCCGGAACAGTCTATGCCGGATTTTGAATTACCTCCGTATCGGTATGGAACTCCAATCCATTCGTCCACTACCTTACGCAACTGCTTGTCTTTAATAAAAGAGACTTCAGAGTGTCTGATTGTGCGTGATTTTGTGGCACAACCAGTAAAAAATATACCGATCAGTGTCAAAATGCAGAGTTGGAGAAGAATTCGTTTCATATCAGAAGATTAAAAGTTCGCGGTATAATCGTTGTACTGGCAGTCCCATAACATTGAAATAGGAGCCGGAGATTGATTCAACAGCTATATATCCAATCCATTCCTGTATTCCGTATGCACCGGCTTTGTCGAAGGGTTGGTAGTTCTTAACGTAGGAATAAATTTCGTCATCACTCAAGGACGAAAAAGTTACTTCTGTGCCTACGACAAAGCTTTTTTGTTTATGAAGTGTGGTCAGTGTTACACCTGTAAAAACCTCGTGTGTATGTCCGGAGAGATCTTTCAGCATAGAGATCGCATCCGCTTCATTCGTCGGTTTTCCATAAACTCTATTTGATAGCCAAACAATTGTGTCTGCAGTGATAAGCAATGTCTTTTCCTGAAGCTTCGGGCGAAAAGCATCCGCTTTTTTTCCCGAGATGAAGAGCGGAATATCACCACCTTTCAATGAATCAGGATAGCTTTCGTCAATATCAGGTAAGGTACATACCAAAAAGTCTACGTCCAGACCGCTCAGCAGTTCCTTCCTTCTCGGTGATTGAGAGCCAAGAATAATGTCGTATTTGGTTTTGAAATCTTTCATGTTATGCCTGTTCAATTACCATCCGAAAGCTTCTCCTTGCATCCACAATCCTTGGGCTTTCATGGTCTGTTCAATTACATCCCGCCCGCAGCCGGTTCCACCCGCTTTATGGGAGATATATAATGCTATTTTTTTTATTTCAGGTGAGGCGTCTGACGGACAAGCCGGAAGTCCTGATTCCAGCATGACCTGATAGTCTGGGATATCATCACCCATATATAAGATTTCTTCTTTAGCCAATCCGTATTTTTCTTTGAATTCCATAAATGCGTTCATCTTAATCGACGCTTTCATGTAGATATCTTTTATTCCCAAACGTTCATATCGCTCCTTTACGGAATTTGTATTTCCTCCTGTAATAATGGCAATGTGAAATCCAGCCTTCACGGCAAGTTGCATGGCATATCCATCTTTGATGTTGACTGTTCGCATGGGCTCTCCATTTGGATGGAGAGGAATTATATCACAAGATAAGACCCCATCAACATCAAAAACAAAAGCTTTTATTTTTTTTAGGTCGTAATTAATAGTACTCATATAGATCTTATTTCTTCTGTAAATGAAAAATGCTTTGGCTCAACAAACGATAGATTTCCTGAAACTCAGGAGAATCTTTCAGCATCTCGATTTGTTTATTTATTATATTTTGATCGTAGCGGACGGCTGGGCCTGTTTGCGCATCTAATGGTGGTAGTTCCTGCACTTTTGCTGCAGTTTCCTGAATCAAGGGAAACAATACAGAAAAAGGAATACCTGTCTCACGAATAATCTCGTCTGCAATAGAATAAAGATGGTTCGCGAAGTTGCAGGCAAATACAGCAGATAAGTGTAGTCGTTTTCTTTTCTCTGAATCTACGAAATAGATATGTGGAGAGAGGATATTGGCCAGTTTTTTGATTGTATCCATGACTTTTTCATTTGAACCTTCCAGAAACAAAGGAATTTGAGAAAAATCGACCTCTTTTGTTTTGCTGAATGTTTGCAATGGATAAAGAACTCCGTAAGATTCCTTGTAAGGAGCAAACAGATTCATTGGCATGCTCCCGGATGTATGAATCCAAAGCCCTTTATTAACCGGTGTTTTTGATGCGACATCCTCTAGTACCGTATCTTTTAGTGCAAAGATATAAACGTCAGCTTCGGATGTGATATCAGGTATATGTGTGCAAGATAGCGCTCCAACTTTCATGGCTAACAGAGAAGCCGCCTCTTCAGTCCGGCTGAAAACCTGAATAATCTTTATGCCGCTTTTGTGCAAACACAGTGCTAACTGCGTGGCCAGATTGCCTGCCCCGATAAAGGTTACTGTTGGACTTTCTTTGAGTATCATTTCCGCAAATAAAATAATATCATCACGATTCCGACTACTGTGAACAGTAAAGGCCACATGTATTCAGCATAGGCTTGTTGCCACTGAAAGTAGTCCTGCAATCGCAGTATAAAGCCAATCCCAAACAGTATTGAACCAATTGTTCTATTTTGTTTGCATAACACAAAAATGATCCCTCCATATAGGAAGTAGTTTTTCCAGTCGAAAAGCAACAGATTAACTTCATCTGAAAACAGATGAAGTTTACTGATAAGGAGCATGATTCCAAGGAAAATAGATGTGACTCCCCATGCGAGTAAATCACCACTTTTGCTTGAAGAGCGACTTTTTGCCATAAATTATTCTGCTTGAGTTTGCTCGAAAGAGCCCAAGTGGACTTTTTCCCATTTCAGTTTAGACTCGTCAAAAGGAGTTTTTTCTTCATCTTTCACCCCCAGGGCTAAGATACAGAGTGGATGATATCCTTCTGGTATGTTCAATAATTCGCACACATTTTCTTCCGCAGCGATGCCTTGAGCATCGTTTCTGTTACGAACTTGAATCCAACAACTTCCAAGACCCTGTTCTTCCGCCTGAAGCTGCATGATGATTGCAGCAATAGACGCATCTTCGATCCAGACATCTGTTTTAAGTTCATTACCCAAGATGACTATAGCAATCGGAGCATTTGCCAAAAATGAAGCCCCATTCGCTTTGCATGCTGACAACTGCTTTAAGACTGATTTTTCTTCCACTACGACAAATTCCCAACTCATACATCGTTTGGATGAGGGAGCCATTAATCCAGCCTTTAGTATTTGTTCCAGTTGTTCCGGTTTGACAAACTCTTCTTTGAATTTTCGGGTACTTCGACGCTTTATGATAAGATTTAAGAAATTGCTCATCGATCTTTTTCTTTAAGTGATTTAATATGAAGTGTTTCAATTTCTCTACAAATATACAATGATAGATGCAACTTTCCGAAGAAATGAACTATTTTTGCATTACATAGCTACAAATAGAGTGATAGAGATATTTAAAAAAGGCGACGTCTTGCCCGATCTTCCGGGAACGGATTTCTTTCAATCCAATACGTTTTTTAATTTGTGTGAGAGTTCAAAATCTCTTATGCCGATGCTTTTTGTATGTAGCTCTGAAGGTCAGGTTAAAGGCAAACTACTGGTGGTATTGCTTCGCAACCGGATACTGTATCCTCAGTCCTGGTTTACTGTATGTCAAGTGATTGGACAACCTGAACTATTTGTGAACGATCTCTCCAATGAGGTGATGAATGAGCTTCTACACTCTTTAATCCAAAATGTCAGTCATAAATGTTTTTATATTGAGATAAAAAGAGTCTGGAGAAACCCATTATCGGGATATAAAGCTTATAGGGAAAATGGCTTCTTCCCAATCGACAAAATATATGTTCAGAATAACTTCAAGAAATCCCGAAATATACTGAAGCAATTGTCTCCATCAAAACAACGTCAGGCAAATAAAGGTTTTCGTTCCGGAACTGTAGTTAGTGAAGTTCTTTCTCCTGAAGAGGTGGAGGAGTGGTGTTCGACAGCGCATAAGAATCTTTCTCCGCGATTATTAAGTCTTTTTCCTTCAAAGTCTCTTTTTTATTCAATTTATGAGAAGGTAGTGCGTGAACGCAGAGGGACAATTTTTATGGCGCGCTACAAGGATCGGATTATTGGAAGTATGATTTGCGTCTTTTCCGGAGATACCATGTGGGAATGGTATGTGGTAAGTGCAAACAAACTCTTTCACAAACAATATCCCGGAGTTTGTCTTACAGTACATGCTCTGGAATATTGCCAGAAGCATGGCTATCTGTTCTTTAATTTTAAGGATATTACAACTCCTTTTCATCGTTCGGGAGTGCGCGATTTTAAAATTCAGTTTGGAGGAAAGCAACGAAATGCGAAGCAATGGAGACGATATAAATGGAATTGGTTGAATAAATTGTGGTCTAAATTATACGTATAACTCTTTCTCCCCGTTATTTTGTAGAGAATAAGCAAAATATGAACATAAGACACCTCCTTTTTCTACTCTTGATTTGTTTGGTCGGCAATGTGCATGCGCAAATGATAAAAGTGCATGGCACAGTAATGACTCCGGAAGGTGAACCGATAGAATTAGCGACCATTCATGTTGCAGGAGGTATCGCCGGTGGAATCTCAGATCTCAAAGGTCACTATGAATTCCTTACCCCTAAAAGAGATACCATCAAACTTGTCATTTCCTGTCTGGGATTTAATAAAGTGGAACGAAAAATTGTTTCTCCAGACAAAGAGATACTTCTTAATGTTGTCCTTCAATCTGCTTTTCAGGCTTTGAAAGACGTGGAAGTAACAGAAAGAAAGCAAGAGACCGAAATGACTCAGCAGATAAAACTTGATCGCTTTAGGTTGATGCCTGACGCGAGTGGAGGTAGTGTAGAGTCGCTTCTTTCTACATTTGCTGGTGTGAACTCAAACAATGAGATGAGCTCCCAATACATGGTACGCGGAGGCAACTATGATGAAAACAGCGTTTATGTCAATGGTATAGAAGTCTACCGTCCCTTATTGATACGTGCCGGCCAACAAGAAGGTCTTAGTTTTATTAATCCCGACTTAGTACAGTCTATTGATTTCTCGGCGGGAGGCTTTGATACCCGTTATGGAGATAAAATGTCATCGGTTCTGGATATTTCCTACAAAAAGCCGGAAGTATTTGAAGGTTCTTTCGCCGCAAGTTTGCAAGGAGGTTCTGTTTACTTAGGTCATGCCTCTAAGAACCTGACACAGATTCACGGTGTGCGTTACAAACGAAATGCCAGTTTGCTTGGCTCATTGGAAACGAAAGGTGAGTACGATCCAAGCTTTTTAGACTACCAGACGTACATTACGTATAATCTTTCCCCAAGATGGGAGCTCTCCTTGTTGGGTAATGTGTCCAGTAACAGTTATAAATTCGCACCACAGAATCGTACGACAAAATTTGGAACACAAGATATCGCAAAAGAATTCAAGGTCTATTTTGATGGAAAAGAAGACGATCTGTTTACCACTGTCTTTGGTGCATTGACGTTAAAACACAAGATTGACAAACAAACGGAAGTTGGACTTATGCTATCTGCCTTTCAAACAAATGAACAGGAAAGATACGATATTACCGGCGAATACTGGCTGAATGATGTGGACGTTTCCGGAGAATCTCAGAGTTCGATGGATAAAACATTGGGAGTTGCGAGTTATCATGAGCATGCCCGAAACAAATTAAAGGCAAGCGTCTTTAACTTCTCTCACATGGGTGCTGCAACCAGGAATAGCCATACAATCCGTTGGGGAGTGGGAGGTCAGATGGAAAAGATAAGTGATCGTATGCGTGAATGGGAATGGCGTGATTCTGCAGGATATTCCATGCCCTTCAATCCAAATCAGGTCAATGTGATATACAACCTCTATTCAAGAAATGAGTTGAATAATGCCCGTCTATATTCTTATTTGCAGGATACGTATAAGTTTGACATTGCTTCAGGTTTTGTCTCTGTGACCGGAGGTGTTCGAACGAGTTATTGGGGCTTCAATAAAGAGGTGTTGATCAGTCCCCGGGCATCAATTGCTTATATTCCTGATTGGGAAAAGAAGTTTACCTTCCGATTTGCATCAGGAATTTACTACCAGTCTCCTTTTTATAAGGAATTTCGTGATTCAGTCTATTCTGACGGAGGATACCGGATTCAGTTGAACCGAAACATCAAGTCGCAACGCTCCATACAGTTTATCGGAGGTGTAGATCATTATTTTTACTTCCTGTATCGTCCATTTAAGTTTACTGTTGAGGCTTATTATAAAACAATTGATAATCTGATCCCTTATACGGTTGACAATGTACGTGTGATGTATTTTGGAGAGAACAGAGGGAGTGGGCATATTGCCGGATTGGATATGAAAATATTTGGCGAACTGGTGCCCGGAGTTGATTCCTGGGTAAGTCTTTCGTTGATGGATTCACGCGAACGATTTGATGGCAAGGGTATGCCGAGACCTACCGATCAACGCTACAATATTTCCATGTTCTTCCAGGATTACTTTCCCAAAAATCCGAAGTATAAGCTACAGCTCAAATTAGTTTGGGCGGATGGATTGCCCTTTGGCCCATCCGGTGATGAGGCAAATAAAGCCGCTTTCAGAATGTCACCCTATCGGCGTGTCGATATTGGGATGTCAAGGCAGTTGGTAGGTGGCGAAGATCGGGTGATGCGTCGAAAGATCATGCGTCATCTAAAAAATGTCTGGTTGGGTATTGATGTCTTCAACTTATTTAATATCAGCAATGTTAATTCCTATTATTGGATCACAGATGTGCATAATCAACAATATGCTGTGCCTAATTATTTGACATCAAGACAGATAAACCTCCGATTAGTGGCTGATTTCTAGCCTGCCGTTCTTAAGAAACAAGTAGCAGAAGCAGTATGGATGCTAAAGCCCCGATAAAACTCTTGCGATTGTGGTATATTGTCCATATTGAAAAGAAAAAAAGAGTTGCATAAAGAATTATGACTTCCAGGGGGGTCATAGCTGGAACTTGCAATATGGCACAAGGTAGATTATGAATGAAAGCGGTCGTTGTGTAAAAGAAATCACCAATCATCCCTGCAGCTATCAAAAAGAACTTTCCAACAAAAGGAATAAGCAGTGTCATATAACTTAAAATGACTATGCCCAAAAGAACAAAAGAAAGTGGAACCAAAATGATGTTTGTGACTAAAAAGTGTGTAGGAAATGAGTGGAAGTAATAAAGTATCAGAGGAAAAGTGCAGATTTGAGCTGCGATACTTACGTTGGTTATCTCCCAAAAATACTTGAGTATTCTATTCTTGGTGCGTATCAAGCCATTTAATTTCGGTTGAAATAATACGATTGAGAATAGCGCTGTGAAACTCAACTGAAAACTTATATTAAACAGATAATAAGGGTTATAGAGTAACATCCCAAAGGCTGAGAGAAGGAGAGAATGATAGATATTGATCTTTCTATGAAGCAAATGACCGAGAATAACAAAACTAAACATGATAACAGCACGGACAACTGATGGTGAAAGTCCGGTAATAAATGCGTATATCCAAATGGATAACAAAAGAATGAATTCTTTCGTTATACGGCTCTTTTCGTTGAGGTTCATTCCATGCAAAAAAATATTCAGCAGCAGAATCAGTATTCCCACGTTTAGTCCGCTGACGGCTAGTAGATGAGAGACACCTGATACTGAAAAGTTATCTTTTGTCTCGGTATCCAGTAACTCAACGGCTCCAAGAGTCATGGCGAGTAGTATGGGACGAGCTTTCGCGCTGATAACAGAATCTTCGAATAGCTTACTGAGTTTTCTTCGGTATTTTAGTGCGATGTAACTTACTTGTTTCACGGGAGGTAAATCGGATCTTTCCCATTGTTCTGAGGCAATGTATGTGGAGGCGCAAAAACCTTCTCTACGTAAGAAGTTTTCGTAACCAGAAAAAGTTCCGCTACCTTTCAGAGGATTCAGATCTGCTTTGAAAATAATTTCTTCTCCGGGCTCGATGGAAGCACTCAGTGAATCCTTCCCGATGTAGGAAATAATCCGTTTATCGCAATCGGTTTCTTTTCCGTTGATCACAACTGAGCGAATGTGCAACTGACATTGAAAACTTTTTTTCTTTTCGATAGGATAATTTTCAGCAATAGCATGATAGGTGCCTTCAAGAGGAATATCTGCCTTTGTCTTTACGGCTTCAAAAGAAGTGAGTATTCCTCCAGCGGAGAATACAGATAATAAAACTCCTGTCCCAAAGAGCGCAGACTTTCGATTCTCTTTTATAAAACAGCTACTGACGAGTAATAATAGCGAGAAGATGCCGGTTATCAGAAAAGGAAGCAGGGATTCTATTTGATCCATGCAAATAATACCGCCCGAGAGAGCGATAATCAGTCGTAAGAATGTATATTTTCGAGAAATATAGGCCCAATTGCTACTATAGGTTGCGTTGAGATTCAATGGCGCTTCCTTTTAGAGCTCCTTAAGAAACTGAACAGATTGAGCAGGATCATTCGCCCGAAATACAAAATTACCGGCTACTAGAACGTCAGCTCCGGCTTCTTTTAATAGGAGAGCCGTATCGTGATTAACTCCACCATCAATTTCAATAAGTGTATTACAGCCATGTTCAGAGATTAGTTTCTTGAGTTTTTTTATTTTGTCGAGAGTGGAAGGAATAAACTTCTGACCACCGAAACCAGGGTTTACTGACATGAGCAGGACCATATCCAGATCGCAGATTATCTCTTCCAATAGTGAAACCGGGGTATGCGGATTGAGAGCTACAGCTGCTTTCATTCCATTCTCCTTTATCTGTTGTATGGTCCGATGAAGGTGTGTGCAGGCTTCATAATGAACACACATTGTTTCAGTCCCGAGTGATTTCACTTGTTGGATGAATTTCCCGGGCTCTACGACCATCAGATGCACGTCAAGAGGTTTGGAGCAAAGGTGTTTGACAGACTCAATAACAGGAAACCCAAAAGAAATATTTGGAACAAAAACTCCATCCATAATGTCAACATGAGTCCAGTCAGCTTTGCTTTGGTTGATAAACTCAATTTCTTCACCTAATCGGGAAAAGTCTGCAGATAATATGGAGGCTGCTACAATCATAATGATTTTTTTGATTAAGATTCTTATTCATTTATATTAATGGTCTTGCGAAGGTACAAAAAAAACCTTTTCCCAAGCAGAGAAAAGGTTTTTTTGTTAGAGTCTTGTTAATTGGATAGAGCAACAGTCAAGTCTGTCTTCAAAGCAGGAAGAGCATGGTAGTAATAAGCAAATCTTTTTAGAAATTCCAAGGTCGAAGCTTTTGGTCCAATTTCAGAATGATTTGAAGTGTCTGATAATGATACCTGACTTTTCCCGGCTTTGATAGAATGTTTAGAAGTAGATGTTTTCTTCATAGGCGTTTATTGATTAATCACTTATCAATAAAACGTCATCTGTTTATGTTTAGTATATTACCCCTTCTCTTTCTTTCAGTCCATCGTAAGAATCATCTGTTTCTCTTCAGCGATACGCCGCAGATTAAGTATCGCATATCGCATCCTTCCCAATGCAGTGTTGATGCTGACACCTGTGGAATCTGCAATTTCTTTGAAACTTAAGTTTTTGTAATACCGCATGATAACGACCTCTTGCTGGTTCTCGGGTAGGAACATGACCAACTTCTTTATGTCGGAGATAATCTGATCATGAATCAACCGATCTTCGACATTGTCATCACTGTATTTGGGGTTGTTTAATAAGTCAAACCCGGCTTCCTCACTTGATATCTGATTGTTACTTTTTTCTTGTCTGAAATAATCTATGATCAAGTTGTGAGCAATTCGCGTAATCCAGGCTGGAAACTTTCCATTCTCTGTATAGCGTCCTTGGCGTATGGTCATAATAGCCTTTACAAATGTATCCTGAAAGATATCATCTGCAAGGTCTCTGTCCCGAACGGCAAAATATATGTATGAAAACAACTTGCTTTTATAGCGGTTCAACAAAACATCAAATGCCTCATTTATGCCTTCTGCATATTTTACAACCAATTCTTCATCGGTTAATCCCACTAATTTGTCCATCACTTTTATGATTAAAGTTATCTAAAGTAATGTGTTTCGATAGGCAGCAAGTTTTAATTGTGAATAAAAAATTTCTTTAGTGACGCAAATGAATTGAATAATTTTGATTCTGCAAAACTTTTCGCGAACAAAATTTGAAAAAAACATATTTTCAAGTCTATTTGCCCGTTTTCTTCGGCAGATATTCTAAAACGACGTAATTCATTCGCTTTTCAATCACGATTTTACGGCGAAGGATATAACTGGATGGCTTTTTTGAACTAAACCTTATTGGATTAGGTAAAGTTGCAGCAATCAGTGCACATTGAGAACGGGTCAGTTTTTTGGCTGTTGTATTGAAATGATGTTTCGCTACTGCTTCTGCTCCATAGATTCCTTTTCCCATTTCTATGGAATTGACATAGACCTCGAGGATACGTTCTTTGTTCCAGATCAGTTCAATCAGTAGCGTAAAATAGACTTCAAACCCTTTTCGAACCCAAGAGGAGTTTGGCCACAAGAATACGTTCTTTGCGGTTTGTTGGCTTATCGTGCTTGCGCCACGGATTTTGTTATTTCTCTTACTTTCTTTAATAGCCTTTTCAATTTCTATCGTATCAAAACCTGAATGAGTAAAAAAGCGACTGTCTTCAGAGGCAATGACTGCTTTGGGAAGATTAGAGGTTATATTTTCTAAGGGTACCCAGGTATGATGCAATGTAGGAAATTCACCTTCTTTGGCTTGCTGGAAGCAACGGATCACCATTAAAGGAGTAATATATACGGGAATAAAACGATATACTATCACAGCCAGGATGGTTGAAATGAAAAAGAAGAGTGCGATTTTCTTTATCCAACGCAAGATATAGACGGCGATTTTCATGTTTTCGTTCGTATTCGTATTATTCTACGATATCACCTTCAACTTTTTTACCTCTTAGAAATTCTTCAACACCCATCATTTTTTTTCCGGATAGTTGAATCTTTTGTAATGAAATAAATCCATCTTCAACAACAACGTCGATATATGTTTTATTGTCTGTGAGTATAGATCCATTTGGTAGGTCGCTTACTCCGCCCTTACGTACTGCTGAAAATATTTTTAAGGAGTGACGTGTTGAACCTGCGACTAATTCAGTCCAGGCAGCGGGGTAAGGTGATAGTCCGCGAATCAGGTTATGGATCTCTTCTTTTTTCTTATTCCAGTCGATCCGGCAGTTCTCTTTAAAAATTTTTGGAGCGAGCTTCAATTCATCCGGATTGATGATGTATTCTTCCTGATCAGTCGTTTCATAATTCTCATTACAGATAGCTTCCATTGTTTTTAGTACAAGACAAGCACCATTTTGCATCAGTCGATCATGGATATCACCCGCGTTTTCTTCGGGCCCTATCACGGTGCCTTCTCTAAAAATAATTTTACCGGTATCAATTTCATGACTCAGAAAGAATGTAGTTACACCAGTCATTTTTTCTCCGTTTATAATAGCCCAGTTTATTGGCGCTGCTCCGCGATACTGAGGCAATAACGATCCATGCAGATTAAAAGTTCCAAGTCTTGGCATATTCCAGACCACCTCCGGTAGCATTCTAAAGGCAACTACTATCTGGAGATCGGCTTTTAATGCTCGTAATTCTTCAACAAAGGTCTCCTCTTTCAGTTTTTCCGGTTGCAGTATCGTCAATCCTTCACCCAACGCGTATTGTTTAACAGCCGAACACTGAACCTGATACCCTCTCCCTGCCGGTTTGTCCGGAGCAGTAATAACTCCCACTACCTGATAATTATTTTTCAGAAGAGCCTTCAGGCTCTCTACTGCAAACTCAGGAGTGCCCATAAACACGATTCGCAAATCCTCTTTCTTTATCATACATGTCATCGTTATTCATCGAAGAAGTGAACGAGCACTTTTCGATAAGAGTTAAATATCTTTGATTTAGAGACAAAGCCCACATATACTCCCGATTCATCAACGACCGGGAGGTTCCATGCGTTTGTATCATCAAACTTTTTCATAACCGTTTCCATTGGATCCGTGGTGTGTAGTTTGGTTGGAGGGATGGTCATTAGCTTCCGCACATCCAGTTGTTGATAAAGCTCCTGTCTAAACATGATGTTGCGTATATCATCCAGTAAGACAATACCTATAAATATATTATTATCATTGGTGACAGGAAAGATGTTTCGTTTGGAACGTGAGATTACCTTCACCAATTCTTCCAGTTTCATTGCCGGATGTATCACTTCAAGATCTTTCTCGATCACATTGTCCATCTTCATCAGGGTAAGCACAGCTTTATCTTTATGGTGAGTAATCAATTCACCTTTTTGAGCCAGACGAATAGCATAAATGCTGTGTGGCTCAAAAATCAGGATGGTCAGAAAGGAGACGATTGCCACTATCATCAAGGGTAATAACAGTCCGTAACCACCCGTCAGTTCGGCAATAAGAAAGATGCCTGTCAGTGGCGCATGCATGACTCCCGCCATGACCCCTGCCATTCCCATTAAAGCAAAATTTTCTTCCGGCAACATGTCCATTCCATAAAAGTAGTTGATGGAATGAGCAACCTCATATCCTGCCAAACAACCAAGAAATAATGATGGAGCGAAGACACCGCCTACTCCTCCTCCGCCATTCGTGGCGCTTGATGCAAACACCTTCGTGATGATAACAAGAAGAATATATGCGACAATAATCCAGTAGTTGAGATTTATGATCCCATCCAGAGGTGATCCGATCAATAAATGATTCAGGTCTATATTATAGAAAAAACTACCTTGAAGTAAGTGAACAGCATCTCCTTTGAGCAGGTAATTAATAGAGTCATACCCTTCTCCATAAAGAGGGGGGAAGAGAAAAATGGAAATGCTTAAAATGATTGCACCTACAAAAAATTTCTTGGCCGGAGTCTGAAGCTTTCTGAATTTTCCTTCCGTCCAGCTCATCATTCTGATCATATAGAGTGAAACCAAACCGCAAACGACTCCTAATAAGATGACCCATGGAATGCGTTCCATGACAAACGGTGATGTTTGTGTGAAGGCAAACATAGCCTCGTTTCCGGTAAAGATATAGGAAACGGACAATGCAGTTACGGAAGAAATAAGTAGAGGCATAACTGAGGTCAGTGTCAGATCAAGCATTAATACTTCCAGTGTGAACACGAGGCCTGCAATCGGCGCTTTGAAAATGCCGGCAATAGCACCTGATGCCCCACAGCCAATAAGTAGCATCAGGGTTTTCTGATCCATCTTAAAGAAGCTTCCCAGATTTGAACCAATAGCAGAGCCTGTCAGTACAATCGGAGCCTCGGCACCGACAGAACCTCCAAATCCGATCGTAATTGAACTGGTGAAAATCGAAGTCCATATATTATGCCGTTTGATTCTACCTTCCCGTCGTGATAACGCATATAATATACGGGTGATTCCGTGGCTAATGTCATCCCTTACCCAATACCGTACCAATAGTCCGGTAATCAGGATTCCAATAACCGGATAGACGAGATACAAATAGTTCGCTCCTTCAGCATTGAAATTTTGTGTCAGAAATTGCTGAATAGAATGAATTAATGACTTTAGCAAGACAGCGGCAAGAGAAGTGAATATGCCGATGACAAAGCTCAGTATAAGCAAAAACTGTTTTTCTGTGATGTGTTTTTCTCTCCACAGCAAAAACTGAATACCCCAATCTTTCATTTGTATCATAGATTATACTCCTTTTCCGGTAATTACTGTCCGTATTGTAAATGCTATAATCTTAATATCTATAAGTAATGACATACTTTCGATATAGATAATGTCAAAGTAGAGTCTTTCAACCATCTTCTCCACTGTATCTGCATACCCATATTTGACCATCCCCCACGAAGTAATTCCGGGACGGACACTTTGTATTGTATAATAAAAGGGGGCTTTTTGAATGATTTGTTCCACAAAATAAGATCTTTCCGGACGAGGTCCAACGATAGACATTTCACCTTTCAGCACATTCCAGAACTGAGGAAGTTCATCGAGACGATATTTTCTCATGATCTTACCAAAAGGGGTAACGCGGGGATCATCATCTTTTGCAAGCAGAGGGCTTTCCTTTTCGGCATTTACATACATACTTCTGAATTTATAGATGAAAAACGGTCTTCCGTATTGTCCTATCCGCTCCTGTTTGTAAAAGACAGGACCCGGTGATTCTTTCTTGATTCTCCATGCAAAATAGAGGAAAAGAGGTGATGTAAACACTAAACACAAAAAAGAAAGGAGATAATCTGCCGTTATTTTTATATTCTGTTGCCAATCCGGCATTGAAATACCGGTGATGTTAATCATCGGAGTTCCGTATGTGGTCGACATCCTCGCATTTCCTGTAAGAATATCATATCGGTCTGCCGTAATACGAATCGGTAAGTTGAACCGGAAGAGTGAGTGGAGGATAGAATACAGATTATCGTAGTTCGGTTTGTCTTCAGCAATTAGGATCTCCTGAATCTTTTGAGAAGAAATTATCGAGTCGATCTGATCAAAAGAGCCTATTATTTTGTCGGAATCTACCCGACAAGTTTCGTTGCCGGTACGGCAGTATCCGACAATTAAGTGCCCCAATGACCGGTTCATTCCATTGAGTTCGTGCGTCAATTGCGCCGCTTTTTCTCCGGTGCCAATGATAAGAGTTCTGAATCCCCATTGACGGTGGTAGATTCTTGAAGCAACACGTTGTGTGATGATTGCCCGGGGGATATATGTGAAAACGAACTGAATGACAATCAACATCAGGATCATTTTGTAATAGATGGTATAGACAGGGGGAAGATCATCCAGCACGAAAACAAAGAAAATGACCATGGCCCCAATAAATACGGAAGAAAAAGTAATCAGAAACTCCTGTACGCGTGATTTTCGGAAGGGCTTGTTGTAATATCCCGAATAGAAAAAGAGAATAATCCAGAAAATGGGAAACAGAAGCTGTCCGCCCCAGATACTGCTTTGACTCAGAAAAGAAGTCACACTTTGATATCCAAGGTATTGACCGATTACATAAAATCGTAATACATCGTACACAAACCAAGCCGCATTGGCAGAGAGGTAGTCTGCCATGAGATAATATAGTCTTTGCTTCTTTTTGTTCATTCAGGAAAATCTATTTTCGAATAATTTCAATCTGTCCTCCGACTCCCAATTTGATTATTTGTGAAGGAGAGGCTTCAGTCCGGTCATCTTGTCTGAACTGTACAATATAATCCACGCTATTTTTTATTTCCTCACTGATTTCTGAAAAGAAACGGGGAGATGACTCTCCGTTGATATTGGCCGATGTGGAGACGATCGGTTTTCGCGCACGCTCACACAATGTTCTGGAAAACAGTTCTCGTGTTACCCGGATCCCCAGAGTTCCATCGCTCCCAATAAGATTGGACGCTACATTTCTGGCTCCCGGATAAATGATCGTTAACGGACGATCTGACACTTCGATCAGATCATATGCAATTTCGGGTACTTCATGCATGTAGTAATTTAATTTTACCTCATTGTCAATCAATACGAGCATGGCTTTGCTATCCGATCTCTTCTTTATTTCATAGATTCGTTTTACTGCCTCTTCATTCGTAGCATCGCATCCAATACCCCAAATAGTGTCGGTCGGATATAAAATAACACCACCTTTTGAGATTACTTCTATGGCCTTTTTGATCTCTTCGTTCATTTTGCTGCAAATATTTAGTACTCCGAACTGCAAAAATACGAAAACAATACTCTATAGCAAAGGATAATTTGCTATCTTTACACTTTGAAACGCGAAAAGTTGTGTTTCAAAAAGATAGGATATATTATTATCTTCTCATAATGAGAAACTTATGTATTACTCCTATAAGTTTACAGCCCGGATACGTTGTCTCATCATCCGTGGTTATTGCTTCCTGAATCGAATGATTTGAAAGCTCTCTTTACCGAAAAAAGAAAAAAACAATATAGAATGTCAAACAAATGGAATTACCAGCCATTAAACAATGAATTATTAGAGAAAAGAGATGAATTAGAAAAAGAACTTGGTATTAATCATGTCCTATGCCAATTATTGGTACAACGTGGAATAACGACTGCTGAAGAGGCAAAGAAGTTTTTCCGCCCACGGTTGGAAGATTTGCATGATCCGTTTCTGATGACGGATATGAAAAAAGCGGTAGACCGGCTCAATATGGCACTGGGAAAGAAGGAGAAGATTTTAGTGTATGGGGATTATGATGTGGATGGTACAACAGCGGTTGCTCTCGTTTATAAGTTCTTATTACAGTTTTATTCTAATCTGGATTATTATATCCCTAACCGTTACAGTGAAGGATATGGCATATCGTATAAGGCAGTCGATTATGCAACCAAGAACGGATTTTCTCTGATAATCGCCCTGGATTGTGGCATCAAGGCAGTAGAAAAAATAAACTACGCGAAAGAGAGAGGAATTGATTTTATTATCTGTGATCATCACATGCCTGACGCCGTGTTGCCTGATGCGGTGGCAGTACTGGATAATAAACGGGAAGATTCCAATTATCCTTACCTGCATCTTTCCGGATGTGGAGTCGGATTTAAGTTGATGCAAGCCTTTGCACAAAGTAATAATATTGCTTTCAAACAACTACATCATTTATTGGATCTGGTAGCAGTCAGTATTGCTTCTGATATCGTTCCCATCACCGGAGAAAACCGGATTCTTGCTTATTACGGTTTGCGTCAGCTTAATTCCAACCCCAATGTGGGACTAAAAGGAATCATTGATGTGTGCGGATTGCACGGGAAGGATATATCAATCAGTGATATTGTCTTTAAGATTGGTCCGCGTATCAATGCGTCCGGACGTATGCAGTCTGGTAATGAAGCGGTCGATTTGTTGGTCACAAAGGATCCCTCTTTTGCAAAAGCGAAAAGCGAACATATCGACCAGTATAATCAGGAGCGAAAAGACCTGGATAAAGATATCACCTGTGAAGCAAATGAGTTATTGGTTCAAAGGGAAGATATTATTCATAAAAAATCAATCGTCGTTTATAACAAGAACTGGCACAAGGGAGTCATTGGTATTGTTGCTTCACGGCTGACTGAAGAGTATTATCGACCGGCTGTTGTACTGACTAAATCGAATGGTTTTGCAACCGGATCGGCACGATCAGTTCTGGGCTTTGATATATACAAGGCAATAGAGTCGTGTCGCGACTTGCTGGAGAACTTCGGAGGACATACCTATGCAGCAGGGCTCTCCATGAAGGAAGAAAATATTCCTGAATTTTCTCGCCGTTTTGAGCAGTATGTCAAAGATAATATCCTTCCGGAGCAGATGATATCTCTCATAGAGATAGATGCCGAAATAGACTTCAAAGATATTACTCCAAACTTTTTCCGTACGTTGAAACAGTTTAATCCTTTTGGTTCTGAAAACCCCAAACCTGTTTTTTGTACGCGAAAAGTCAGCGATTATGGTACGAGCAGATTAGTGGGTAAAGATCAGGAGCATTTGAGACTCGAACTGGTTGATAACAAATCCGGTGCGATTATGAATGGCATTGCCTTTGGGATGTCCGCTTCTTTTCAGCTAATCAAAGAGGGAGTTCCGTTTGATATATGTTATACGATCGAGGAGAATGTATATAACGGTAATCCAACCATTCAACTGGTGATACGCGATATAGCTCCATCTGACTGATTGGCTGAATGATTAAACAACTGGCTTCTTTTACAAGGTGTATATGAGCCGTTATTCTGAAATACTAACTACATACTGGGGATATCACTCTTTCCGTTCTGTTCAGGAGGAGATTATCACTTCTGTTTGTGAAGGGCGTGACACGCTGGGATTGATGCCGACGGGTGGAGGTAAGTCAATCACCTTTCAGGTGTCGGCTCTTGCTATGGAAGGCATTTGTATTGTGGTCACTCCTCTGATCGCATTGATGAAAGATCAGGTGTCCAACCTGAGAAAGAAAGGAATCAAGGCGGCAGCAGTTTACACCGGAATGACTTTTGATGAAATCGTCGTTGCTTTGGACAACTGTATATTAGGCAACTACAAGTTTCTGTATATATCTCCCGAGCGTCTGGCCAGCGAACTTTTCCAGGTCAAGTTAAAGCAAATGAATGTTTGTTTGCTCACTGTGGATGAGTCTCACTGTATTTCCCAATGGGGCTATGACTTTCGGCCTTCTTATCTTCAGATTGCTCTGGTCAGAGAGATTTTACCTCGTGTGCCGGTATTGGCCTTGACCGCCACGGCGACCGAAGAGGTGATCGGGGATATTCAACAAAAGCTCTCCTTCCCTCAGGAGAATGTGATCCGTACCAGTTATTTCCGCGAAAATCTGGCATACAAAGTCTTTCATGTCGAGGCAAAGCGACAATTGCTTCATCGTATGCTGCAAGAGACGCATGGTTCCGTTATCATCTATGTAAGAAATAGAAGAAAAACCCGTGAAATAGCTGAATTGCTCCGTGAAGAGGGAGAGTCAGCTACGTATTATCATGCCGGACTTACCAATGCGGAAAAAGATCTCCGACAGAAGGAGTGGCATGAAGGGAAAATCCGGATAATTGTCTGTACCAATGCCTTTGGAATGGGCATTGATAAGCCTGATGTGCGCCTGGTGGTTCATCTTGACTTACCCGATTCTATCGAGGCATATTTTCAAGAGGCCGGCAGAGCCGGTCGCGACGGCCTTCCTGCCGTGTCTGCGATTCTTTGTTCAAAGAACGATCTTGTTCAGTTAAAAAAGAGAGTAGCTGACAATTTTCCCTCCCGCCAGTTTATTCGTGAAGTGTACGACGCGTTATGTAACTTTCTCCAGGTCGCTGAAGGCGATGGCTGCGGTAATATGTTTGAGTTTAACATTGCGAAGTTTGTTGCCCTGTTTCATTTGCCTCTGTTGCAGACCTATCATGCGCTCAAGATATTGGGACAGGCGGGATATCTCGAACTGACAGACGAACAGGATAACGGATCCCGCGTTTTTTTTACTCTTGAACGTGAAGAACTTTATCACTTGCGTTACCTGGAGAGCAAGCTGGATGAATTGATCCATGTTTTACTTCGTTCTTACTCCGGTTTGTTTTCCGACTACACCTATATTAATGAGGAACTGCTTTGCCAGAAGATGAGTATGACTCAACAAGAGTTGTATGCCTCTCTTATTTCTCTTTCGCAGGCGCGTATTCTGAATTATGTGCCGAGGAAAAAGACCCCTTATATTCTATTTCGGGAAAGAAGGATGGATAGCAAATATCTGATCATCTCCCAAGAGGTGTATGAAGTTCGCAAGCAACGGTACGAACAACGCATTCAGTCGATGCTTCACTATGTTACTTCCGATGATACTTGCCGTAGCCGTATCTTGCTGAACTATTTTGGAGAAGAAACGGCAAAAGCATGTGATATCTGTGATGTCTGTCTGCAAAAGCGACGAAAGGAGATTTCTGCTCCCTTGATTTTACTGCAAAATGAGATTCAGGAGAAATTGGCGGAAGCACCTCTTTTTATCTCTCAGCTGGTAGCAATTCTCTCTCGTCCATCCGAAGAAACGTTGCCGGTCATTCGACAAATGTTGGATTCCGGACTGCTTTTTATGGAAAATGGCTGCCTTTTTCCGGCAAAAGAGATAAAATAACTTACTTTTCAAAGAAAAATGTCCCTTTTTTCTTTCAGTTATTCATAAATAGTCTAATTTTGCAGCATATTATTTAATGAAATGAATCAGCGCAGTTTTACATATTCTTATTTTTACTTTTACTTTAGCCAGAGTAAGAGCGGGAGAACATGTATATAATGCACAAAAAACAAAATAAACAAGGATCCCGCTGAATAAGCGGGATCTTTTTTTTTAAACTAAAAACGAGAAAACAGATGAAGAAGATTGCTCTTCAAGGAGTTCGGGGTTGCTTCCATGAGATTGCGGCCAGAGCCTATTTCAGAAACGAAGATCTAGAGATTGTAGAATGCAAGTCGTTTAAGGATGTTTTTGAAGCGATGAAAAAAGACTCCTCACTTCTTGGCGTGATAGCTATTGAGAATACAATAGCGGGCAGTCTGCTACCCAATCATGATTTGCTGCGTAACAGCAACTCATGGATCATCGGCGAACATAAGCTCAGAGTCAAACAAAATCTGTGTGTCTTGCCTGATGACAAACTTTCTGATATCACGGAAGTGCGTTCTCATCCGATCGCATTGATGCAATGCGGTGAGTTTCTGGATACCCATCCGGAATGGAAACTGGTTGAAACGGAAGATACAGCTTTAAGTGCCAGAGAGATAGCCTGTAATAACGGACATGGTCAGGCGGCTATCTGCGGCACATTAGCCGCTGAGATCTATGGATTAAAAGTCCTGGTTCCGGGTGTTGAAACCAACAAGCGCAACTTTACCCGTTTTCTTATGTTGGCAGACAAATGGCTTGCCGATGAAATGAACAAGGACAAAGAGATCAACAAGGCTTCTCTTGTGTTTGCTGTCTCACACCAGCCGGGTGCCCTTTCAAAAGTGTTGTCCATCTTCTCTTTCTATGATATCAACCTGACAAAGATCCAGTCATTGCCTATCGTCGGACGCGAATGGGAGTACCTCTTCTACATTGACGTGACTTTTGATGATTATCTCCGATATAAACAGTCGTTGGATGCCATTGCCCCATTAACTAAAAACTTTAAAATACTTGGTGAATATGCTTCAGGAGAACAAAGCGTTTAAAATACAGCCCGCCGAACGCCTCTCGAGCGTCAGCGAATACTATTTCTCGAAAAAGCTTCAGGAGATAGCCGCGATGAATGAGGCGGGAAAGGATGTCATCAGTCTGGGCATCGGCAGTCCCGATCTTCCTCCTTCAGAAGAGACGCTGCGCACGATGTGTGAAGAGACCATGAAGCCCGGCAATCACGGATATCAGCCTTATGTCGGTATCCCGGAACTTCGCAATGGCTTTGCTGTCTGGTATAAACGCTGGTACGATGTTGATCTGGATCCAAAGACCGAGATTCAGCCGTTGATTGGTTCCAAAGAAGGAGTGCTCCATATATCGATGGCCTTTCTGAATCCCGGCGATGGCGTGCTCTTACCCAATCCCGGTTATCCCACCTATACCTCGGTCAGCCGCCTGGTAGGTGCCGAGACTCACTTTTATGACCTTCTGGAAGATAACGACTGGCAACCCGATTTCGAAGCATTGGAGGCAATGGATTTGTCTGGCGTCAAACTGATGTGGGTCAATTATCCCAATATGCCTACCGGTGCCAATGCAACGACAGCTCTCTATCAGAAGCTGGTGGATTTTGGACGCAAGCATCAGATCGTCATCTGCAACGACAATCCTTATAGTTTTATATTGAACAGAAAGCCCATCAGTATCCTCTCCATTCCCGGTGCCAAAGCGTGTTGCATAGAGTTGAACTCCATGAGTAAGTCGCACAACATGCCGGGTTGGCGTATCGGCATGCTGGCCTCCAACGCGGAGTTTATTCAATGGATATTGAAAGTAAAAAGCAATGTGGATTCAGGAATGTTTCGTCCGATGCAGCTGGCTGCCGTCCAAGCACTCCTCAATAGTGCGGAGTGGCATGAGGAAAAGAATATTCAGGTATATGCACGTCGTCGTTCACTGGCCGAAGAGATCATGAATATGTTGCATTGCTCGTTTGATCCCAATCAGGTGGGAATGTTTCTTTGGGGCAAGATCCCTGCGCACTATTCCGGATCGGGCGAGTTGGCAGACAAGGTCTTGTATGAGGCGAATGTCTTTGTGACTCCGGGTTTTATTTTTGGAACGAACGGCGAACGGTATATTCGTATATCTTTGTGTTGTAAAGAAGAGAATTTGAAGAAAGCGATCGAAAGAATAAAAGAAATAATATAAACGAAGAAACGATGAATATAGAATCATTAGGCTTAAAAGGGGTGCCAGCCACACGCCCGTTAGTTATCAGTGGTCCGTGTAGCGCGGAGACTGAAGAACAGGTAATGACTACTGCGAAAGCATTGGCAGCCAGAGGTATTAAGATTTATAGAGCCGGTATCTGGAAACCGCGCACCAAACCGGGCGGATTTGAAGGAGTGGGATCTACCGGACTACCCTGGTTGCAGAGAGTACAAAAAGAGTTGGGCATGCTGGTCGCTACCGAAGTGGCCACTGCCAAACATGTGGAAGAGTGTCTGGCGCATGGCGTTGATCTCTTGTGGATCGGGGCTCGTACTTCTGCCAATCCCTTTTCGGTGCAGGAGATTGCCGATGCGCTGAAAGGAGTAGATATACCGGTTTTGATCAAGAACCCTGTCAATCCGGATCTCGAGTTATGGATCGGTGCCATTGAGCGTCTTCAAGGCGCTGGAATTAATCGGATCGGTGTGATACACCGTGGATTTAGCTCGTTTGACAAGAAGATCTATCGCAACCTTCCGCAGTGGCACATCCCCATCGAGCTGCATCGCCGCATGCCCGATCTGCCTATGTTTTGTGATCCGTCGCATATCGGAGGCAAACGCGAACTGATCGCTCCGCTGTCGCAGCAGGCGATGGATTTGAATTTCGACGGACTGATCATCGAGTCGCATTGCCATCCGGACAAAGCATGGAGTGATGCCGATCAACAGGTCACTCCGGATATTTTGAGCTATATTATCAGTCTGCTGGTGATTCGTGATACCACCCAGACCACTGAAAGCCTGAGCGAACTCCGTCGT
Organism: Bacteroidales bacterium; assembly: GCA_028709785.1. GTDB lineage: Bacteria > Bacteroidota > Bacteroidia > Bacteroidales > JAQUTK01 > JAQUTK01. The sequence goes on from JAQUTK010000018.1 coordinate 65,547, forward strand.
CAGATTGATGAAGTGGACAACGAACTGCTGGCAACGATTGCCAAACGTATGCGTATCTCCAAAGAGATCGGTCAGTACAAGAAGGAACATTCAATGTCTATTCTCCAAACGGCCCGTTACGATGAGATCATCGAGAAGGGAGTTATTCAGGGAGGCCTGATGGGACTGAGCAGTGACTTTATGAAGAAACTGCTGGTTGCCATTCACGAAGAGTCCGTGCGGGTGCAAATGGATATTATGGGACAAAAATAAATTGAGAAGATGAGAATATTAGTTTTAGGAGCCGGTAAGATGGGCACTTTCTTTGTGGATGTGCTCAATCAGCATCACGAAGTAGCACTGTTTGATACCGATGAGTCTCGTTTGCGCTTTGTATATAACACCATTCGAATGACCAAACCGGAAGAAATTGCCGATTTCAAACCGGAACTGGTTTTGAATGCCGTCACGTTAAAGTATACGATTCAGGCTTTTGACACCGTGTTGCCCTATCTGACACCCGATTGTATCCTTTCCGATATTGCTTCTGTGAAGACCGGATTGAAAGCCTATTACGAGAAGAGCGGTCATCGCTTTGTTTCTACTCACCCGATGTTCGGGCCTACTTTTGCCTCCTTGTCTGATCTCAGCAAGGAGAGTGCAGTTGTTATTTCCGAGAGTGATCATTTGGGAAAAGTGTTTTTCAAAGACCTCTATCTCTCTTTGAAACTCAACATCTTTGAGTATAGCTTTGATGAACATGACTTGACGACCGCCTATTCGCTTTCCATCCCTTTTGCCTCCACGCTGGTGTTTGCCTCTGTGATGCGACATCAGGATGCACCCGGTACGACCTTCAAACGTCACATGGCTATCGCCCGCGGGTTGCTTTCCGAAGATGATTTCCTATTGACGGAGATCCTTTTCAATCCCAATACGCCGCATCAGATCGAAAAGATTCGCAACGAGTTGGGCAATCTCCTCCAGTTGATTGAGGCGAAGGATACCGAGGGAATGCAGCAGTTTCTGAAGAAGGTACGCAAGAATATTGAGTAAGTACAGGAGGGGAAAGCAGATTGTTTACAGGCATACGTATGGCTGAGAAAAAACGACCGTATGTTTGCTCCGTTTCACCTTTGTGAAACGATCCAAACGTCCTGATGAAATTCAAAAGTTTTCAGGTCGTTTGGATCGACGGATCGGCATCCCTTTCCCCTGACAGACGCCTCCTCTTCCGATAAATGTATAGCTGCCGTTTTTTTTTTATTATTTTCATTTCCAAAACCGCAGATACCTTGATTTTAATGCACCAAGTGCACCAAGGATACCGATACAGTATGCTGTAGGGCGCTTTGCCCTTCGCCGACTTTACTTGCTCCGAATAAATTGCTTACAAGATTGCGTGCAAATAGAGCATTTTGCAACCAATTTTGTTCTCAGGACACGTTTCGGCGCAACATTTCATCCCCAAATTTACGCTGTTTTATTCTTTTTAGTGCAGCCATTCTCCTTATCTGCTTTGAAATCACTACTTTTGCACAAATTATTCGTTTGTATTGGAAATAGCGGAACTCTTACAGGCCTATCTTTCCCATCCGAAAACAGCTGCGACTTGCGCTGTTTTGCAAGATGAGGCTCTTCGTCATGTTCAGCTGAAAGGTCTGTCCGGTTCGGCGGGGGCGATGGTTGCTGCCGCTTTGTTTCGTCAAACTGCCCGTTCCTTCGTGTGGGTCATGAATGACGCGGAGGAAGCAGGCTATTTCTATCATGACCTTACGCGCCTCTGCGGTGTTGATAATGTCTTGTATTTCCCCTCTTCCTATCGCCGTTCGATCAAATACGGACAGTTGGATGCCGGCAATGAGATCATGCGCACGGAGTTGCTAAGTCGTGCCAAAGGGGATGGGGAGCCACTGCTGGTTGTGACCTATCCCGACGCGATTGCCGAGAAGGTGATTTCGCAAGACGAACTGATGAAAAATACGATTCGTATTGCCGCCGGCGAACAGCTGGATCTTCAGTTTTTGCAGGAGGCATTGTACGAATATGGTTTTGAACGGGTGGATTATGTGTATGAGCCCGGACAATATGCCGTTAGAGGCAGTATCATTGATATTTTCTCTTTCTCTAACGAACTGCCTTACCGTGTCGATTTCTTTGGCGATGAGGTTGAGACAATCCGTACTTTTAATGTGGAGACTCAGCTCTCCGAGTCCAGTCAGTCACGGATCACAATTGTTCCCACCCTATATAATAAGGAGAAGGAAGGGATATCCTTTCTTCGTTTTTTGCCGGAAAGAACGCTGCTGGGTTTTCGCGATTTTCTTTGGGTCAAAGAGCGGGTTGCCGGCGTTTATTCGGAAGTATCGGCACCGATACTTTCTGCGGCGGAAGAACGTACGATTGATCTTTCTGATAAAGTGATCTCGGGAGACGAATTTTTGAGGGATGTGTTGAATTTCCGAAGGATAGAGATCGCGCAGAAAACATCTTCTGTCGCTCAGGCTGTCATTGAGTATCAGACTTCATCACAGCCCGGATTCCGGAAGAATTTTGATCTGGTCAGCGAATCTTTTCATGCGATGCTGGGTGATGGATACACCTTATATATATTAAGCGACAGCCGCAAACAGACGGACCGCATCCGTGATATCTTCCACGACCGCGGCGAAGAAGTCCCTTTCCAGCCTGTGGAAGGGACCTTGCACGAAGGATTTTATGATAAAGACCTCCTTTATTGCTATTATACCGATCATCAGCTTTTTGATCGTTTCCATAAGTACTCTCTGAAATCAGAAAATGCACGGATTGGAAAGATCGCCCTCTCTCTGAAGGAGCTGAACCAGTTTCAGGAGGGCGACTACGTGGTGCATTCAGATCATGGTATCGGAAAGTTTTGCGGACTGATACGCACGGAGATCAACGGCAAGATGCAGGAGCTGGTCAAACTGACCTTCAAAGATGATGATATCTTGTGTGTGAGTATCCATGCGCTCCATCGCCTTTCGAAATACAAAGGGAAAGACGGTGAGCCTCCACGAATCAGTAAGCTGGGCACCGGGGCTTGGGAGCGGATGAAGGAACGTACCAAGTCAAGAGTCAAAGATATTGCCCGTGATCTGATCAAACTCTATTCGCAACGCAAGGAGGAGAAAGGTTTTGCCTATTCTCCGGATAGTTTCATGCAACAGGAACTGGAGGCTTCGTTTATCTATGAAGATACACCCGACCAGTCAAAAGCAACTGCCGATATCAAGACCGATATGGAGAGTGATGTGCCGATGGATCGTCTGATCTGCGGAGACGTGGGTTTTGGTAAAACGGAAGTGGCTGTTCGCGCTGCTTTCAAGGCTGTCAGCGATAATAAGCAGGTGGCGGTACTGGTGCCGACCACAGTCCTGGCATTGCAGCATTATAAAACCTTTTCCGACCGGTTGAAAGATTTCCCGTGCAAAGTCGATTATATCAGTCGGGCGCGTACGGCGGCTCAGATCAAGCAAATCAAACAAGAATTGAAAGACGGTTCGTTACATATTTTGATTGGTACGCACCGTCTGATAGGGAAGGATATTGTATTTAAAGATCTCGGACTGCTGATCATTGACGAGGAGCAGAAGTTTGGTGTCTCTATCAAGGAGAAGCTCCGGCAGATGAAGGTGAATGTGGATACAATGACTATGTCTGCCACGCCGATCCCCCGTACATTGCAGTTTTCGATGATGGGTGCCCGCGACCTCTCTGTCATTACCACCCCACCACCCAACCGCTATCCGATCCAGACAGAACTGCATACGTTTAATGAAGAGTTGATAGCCGATGCGATCAATTTCGAGTTAAGCCGTAACGGACAGATCCTTTTTGTGCACAACCGGGTGCAGAATATTTACGAAGTGCAGCGGCTGATTCAACGTCTGGTGCCCGATGCACGTATACAAGTAGGCCATGGACAGCTGGAACCGGAAAAGCTCGAGCGTCTGCTTGTGGACTTTATCAATCAGGATTACGACATACTGATTGCTACCACCATCATAGAGTCGGGAATAGATATACCCAATGCAAATACAATTTTTATCAATAATGCGCAGATGTTTGGATTGAGCGATCTGCATCAGTTGCGCGGACGGGTGGGTCGGAGCAACCGCCGGGCGTTCTGCTATCTGCTGGCTCCTCCTCTCAATACGTTGTCTGATGATGCCCGCCGACGCTTGCAGGCGATTGAAAACTTCGCTGAACTGGGCAGTGGCATTCATATTGCCATGCAGGATCTGGATATCCGTGGAGCGGGCAATATGCTGGGAGCCGAGCAAAGTGGTTTTATTGCCGATATCGGATATGAAACCTATCAAAAGATCTTGCAAGAGGCGGTTTCAGAAATCAAATCGGAAGTGTATGCGGGAGAAGAGGAACCGGAAACGACTGCGAAACAGTCGAATGAGCGGTTTATGACGCGTGAATGTGTTATTGAGTCCGATCTGGAACTGTTTTTCTCCGAGTCCTATATCCCGAGTTCCTCGGAACGCATCATGCTTTACCGCGAACTGGATGCCATGGAGGAGGAAAAGGATATTTATGCCTTTGAGTTACGCCTGAATGATCGTTTTGGCAAAATCCCTGAAGAGGGACGTGGCTTGATCAGTCTGGTGCTTCTGCGGGTTTATGCGCGACAGCTGGGATTGGAAAAAGTGGTCCTGAAGATGGGGAAGATGTATCTCTATTTCTTTTCCGATGCGGACTTTGGCTATTTCCATTCAGACCTTTTCGGACGTATTCTTTCGTACACACAGTCACACCCCCGCCAATGCAGGTTGCAGGAAAAAAACGGGAAGCGTTCGCTTCTTTTCTCGTCCATTGACAATGTGGAAACGGCCACGAGGATCCTTCGCGAAATAATTTCTCAGCCGATAGAATAGGCGTGCTTTTCTTCTTCTATGCGTTATTAAAATTTTAGAACTTTACCGTCTGATTCATCATATTTTTATGATAAATCCAACCATTCGGACGGGTTTGTTGTTATAATACGTTAAATATATTAAATTCCAAGTGCTGCGTGTAATATATTGCTTATATTAGCGTCGGATTTTAATAACAAAAAATTTTAATGACTATGAGAAAGAAAATGTTTACATTGATCATCGCAGGTTTTGCGATGCTTGGCTTCCAGGCAATGGGCCAAGACGAGGTGAAACAGTCCATGGTAATTGATTTCGAGGATCCCGATAACTTTGTGGAAGGTGAAGACATCACTACAGGTTACGGTTCGTATACCGCCGGAATCACTGACAATATTTGGGCTGAAGAAGATTGGGGAGGCGGTGGCGAACCGGCTGACGCTATTAACCAAAGTGCTTACTGTTTGCAGGTGGATGTTGTGGGTTCTGTGGCTTGGGATGGCCCGAACCTTGTGTTCCCAACCCCGGTAACTATTAGCGCGTTAGATCCTTCTACCTGGTTCTTCCACGTTCAAATGTTGCTTCCTGAGTTTCAGGTAAAAGGTGGTACTCTTGCAATGAACATCTTTGATGCTCCTAACATGGGTTCCAGAGCTTACATTGATGACAATAAAGTCGGTATAGGTCAGCTTAAATATCCGGCTGATTACAATGCAACTGACAGACCTAATCAGTGCTGGGTAGAGTTGGATCTTGACATGCGTCAGTTCTTTGGTGTTACTTTCTACAGTATTCAGCTTCAGGGTGAACGTAACACCGGTGCTGCTACCTGGTATTGCGACAACATCGTGATTGACAACCGTCAGAAAAACTTCCCTGACATTAAATTAGGAGATCCAAAAACTCTTAATGTAGGTGAAGATGGTGCACAATTCCTTATTTTCTACGCAGGTACTTCTTTCTGTATGACCGCTCAGGATACTCCTCCGACAGGTTATGCACAAACTGCTTTCACGAAGTTTGACCCGGAAATGTATGCTGATGATCCTGAGTTAAACTATCAGGTATGGAACGTGAAGAAATC
>JAQUTK010000047.1 GCA_028709785.1 Bacteroidales bacterium
TGGATAATGTTACTTACATTTTGCGTCTTGAAAGGGATGATTTCACCAGTGATGAGGCCCTTGTAGCCTCTGTAAATACCTTTTACTGCGATATCGTTGTTAATCGCTGTACGAGTGACAGCGCGAATGGCAGCATTCATTCCGGGTGCATCTCCACCCGAAGTTAAGATTCCCACACAATTGATTAAAGCCATATACCTATATATTGAATGAGCCGCAAAGATACGAAAAAATATACAGAAGCGGAGGATAATTGATAAAGAGTAACTGGTTGTTAATTATCTTTACAGTTTGAGATAATTCCTTAGGGTATCAGCCACTTCTTCCATCAACCAGGAAGGGGTAGAGGTTGCCCCGCAGATACCGATGGATTGTACGTTTGTCAGGAGTGATGTGTCAATATCATTGCTTCCGCTTATCAGATGTGAATTGAGATTCACTTTTCTGCATTCTTCGAAGAGAATTTTTCCATTCGAACTTTTTTGTCCGCTGACAAAGAAGATCAACTCATGTCCGGCTGCAAATGTCCGGATGTTTGGTATCCGGTTGGCAACCTGGCGGCAGATCGTATCGTTGTATTCAAAAAGGATACCGGGTGCGATCTTTTGTTGGATGAGATTCACAATTTCCCGGAATCCGTCCAGAGACTTGGTCGTCTGGGAGAATAGTTTGACCGGACGGCTGAAGTCAATTAAAGAAAGATCTTCCGCCTTTTCAATGACAATCGCTTTTCCCTCAGTTTGTCCTACCAGTCCGTTGACCTCCGCGTGACCGATCTTTCCATAGATGACAATCTGTGAGTCGTCACTATCCGAATGCTGGGTTTTTATTTTCTTTTGTAATTGAAGCACTACCGGGCAGGTGGCATCAATGATTTCGATGTTATTGGTACGGGCGATGGTGTATGTTTCCGGAGGCTCGCCATGAGCACGGAGAAGTACTTTGGCATTGTGCAATCGCTTGAACTGCTCACGGTCAATAATAATCAGTCCCTTGGATGTAAGGCGATCCACTTCCCGGCTATTGTGCACGATATCTCCCAGGCAGTAGAGTATGCCTCCTTTGTTCAACTCTTCTTCCGCTTTCCGAATGGCATTCACAACGCCGAAACAAAAACCGGATGCCCGATCAATTTCAATGGTTGTCATGACTCGGAGCCGGTGGTTATCTTCTGAAAGAGATGGATCAGCCACTCTTTTTGTTCGGTGATCGTTAGGTGAGAGTTATCCAGTACATAGGCGTCTTCTGCCTGTCGCAGCGGACTCTCAGCACGGGTCTGATCGATGTGATCCCTTTTCTTCAGGTTTTCAAGCACTTCATCAAAACTTACTAGTTCACCTTTGGCAACCAGTTCGTCCACCCGTCGTTGCGCTCTTATTTCTGGAGACGCTGTGACAAATATTTTCATTTCGGCATTCGGAAAAACCGTCGTGCCGATGTCGCGTCCATCCATTACAATACCTTTATCTTCACCCATTTTCTGTTGGAGCAGTACCATAGCCTTGCGTACAAAACCAATCGCGCTCACCGGACTTACTTTATCGGAAACTTCCATGGTGCGGATCTCTGATTCCACATTCTCTCCGTTCAGCAGAGTGTAAGCTTTTCCGGTAGATGGGTCCAGCCGAAACGATATAGTAACGGTATCTATCACTTTGCGCAGAGCCTCCGTATCTACGACATCTCCTTGGATGAGTCCGTTTCTTAAACAGTATAATGTAATGGCACGATACATCGCACCGCTGTCTATATAGATGTATCCGGTCTCTTTGGCAAGATCTTTTGCCATGGTACTCTTGCCACAAGAGGAGAATCCGTCTACTGCAATGATAATCTTTTTCATTCTATTCCTTAACTATTAATAACCGAAATTTCTCGCTATGCTAAAATGATAGGAGAGTCCTGAAACATGATACTGTGCGGCTGCAAATCCGACACGATAACTTTTAATGCGTAGTCCGGCACCTGCGGAGAAACCAGTCAGACCGGCTTTATCACCCACAGCCAGTTCTGTTCTTCTCCGATAGTTATAGCCTATGGACGCATAAAAATTTTTGCCGGGAGTAAAGTCGACACCGAGGAGAAGGTGATTCAGGCATTTTTGTGCAAAATTGGTGTTATCCGTATGTGATGTTTGCCCATCGGCACTTTGCGATGTGGTAAAGTCCCACTCTCTCATGTTTTGCAACGTCACAGAGATTTTAAAAGGAGCGTGTGCCAACTGTTTGGTAATACCCACTTGCAGATCCCAGGGCATTTTTTCATAGATATCGTTATAAGAAACGATTTGCGATCCCATATTTTTCAGAGCAACGCCAAAGGAATATTCGTTGTCCGGATCATAATAACTCAGTCCAAGATCCACGGCAATACCAAACGAGGAGTAATCCGCGTAATTGGAATAGACAAATTTCGAACCGACACCCCCGCGCCATCTGTCCGAAAAATCATATGAATAAAAAAGGCAACCCGCAATGTCTTTAATCGCAAGAGTACCGGTTTCTTCGTTTGTTTCCGTTCGTCCGGTGATCGAACCGTAATCCATGTAATGAAATCCTCCGGCAAATGTGCCGAATCGTTCGGTGGATTTGCAGTAGGTCGCTGTTCCGATATTTATATTGGCTACATAGGCATTATAGTCCAGGCTGAGCATGTTGTTCATCTCCCTGCCTAATAAGGCTGGATTATGATACACCAGCGATAGATCGTCGTCAATGACAGACACTGTATTTCCACCCAAAGCGGCAGCATGAGAGGAAACGGGTATTTCAAGAAACTTGTAAATTCCTGAACCACTTTGTTGAGCATTTACAGCAGAGAGTATCTGGAGCAGGAAAATAAGAGGCAGAAAGATCTTCTTCATTGTCATTGTTTCTAATCAGGTTTCAAATATACGCCTTTTTCACAGAAAACGCCGATGTTTTATGATAGAAAGAACGTAAAATGAATTTCTTTATTTTTTTCGTCACCGATATGATTAACTCAAACAGAAAAATAATATATTTGCAAAGTTTTTTACCAAACAAGAGGACAGATAGGGAAATAATGTTTACATTTGCCCCTCAGAGATAGTAACACATAGTTAAACATATTTTGGTTTATGGATATAAAGAAAACAAAGAATGCTGATTTGGAAAGTAAGAAACTGACTTCTTTTCTTATTGGTTACATTTTGGTATTCGCAGTCATTTTTGTCGCGTTTGAGTGGACAGAGAAAAAGGTGGATATGAAGACATACAGTCAGGGTACCGCTGATAATGTGGATGAGGAAATTATTCCTTTTACAGTGCAGAATCTTCCTCCTCCTCCTCCTCCTCCAACCATCGCTCAGGATATTCTTAATATAGTTGAGACTGATGTGGATATCGAAGAGGTAGAGATAAAAGAAACGGAAGCAACGGAAGAAACGAAAGTTGACACCCGCGTATTTGATCCAAATGCAACTTATGGTGAAGCCGGTGGTGAGGAAGTTGATGAAGAGATTCCCTTTGCTTCTATGGAAAATCCTCCGACATTTCCGGGAGGCGATGCAAAACTGTTGGAGTGGGTTCAAAAGAATGTCCAGTACCCGAAAGGAGCTAAAAATCGTGGCGAAAAGGGTCGCGTTACTGTTTCTTTTGTGATTGACAAGACCGGTAAGGTTATGGGCGGAAAAGTAGAAAGAGGAGTGTCATCGGAATTGGACGCAGAGGCTTTACGTGTGGTAAGCATTATGCCAAACTGGACTCCGGGAAAGCAGAATGGAAAGCTTGTAAAGGTCAGATATATGCTTCCGATTACATTCAGACTTACGAACTAATATAATTCATATAACAAAGGAAGGCTACTCTCAAAAAAGTAGCCTTTGTTGTTTTATGACACCTTAGATAACTATTTTTTATGTGTACATTTGAAGAAATCCTGAGGCTGGTTGATGAGGCGTTGTGCAAACTGGCCTTGCCTGAAAATCCCAGGGGATTGTATGAGCCCGTTGAATATGTGCTTGCTCTTGGAGGCAAACGCATCAGGCCTTCCCTGTTTTTGATGTCTGCCAATATGTATGTAGACGATCTTTCGGCTTTTGTTGCTCCGGCAACAGCGTTTGAGATCTTTCATAATTTTACTCTGTTGCATGATGATCTGATGGATAAAGCCGATCAGCGACGGGGGCAAGCAACGGTTCATAAGAAATGGAATGATAATACAGCGATTCTTTCAGGAGATGTGATGCTTGTTGTCGCTTATCAACAGCTCGCTCATCTTGATCCGGCTCATCTGTCAAAGATCCTTCCTCTGTTTTCTACGATGGCGGCAGAAGTATGCGAAGGTCAGCAATATGATATGGAATTCGAATCTCGTATGAATGTGTCGCAATCCGAATATCTTGAAATGATACGTCTGAAAACGGCTGTGCTTCTTGGTGCTTGTTTGAAGGGGGGAGCCATCCTGGCAGATGCTCCACAAGAAGATGCAGACCATTTGTATGATTTCGGTGTTTCTTTGGGAATAGCATTTCAGCTAATGGATGACCTTCTGGATGTGTATGGCGACCCGAATACTTTTGGAAAGAAAATCGGAGGTGATATTTTGTGCAACAAGAAGACTTTTCTCTTGATCAATGCCCGTAACTATCTTTCGGTAGAAATACGAAATGAGTTGGATGCGTGGATGAATTGTAATACATGCACTCCGGAAGAGAAAATAGCGGCTGTAACAGCTATTTATACCAAAATTGGCGTTAAGAAACTGTGTGAAGAGTATATGCAGATATATTATGAGCGTGCGCTCTCTTCGTTGGCAAAGGTGAAGGTGGACGAAGGACGTAAAAAAGTATTGCGGGAAGTTGCCGAGAATCTGATGTTCAGAAATAGATAGAAGAATGATCAATACCCATTCCCATCTTTTTGACACACAGTTTGACGCCGACCGCGACGCTGTAGTACTCCGGGCAAAGGCAGCCGGTGTGAGACGTATTCTCATGCCAAACATTGATGTTTCAACAATTGAAGCACTTCATCGCACGGAAGCGGCTTATCCGGATTATTGCTTTTCCATGATGGGATTGCACCCAACCAGTGTTTCCGAAAACTACAAAGAAGAACTCTCCTGTATTGAAAGAATGTTTGGCACACATGCTTATTGCGCTATTGGAGAGATTGGAATTGACCTTTATTGGGATCAGAGCCGTTTGTCGCAACAGTTGGATGCCTTCGAGACTCAGATAAAATGGTCAAAACAACTCGATCTTCCGGTTATGATTCATAGTCGAAATGCTTTTGAGCCTGTTTATGAGTCTGTTGCCCGACATTCTGATGCTCGCTTGAAGGGCGTTTTTCATAGTTTTGGAGGTACTGTTGAACAAGCAAAGCAAATAATGGAACTCCCCAACTTTTATTTGGGAATCAATGGTGTTGTAACCTATAAGAATGCCGGATTGAGGGATGTCTTGCCTTTTGTACCTCTTAGTCGGCTGGTGATTGAAACGGACGACCCATATCTTGCCCCTGTACCCTATCGTGGCAAACGTAATGAGCCTGCTTATCTTTCTTACGTTAGCAGCGCTTTGTCGGAAATATATCATGTGACTGTTGTAGAAGTGAACGAAATTACCTCTGTGAACGCAATACATCTTTTTGGCGATTAGTGCATCTACAAAGATTCTGTAACAAGTTTTTTTTATACATTTATAAAGCAATTCATTTGCATGTCATAATTTTTTTGTACTTTGCACCCGATTTTGAAAAGTAGTCTTTGGAGAGATGCTCGAGTGGCTGAAGAGGCACGCCTGGAAAGCGTGTAAACGACTAAATCGTTTCGCGGGTTCGAATCCCGCTTTCTCCGCAAAACAAATGATAAATTATCTATAATTCAAAAATTAATAAATTTAAAGTCACACGCGATGAAAAAGTTTTTTGCAATGTTTGCCATTTGTGGCATAATGACCCTGGGGTTAACGTCGGTTGCCGTTGCTCAAGAACAAGCAGCTGCACCAGATAGTGCCGCTACAGAAGTAGTTCAAGATTCGACAGCTGCTGCTGAAGTTGCTCCTGCTGCAGCCGAAGAAGTGGTTGAAGAAGTTGGTTTACACAAAATGTTGAAGGTGAAGTTTATTGAAGGTAGTGCCTTTTTTATGAGTTTCGTTGCCGCTGCATTAGTTTTCGGGCTTGCTTTCTGTATTGAAAGAATTGTCTATCTGAATCTTTCTGATGCAAATGTTGAGAAGTTACTTAAACAAATTGAAGATGCGTTGGATAAAAAAGATATTGATGGTGCAATTGCAGTTTGTCGTAATACCCGTGGCCCTGTTGCTGCGATGTTTTTAGAAGGATTACTTCGTTTTGATCAGGGAATTGATACAGTTGACAAAACTGTAGTTTCAGCAGCCGGTGTTCAGATGGGTTTGTTGGAAAAGGGTTTTTCCTGGATTACGCTGGCTATCGCAATGGCTCCTTCTTTAGGATTCCTTGGAACTGTAATCGGTATGGTACAGGCATTTGATGATATTCAGGCAGCTGGTGATATCAGTCCGACGGTTGTTGCGGGTGGTATGAAAGTGGCTTTGATCACAACAATCTTTGGTTTGATTGTAGCCTTGATTCTTCAGCTGTTTTACAACTATGTACTTACAAAATCGGAGTCAATTGTTAGAGATATGGAAGATTCTTCTCTGATTTTTATGGATTATGCCGTAAAATACACTTCTAAATCTGGTAAATAATTATGAGTAGCAGTAAGATTTCAGGTATAGTATTATATGCCATAGTCATACTCTCGATCGTTATCTTCGGAATGTTTTATTTCGGTGCGGTTGAGACAGATACAGTGCCTGGCACAGAGGCTCCTGTATATACTGATTTGTTGATATTTTTCATGTATGGACTTTTTGGTATAACTTTAATAACGACTGTTGGTGCAGCTCTTTCTGTCTTTGTGAAGCAGTTTATGTCTAATCCCAAAGAAGCGATTAAGTCAATGTCCAGCATTATAATTTTTGTGCTTATCTTCCTTGTTTCATGGTCGCTTGGTGATGTAACTCCTGTGAAACTTATTGGTTTTCAAGGAACCGAAAATACGGATCCTTTTTGGCTGAGATGGATTGATATGATTCTCTTTTCTTCTTATACATTAGCTGTGATTGCAATAGTTTGTATTGCATCAGGAGCTTTGAAGAAATATTTTGTAAAATAATGATTAGTCACAACTAATCTGAAAGGAAATAATATGGCAAGAAAAAAACGGACAATGCCTGGAGTAAACTCCAGTTCAACAGCGGATATGGCATTTATTCTTCTGATTTTCTTTCTAACGGCTACCAGTATGAATACGGATAAAGGATTGGCAAGACAATTGCCTCCTCCTGTACCCGATGAACTCAAGAACCAGGAGGCGGATGTAAAGATGCGGAATGTTTTGCGTATTCTGATCAATTCTCAAAACCAGATATCCTGTCAGGGTGATTATATTGATATTAAGTTGTTGAAAAACAAAACGAAGGAGTTTATTGTGAATAAGAACAATAGTTCTGATATGCCTCAGAAGGTTTTGCTCAAGGATGTGCCTTTCTTAGGTGATCTAATGGCAACGAAAAATCATATCGTATCATTACAGTCCGATCGTGGTACAGAGTACAAAGTATATATTGATGTTCAAAATGAAATCGTTGCTGCTTACAATGAGATTCGAGACGAGTTTTCATTAGAACATTTCAATAAAAAATACGCAGAGCTGGATGATGAACACCAAAAATCAGTTCGTGCTGTCTTTCCGCAGAAGATATCAGAAGCTGAACCAAGAACTTATGGAGGAAAAAAATAATGGGTAAATTTGCAAAAAAGGAACGAGGACTTCCTGAATTGAATACATCGTCTCTTCCGGACTTGATATTTACGGTTCTTTTCTTTTTCATGGTTGTTACGACTATGCGTGAGTCAGAAGTGCTCGTGGAAGTGCGTGTTCCTTCTGCGTCAGAGTTGACAAAACTAGAAAAGAAATCGTTGGTCTCTTCTATCTATATAGGAAAACCCAATCGATCCATGAGAGCAAGATTTGGAACTGAATCGCGTATTCAGCTGAATGATGATTTTGCCGAGACGACTGAAATAAGTAACTTTATCGGAGCAGAAAAAGCAGCTCTGAGTGAAAAAGACCAACCTTATATGACTGTTTCTCTGAGAGTAGATAAAAATACAAGGATGGGTATAGTGACTGATGTGAAGGAGGCTTTGCGTGAAGCTCTTGCCTTAAAGATCAATTACTCTGCCGCGAAAAGAGAGAATATTGCCGAGTAGTTTGGAATAGATTCATAAAGAGGGCTGTCCTGAAAAGTGACAGCCCTCTTTTTATGACGTAATTGGCATTAGAGGGTTAAAATTAATATAATAGATTTTGTTGTTGACTTAAATTAATTACCTTTGCCGAAAACTGAGTCATGATGAAGTATTGGTTATCTATATGGATACTAATTATTTTTTGCTCCTGTCAAAGGAATGCATCAGTTGCTGTTCTTTCGGATGGAGACAATCAGCCTGTTACCATAACCAGGTTTGATAAAGAGCTCTATGCGCAGTTGAAAGACTCCAGTCACATTGATTATTCTTCTTTGAGAGCATCCCACCCCGAGTTTTGGGATGTATATGTTGAATCCATTTTATCAATTTCTGCCGAAGACTCAGCGTCTTTGGTTTCGCAGTTAAATGATTTCTTTTATAACCCGGAAATTCAAGTTCTTTACGCAGATGTTGAGGAGCAATATGATTCAACAGGAGAAATCAGAGCCGGTCTGCAAGACGCTTTTTATAGATTATCCAAGTATTACCCGGAAGTAAAACGTCCGCTGTTTTATACCCACCTCTCTGGCTTGAACCAATCCGTCGTAGTAAGTAATGATCTTATTTCTGTCAGTCTGGATAAGTATCTTGGATCAGATTATAAGCTGTATGATAATACGGTTTATTCTTATGAGAGAGCTCATATGAAACGTGGCAATATAGTACGTGATTATCTCGCAGGTTGGTATTATTCTCAGTTCCCTTTTAATGGCATTCAGGATCGGGTGTTAGACAATATGATCTATCAGGGGAAATTGTGTTTCCTTTACTCGTTACTTTTTCCACATGCTGATAACCGGACGATCATGGATTATTCAGAAAAGGAAATGGATCTGGCCGTGAAGAATGAGAAAAAAATATGGGCTGCGCTTATTGCCGACAATAAACTGTATGATACAGATCAGCTCTATTCGTCCAGATTGATTAATGAGGCTCCATTTACGTTGTTTGGTGTGGGAAATGTTCCGGGAAGAGTGGGCTGCTGGATCGGTCTGAAAATTGTAAAATCCTATGTAAAACAACATCCAAATATGCACTTGAAAGATCTTCTCCTGGAAAGTAATTACCACCGCATTCTGGAAGAATCAAAATATCCCGGCTACGCAGATTAGTTTTTATTCCTGTATGGGAATGAGCTTCATTTCACATTTCACACAGTCAAACTTCAATGCTAGTTTGTGGTTTTTCGAGGAAAGGATAAAAGGTTCTTTCCATCCGGATAAGCTGCCGGGAGTTCTTTTTTTGCACATATTCAGCGTATAAAGAATGCAATGTTTGCAGAACATAACTGAGGCTCCGCTTACCGGTTCCAGTTCATAAGCAGCTGCTATGTCCGAGACTCCGGTTGCCTTGTAAAATGCGTTCGCTTTTGAGTTTGAAACATTTCCCAGATACGTCAGTTTGGTTGAGGGGAAGGGGATACCCTGTGTAATCTGCGAGATACTCCGGCTTTCCAGAGATCTTTTTATTCTCTTTTCTTCAAATTCACTGAAGACTTGTCTGCGAAACTCAGTCAGTATGGACGAAGGAATAAAATAGGGCTGTGATAGTTTGATATGAATGGCAGAAGCAGTATATATCGTATCACCCAGCTTACTGATTACCCTTTGTATTTGCGCTGTCTGATCTTGTTTTGCCAATTCTTTGGTCCTGATCAGTGCTTTTGTATACGAAGTTCCGTCTTTGTCCTGAATGAGCATTTTGAAGCCTTCTTCATCATCCAACAATGTGATCTCAACAGAAACCTTTCTCTCTGCTGTATTTCTTGTCAGCAGTTGCTCAAATTCCTGATCCTGGTTTCGATAGAGCGTGGTACCCTTTTCAATCGCAAATTTCTCAGAAGGGTAGAGTGTATTTCCTTCCGCTCTGTTGATACGAAAGCCTTTGAATGTGCCACTCTCCAGATAACAGAATCCATCGCCATTGTGCAAGGTAAGCGAACTGTTTACCGTAATCTTACCGGGTGTCGCATACTTGACCGTTCCTATCTTTTCTCCGATGGATTTCGGGGTATCCGGTGAACAGATATCCGGCTCTCTTCCGTAGAGAAAATAGGAGGTGAATCCTCTGTTAAAGCTTTTCTCCGGTTGAGGTGTAAAGAAAAAGGTTGTTTTGCCTGACGAAGCAGGGATATAGTCCGAAGCTCTCTTCTCCAGAATAAGATCCAGCTGTTGACGGTAAAAGGCTGTTACATTCTTAACGTAGGTATTGTCTTTCAAACGTCCTTCAATCTTAAGGGAAGAGATACCTGCATCTATCAACTCTTCCAAATGCGAAGAGTGATTTAAATCCTTCAATGAAAGAAGATGCTTTTCTTTACATATTTCTTTCCCTTCTGCATCAGTCAGCGTAAAGGGCAAGCGGCAAATTTGAGCACATTCGCCCCGATTGGCACTTCGTCCGGTGAGCGCCTGACTGGCGTAACATTGTCCGCTGTAGCTCACACATAGTGAGCCATGAACAAATGCTTCCAACGAAACCGAAGTGCTTTTGGATATTGCGGAGATCTGATCCAAGGATAACTCACGCGCAAGGACGACCTGCGTAAAACCGGTTTTCTCCAGAAAAGAGACTTTTTCCGGAGTTCGATTATCCATCTGGGTACTGGCATGAAGGGCAATGGGAGGAAGGTTCATCTGAAGAATCCCCATGTCCTGTATAATCAATGCGTCAGCCCCGGCATTATAAAGCCTGTGAATGATTGTTTCGGCTTCCGCCAGTTCCTGCTCTTTCAGTATTGTATTCAGTGCCACATATACTCTGCCAAAATACTTGTGGGCATAGTTGCATAAAGACTCAATTTCTTCAATACTGTTGCCTGCCGCAGCCCGTGCGCTAAATAGCGGTGCACCGATGTACACAGCATCAGCTCCATGGTTGATGGCATCAATGCCGCAAGACAAGTTTCTTGCGGGAGAAAGCAGTTCGATCGCTCGTTGTTTCATTTTCAGAGTGATCCCAGTTTGTCGATCTCTTCCAGGTCAAAGGGAGTTTCCTGATAGACAAAATAGTTGAGCCAGTTGGTGAAAAGAAGATTTGCATGTCCCCTCCAATTCACGATAATATCTTTCTTCGGATCGTTATCACGGTAATAATTTTTGGGCACCGCAATGTCTACCCCCTTCGCCTTATCCCGCATATATTCTTTATGCAATGTTTCGGGTGAATACTCTGAGTGTCCGGTGATGAAGATTTCACGTCCACCTCTAGCCATCGTAATGTAAACTCCCGACTCTTCTGACTCCGAGAGAATAGTTAGTTCAGGGACCTTGAGAATATCCTCCTTACGTACCTCCGTGTGACGACTGTGTGGTACAAAGAATTCATCATCATAGCCACGGAAAAGTCTGAAATGCGGATCATTGATCCGGTGTTTGAACACACCAAACATTTTGGCAGGAAGAGGATATTTGGGTACTCCGTAAAAATGGTACATTCCTGCCTGTGCCGCCCAACAGATATAAAGCGTTGAAGTCACATGTTTTCTTGCCCATTCAAAGATCTTTGTAAGTTCTTTCCAGTATTTTACATCCTTATAGTCCAAAAGTTCGACAGGCGCGCCGGTGATAATCATTCCATCGTAGTTGGACACACTGATCGCTTCGAAGTCTTTATAAAACGCCATCATGTGTTCGATAGGGGTGTTTTTGGGCGTGTGACTTTTGAGTTTCAAGAAGTCAACTTCCACCTGTAAAGGTGTATTGGACAGTAATCGGATCAAATCTGTTTCTGTCGTTATTTTGATAGGCATCAGGTTAAGCACAAGGACTTTCAGCGGACGGATGTCCTGGGTGGAAGCCTTGTCTGATTCCATTACAAAAATATTTTCCCTTTTCAGTATATCAACTGCGGGTAACTTTTCAGGAATTGTTAATGGCATAGCGTATCTATGATTAAAAGTAAAGTTATTTTTTCAATGATATAAAATAGAGATCAAGCAACTCTTTGGCTGCAACGAAAGAACTGCTTTGGTCATTTAAAACCTGAAGTTCTTTTGTTTTGAGTAAGCTCTTAATATCAGGGTTCTGATAAAAACTGTCTTTCAGTTTCTCGTTGATGGATTCGTACATCCAGTATTTGGATTGCTTCCTTCGTTTCGTTTCGAAGAATCCATTCTTCTTTGTAAAAGCAACATAGGCATCAATCATCTCCATGACCTCTTTGATCCCTTTTTCATAAAAGCCGGAGTAAGTCAGAACCTGAGGTGTCCATCCGGAATCTGCCATTGGGAAAAGATGAAGCGCATTCTTAAACTGTGCTTGTGCCAACGCCGCTTTCTCCATATTGGAACCATCCGCTTTGTTGATGATTATGCCGTCTGCCATCTCCATAATTCCTCGTTTGATCCCCTGAAGCTCGTCTCCTGTATTAGGTACTTGAATGAGCAGGAAGAAATCAACCATCGAATGCACGGCCGTTTCCGATTGTCCGACACCAACCGTCTCAACAAAGATTGTATCAAATCCGGCTGCCTCACATAAAATAATAGTCTCCCGGGTCTTGCGGGCAACACCACCCAACGAGCCGGCTGAAGGAGAGGGGCGAACAAATGCATTGGGATGATTAGACAGTTTTTCCATTCTTGTCTTATCTCCCAGAATACTCCCTTTGGAACGTTCGCTGCTCGGATCAATGGCAAGTACCGCCAACTTATGACTCTCTTTCAGCAGATGCAATCCGAATGCTTCTATGGAAGTGCTCTTCCCGGCACCGGGAACACCGGTAATGCCTACCCGAACCGATTTACCTGCATACGGGAGGCATTTGGCAATCACGCTCTGAGCAATCTCATGGTGCTCCGGTAAGACACTTTCCAGCAAGGTGACCGCCTGACTTAAAATCGTGATATCACCTTTCAGAATACCTTCAACATACTCGTCTGCAGAATAATTCTTTCGTTTGGCACGTCTGGACTTTTTTAGATATGGATTTACTGCCGGAGGTTGTTCAATTCCTTTATTGACAGTAAGTCCACCATAGCACTCTTCATTTTCAATATGTTTTGTCATCTTTTTGCAAGCACTTCAATTTCAACAATAGCATTCAATGCATTGGGAGCATTGGTTATAAAAGCAATTTTTTGTGGTCTCAGATCTTCGGGCTTGATCGGATTGAAAGTGATTTTCACTTTTGTGCTCTTACCCGGAGCGATC
Organism: Bacteroidales bacterium; assembly: GCA_028709785.1. Classification (GTDB taxonomy): domain Bacteria; phylum Bacteroidota; class Bacteroidia; order Bacteroidales; family JAQUTK01; genus JAQUTK01. The sequence goes on from JAQUTK010000047.1 coordinate 13,460, forward strand.
ACATTCTTATCTGGTTTTGCAATCAGATTGTCGGTGTCCGTATTGACTGCATAGATGATAAGCGGTGACTTGCCGTTGTTTGTGATCGTGAGACTCTCTTTCTTCTTTTCGTTTACTTTCATTTCCCCCAGATCCAGATTCCGGGTGGAGAAAGATAAGTTTGCGGCATTTTTCTTTTGTTCTGCAGTCATGCTTGTGATGTCATCGATGATATTTGCAGTCACTTTGACCCTGTTTCTTGCAGAAGTAGTGACACCTGCGGGAGTCACATAAAAGTACACTTCTTGCTTGCCCCATACTTTACTATCCTTCGCATCAAACGTTATCAAGATAGAACTTCTGGATTGACCTCTCACTTTTTCAGACAACAGGTTTACGCGCAGTGGTTTTGTTACTTTACTGAGTGACATCTTCACATCTTGTTTATTGGTATTGATGAAATCCACGACAAGAGTTTTGGGCTCATCTTTGGTCACATTGATAAAGTTCAGTTCATTCTTAACCATCAGGATTCCACCCCCTAAATCAATAGGGTATGCATCTTCTACTCTTTCTACGTAAGGATCTGCTTTTCCTTTTACTTTTAAAGTAACCATCCCGTCTTTACTGTTTGAATAGACGGTTATAGATTTTGAGAAAGTACCGATCGAGGATGCGTTGTAAGTCACTTTGATACTTCCTTTCTTACCAGCCGCAATCGGTTCGCGGGTCCATTCGGGAGTGGTACATCCACAGGATGCGACAACTCTGTTTAATACCAGTGGTGAAGTTCCTGTGTTTGTATAGATAAACTCGCAGGTTACGCCTTCACCTGTTTGAGATCTTGTAAATGTTCCGAAGTCATGTTCTTTTTTATCAAATGAGATGACCTGTGCATAACTGATACCGGCAAAAAGAAGAAACAGGCCGGTCAATGTTTTTTTCCTATTGAAATACATATGATATGAATTTAATTATTTGACAAAAATTTTATTTCCTGATGTATGTGAGGTGAATTCCGGAGCATACATACACTGGATGGTAGCCGGCCCTTCACTAAACGTACCGGAGCGTGTTACCACTGATGAATACTCAAACACGTACGTTCCTTTGGGCAGGAAGTTGAAATAGAAGTTCATTGATGCGTCTTTGTTGGACTGATAATAACAAATCCTCTCTTTCCAGATACATTTTGAAAGTACGTCAGTCGCTTCCAGACAGGATGGTCTGGCATCTTTCAAATGTACAAATTCCATATCCCGATCTGTCTTGACTACAAGTCTGACAGTCACTTTCTCTCCTTTTTCCAATGGGTGTTGCGCTCCGATTTCCTGTAGTTCGTTGCCGGTAGGAGTGGTCGCTACTCTCAGCAACTTTTTGCTTACCTGCAAGGCATTGGTGTTTCCTTTAATGCTTTCCATCACTTCAGAATACTGATAATACAGTGCGCCCCAGGCAATGCCTTTTCCTTCTTTCCGTACGGTGACTTTCTGATGCTCCGGAGTGATTTCTTTGGCATCAAGTACCTGACGGAAGTAACCGGTTCCCGATTCCTGTTGTTCCGGTTGTACCTCGCGACCTCCCCAGTGGATCTCCGTCTTTCCCTTTTCATTTGCCCAGGAAGATCCTTTCATCACCAAAGCAGAGATAGCATCCGAGGTGGCTGTTGAACTTCCCCAGTTTTCGGTCTGCTTCTGTTTCAGTAACCAGATCTTCAACTCCTCTTGTTCGGTTTCGTTTGGATCAACTTCGCTGAGAGCCTGCATGAGAACCACATGAACAGCGATGGCATTCTCATTCCAAAAATAGCCATTTACATTCTTTTTCCAGTACATGCCCAGCTCTTCAGTTTGTACTGCCTGTTCGCGCAATGAGCGTACGATAGACTTCGCCTTCGTTGTTTTTCCATTGCGTGAGAGCGTGATGGCAGAAAGAGCGCGATTGAACAGCGGGCCTTCGTTGCCGAATTTCTCTACCTGTGCCAGATAGTAGTCTGCCGCTTCTTTCGTTTGATCGTCTTTGAGTGGCATCAGCTTTATAAAGTTGCTTCTTGCAAAGAGATAATAGAGTTGGTAAATATTGGGTCTCACTTCCCCTAAAGCCGTCCCTATCATCGACTTTTTCAGGTCAATATAGTCTTCGGCAATCATATCATCCAGATATTTCAGACCATTCATAATCATAGACAACTCTTTGTTGTCGAATGTATAGGTTCCGAGAGACTGTATCTTACTCATGTATCCGATGATAAATTGTGTGATATAACGGCTTTCCGGCATGCCGGGGTACCAGCTCCATCCACCCGAAGCGGTCTGTAGTTCGATCAATTTCCGGATAGCAAGTTCACGTTGCTGCTTCTGGTTGTTGAGATCAAACAGCAGTCCGATACGTTCTTTCTGTTCACTTTCCTTTTTCCCATCAAGCAACCAGGGAGACTCTTCCAGTAAAATAGTTTTCAGATCCTGATTCTTTTCCAGATTAGAAAGCAGCGATTCTTTGTTTTTTCCCTCCGAGCGCCATTGCTCGAAGATCTGTTTCGTTTGAGGAACAGTTTGCAGTACCGCATCCGCAAAGATAGAAGCATAATATGCCGAGAACCAGCTCAACGCATCGTTCTCGTTTCTTGGATTACCAATAGACGGCAGTGCTTGTATCGCATACCAGACAGGATTTGTTGAGAACTCGAACACCATCCGGTATGGAATCTGAGTCTTGCTCTTTTTCCCTGATTTCATGTCAAACGTATACGCTTTGTTTCCTCTTACGCTCATAGGCATCGACTCAGTCACCATCTGTCTGTTGCTTAGTACCGGAATCACTACCTGCTCGCCGTCACTATACGTGTTGCTGAGCGCTTTCATTCGTACACCGACAATTTCCAGTGAGTCCGGAAGTGTTGTCTGGAAGGCGACTGACTGGCTTTTGCCCCCATCGATCGTTATTTGCTTCTGTTGAGTCAGTGGAGCAAGTACTATCTCGGTCGATGGATCAAAGAACTCCAGAATCACGTTCATAGTCAGTTTGCCGGCCGAAAGGTTGTCCACTTTGCCCGAGATACCCGTTATATCTCCCTGACGGAAGAAGCGGGGCAGGTTAGGAGTAATCATCACTTCTTTCTGAGCGGTGATCAGTTCCT
>JAQUTK010000019.1 GCA_028709785.1 Bacteroidales bacterium
GTATAGGCGGTAACGTCACAGCCGAGCAGTACTAATCGCCCGAGTCTTTAGCTTTCAGTGCGATGCTAATGTATTAGAATCAACTTACATCATGTCTCGATATTTTAGGTGGCTATAGCACCGGGGTTCCACCTCTTCCCATTCCGAACAGAGAAGTTAAGCCCGGTCACGCCGATGGTAGTGCATTTATTGTGTGAGAGTAGGTAGCCGCCCCTTTTTTGAGAGTCCCTTATGTAGAGATACGTAAGGGACTCTTGCTTTTTGTGCCAAAGCTCATTCACTCAATCCGGATGCGAATTCCTTGATTGGATTAAGACTGAACAGTGAAAGTGTTGTAATGGACTCTGATGTTTAGAGCGCGGTGATAGTAGATTCTGCTCGTAATTGAAGAGTCACCAGATTGGCTTCTAATAGCCATATCTTAGCGTTTGCATCTGTAGTAATATATGTACCCACTGTCATGGATAAGTTGTCAAAGATTGAAAGCTGGTTGTCCTGTTCCTGGTTTCTTTGAAGAGTGAGTACTATTTCCTGACAGGTGAATGGAATGGAAGGTGTTATGGGAATAAGTATGCCATTATAAAACAGCGTGTGCTCAATCTCTTCTGTTAAAGGATGTATTACTAATGAGCTGCTGCCCCTTTCAATGTATGACTTATGGAATATCAAATCTTTGCCGGCAAATACATAGTGCGCAGCATATCGTGGAAGATTCATTACCAGATGCTTAGTTCTTCTTTATGGAGGTATCTGTTAAGCTGTATGCTGTCGAATGCCATAAACTTCTGGAACAGTTGCTCTCTCTTAAAGCTTACGTTACCGTTTACTTTCATCAGGTTCATCTTATTATTCACAACCATTTTAATCCAGTAAGTTCTGCTTCTGAATAGTTCAATCTCTCTTGTTTCAACAGAGTCTTTTCCTGTTGAGTCATTGAGATAGGTCAATGAAAGAGTCATTTTGGGGTTTGAAAGCGCGTTCCCATCCTGGATGAAGTGTGCTTTTACCGAGAAAACCAACGTGTCAAGGGGATGAACCTCCGAACCGGTAATAATATCAAACGCTATTTCTTTTTTGAGCAAGAGGTCCAGATTCGTGTAGCAGGAAGGAATCTTTAGCAAGTTGATACTGTCTTTCCGGTCTTGAAGTACTGTTACAGATGATGAATCTCCTCTTGTTGTTCCATTCATAGCCAGCTCTTTCTGCTCATTTAACCGTCGTTCTACATTGTCGCAGATGACTAAAAACTCTTTTAGATTTTTTCCATACCAGCTTATTGTAGAGTCATAATCCTCTTTTTTGATATGATATTTTGTAAGAATGAATTCTTCCTGTCTTTTCTTTACTTTTTCTTCCCTAACTATCACACTGTCATGATTCAGGTTGTAAGCAGCCATCGCATCTGAGATATACAGTTCATACATCACATTTTCCAGCTGTTTGGCAGAAAGAGGTGGTTTGTTGTCAGTGCAAGAGACCATCCAAACAAATGCAAAAAGCAAAAGTGTTAGTTGTCTGATATTCATGTGACAGAGATTAGTCTGAAGTTTTGGTGGTTTCGTTCCCTTTTTTGGAGTGATCATCTGAAAGATATTCTCTGTAGAAGATGATTATGCTGAATATGCCACATGTAATCGAGCTATCAGCGATATTGAATATGGGGCGGAAAAAGACAAAAGAGTCGCCACCCCAGAAGGGAACCCAATCAGGGAATGTTGTTTCGATGAGTGGAAAGTAGAGCATGTCGACCACTTTGCCATGTAACCAAGGCGCGTAACCTCCCATCTCCGGAAGAATAGTGGCTACCTGGCCATAGCTATGTGAGAAAAGTTGTCCGTAAAAGACACAATCGATAATATTACCGGTTGCTCCGGCAAAAATTGCAGCTATGGAAATTATATATCCTATTTTGTATTCTTTCTTTATGCAAACGGCGAGATACCAAATCAGTACTCCCATAGCAATCAATCGGAAAGAAGTCAGGAATAGCTTGTCGAAAAGTTCCATTCCGAAAGCCATTCCCGGATTTTCTGTGAAGTAGATGTAAAACCAGTCAGTCACATGAAAACTATCGTTTATCATCATGTGTGTCTTTACCCAGATTTTGACCAATTGATCGATGATCAGGATCACAAGAGGAACACCAATGGCAACGCTAATTCTTTTTGTTTTCAGAGACATTCGATTATTTCTTTTCTTTTGCGTCAATGCTTAATGTAGCATGAGGTACTGCGCGTAATCTTTCCTTGGGTATTAGTTTACCCGTTTCACGGCATACACCATACGTCTTGTTTTCGATACGAATTAAAGCAGCTTCCAGATTCTGGATAAACTTCATCTGACGTTGAGCCATTCTTCCTGATTCTTCTTTGTTCAGCGTGTTGGCACCTTCTTCCAGAACCTTAAATGTTGGCGACGTATCAATAATATCATTCCCATCAGTATTCATGATACTGGCACGAAGAAGATCATAGTCCATATATGCTTTTTCCAGCTTCTCAAGGATAATCTGTTTGAACTCTTGCAATTCTTCATCGGAATATCTTGTTCTTTCTTCCATGATGTATGTTTGTTAAACTTTTAATTTCGACAAAAGTACTTTATTTACAATAATAATCAAGCTTTTTCAATTGAAATCATCACATTGAAATCTTCAAAGTTGAGTTCTGTTCCTTCGGTCAGTTTCTCTACTGTTATAATGTCTGTAGCAAGTGTCTGTGAAGCAATGTATTCTTTGTAAGCAATCAAAGCATTCGTAATATTTGGATTATCCAGAATCAGTACACGGATTTTATCTGTGATTTCAAAACCGCTTGATTTACGGATATTTTGGATTCTATTGACGAGTTCGCGGGCGATTCCTTCTTTTTGTAATTCATCAGTTACTGTAATATCCAAAGCAACAGTCAGGTTTCCTTCGTTAGACACAAGCCATCCCGGAATATCTTCAGAGATGATTTCCACATCATCAAGATTGACAAGTGCTTCTTGTCCTTCCACCTTGAAAAGAAACGAACCGTTCTTTTCAAAGGATATAATGTCTTGCTGCGACATGTCTGTGATGATTGCAGCCAGTTGTTTCATGATCTTGCCATACTTTGGTCCAAGTTTCTTGAAATCAGGTTTTATCCGTTTCACGAGTATTCCTGCAGCATTGTCCACATACTTGAGCTCTTTTACGTTCACTTCATTCAGTATCAGCTTTTTCACCGATTCAATATTGTTCTTTTGAACCTCGTCAATGGCAGGTACCATGATTGTTGAGAGCGGTTGGCGGACTTTGATGTTTACTTTACGTCTTAATGCCAATACCATGGAAGAAATACTTTGTGCAATCTCCATCTGTTCCTCGAGAGGTTTGTTGATCATCGCTTCATCGGCAACAGGGAAATTGGAAAGATGAACAGAGAGTGCATTGTCCCGTCCGGTTACGGATGTCAAATCCAAGAACAACTTGTCGGCATAGAAAGGAGAAATTGGAGCCATCAGTTTGGCGATAGTTTCCAGACAAGCATAGAGCGTCTGGTAGGCTGACAATTTATCTGTGGTCATTTCTCCACCCCAGAATCTTCTTCTGTTCAGACGAACATACCAGTTACTCAAATTGTCATTGACAAAATCCTGAATAGCCCGACCTGCACGTGAAGGTTCGTAGTTGGCAAGGTTTTCATCAACCTCTTTGATCAAAGAGTTTAGCAAAGAGATAATCCACCGGTCAATTTCTGGCCTTTCTGCAACGGGAATCTCTGCCTCTTGATAATTAAATCCATCCACATTTGCATATAAAGCAAAGAATGAATAGGTATTATACAAGGTGCCAAAGAATTTACGACGAACTTCCTCTACACCCTCTACGTCAAATTTCAGGTTATCCCACGGAGCCGCATTAGTCATCATGTACCAACGCAAAGGATCTGAACCATATTTCTCGATTGTAGCAAAAGGATCTACGGCATTTCCTAGTCTCTTCGACATCTTATTACCGTTCTTATCGAGTACTAATCCATTGGAAATTACATTTTTGAACGCGCAGCTACCTTTTACCATTGTCGAAATGGCATGAAGCGTGAAGAACCATCCGCGTGTCTGGTCCACGCCTTCATTGATAAAGTCTGCCGGGTAGACATTACCGCTATCCAGGAGATCTTTATTCTCAAATGGATAATGTATTTGAGCAAAAGGCATAGCTCCGGAGTCAAACCAAACATCGATAAGATCCATTTCACGTCTCATTGGTTTGCCGTCCTCAGAAACTAAAACAATATCATCCACATAGGGGCGGTGCAGATCAATCAGATCATAATTCTCTTTTGAATAAACACCCGGTTTAAAATTCTTATAAGGATTGTCCTTCATCACTCCGGCGGCTACAGCTTTGTTGATTTCATTATAAAGCTCTTCCACCGAACCTATACACTTCTCCGTTCTTTTATCCTCAGTGCGCCAGATAGGTAGGGGAGTACCCCAATAACGTGAACGGCTCAGATTCCAATCATTCAGATTTTCCAGCCATTTGCCAAACCGTCCTGTTCCGGTAGACTCCGGTTTCCAGTTGATGGTGTTGTTTAACGCAATCATCTTCTCTTTAGCCTTTGTCGATTTGATAAACCAACTGTCCAAAGGATAATAGAGGATCGGCTTGTCTGTTCTCCAGCAATGTGGATAATTATGTACATGCTTCTCAATATGGAATGCCAAGTTAGCCGCTTTCAGGTCCATGCAGATACTGATGTCAAGTGTTTCATCTTTATCTGTGAGATTAGGATCGTAGTCGTTTTTTACAAACCGGCCTTCATACCGTTTATAGAGTTCAGTGTTGATGTTTGACTTGATAAATTCATCGTCCAGTTCACTTAACAGATAAAATTTACCTGTGAGGTCAACATGTGGACGTTTCTCTCCATTCTTCGTGATGAGTTGAATCGGAGGTACGCCGGCAGCTTGAGCTACGCGTGCGTCATCAGCACCAAAGGTGTTGGCAATGTGAACAATACCCGTTCCATCTTCTGTCGTGACATAATCTCCCGGAATGACTCTGAAAGCGCCTTCGCCCGGATATATCCAAGGCAAAAGTTGCTCGTATTCCATTCCAAGCAAGTCTGCGCCTTTGTATTCTGCAACGACTTTGAAGGGAATCAGTTTGTCTCCTTGTTTGTAATCTTCCAAAGCAAGGTTTGATGTTTTTGCATTAAAATGTGCGTTAACCAGATCTTTGGCCAATATCACCGTGATTGGCAGTCCTGTATACGCATTATAAGTCTGTACCGCAACGTATGTGATCTTAGTACCGACACACAGGGAGGTGTTTGAAGGTAAAGTCCATGGAGTGGTTGTCCAGGCCAGGAAGTAGGGAGTACCCCAGGCACTCATTTCCGGCTTGGCATTTTTTATCTTAAACTGAGCAACAACCGTTGTATCTTTGACATCCCGATAGCAACCAGGTTGGTTCAGCTCATGCGAACTGAGTCCGGTGCCTGCTGCCGGTGAATAGGGTTGAATGGTGTATCCTTTATATAGATATCCGTTTTTGTATAGTTCCTTTAATAACCACCAAAGAGTCTCGATATATCGGTTATCATAGGTAATATATGGGTCGTCCATATTGACCCAATAGCCCATTTGCTGAGTCAGATTCTCCCATTCTTTGGTATATTTCATCACATCTTTGCGACATGCTGCATTATAATCCTGTACAGAAATAGTCTTTCCAATATCTTCTTTTGTAATACCTAAAGATTTTTCAACACCAAGTTCGACGGGCAGTCCATGTGTATCCCAGCCTGCTTTTCTGTTTACCTGATACCCTTTCATGGTTTTGTATCTGTTGATCAGGTCTTTGATAGTACGCGCCATTACATGGTGGATGCCCGGCATGCCATTGGCTGATGGAGGCCCTTCGTAAAACACAAAAGAGGGAGCCCCTTCGCGGATTTCTATACTCTTGCGGAAAACGTTTTCTTGTTCCCATTTAGTCAATATTTCCTTATTGATCTCAGAAAGATTGAACTGACCGTACTCGGTAAATTTCTTACCCATATTTCTTTAGTTTTTTTACTGTTGCTCAGAAAATTGCTGCAAAAGTACAAAAAAAACGCTTTCAGAGTCAAGCTACCCGCCTATTTTCATTGGATATAGATTAGTTTTAAGTGAAACGACCAATATATAAGCAATTTATTTAAAAAAATGAGCACTTACACGAAAAGGTGTAAGTGCTCAGATAATATAGTTTGAGTTCAGCCTCAGATTGATTCCGCTAATTCATTACCGGCTTTGAATTTGACAACCTTTTTGGCTGGGATCTGAATCTTTTGTTTGTTGGAAGGATTAATACCCGTTCTGGCGCTTCTTGTTGATATAGAGAATGTACCAAAGCCGACTAAAGTCAGTTTGTCACCACTTTTCAAAGTGCCAGATACACTTTGGATGAATGCATCCAATGCTTTTTTTGAATCTACCTTGCTAAGACCTGAAGTTTTAGCCATTGCATCAATAAGTCCCGATTTGTTCATGATAGTACAATTTAGAGTTAGTAATATGTTAATAATCAACGTACAAATATAAGATATTTATATCTGTCCCCATCTAAAAAGGGTTAAATATTCGGAATCTGGTAGTTTTTTATTCAAAACAGCATCTCTTATTGGGTAAATTGGTGTCAAAAGCTTACTTTTGCATCCAAAAATAAGAAATATGTTTCAGGGAAATAACAGTTTTTTTTCTCAGATGCCGGTTGTAACAAAGAATCTGATCATCGTCAATGTATTGGTTTGGTTCTCTTCTATCACATTGGCGCGGGTAATTGACATTGATTTGTACAGATATCTCGGACTCCATTTTGTAGTCGGAGGCCATTTTCTTCCTTCCCAATTGGTTACATACATGTTTATGCACGATTCTCAGTCGTTTTCACATCTCTTTTTTAATATGTTTTCGGTCTGGATGTTTGGACGTGCGCTGGAATCAATCTGGGGGGCAAAGCGTTTCCTTATTTTCTATTTTGTGACCGGTATTGGAGCCGGAATCATTCAGGAGATTGCCTGGCTGTTTGAATATTGTCAGCTTGTATTCTCGGATTTGCAGCTTGTAAATGTCATAGGTGAAGGTGTAATACCCATTGCCGATTTCCTGGGACAGTTGAATACGGTTGGCGCTTCAGGTGCAGTTTTCGGCTTGTTGATGGCTTTTGGGATGCTTTTCCCCAACGCTGAACTGTTTATTATGTTTATACCTATTCCTATAAAGGCAAAATATTTCGTTTTTTTCTACGGATTGATTGAACTGATAGGTGGTGTCTCTCAATTCTCTTTTGATAACATTGCACACTTTGCGCATTTGGGAGGTATGTTGTTTGGTTATATCTTAATTGTTTATTGGAGGAGAAAAGGATATGGCAGGGGGCCGATTTATTTCTGATCGTATGAATGGATTGCATTCTCTGTTTGCGTTTTTCAAAAGAGGAACGACACTCATGCGCCTCATTTATATCAATGTGGGCGTTTTTTTGATTACACGATTGGCTGTGGTTTTCTTGCGGCTATTCAATATAGATTACTCATTTTTACTCAATCTCGAGTTGCCTGCCAGCGTTTTGTCTTTTCTCACACACCCGTGGACATTGTTTACCTATATGTTTTTGCATGAAGAGATCATGCATCTGTTCTTTAACATGTTGTGGTTCTACTGGTTTGGCAAACTATTCCTTCAGTTCTTTAATCAGAAACAGTTGACCGTACTTTATTTATTTGGAGGAATTTCCGGCGGACTACTTTATGTTTTAGCGTATAATTTATTCCCTTTCTTCGATGGATATGAGGCGCATAGTTATTTGATTGGAGCCTCTGCTGCCATTCTCGCAATTGTGATTGGTGTTGCTTCTTATGCTCCAACTACCAAGCTCAATCTGATGTTTATAGGGGAAGTGTCTTTACGAACGATTGCGATTGTAACCGTACTTATTGATCTGTTAAGCATAACATCGGAAAATGCCGGCGGACATTGGGCACATCTTGGTGGTATTCTTATCGGGTTTGTGTACGGATCGATGATGAAAAACGGCTATGATCTGACCCGCTTTTTTGTGCAAAGATTTGAGTCAGTTCTCTCTTTCTTCTCCAGATCAAGAGATCGGAAGCCGAAAATGAAAGTTACCTATCAGGATGTTCGTCGCGAATCAGATTGGGATTATAATGCACGCAAGCAAAATGAAGAGAAGGATATTGATCTTATTTTGGACAAAATAAAAAAGTCAGGTTACGAAAGTCTTTCTGCGGATGAGAAAAAGCGGTTATTTGACTCAAGCAAATCCTGATACGATGGATTTAATCAAGAAAATTTTGAGAGGAGGTCTTGTACTGATTAATGGAGGAGTGGCTTTTTTGCTGCTACTTTCATTGCTCTCTCCATTTATTAATCCGGATCTATTTTTACTACCCTCTTTTTTAGGAATAACATTTCCGTTTTGGGTTCTGCTTAATCTTGCTTTTCTGGTTTTCTGGATCTGTAAGTGGAGAATATACTTTCTGATTTCCTTTTGTGTTTTATTGCTTTCCATACCTCAATTGTCAAATTATTTTCCGCTGCATCATCAGAAAGAGGTGCCTTCCAAAGCGATAAAATTGATGACATACAATTGTATGTGCTTTAGCGATATGGATAAAAAGATGGATAGAGACGATAATATTTTAAACTATATTGCCCGGAGTAATGCCGATATTGTCTGTTTGCAGGAGTATATGTTTGCAACAGCACGATATTGGAACTTCGACGAGAAGTATATTCGCCACATATTGAGAAAGTATCCATATTATAAGTTTGTGCCTAAAGGAAAGGGGGATAATGTTTCGTATGGTATTGCCTGTTTTTCGAAATTTCCTATCACAAAAGTGGAACGCATTTCATTTGAAAGTAATTATAATTTGTCTGCAGCATTTACAGTTAAAATACGAAAGGATAAGTCGATAAAGATACTTAATAATCATCTCGAGTCTTTCAAATTGACGAAAGAAGACAAGGAAGTATACAGCCAGACTATCAAGTCACTGGATACTGAATCTATTGACGAGGTAAAAACAAATTTGCTATCCAAGATGGGTGTTGCTTATAAACTACGTGCAAAGCAAGCCGATATCCTTCGCGAATATATTGATAAGCAGGATAAGGATCTGATCGTTTGTGGCGATTTCAATGATACCCCTGTTTCATATACTTACCATACGATCCGCCAGAATATGAAAGATGCTTTTGGTAGCACCGGGTTGGGTATGGGAACGACATTCAACAGCCATTTCATATACTTTCGAATTGATCATATACTCTATAGCCCGACAATCAAAGCCTACAATTGCAAGGTAAACAAGGTCAAATACTCTGATCACTATCCTGTGACATGTTATTTTGAAATTCCATAAACAGATAGATAAAGAGTCCTTTTGATGATTGCAACTCTTATTTTAAAGCAAAAATGAAGTTCTTTCTTACTATTGTTGAGAAATATTTAAAGCTAAAGGTGGTTTGAAGAAGAAAATAAGCTATATTTGCACGCTCATATAAAAAATATTAATAGATAACATAATTAGAAATTCGACATGCAAAACAAAGGATTTATCAAAGTATTTGCGGCATTACTCATGTTAGTCTGTTTGTTCTATCTTTCATTTACTTTCGTATCCCGCCATTTAACACAACAGGCAGAGGATTTTGCGCAAGGAGATGATGTGAAGTTCAGCAGCTATATGGATTCAATCTCTTCGGAGAAAGTGTTTTTAGGCTATACTTTCAAAGAGTGCCGTGAGTTAGAACTTAACCTGGGGTTGGACCTTAAAGGTGGTATGAACGTTGTATTGGAAATATCAATTCCGGACGTTATCAAATCTTTGTCCAATAACAACCCGGACGAGAACTTCAACAAAGCTCTCAAAACAGCAAAAGAACTTCAAGTAACTAGCCAGAAAGACGTTATCACTCTTTTTGTGGAGGAATACAAAAAATTAGATCCGGGAGCTCGCCTAGCAGCAATCTTCAGCACGTATGAGCTAAAAGAGAAGATCACTCCGCAGAGCACGGATGCAGAAGTGATAGCAGTATTGAGAACAGAGGTGAAAGATGCAATTGCTAATTCATTTAATGTGCTACGTACTCGTATTGACCGTTTCGGCGTTGTTCAGCCAAATATTCAGCAGTTGGAAAACAATGACGGACGTATTCTTGTTGAACTTCCAGGTGTAAAAGAACCTGAACGCGTTCGTAAGCTTCTTCAGGGAACTGCAAACCTTGAGTTCTGGGAGACATATGAATTGTCGGAAGTGTATCCTTTTTTGGTCTCTGCCAATCGTGAAATAGCTCGATTGAAGGCAACATCCGGATCTTCTGATTCGTCTGCTGTAAAAGTAGCAGACAGTACTGCAATCGCTTCAGCTGATACGACAGCTAATTCGTCAGATTCTCTCCTTAACCTGGTTCAGGCCGGACCAAAAGAGAATGCTGATAGTATGAATCAGCAGGCTAATAATGAAAAAGCTTATCCATTATTCTCTGTTCTTCAGCTGAATGTGACATCACAGGGAGCTGCTGCTCCAGGTGCTGTAGTTGGATTTGCACATGCAAAAGATACAGTGAAGGTCAATAATTACCTGAATATGAAGTCAGTGAAAGAATTGCTTCCTCGTAATCTTTCGCTGAAATGGGCTGTGAAAGCAATGGATGATAAAGGTTTATTCTATGAACTTTATGCGATCAAAGTCGCGAGTCGTAATGGACGTCCTTCTTTGGATGGTAGTGTCGTTACTGATGCAAATGCTGATTTCGGACAACATTCGGCTACAGCCAAAGTAAATATGTCGATGAATGCCGAGGGTGCTAAAGCTTGGGCTCGCCTTACCAAGGAGAACACGGGTAAATGTATAGCCATTGTACTGGACAATATGGTTTACTCTGCGCCTAGAGTAAATGGCGAAATTGCTGGAGGTAATTCTGAAATTACGGGTAACTTTACTCCAGAAGAAGCAAAGGACCTTGCAAACGTGTTGAAGTCTGGAAAAATGGCTGCACCTGCCCGTATCATTCAAGAAGCCGTAGTTGGGCCATCTTTGGGTGAAGCATCAATCAATGCAGGTATTTGGTCATTTGTAATAGCGCTGATTGTACTGGCTTCCTATATGGTTATGATGTATGGATGGAGAGCAGGTTTTGTTGCCAATTCGGCATTGATATTAAATCTTTTCTTTACAATAGGAATTTTAGCGTCGTTTCATGCAGTGTTAACGCTTTCAGGTATTGCAGGTATCGTATTGTCGTTAGGTATGGCTGTTGATGCGAATGTGCTTATATATGAACGAACCAAAGAAGAATTACGCGCAGGCAAAACTGTTAAGAAAGCAATCTCAGAAGGATATAGCAATGCTTTTTCTGCCATCTTTGACTCTAACCTGACTTCCATTATTACAGGTGTTATCCTCTTTTATTTTGGTACAGGCCCAATCAGAGGTTTTGCAACAACTTTGATAATAGGTATTGTCTGCTCTTTCTTTACAGCAGTATTTCTTACTCGTATTGTCTATGAGTATTTCCTTGAAAAAGGTAAATTCTCAGATCTTACATTTACAACTTCTGTATCAAAGAATCTTCTTGTGCAACCAAAAGTTCCCTTCATGGAGCTTCGTAAGAAAGTGCTTTTAGGTGTTGCTGCATTTGTGGTTGTATTAGCTGCTGCATTTGTATTTATGGGTTTAAATAATGGTATTGACTTTACCGGTGGTCGCAACTACATTGTAAAGTATGATCAAACGATAAACACTAAAACTCTTGAAGAGAGCTTACAGCCAATATTTTACGCCGACGGTAAAGAACAATCTGCGATCAATGTTATTACCATTGGTTCTGATAATCAGGTACGTATATCTACTAACTATCGTATCAAGGATCAAAGTGAAGATGTAGATGGTATTATTGAAGGCTTTTTGTATCAAGGATCAAAGAAATTTATCTCATCTGATTTGACACAAGAGCAATTTGTGTCGAATAATATTGTAAGCTCTCAGAAAGTAGGTCCTGCTATTGCTGAAGATATGAAAACGGGTGCTATATGGGCAACTATTTTCTCATTGCTTGCTATCTCACTCTATATTTTGCTCCGCTTTAGAGATATATCATTTAGTGTTGGCACTATGATTGCATTGACTTGTGATGTTTTGGTCATCTTAGGACTTTACTCCTTGCTATGGAAGATTATGCCATTCTCAATGGAAGTTGACCAGACATTTATTGGAGCTATACTTACAGTGATTGGTTATTCTGTGAATGATAAAGTGGTTATCTTTGACCGTGTACGTGAATTCCTTCACTTGTATCCTTCACGTGACAGAAAGCAGCTGTTTGATGACTCTCTGAATACTACTCTGAGTCGTACATTGAACACCTCTTTCACAACATTGATTGTGTTGATCTTTATCTTTGCACTCGGTGGTGATGCGATCCGTAGTCTTTGTTTCGCATTGATTATTGGTGTGCTGTTTGGTACGTTCTCTTCCATCTTCATTGCAGCTCCAATTGCTTTTGACATGCAGAAAAAGCAATTGCAGAAGAAAGCGGCGGCGCTTTCAGCAAGGAAGTAAGCATCAATAGTCTTTCAAGTCTCAAAAGGTCGTTTTCTGCAAAGAAGGCGACCTTTTGATTTGAGTGGATACTTGTGACATTGCACTTCATAAAAGAAGCCATCTCCGCAAGGGGATGGCTTCTTTTATGTTTTATGAAGTTGTTGTATTGTCTTAATCGATGATATCGAAACCGGTGTAAGGTATCAGAGCTTTCGGAATGCGAATTCCTTCAGGGGTCTGATTATTTTCCAATAGAGCCGCTACGATTCGCGGTAGGGCCAAAGCGCTTCCGTTAAGTGTATGGCAAAGCTGTGTTTTTCTGTTTGCATCGCGATAGCGGCACTTTAGACGGTTTGCCTGATAGCTTTCAAAGTTGGATACTGAACTAACCTCTAACCAACGTTTCTGAGCTGCAGAGAAGACCTCAAAGTCAAAGGTGAGGGCAGAGGTAAAACTCATATCACCACCACACAGACGCAAAATTCTCCAAGGTAATTCCAACTTATCAACGAGCGATTGCACATAGTTCACCATCTCTTCCAGAGATTTGTAGGAGTGCTCAGGTGTGTCAATACGTACAATCTCCACTTTGTTAAACTGATGCAGACGATTCAGTCCGCGTACGTCCTTTCCGTAAGAACCCGCTTCCCGACGAAAACAAGCTGAATATGCTGTATTTTTGACGGGCAGATCCTTTTCATCCAGGATGACATCCCGGTAAATATTTGTAACCGGTACCTCAGCTGTCGGAATGAGATAGTAATCATCTACCGTGTCGTGGTACATCTGTCCTTCCTTGTCCGGAAGTTGTCCGGTGCCGTAGCCCGAAGCCGCGTTGACCATATAGGGAGGTTCTATTTCGAGGTAACCCTGTTCGCGGGCGCAATCCAAAAAGAAGTTGATCAGGGCGCGTTGAAGACGAGCTCCTTTTCCCTTATAGACAGGGAAGCCCGCTCCGGTTATCTTAACTCCCATTTCGAAGTCGATCAGATCATATTTTTTTGCCAGATCCCAGTGGGGCAGGGCATCTTCCGGAAGTTCCGGTATGCTACCACCTGTACGTTCTGTAACATTATCTTCTGCGTGACGACCTTCAGGAACAGACTCGTGTGGCGTGTTTGGAATCAAGACAAGCAGGTTTTGCATCTCTTCTTCTGCACCTTTCATTGATGCCTCGAGATATTTATTGTTCTCCTTCGTCTCTGTTACCTGGGTGCGTAATGCTTCTGCTTCTTCCTTCTTTCCCTCTTTCATAAGTTGACCGACAGATCTGGAGAGCGTATTGATTGTCGCAAGATTGGCATCCAGTGCTGATTGGGAAGTACGACGCTGTACGTCCAGTTCGATAATCTTTCCGATAATCTCTTTCCCGTCAAAATGTTTGACGGCAAGTTTGCGGAGGACCTCCTCCGTATTTTCGGTAATGGCTTTTAACGTTAACATAATGGTTATTTTTGGAATAGTCTTTTCTATTAAACTACAAAGATACACAAAAATAGAAACCTCCGCTTCTCATTGCTGAAAAAAGCGGAGGCTTTATACTTATTGAAGAATGAAGACTTATGCTTCTGTCAGTGGAGTTACTGACACGAACGAACGATTGTCTTTCTTTTTCTTGAATACAACTGTACCATCAACTAAAGCAAACAAAGTATGATCTTTACCGATACCTACGTTATCACCCGGGTGATGAACAGTACCTCTTTGACGTACTATTATATTACCAGCTTTTGCAAATTGTGAACCATAAATCTTGATACCAAGACGTTTGCTTTCTGATTCACGACCATTTTTGGAGCTACCGGCCCCTTTTTTATGTGCCATTTTACTTCGTTTTTAATAGTTAAGCAATGATTTCTTTGATAGCCAGTTCAGTAAAGCACTGACGGTGACCGTTTCTTTTACGAAAACCTTTTCTTCTCTTCTTGTGGAAGACGATTACTTTTTCACCTTTTACCAGTGGCGATTCAACTGTTGCAACCACTTTCGCTCCTTCTACAACAGGACTACCTACAGTGATAGCGCCATCATTGTCAACAAGCAATACTTTGTCAAAGGTCACTTCTTCACCTTGTTTTGCATTCAAGAAGTGTACAAACAACTTCTTTCCCTGCTCAACTTTAAATTGCTGACCTGCAATTTCTACAATTACGTACATCTGTTTTTTTATTTTATACAGTTTACCTCCGTGAGGTGGGAAGCTCCGTGCTTAGCCACTTATCAAACCTCCATGCGGAATCGAGCTGCAAAATTACGTGTTTGTTTTCAAACTACCAAGAAAATGCACTCTTTTTTCTGGTTTCAGAGTCCCTTCTCATTCAGATACCGTTCAGCATCAATAGCAGCCTTACAGCCACTGCCAGCAGCAGTGATAGCCTGCCGATAATGCGGGTCTGCTACATCGCCTGCAACAAACACACCGGGAAGAGAAGTTAGTGACGTGTCTGGTATATGTTTGAGATAACCTTCAGCATCTGTTTCGAGAAACTCTTTAAACAAGGATGTGTTAGGTGTGTGTCCGATTGCAAGAAAGAAACCATCGATGGCAATATCCACCTCTTGCGCATCAGCCTGTCCGCGTCGCTTAATAAGTCGTGATCCTTGTAGTTTGTTTTCACCGCTTAGTCCCACCGTTTCGTGCTCGAAAAGCACTTCTATGTTTTCCGTACTCAACACTCTTTCTTGCATAATCTTTGAAGCACGTAGATAGTTCTTGCGTACGATCATATACACTTTGGTGCAAAGTTTGGAGAGATACAGCGCATCTTCACAAGCGGTGTCACCACCTCCTACTACGGCAACCGTTTTCTTTCTGTAAAAAAATCCGTCGCAGGTAGCACATCCTGAAACTCCGGCTCCGCTATATTTTGCTTCGTCCGCAAGCCCCAGATACTTTGCTTTAGCACCGGTCGCGATAATCACCGCATCCGCCTCGATTTCTTTTTCACCATCCACTTCAAACTGATAGGGAGCGGAGGAGAGGTCGGCTTTGGTGATTTGTCCCCATCGTACATCCGTATTAAAACGTTTTGCCTGATTGCGCAGGTCTTCCATCATTTCACTACCGCCTGTGCCTCCCGGATAGCCGGGAAAGTTTTCAATGTCAGTGGTTGTAGTCAGCTGTCCGCCGGGCTCCATACCTTCGTAAACAACTGGGGAGAGATTCGCCCGTCCTGCATAGATAGCAGCTGTAAAACCCGCAGGACCTGATCCTATAATCAGGCAACGGATATGTTCTTTATTTGTTTGTTCCATACTTATCGTAAGTCTATAATTTCATTGCCCGGATATTCTGCCGGATTAAAAGTAAAGGTGGATTCATCCATCTTTTGTTGTTGATCAAACTTTGTCATATAAATATGAGTGGTTGCATCATTCTGGTGATACAGTACAATCATATAGGGTACAAAGATTTTGTCAAAGATATTGATTATTACTTTCTTGATATCACTTTTCGTGTTCTTGGGAGTAAGTTCCAGACAGTTTACATACTTT
Source organism: Bacteroidales bacterium (assembly GCA_028709785.1). GTDB lineage: Bacteria > Bacteroidota > Bacteroidia > Bacteroidales > JAQUTK01 > JAQUTK01. The sequence goes on from JAQUTK010000019.1 coordinate 16,086, forward strand.
TGATGATCGCTGGAAAAGGCCAGGCGAATGTATTTGGCTGTATAATACTTATTGTAATTGCGCAAAATGAACATCGGATTGGTTTCTGCCAGTTCAGCGTCCGTCGGAGTTGAAACAGTTACCTCTTTAGCACCACGTTGTAGCGTCCATTGTGTCTTCCCATTAAACCACGACTCAAATTGAGGAGCGAAAACATAAAACTTTTCTCCTTTAATTTTGGCTGTCCCATTGGTTGCATTGGATTGTTTCCCTTTCAGATCTTTGTAGCGCACGTTATAGGTAATAGCAACCCCTTGAGGGTCCATCACATTTGTGATAGCTTTACTCATTATAGCGTTGATATCAGGATTCTTTGGCTGTGTAATTCCGTAGGTGACGTCGCTTACCGGTTCTTTTTGAACTTTCTCATTTTGAGCATACAGTGGTGTCATCAGACAGGCTGCCATCAGACATAGCATCGTTTTCTTCATTGTCAGTTCTTTCATTATAAATAGTTTTTATCTGTAGTTTTCTAATATACGTTCCAATTGAATTTCGTCCTGTACAAGTACCTGACGCGCTTTACTTCCTTCAAACGGGCCTATGATTCCGGCAGCTTCCAGCTGGTCAACAATTCGTCCGGCTCGATTATATCCGATAGAAAACTTGCGTTGAATCAGAGATGTAGAACCCTGTTGATGAATGACAAGCAAGTGAGCAGCTTCTTCAAAAAGAGGATCTTTGTCATCCAGTACGTTCTGACGTATTGTATTGGTATCATCATCAGATTCGCATTCAGGCAGATACATCGCACTGGGATAACCTGTTTGATTGCCAATAAAATCGGTCACGGACTCCACTTCAGGCGTGTCGATAAAAGCACATTGTACGCGGGTAAGTTCGCTTCCCTGAGAGAAAAGAAAATCACCTCGTCCAATCAGCTGATTAGCACCGGGAGAGTCGAGGATGGTCCGGGAGTCAATCATGGAAGCTACCCGAAACGCCATACGTGCGGGGAAGTTTGCCTTGATTGAACCTGTGATAATATTGGTGGAGGGTCGTTGTGTTGCAATGACCATATGAATACCTACTGCCCGGGCCAACTGAGCGATACGAGCAATTGGCATTTCCACATCTTTACCTGCTGTCATGATTAAATCACCAAATTCATCAATGATAACAACGATATAAGGCATGAATAAGTGTCCTTTCGCAGGATTAAGTTTGCGTTCAATGAATTTAGTGTTGTATTCTTTGATCGTTCTTGTTTTAGCCTTTTTCAGCAAGTCATATCGGTTGTCCATCTCTTTGGTCAGCGATTTAAGAGTCTGAACCACTTTGGTAAAGTCTGTCACGATGGCTTCTTCAGCATCCGGCAATTTGGCAAGGAAATGGCGTTCAATGGCCGAATAAATATTAAACTCAACCTTTTTCGGATCAACGAGTACAAATTTGAGTTGTGAAGGATGTTTCTTGTAAAGCAACGAGGTGATGATCGCATTTAGTCCGACCGACTTACCCTGACCTGTCGCACCGGCTACCAGAATGTGCGGCATCTTGCATAGATCGACCATGAAGATGTCGTTGGTTATCGTCTTACCCAGTGCCAGAGGCAGTTCGTAGTTGCTCTCCTGAAACTTCTTGGAAAATAGAATCGAATGCATTGAAACAAGTTGCGCCTCTTTATTAGGCACTTCAATACCAATGGTACCTTTGCCGGGAATAGGGGCGATGATTCGAATGCCCAAGGCAGACAAGCTGAGTGCAATATCGTTCTCCAGATTCTTTATTTTGGAGATACGTACACCCGGAGCAGGCACAATCTCATAGAGTGTGATTGTCGGACCGACTGTCGCTTCGATACGTGAGATCTTTATTCCATAATTTTCCAGTGTCTCTATGATACGGAGCTTGTTGGCTTTCTGTTCCTCTGTGTCCACGAGTCTGGTCGTATCATGTTTCTTCAGCAGGTCGTTGGTCGGATATTTATATTTGGACAGATCCAGGGTGGGGTCATATTTACCCAACGCAGATCCGTCGTAACTCTCTTCATCCGGAGCCACTTCGATGGTAAAGTTATCTTCTTCCAGCAGTGGCGCATGCTTTTTCTCTATATCATCGGGTTCAGTATAGGAATTGTCCAGTGTCTCGTCATAAATCTCTTCTTCGTCAGCCACTTCTTCCTCTTCCTCATCGAAGAGCTCTTCTTTCGGATTCTCTTCTTCCTCTTCTTCAATGAGTTCTTCCTCTTCTTCTTCTTCTTCTGGAATGATTTCCTTCTCTGTATCCGTCTCGGCGCTAATCGGAGCAGAAGCTTCCGCTTTCAGTTTGTTGCCAATGGCCGGAATGAATGAGAAGAAACGTCTGAGAGCAGGAGTAGCTGACTGTACTGTAAAAATGCAAAAGATGGCCAGAACACCCATTACAAGAAGGAAAGTTCCCGACCAGCCAACGTAATTCCTGATAATTCTGCTGCAAACAGATCCTAGTTTTCCACCCAGGAAGAGAAATGAGTCTCCCATGAATGGCTCAAAAAAGAAACTCAGAGCGATGGATGTCCAGAGTACCCCCAAAGAGGAGAGAAGAAACCATTTGAATAGGGATGATTGTTGAATTTTCATTAGCTTCAGACTAAACAAAAGCAGGAAAGCCAGAATAAAAAAAGCGGAGATTCCAATCCATTCATTCAAAAAAAGATGAGCCAGAAATGCTCCCTGAACACCGGCCCAGTTGCCAATATCCTCTCTGTTTATGGCAAGTTCACTTAATGTGATATTTTCAACTTTACTTTGATCGGCTGATCCTGTAAAGAAAAATGAGGCAAAAGCAATAAAGAGATAAAACGTTATTAAAAGAATAACCAGTCCAAAGGCGAAAGCAGTACGTTCGTTTTTGAAAAAAGACGTTATCTTTGAAAAGGTGGATGGCTTTTTATCGGCACTCCCTTTTTTGGTGGAAACTTTAGTTTTGCTCATTCTATCCGATGTTTTGTGTGCAAATTTAATAAAACTCTTTATTCTCCTCTTTATTTCCGAAAAATACTTTTCAATGGTCTTTGCGAACTATTAGCTGATTCTGTCAGTAGCTGATATTCCACTTTTTAAACATTTCAAAATCACATTTCTTTAGTCCGGATCTTGCTATATCGACTGCCTGATCATGGTCATCCAGAAAGAATCTCTTTTTGGGCTCAAAATGTTTGTTGGTGATTGCCAATGTACTGTCTTTATATGGTGTGTTGATTTGTCCCATATCAAGAAGCGTATGAAAGATGGCATTGGTGCTGATAGGCGATTTCTGATGCATTCTGGCATTGTTGTATATCTCAGGATACTCTGTTCGGTATTTCTCTGAAAACCACACCACCAATGGGATATACAGCTGATAAAAGGTGGGAGTAGGAGAGGCATGGAGATACCGGTTGCGAGCGTCATCAAAGAGATCTTCTCCATGATCGGAAAGATAGATCAGCGAACTGCAGCAAGATTTACTCTCAAGCATCGAGGCGAGCGAGTCAATTACGAAATCTGTATAGAGAATGCTGTTGTTATAGGCATTCAGCATTTCAGGACGATACAGTTCGGAGATACCTTTCAGGTCATCCGGCTTGTAAACAGCAAAATCCTTTGGATATCGTTCTTTGTAATTGAAGTGCGAACCATATCCGTGAATGTATATAAACAAGTCACCTTTTTCTTTGTCCAGTACTTTCTTCACATCTTCAAGTACGATCCCGTCAGGTTTGAAGCTGACATGTACCTCCTTGCTTTCGAGGTAGTAATTCTTGTACTCTTCCGCTTCATTGTAAAAATCGTCCAGGAAGGAGTGATTGGGCTGCTGATTTGAAAAAGCATACGTTTTGAATCCAGCTTCTTTAAAAGCGGAAATGACGCTTTTCTGCTTATATATCACATCAAAGTTTTCAGCACATGCTGCGGAGAGAATAATTGGTACGCTCTTGTGTGTTACATTGGCTTGAGTAAGCACGTCTGTAAAATGAATCAATCCATTTCGTTTGGCTAGTCTTGGCGTTGTGTTCAACCGGTTGTTATACAATCCCCAGCTGATAGCCCGGGATGTCTCTCCAACCATTAAAATAATGATCTCTCTATCTTTTGAATGAGAGATTCTGGTTGCCTGAAAAGAGAAAGTTCTCGCATTCTCAGCATGATTCAGCGTCTTATACCATTTATTAAATGCAAAATACTGGTTATATATGATATTTGCAGGATAAATGTCTTCATGAAACTCGAAGCTGTGATAATTGGATACAGGGATCAGCGCGATGCCCCATCCTCCCAAAAACAACACAATTCCGGCAGCTACACTTCTTAAACGAAAACGTTTGGATAGTATCTCTTGTAACTTGATTGAATAGGTCGCCAAAAAGAACGCGGGAACATATAGAAGCAGAGATCCTGCAACCGGTATCCAAATGTTACTCATCAGTTCGCCGGCTTCTGTCGGATTGGTCGTTGTTAGGTTGAGAAACATATCCACCGCAATGATGGAGTTCCCAAACAGGTAAAGCAAAACCAGCTGAAAAGCATCCAGCAGAAACTTGATAAACAAGACCCAAAACATGACTCCCGGTCTTTTAAAGACTGAAAAGAGAATGGCGAAGGAGCCAAGAGGTATCATCAGAGAAGCCATCCGTATGGTTATGGGATACGGCTCTGTGAAAAACAGAATGTAATTGGGTATCAGCTCAAGGAGAACAAATACGGCAAACAGGTGCTCCTGTTTGGAAAACCATTGGATGATTCGTTTATCTAATTTCATGAATTGTGAATACAAAAGCAATCAGTCTGCAAAGGTATAAATATATAATGAAAGAATTAACATCTTAGAAATATCTTGTTCTTATACATCAGGTAAAGAATTCCGACCGGAATCAACTGATTAGCAAGCGTGATTATGAGCGGATAGTAAGTACCGGTGTACTGTTCCAATCCGTACAAAAGTGGGCGTGTGATATCATTAAAATGGAGGAAGTGTGCAAACAAATAGGCAGCGATAGAGTTTGTTCCCCAGATCTTGAGCCAATTCAGATAGCGGGTCTTGCCCCACATCTCACAAACGCCGAAAAAGAATGCAAGCAACAGCGTACTGATTCCGCTCGTTACAAGCACCATCGAACTGGTCCAGATCTTTTTGATGACAGGCATCTGAAATCCCCATAGATATCCGCAGACGATCATGGAAATACCGAAGATAAGGAGCCATTTCATCCGGATCCCCATGCTCTTATCCATTCTGAGTATCTTACCGGCAAAGACTCCGGTCATCACGGTAGCAATAAAATTCAGACTGCTTAGTATCCATGTGTAGTTATACCACGGTGCAAATGTCCATGTTCCATCCGGATTGGAAGAGACTCCGTCGCGGAAGCAACCGAGAACAGCACGGTCAATCAGTTCGGCGAGGTTGCCTTCTTTACTGAAGTCGCCATGGCCGACAAAAGTCAGGAGTGCCCAATAGATCAGTAGTAACGCAGCTGTCACAATGATTTGAACCTTGTTTGACAGGTACAGGATAAACAGGGCGGAAAAGAGATATCCAATCGCGATGGATTGCAGGGTATTACTGAATAGACGGATGTTATCGAAGTTGAGATCCAGGAAATTTCCCTGAACCATACCACCAAAGATGTACAATAGAATGACTCGTTTGATGATTCGTTTGAAAGTCTCTTTTTTATCTCCGTCAATATATTTTGAAAGAGCAAAAGGCATGGACAATCCTGCCGTAAAAAGGAAGAGAGGCATAATCATGTCCCAGGCTACCAGTCCTTCCCAGTCCACATGACCTAGCTGACGTTGAAATCCCTCGCCCAAAAGGCCATTTGTAACATGAATGAAAGTACCCAGAACCGGTCCAAGAAAGGTCAGTACGAAAATGTCCATACCTCGCAAAATGTCGATCGAAGCAACACGTGTGTTAGTTTTTGTTTTCATAGTCAATGATGATATCTAAGGGTTTAATAAAGTCGCAATTTGAAACGGTCACAGAGTTTTACAAGCGCCTCGTTATTCTGCAACAGATATTCGAATTTTTCTTTTTGCGTAAAGATCTTCTGATCATCTGAGAGCTCCTTCCTTTCGATGTGCAAGATAATCTGATCGTTGCTCAGCTTCTCTCTCAGAAACTGACAGATTGAACTGTTGTGTTCCTGGATCAACTTCTCGTCGATCTGGTTATAAAGAGTGAGCACAACCGTATTATTTGCTTCAGCCACAGGAATAAACTCTTTCATCACCTCACTCAGATGATACTCTTCCGGTTTATCAGAGACATACTCTCTCCATGCAAATTCCAGGTCGGCTTGCGTATACGATTTTTTCCTAACAGTCTGTGTCGCTTGTGAGTCGTTGCCCTCATTCGGATCAACTCCTTTCGCTCTGGAAGCTCTTAACGATATCGTTGTGATTTTGGGAAGATCCTTCTTGGGCTGTTGCACCCTGTTTTGGGTAGGAAACGGTGCAACCGGAGGTGCTTCCTGAGGCTGAGTAATGCTGGTAGCTTGTGATGCCTGATTAATTTCCCCTTTCGGAGCAGTTTTCTGTTCGGCAGTTTTCTGAACGGGAGCAGGGCGAACATGAACAGCCGATTCTGCTGCTTGAGAGAAAATCGGTTCAATCGGTCGGTATTCCTTACCGGTTACTTTTTTTTTTTCTTCCCCCAGTTGGCTGAGGCGAATGAGAGTCAGTTCGACAAGTAGTCGTTTGTTGCGGCTCTGTTTGTACTGCATGTCGCATTCGTTGCAGATTTCTATGGCAGCAAACAGGAAGGCGTCGCTGCATAGCTTTGCCTGTTCCATGTAACGGGCCTTGATGGCGTCTGAACAATCCAGAAGTTTCAAAGTAAAGGCATCATGCGCTACCAACAGATCTCTGAAATGCGATGCCAGTCCCCCGATGAAATGTTGAGCATCAAATCCTTTGTTGAGAATCTCATCAAAAATAATCATACATTCTCCCACTTTGTGTGCCAGGAAAAGATCAGTCATCCGGAAATAATAATCAAAATCAAGCACATTCAGGTTTTGGATGACTTGTTCATATGTGATTTTCCCTCCGGTGAAAGAGGCCAGTTGGTCAAAGATAGAAAGCGCGTCGCGCATTCCTCCGTCGGCTTTTTGGGCAATGACACTCAGTGCTTCAGGATCTGCAGATATCTGTTCCTGTTCAGCTACATACTGAAGGTGCTCAACGATGTCTTTCTGTGTGATACGATTGAAATCGTATGTCTGACAACGGGAAAGAATGGTCGGCAGAATCTTATATTTTTCAGTCGTAGCCAGAATGAAAATGGTGTGTGCAGGTGGCTCTTCCAGGGTTTTGAGAAACGCGTTAAACGCACTCTGCGAGAGCATGTGCACCTCGTCAATGATATAGACCTTGTATTTTCCCACTTGTGGCGGTATGCGCACCTGATCGGTCAGCGTACGGATATCGTCCACGGAGTTATTGGAAGCGGCATCCAGTTCATGGATATTATAGGAACGCTGCTCGTTAAAAGCCAGGCAGGACTCACATTCATTGCACGCTTCGTGCTCTTTAGTCGGGTGCAGACAGTTGATCGTTTTTGCGAAGATGCGGGCGCAGGTCGTTTTACCTACCCCTCTCGGACCACAGAACAGATAGGCATGTGCCAACTTGTTGCTGACAATCGCATTCTTGAGGGTGGTCGTAAGTGCATGCTGACCAATAACCGAACGAAAAGTGGCCGGTCTGTATTTACGGGCGGAGACGATATATTCTTCCATGTAATGAGTCTGACATTGAATATGAAACAAGGACAAATATAGACAATATTTTCTTCTTACTTCTTTGTTTGCGCAAATAAAGTTACTACTTTTGCGGAAACAGTTGTTATACAGATGTCAAAGCTTCTTCTTATTTGGGATTTTCTTCATACGCACGTGAACAAGTATATTCTTGTGATCGGCGTATTCATCTTTTATATCCTTTTTTTAGATGAAAACAGTTTGATGCATCGAATGCGCTTAACCGCTCAACAACGGGAACTGAAAAAAGAGATAAAATATTACAGGGATAAGATCGATCAAGACGCCAAGAAGCTGGAAGAATTGCACTCCAGTGATGAGAATCTGGAGAAATTCGCCCGTGAACAGTATCTGATGAAACAGCCTGACGAAGAGATTTTTATTATCAAGTAAGATGAATAAAAAAACAAAGAACCTCCTTTTTATTGTGGGCGCTGTTTTGGTAGTTGTTGCTACAATAGCCTATTTTTTTCAATATCCTTACGCTCCTTATGGAATGGCCTTTGGTTCAGCAGCCATTGCCGTTGTTCGTTTGTCTTCCCCCTATCAAGGCACAAACACACGTATCAAACGGCTTGTGAAGTTCCAGCTGTTCTCTTCCATTCTACTGGTTGCTTCATCGTGTTTTATGTTCAGGCACAGTTATGAGTGGCTCGTTTGTCTGCTGGTAGCCACTGTTCTTGAAACCTATGCGGCCTTTGTGATGCCGGAGGAAAAATAAAAAACGCGCTCTCTTTTCAGAGGCGCGTTTCTTTTTTCGTTGTTCGGGATTATTTCTTCTTTACATACCTTTCGTTCAACATCTCAATGACCTCTTTGGTAATGTCATACTTCTCATCCGAATAAAGTATGTTGTCGTTAAACGTGTTGCTTAAGATGATCTGATACGGATTCTCTTTGTTGTATGTTTTCAGGAAACTGTACACAGAATCGCGCAGCTGCTCATTCATAGACGATTGTTCCTGAGTAATCTCTGACGAAAGACGTTGCTCTAACTCCTGCAATTCGCTTTGTTTCTTTCTCAGACGATTTTCTTCAGACTGAGCTCTTTCCTGAGAGAGGAATGCGTTGTTTTGCAATTTACGTTGGAATTCGCCCAATTCGCCTTCCAGTTCTTTTCCTTTCTGGTTGAGCGTAGCCATCGAACTTTCTCTTTTGCGGAGCAATTGTTCGTTCATCTCTTTTGAGAAATTGTAATGAAGTAAGAGTGAGTCGACATTAATGTAAGCAATAGGCAATGTTCCGACGTTGGTCTGCAAACTGTCATTATGCCTTGCAATGGAAACACCGGGCACCTGTTTGTCGCTGAACTGAAGGATGAATAGGACAATAACAGCGGCAGCTAAAATGCCTTCAATAATAAAGTGAACATTTTTCATTGTAGAATATGTTTATTCCTTGATAAATAATAGGGTGATTTACATGTTACGACCGGCTTTCCGTGCTTCCAGGTCTTGAGCCCTCGCACAATGAATGCCTTTTTTTCGAAGCGCCTTGTTTCCGTCAATGTGAAGATCAGGAAACTTTCCCCCTTTTACAAAGAGGATTCTTATACCCAGCAACACCATTGCGCATGCAATAATTATAAGTGATATGACTAATGTATAAATCATTTTTGCTACTTTTGTCCGACAAAGATAGTCCAATACTTTGAATAATATCTTTTTATCGCATCAAAATCTGATAGAATCGAAATGCGTTTTTGCTCTTTTAACTTTCTGAATATAAATACAAGAGAATTCGAATGAATATGGAAAACAAGATAAGCCGACTTGAGCCAACTTTGCTCTGGCACTATTTCAATGAAATTACCCAAATACCGCGTCCTTCCAAAAGAGAAGAGAAGATTGTAGCCTATATCGTTGATTTTGCTCAGCGAAACGGTTTACCTGTAAAACGTGATCCTGCCAATAATCTTTTGGTGACGAAACCGGCGACTCCCGGTTTTGAACATCTTCCCACTGTGGTCCTTCAATCGCATCTGGATATGGTGTGTGAGAAAAACAACGATGTGCAGTTTGACTTCAATACCGATGCGATCCAAACGGAGATTAACGGGGAGTGGCTTTCTGCAAAGGGAACGACACTTGGTGCGGACAATGGAGTCGGTGTCGCCACCGAACTGGCGCTGCTGGCTTCCGATACGATAGAGCATGGCAAACTGGAGTGTTTATTTACGGTGGATGAAGAGACCGGACTGACCGGAGCAAAAGCACTGGCCCCTGATTTCTTTACCGGAAAGATCCTGATCAATCTGGATTCCGAAGAGGAAGGCTATCTTTATGTAGGTTGCGCTGGCGGAATAGATACCATCATTCAATTTAAATACGACTCGCAACCGACACCTGAAAAACTTTTCTTTTTCCGGTTGGATGTCAAGGGACTGACCGGCGGGCATTCCGGTGGCGATATTCATAAAGGGTTGCCGAATGCGAATAAATTGCTGGTTCGTTTCCTGCAAACGATCTCCGCAGAATCACCCCTTTTCATTTCGGAGATAGGAGGAGGCAATCTTCGCAATGCCATTGCACGAGAGGCCTTTGTGGTTGCCGGTGTTCCGTTCCCTTTCAAAGAGCGGGTGCGTGTGCTGCTCAACTTTTTTACAACGGATATGGAAGAGCTATATGGTGCTGTGGATCCCCACATGCGTTTTGATCTGGAGTCGGAAGTGTCTCCTTCCTCTATTATTGATCCGGTTGTTGCCGGAAAACTGATTGAAGCATTGGCCGCCTGTCCGCATGGAGTGATTGCCATGAGTCCCGATATAGAGGGCTTGGTTCAGACATCAGCCAATATGGCCTCTGTCAAACAAAACAAACAGGAGGGGATCATTGAGGTGGTGACCAGTCAGCGTAGTGCGATCGAAAGTGAGAAAAAAGCGGTTTCAGATCAGATCGAGGCGATCTTCACGCAAAGCGGTGCGGTTGTGACCCATGGAGAGGGCTATCCCGGATGGAAACCGAATCTTCAGTCGCCGATACTTCAGATCGTTCGTGCGTCTTATCTCCGTCTGTTCAACAAGCAACCGCAAGTGCTGGCTATTCACGCCGGATTGGAGTGTGGCTTGTTTCTTGAGAAATACCCCGATCTGGATATGGTTTCCTTTGGTCCGACGATGGAAGGAGTTCACTCGCCACAGGAACGTCTTCATATTCCATCGGTCCCTTTGTTTTGGAATCATCTGTTGGATGTGTTGAAAAATGTGCATTAATACGATCGCTATGAAGAAGGTTCTTTCTCTCTGTTTTGCGCTGTCGCTTTTACTCGCCGGAATGGCCTCTTGCGAGAGTGACGATTTTTCTTCCAGTCCGTCTGATCGTCTCTCGTTTTCAAAAGATACCGTTTCGTTTGATACCGTCTTTACCGGACAGGCATCGGCTGATCAGCGTTTCATGATATATAATCCCAATAAGAAGGCGCTCCGTATTCAGACTCTTTATCTGGCCGATCCTGATCACTCGGGATTTATTATTAATGTGGACGGACAATCATCCAACCGAATCAATGATTTGGAGATTGATGCCAAAGACAGTCTGTTCGTTTTCGTTCGTATCAATCCTTCGGGCAGCGGACAAAACAGTCCGCAGTTATTCAAAGATTCCATTGTCTTTATCACCAATGGCGTGATGCAACATGTCAAACTCCGTGCTTATGGTCAGGATGCAACCAGGTGGTCCGGCAAGTTGATTACCGCTGATACAACCCTCAGCGGCACGCGTCCGTTTCTTATATCTGATAGTTTGTATGTGGCTCCGGGTGTCACCCTGACACTTGCTGCAGGCACTACGTTACATTTTCACAACGGAGCTTCTCTGAAAGTGGATGGTACCCTTGTTTCAAACGGAACGGCTGCTTCACCGGTCGTGTTGCGGGGCGATCGCATCGATAACTTGTTTGACGATCTGCCGTATGATTACCTTGCCGGACAGTGGGAGGGGGTTCACCTCACAGCTGCAAGTACGGGCAACAGTCTCACGCATACCATCATCCGGGGAGGTAATTATGGCATCCTGGCAGACTCATCCGATGTGAGTGCTCTCAAACTGGAGATGCACAATTCAACGATTCACAACGTGCGCGGACACGGACTCCAGGCAACAAACTGTCGCGTGGAAGCAGAAAACTCTCTGTTTACAAATGCCCGTTATGCCTGTCTCTCGTTACTTGGCGGAAGTTATCGCTTTCTGCATTGCACCATTGCCAACTATTACATATGGGATCTTCGTGAAGGATCCTCCGTTAATATCAGAAATTACACCGGTTCGTCAAAAGAGAATCTCGTCTACTATCCGGTCACAAATACCACCTTTACGAACTGCATCATCTATGGCTCGCGCTATCCGGAGCTGCTGTTGACTCACACCTTTAATAAGGAAGAGGTCGCAACTTCATTTGAATGTTTTTTCCATGCTTCCCTGATCCGTTCGAAAGAACAAACGGATAACCGCTTTACCGATATACTATGGAGTGAAGATCCTGTTTTCCGTGCGACCGGGAAAGAGGATTACATCTATGATTTCCATCTGGACTCCCTTTCCGCAGCTATTGGAAAGGCCGATCCGAACTTCTCGTCCCTCTTGCCCCAGGATGCGGATGGAGTGAACCGTATGTCCGACGGCACGCCCGATATGGGTGCCTACGAGTTTGTACCGGCTTTGAAAGAACAGAATTGATGAGGCTCTTCCTCTGGCTTGTGCTGATGACGTTTGTGTTGCAGGCAAGAGCCGAAGAAAAGCCTTTCCGTGTGCTCTTTTATAATGTGGAAAACCTGTTTGATTGCGAGAAAGAAGCAGGGAAGGAGGATGGAGAATTCCTTCCTACATCAGTGCGTCGTTGGGGATACCGCCGTTTCAATGAGAAACTCGAACATATTGCGCAGGTCATCATCTCTGCCGGAGAGTGGGAGCCCCCGGTACTGGTCGGTTTGTGTGAAGTGGAAAACGACAGTGTGCTGCATTGGCTTACCCAACGGTCGTCCCTCCGTCGGCAAGAATACCGGTATGTGATGACTCACTGCGCCGATGTGCGCGGCATTGATGTCGCACTGTTGTACCGTCCCGAGCGGTTCCGCTTGCTCGGATATCGCAGTTACCCTGTCGTCTTTCAGGATACCACGATTCGTCCCACCCGCGACTTGCTGCACGTTACCGGATTGACTCTTTGTTGCGATACCCTGGATGTTCTCGTCGCGCATCTCCCTTCGAAAGTGCGAAGCGGTTCGCAGGAAGCCCGTCTGGTCGCTCTCAGACAAATAAAAGCAACGATTGATAGTCTGCACACGGTGCGTCGCGCGCTCCATTTGCTCCTTATGGGAGACTTTAACACCGATTACAAGGATGCAGACATAAAAGAAACGCTTCAGACGAAGACGTTCGAAGGATCCGTTTCCCCCGACGCACTCTATTCTCTTTTCCCTTCGTCACTTCCTGCTGAAACTAAAGGAAGTTATAAATACATTGATACGTGGAGCCTTATCGACCAGATCTATGCCAATGGATTGCTGCTTCAGTCAGGAGTCAAAGCAGGCACTTTCAGACAGGCTTGGATCTATGCGCCGGACTTTTTGCAGGAGAAAGACAAGAAATACGGAGGAACAAAGCCTTTTCGGAGTTGGTCAGGAAAGAAATACACCGGAGGTTACAGCGATCACTTCCCTGTCTGTTTTGATCTCTGACAAGGGAACATTGCTCAGCACCTCTTTCTTATAAGAAGAGCAGGAAGCGGCTTGTAACCCAAAAATTCATTTAAAAAAAAGAGAAAACATTTTGCAGGTTACAGGATTAGTTCTACCTTTGCATCCACAAATTAAAGAGAGGGGTTAGCGAACCTCACAACCTCTGAATTTGAAAAAATATCCCGTGACGAAAGTCACCAATACCTGCCCAGGTGGCGAAATGGTAGACGCGCTAGTTTCAGGTACTAGTGTTAGCAATGACGTGCAAGTTCGAGTCTTGTTCTGGGCACCAAATGAATTCCCGAGTAATCGTAACAGATTATCCGGGAATTTTTTTGTGGTAGCTTCCCGGAGGCTTGCGCCACACAAGCCAGGTTAACCCCTTCGATTCTTCACCTGTGCAATGCATGTCAGCCATTTCTTGCCTGACATCTTTTGCTCTCTGATAGGAAGATATGTATGCTTTGTCCGTTTGTAAAGTTAATCGCTTACAGGTGCATTTTTCATTCTCAAGCACGGAATAGTTATTCTGCGCCACGGAACAGTTATTCTCAAGCACGGAATAGCTGTTCCGTGGCACAATATAACTAATGCATCCTGACTGCTGACTTTTACCTTCAGGTTTGGGCAATTATTGTTCCCTATTAGAAAGACTTTTTCATCTGGTTGATTCACCGATCCCAAACGGACAAAAGGGGCTTTCAGCTAAACCTCCTGGGGATGCGGGACATAAGATACGATAGCAGAAGTGATGCAGCGTTGTTAACAATAAAAAAGAGTCGTATTGCAATTATTTGAAAGAAATAATAGTGAGAATGCAAATATCCTCGTTATATTTGCTGTTGGAAAATATCAATTTACTAACGAATAAAAATGATTAGACAATGAAAAAGTACATTTGCACAGTTTGCGATTACATCTACGATCCTGAAAAAGGGGATCCGGATAGCGATATCCAGCCGGGAACAGCGTTTGAAGACCTTCCAGATGATTGGGTTTGTCCGCTTTGTGGCGTAACAAAAGAAGATTTTGAAGTAGTAGAAGACTGATTTGTTTGATAATAGTAGGTGCGTCCGTTCTTTCATTTGATGAAGGAACGGACGTTTCTGTGTTCAGAAGGGGCATCTTCTCAGACTCTTTATGTGATTTGAAGCTATTGTTGAAAATGCCTAAACCTTCCTCCTTGCGGGCTTGACCTGCAATCTCCTCACTCATGTCTTATTTAATTATCAAATCGAAAATACTAGCCGTATATTTATTGTTTATTAAAAACTTTCCGTAGTTTTGTATCCAAATTTTGTGAGAGAGATGAAATAGTTCATAAACCGTAACATTTTTAATACCATTTATTACTATGAAACATCTGAGATTAATATCCACACTCGGCTTTGTATTGCTGACTGTGCTTAGTGCAACCGCGCAAACGGATCCTGAACAAGAGGTTATAGCCTATATGGTGAAAAGCACTGTCTTCCCCGAACCGAATACCCGTTACTTGGAATTGCTTGATAAGCAAATCAAAGAGAATCCGAGAGACACAGCAAAAATAAATCTGCGAAAGAGATTATTATCGGTTATTCAATCTGAAAAAACGAAGATACACCCGATTCTCCTCATTACAGATACTTTTTTAGGAGAGGATGCAAAAGACTCTTTACTTGTAAATGAATTAAAGAAACTCTCTTCTTTCGACATGGAAGCTTACAAAGATCTGATCGAAAGGAATAAGGAGTCTATTGTCATCCAAACTATTGACGAATTGGGAACTAATGTGATCTATATGACCAGGAAAGAAAGGGACTTGATCTTTAAAGATGGACTTGAAAAAGGATGGGAATATTTTTACAAGAAATATGGAGTAAAACCGAATATTGTTCTTTCCCGACCAGGATTTAATGCGACAAAAGATAAAGCGATCATCAGTTATGGTTCTATATCAGGATCGTTGTCCGCTGCTGGCTATTATATCATCCTCGAGAAAGTAAACGGGAAATGGATTCGGAAAGATAGCTATTTGGATTATATTTCCTAAAAGCTTCATCTTAGTTGTATTACAAAAGGAGAGACTTATACCGTTTCAAACATAAGAATAAAGGATGGAGACAAGCCGTACAGTAAAGGACCGATAGTCAGGATGCATGTCTTTTCCAATCTCACAGAGACAGGTATCTATCTACTCCGGTTGAATGGACCTGACAGTGAGTGATATCTGAGATTTAGAAATATTGCGGAGTAAATTCGATGATTAAAACATACAACTTTTTCACTATGGACAACAAACAGAGACTCCTTTTTCATTGCATTCTGATCTTCCTTTGCATATTTTGCATTGGAATATGTTATGCTCAAAAGAATGCAGATTTTCAAAGCCATGAATACAACCTCCAGAAAGAAAAGTCTGCCAGTTCTATTCTAAAGAGTCTTGATTCGCTGAATTACAAGTCTGTCCCGTTGGATGAAATGATCGATTGTTATTATCAAAAACCACGATTCAAAGAGAATTCCCTTTATTCAATAACGTCCAGATTTCGTTCACATCTAATCTTTCAGAGATCCCCTTTGAATAAATTATCAAAGAACAAAGTCAAGAGAATAATGAATGAGCTTCAAGAGAAAGACATACTAACACCTCCCTATGGGACTATTTCTGAAACTTGGTTTTCCGGAAACCTAAAATATCTTTCCGATCCAGTACTGAGTTATATTGGATATGTATCCCCATGGGAATCGACAGTGATCATTCATAAAGGAAATATTGTCAATGTCATCCATACTAAGTATTTAAAGGGGAGATTAGAAGATTGCATCATACCAGACAAGAATGGTTACGCCGTTACACACGCGTTAGATGCACCTTGGTATAAGCAACCATATTACCGTTTAGATTGTTTTGCGAACTTTCTCAATGGATATGAAAGTAAATATTCCACAGAAGTTGTCAGAGATCAGAAATTCACATTCTTACTCTATACAGATAGAACAGGCATTTCAACCATTCACCTGTTAGAGCCCAAAAAACCAAATACAATAGAAAAAGAACTCTTTTCCAATCTTCAGAAGCGAATGACACAATTGGAAAAGTGGAGCTTTGGCTTTTTATTTACTTTGGATGGGCGAATCATGTCAGGCAAATACATAGAAGCAACATATTCAACAGATAAAGGATGGAGTCTGAAAGATCTCTGAATACTTAAAAACATTTGCATATAATGAAAAAAACAGTATTACTTTCCATCAGTTTGGTAGTGTCACTTTCGGGATATGCCTTTGATTTCCTGGCAGGGGGGGTGAAATATAGTACGAACAGTGATGGTACGTCAGTATCCGTAATGCGTCAAGATACATCCATAAAAAAAGCCGTTATCCCCGAAAAGGTAGAATATGAAGGCCGAATGTACAAAGTCACTTCGATAGGAGCGAAAGCATTCTCTGAATGCATGCGCTTAACCTCTATTTCAATTCCTTCAAGTGTTACTTCAATCGGCAAACAAGCTTTTTATGCCTGCAATTCATTGACAAAATTTTCAGTAGCAAAAAAGAACCCCTGCTTTGCAGATATAGAAGGGGTATTGTTTAACAAGAGCAAAGACACTCTTTTGTCTTACCCCAATTCAAAAGCGGAACGATATGTCATTCCATCCGGCGTTGTCGCCATAGGTGAAGAAGCTTTTTGCTTACGCAAGAATCTAAGATCGCTTACGATTCCAAAGAGTGTCAGCTATTTTGGAATAGGAGCACTTTCAGGTTGTGATGACCTTGCCAAAGTTTTTTGTCAGGGGAAAACTCCTCCTACGATAGGAGGCTATCGTAAAGGTATAGGATACTTACCCGGTTGTATCTTTTATGTACCAAAATCAACCGGTAAGGTTTATTCATCTGCCCCCGGATGGACAAAATCCACTTTGGATCGCATCAACATTATTGAAAAAGGAACGGTCACTACCTATAAAGCGTCCCTAAAGGTGGCTGGGACATTGTCTGTAGTTATTGGAAAGGACAATCTGAATAAAGTAATTAAACTTACGATAGCCGGACCTATAAATGGTACCGATATCAAGATGATAAGATCTGAACTGCCTCTTCTCAGGATACTTGATCTGGGAGATGCAGACATCGTAAGTGGAGGTGAAAGTTACTGTAGTAAGAATGATACAACAATAGACAATGTCATTGGAGATAACATGTTTGATTATATACCCTATTGGGAATCTCTTGTACTGCCCAAGAGGCTGACAAGAATTGGAGAACATGCTATTTTGCATGGCCGTAGACTTCAATCTATCACTCTTCTGACGAAAACACCTCCTGTTTTAGCCCTTTCCTCCTTCATGTTAAACGTCAACTGCAAATTGTATGTGCCCAGAGGATGCGATGCGGTGTACGCTCAGGATGAAGGATGGAAAAAGTTTTATACCGATTATGGTAATAAGTGATTTTCAAAAACTGAAACCGGAGGCTTTTCGTTATTCTTTCGTAACAGGTATGACTTCGAGAACCGGGCAGTGTAAGGTGTTTTAGAAAGTCAAAGGTGTTTGGAATAATGCAGATGAAATTGCTGATATATGGATTGCATAAAATGAATATATGAAAAAACTAATCGTTCTTCTTTTCTTTTGCTGTGTATGTACTGCACAAGCAACAGAGTTTTGGGTCAACAACCTGAAATATACGGTCAATGCGGACAGTTGCACAGTCTTTGTAACTAAAGGGATCTCTTTTGAACCCTATTGGGTATTCGGATCAAGCTTTGCGCACTATCGTCTCAAAGAAGACTCCACACACCAACCACTATCCGGTGTTATTACCCTTCCTGAAAGTGTATCCTATCAAGGTAAAAGTTATCCATTGACAGTGATTGGAAGTTATGCATTCAAAGATTGCAAAGAAGTCACTTCAATACGAATTCCCGAAAGCGTAGAAACCATTGAAGAAGAAGCATTTATTGGATGCAGTTCGCTCCAATCTCTATCCATACCCTCAAAAGTCAGCACGCTATTGGCTGGCACTTTCGAAGGTTGCACTTCTCTCACTTCCATATCCATTCCTTCAACCATTACTAAAATAGGACCAAATGCTTTTGCCGGTTGTTCGAGTTTGGTTCGGTTTGATGTTGCCGCAGACAACCCAAACTATTCAGAGGTGGAAGGTGTTCTCTATACAAAAGATAAAAAATCCATGTTCTTATATCCCAATGCAAAATCGGCAAATGTTATCATTCCATCGGGTATCACCGCGATAGGTACGGAAGCTTTCCGTCTTTGCGACAACCTTGTCTCATTAAAGTTGCCGGAAGGAATGCGTTTAATAGGAGATAAAGCATTCGAGGGATGTACCCATCTGACTTCCCTGTCCGTACCCGAGAGTGTTCAGTATTATGGTCGCGATGCTTTTTCAGGTTGCACGAGCCTCACTTCAATAACGATACCTGCGGGTATTGCTACTCTTTATCCATCCACGTTTGCCGGATGCACTGCTTTAAGCCGGTTTTTTGTAAGCGAAGAACATCCGTACTTATCGGAAATAGATGGAGTCTTGTTTACAAAAGAGAGAAAAACGTTGGTTATCTGTCCTAATGCAAAATCAAAGAGCTATGCCATTCCCGATAGTGTTACAAATATAGAGCAATATGCTTTTTCGGAATGCAGCAAACTCACTTCGATCACCCTCCCCGACAGTCTCCTCGAGATGGGTGAGTATGCCTTTTCCAACTGCTCGGCACTTACCTCAATGACTATTCCGAAAGGGGTTACAATGCTCGCAGAAGGTCTTTTTTCCGGGTGCAGCAAACTGACTTCGGTCTCCATTCCCAAAAGTGTCACCGAGATTGGAGAGAATACTTTTTCCAACTGTTCGGCTCTTACCTCAATAACCATCCCTGAAGGGGTTATATCCATTGGAAGAGGGGCCTTTGAAGGGTGTAGCAAACTCACTTCTATTACTATCCCCAACAGTCTCACCGATATTGAGGAAGGGACTTTTAGTAAATGCACTGCATTAACCCGGTTTGTTGTAGCTAAGAATCATCCAGACTTATCAGTCGTAGGTGGAGTCTTATTCTCCAAAGATAAAACAAAACTGCTGAGCTATCCAATCGGATCGAAAAGAAAGAGTTATGCTATTCCATCCGGTGTAACAGATGTTGCTTATGCTGCATTTTCGGGATGTAGCCATCTAACCTCTCTGACCATCTCTTCACCTGAATATTCACAGTTTCGTGCGGCTTTCAATGGAACACAATCATTAAAGGAATTGCATGTGAAACTTGAGAAGGTGTATAAAATATCATTGGAATATTTTAGCGTTATAGATATAGATAGGAGCCATTGCGTATTGTATGTACCCAAAGGCTCCAAACCGGCATATCAAAAAGACTTTTTCTGGAAAGAGTTCAAACAGATTGTGGAGGAATAAACGAGAATGGCAACATACGATCCAGCCATTACATGTACAGAAATATACACCAAAACAGTCTCGCAATCAATTATTTTGATTTCCTTTGTTCAGATTTCAAACTTCTGATCAATGAGAGTGACCGAAAAGAAGAGAGGTAAGATATATAACGTGTGAGAAAGCTGATCTTTCTGATTCTATTACTGCTTCTTGCACTTCCTGCCTGCAAGAAATCTTCTGTATCACCGGTACAGGAGCGCTTTGTGAATGTCTCTTTTCAAGAAGGCGATCTTGTATTCAGAAGAGGCTCGGGTATTGCCAGCCGCGCGGTACTGACCGCCGATGCCGGAGGGAGTTATTCGCATGTGGGTATTATTGTGAAGGAGGGTGCGGCGTGGAAGGTCATACACATTACTCCGGGAGAGGCTCCAAAAGGAGAGAAAGACAGCGTGAAGAGCGAGTCTCTGTCTCAGTTCTTCCAGGCATCGCGGGCGGTTTGCGGCGCAGTACTGCGTTTTACCGGTGATCCGCTGTTGTCGAAGAGGGCTGCTTTGGAAGCAATGACCGTATGCCGAAGGAAGATCCTTTTTGATCATGCGTATGATCTGAATGATACAACGACCATGTATTGCACCGAACTGATTCGTTTCGTCTATCTGAAAGCAGAGGTCGATCTTTCCGGTGGAAAGACGGAGCGTCTCCATATCCCCGGTTTCAATGGCGATTACTTGTTTCCGTCCCAGATCCTGAAAAGTCCCTTTTTACGAGAAATAGAACGTTTTTAAATCCAATATTCACCTTAAACAATTACACGTATGAAAAAATTAGTCGGATTTGGTCTGCTCATGTCAGTCTTGTTACTGATGTTTACTTCGTGCACTGAAATGACTCCGGGAAAAGCTGCTGTAAAGTATGTCAATTATCTGAAGGATGGCAAGTATGAGAAATATGTTGATGCTATGTATCAGGAAGATGGAATAACTCCCGAGGAACGGACTCAGTTGATCGCCTTGTCCAAGGATAAAGGCGATAAAGCCATTCAGGAGAAGAAGGGAATAAAAGAAGTGACTCTCGTATCGGAGAAGATGGCAGAAGACGGACTGACCGCCAGCGTCGAACTTGAACTTATCTACGGTGACGGCACCAAGGAAAAAGGCGATTATGACATGGTCAAGGTTGATAAAGAGTGGAAGATGAAAATGAGTAAATAACAGTTTTTACCCCAAAAAGAGAAGCGGTGACGACCAACTGGTACTCACCGCTTTCTCTTTATCCGCCTACAGTCGCTGTAATTCCATGCCGTAGAAATATTTCACGGATATGATGTATCTCCTCCTCCGAGGGTGTGCTCATCGGTACTTCATCCTGATTATAGAGGGTGCCGAGTTTGTCGTGTTTGTTTTTTGCAATGTCATGATAGGGGAGTAGGGCTACTTCCCGTCTTATACCCGGCAGTGAGGCCAGAAACTCTGCGCTACGGGTGATGTTTTCCTTATCCGTGTTGACCCCTTTGATCAGAGGAATACGCACCATGAAAGGGATTCCCATCTCTGCAATCATCCGGATATTGGAAAGAATCAGTTCGTTGGGCACGCCACAAAAGTAACGGTGCTTGCCTGAATCCATCATCTTCAGATCCACCAGAAAGAGTTCGGAGAGCAAGGCAACTTCCATGACCAGTTCGGGTCTGGCAAACAGACTGGTATCTACTACCCGGTGAATGCCCCGCTGTCCACACAAGATAAGTAGTCTTTTCAATAGATCCGGATGCATCAGAGGTTCGCCCCCGCAAAAGGTGACTCCTCCATCGGACTGATCAAAAAAGAGTGTCTCTTTTTCAATCTCTTTCATCAGATAATCCACGGAGTATTCCGTACCCGATATCTCCATGGCCTTTGTCGGACAAACCTCCGCACATTTGCCACAAAGTTTGCAGCGGTTGGCATCGGTCACGATCCCTTCACTGGTAAACTTCAGAGCCTCGTTCGGACAGGCTTTTACGCAGGTGCAGCATCCGATACATTTACGCAGGGTGTACATCTTTTCCTTTTCCGGTGAGATCCCTTCCGGGTTATGACACCAGATACAGTTTAACGGGCATCCTTTGAAAAACAAGGTGATACGGATACCCGGTCCATCATTAATAGCATAACGCTTGATGTCAAATAACAGTGCCATCTCAGAAAGCCTCGTTTTCTGTACGAGCGATGACATCCTGCTGAAGGTCATCGTTCATATCATTAAAATAGTCGCTATATCCGGCCATCCGCACCAGCAGATCCCGATAATCTTCGGGAGTAGACTGTGCCGCTTTCAAAGTTGCCGTATCCACAATATTAAACTGGATATGATGACCGCCCAATGCGAAATAGGAACGGATCAGTTGCGCCAGTTTGACCACATCGGATTCTCTTTTCAGCAGGCTTGGCATAAACCGCTGGTTGAGCAATGTGCCTCCCGACTTCACCTGATCGAGTTTGCCGAGTGATTTCACTACTGCAGATGGTCCGTGGGTGTCTGCTCCATGCGAGGGTGAAGTACCGTCGGAGATCGCTTTACCTGCCAGTCTTCCATTCGGAGTAGCTCCCATCACCTTGCCGAAATAGACATGACAGGTGGTGGACAACATATTCAGGTGAAAACACTCTCCCTTGGTATTGGGCTTTCCTTCGATGGCATCATACAGATCATCATAGACCTTTACGGCAATCTCATCCGCATACGCGTCGTCATTGCCAAAGAAAGGGGTGCGGTTTATGATAAACTGCCGCAAAGCTTCTTCTCCCTCAAAGTTACAATCCACGGCATGCAGTAATTTCTTCATCGAAATCGTTTTGTCTTCAAACACATGTTTCTTCAGAACCGAGAGACTGTCGGTAATCGTCCCCAGTCCGGTGCATTGGATATAAGTTGTGTTATAACGAGGTCCGTTGTTGTAATAGTCGCGTCCCTTTGTGATACAGTCTTCTGTTACCACGGAAAGAAGAGTGGCAGGTGCATATTTTGCAAACATCTTATCGATGTAGTTATTTACCCGTATCTTCATGTCCACGATGTAATGAAGCTGCTTGATAAATGCCGCGTACAGATCTTCGAACGACTTGAAAGTCTGCGGGTCGCCCGTCTGTATGGAGGCTCTTTTACCGGTCACCGGATCCATTCCGTTGTGTAGTGTCACCTCCAGGATCTTTGGTACATTCAAATATCCGGTCAGCAAGTAGGCTTCCTTACCAAAAGCCCCTACTTCAATACATCCGCTGCATCCGCCCTCACGAGCATCATGCAGTGATTTTCCCTGACGCATTAATTCGTTGACGTAGGTGTCCGTGTTAAACACCGAAGGATAGCCGTGCCCCTGCCTGATCACTTTACAGCCTTCACGCAGGAAGCGGTCCGGTGTGCGTGAGCTGATATGAATGGAGCATCCGGGCTGCAGTAAGTGTATTTCTTCCAATACCTCCAGCATAATGTATGAAACTTCGGATACCCCATCGCTGCCATCTGCTTTGATACCTCCGATATTCAGATTTACAAAGTCATTATAAGTACCACTCTCCTTGGCCGTAATTCCTACCTTAGGAGGTGCCGTGTGATTGTTTACCTTGATATAGAAACAAGACATCAACTCTTTTGCCTCGTCGCGTGTCAAGGTGCCGGCAGCCACTTCTTTCTCATAGAAAGGAGCCAGATGCTGGTCAAAATGGCCCGGATTCATTGCATCCCACCCATTCAGTTCGGTGATGGTAGCCAGATGAACAAACCAGTACATCTGTATCGCTTCGTGATACGTCTGAGGTGCATGAGCAGGTACCCTGCGACATACCTCCGCGATCTTTTTCAGTTCGGCAGCCCGCTTCGGATCTTTTTCCTGTTCACTCATCTCCAGAGCAAGGGCTACATGTCGTTCTGCAAAGACGATCATCGCATCGCAGGAGACACTCATCGCGGTCAGTTCTTCTTGTTTGTCTGTGGCATCCGGATCGTTCAGAAAGTCCAGTTTGGCCAGTTCGCCTGCAATCTGCTTCTTAAAGTCCAGCATGCCCATGCGATAGATTTTTCCATCCAGCGCGGTATGTCCCGGAGCCCGTTGTTCCATAAACTCGGTAAATAATCCGGCTTCATACGCGTCTCTCCATTCCTGTGGTACATGCGCAAAGATCCGTTCACGTTGCGTCTTTCCCTTCCAATAAGGAATGACTTCATTTTCATAGCGATCTATGTCTGCCTGAGAGATGGTGTAGCGTTGCAGATCACGGGTATTCAGCACATGCAGATCTTCCACACTGTGGCAGGTCAGTTCGGGGAAAGTGGGTACCGCTTTCGGTTTCGGTCCCCGTTCGCCCACGATCAGTTCGTCTTTGCCGATATAGATGGTTTTCTTTTTGCAAAGTTCCATGAAATTGAGTGCGCGGAGCATCGGTATTGGATATTTACCGTAGTTCTCCTTATAAAATTCCGTTTCAATCAGTGCCCTTTCAATGGAGAGGGAAGGAGTCGCGTCAAAAGATTCTTTTCGCAGTCTTTTGATGCGGTCGTTCATGCCCAGACTGCATTGCGGACGTTCACTTGCGAAGTTGGAAACGCTTTTTGGGGCTCTTTGTGCGATAGTTGTCATTGTTGTTATTGGTTGAGAAAGAACAGCTGTTTGCAGCAGTGCTCTTCGGTGAGACAAATAGTTGATAGATTGTGAGGAAAGAAGCTGTTCCGGTTCCTACCATGCGGTGCACGGATCAGCAGGCGAGGATAGCTGGTCAGCAGATAGAGCAGTTGTACAAACCGCGTCCGGGTTTGTGATACAGATTCGTTATGAAGATGAATTTTCTCATCGCTTGTAATATATGCCGCAAAAATAGGAATTAAACAGATAACTTGTTGCGTTTAAGCCCAAAAAAAGAGAGAGCCAATATATCTTCTCAATCAAAAGCATGAATTCCATTGAGAATAAATGCGTAAATACGCAATTATTCTCAATGGTTATTTTGGTGGCAGATGATAAATAGTCTCTTTAGTCGATCACTGTTTCTGCTTCATTTTCCAGTACCAGAAATAGCAGATGCTTAAGAGGGTGAACGCACCTCCGATCAGGTAGCAGGTATTTTGCGACAATCCAAATCCCCCTTCGTTATTCTTCGCAAGAAAGATAAAAGAGGTGCAGACGAAAGTCATAAGCAATGCGGGAAGGAGCGTGATAATATACGGTTTCTTTTTCAACGTCAGATAGACGGTGATTGTCCACAGCGTAAAGATGGAGAGTGTCTGGTTACTCCATGCAAAGTAGCGCCATATAATCTGAAATCCGTTGGCATTGATATAGCTGAAGATCAATATGGCAATGGCACCTCCAAAAATAGGGAGACAGATCGCGATACGCTTCCATATTGTCTTTTGTTCAATACCCATAAAATCGGCAACAGTAAGACGTGCGGAACGGAGCGCTGTATCGCCGGATGTGATCGGAGCCGCTACCACACCCAATATGGCAATCACACTCCCAAAAGTGCCAAGCCACTGCACAGTAATATCCTTCACAACGATGGCTGCGTCTTTAACTGCAAGAAACTCCGGACCCTGATGAAAATAAACTGTTGCTGCTGCTGCCCATATCAATGCGACGATACCTTCCGTTATCATTGCTCCAAAAAAGATCGGACGCCCCAGTTTCTCGTTTTTCATACATCGGGCCATCAATGGCGATTGTGTGGCATGAAACCCTGATATTGCACCACAAGCTATGGAGATAAACATCATTGGTAAGATTGGATCTTTGCTCATGTTTTGCATCGCACCTGGCTGCCAGAATTCGGGCATTGCCGGATGTTTGATATAAAGCATGGCGACAATCCCTACAGCCATAAACAACAGTACAGCGCCAAAAAGAGGGTATATTTTGCCAATAATCTTGTCGATGGGAAGCAAAGTAGCTAACAGATAATAGGTAAAGATCACAATGATCCAGAAGGTAAGGTTCATCCAGTCAGGAGTGATGCTAACCATCAGTTTGGCGGGCTGTGACACAAAAACAGCACCAACAAGAATCAACAGAAAGACTGAAAATGCACGCATCGCCTGCTTGGCTGTAGGCCCGAGATAACGGCCGATGATCTCTGAGAGACTCTCGCCATTGTGGCGTATAGAGAGCATTCCCGCCAGATAATCGTGTGTTGCTCCGGCAAAAATACATCCGAAGACGATCCAGAAGTAGGAGGCAATACCAAACTTAGCTCCCATGATGGCACCAAAGATGGGTCCTAAACCGGCGATATTCAGAAACTGGATCATGAAAATACGCCAGGCCGGCATGGGAATATAATCTACACCATCCTCTTTGGAATAGGCCGGTGTGATGCGATTTGGATCCGGTTGAAAGATTCTTTCGACGATTTTGCCATACACGAAGTATCCGGCAATTAACAGAAGGAGTGCAAAAGTAAATGTAATCATGGATGTTAAAAATTTAAAACGCAGCGAAGTTAGAAAATAATCATCTAATTCGCTGCGTAAATCCTGCAAAATATTTGGCAATAAGCCAATTCCTATTCTTTCTTGAAAGTGGCGATGAGTTCTAAACCTTCAGATGCGCTTACGGTCACTTCGCTCTTTTTCGAAAGTGTATCTCCTTTTGAGTTCACCCATTGTGCGAAAGTGTATCCTTTCGGAGCCTCTGCTTTTAAAGTGACAGATCTGTCGTCAAAATAATTTCCGTTGAAGCTCCCCTCAGGGATTTTTACTCCATTAAACGTCAGAGTTGCCTCAGGAACATCACTTTTGACATGCATAGCCACAGGATTGTTTAGAGCAAAGTAACTTTTCAGCTGATTGTATGCCGTTGTCGCACGCTTCTCTCCAAAGCTCTTGAAGTTAGAAACATACTTCTCAAAATTGTTTGTAAAGTTCCATCGTTTGGCATGGTAGGCAAATTCCTCACGGATCGCACCAGCAATGCTATCAATGGTCTGATTGACCACAGAAGGTGAATAAATTGATCCTAGTTCTACTGCATACTGATCGATAAAGCGCTGTTTAAACTTCTCATTCTTCAGCAGTGAACGAATCAGATTGGCGTGTCGCTGCTTTCTTGACAGAAAAGAGGAGAGGGTACGCTCATTATTCCGTGAAAAGCCGAAATCCAGATCGTGCACAATCCAACGCCATTGTCCGCCATCAATCGCACGAAATGCCTTGTAATTATTATCAGGCCAGTCACCTGTGTTGTCACAATACAATTGGATAATTGTGTAGTTGATGAGGCTTTCCAAATCCACCCATTCCGCCATCCGCTGATAATTGCTCTCTATCGCCATGTCGTTGGTACTTGCAAAACGGATCATTGAATCAAAGTCAGCCACCGATTCTGCGGTACCTTCCAGATTCTGAGCCCCCTTTTGAGGCACCTCGATAAAATAGATCTCCTTCGATTTAAGTCCGTAGTTGGCATCTGCATATTGTTTGTTGTTCCGTTCCCGAAGGTTCTCTATGCCATAATAGGTGCCGTTGATAAATACCACCGCAGGTTGATAGGACTGGCATTCAATATTGATCTTCCCGCAAGCCAGCGACTGTATCATTCCATCCAGCATCATCGATCCCTGAAAATCTTGTCCCGAGTTACGCAAAAGGATACTTTTGGGCTCGATGTCCGGTTTTTGGCTAAAGAGCGGATATTCAAAACGGTTTTCTCCGAAAAGTTTGTTGCCGGTTAGTTTCAAAGATTTCAGACTCTGATGACGGGTGATATTACCCGATATGGAAATGTTTAGTTCTTTGTTGATCTGTTGTTGTTTCCCGCGATCATAATATTCAAAGTTTGCCAGACGTTCCCAGTCCTGCTCGTAATTCGGACTATTGGGATTTGAACCTCTGACCGGCATTCCGCCCGGAAATCTCATTCCGCCCTTCTGCAGGCTGTCCATTGCAGCAAACATACCTTTCATCCGTAGGCTATCCATATCACCACGCATACCTCTCATACGCATACCTCTGAATCCCCGGATAGAATCACCTTCTTGCATGGGCGGCATTCCACGGAAGACATCCATTGAATCACGATTTCCCATTTCACCTCCAAAACCAGGAAAGCTTCCCTCTCCACCAAACATCTCTCCGGGTCCTCCTTCCATCAGACTATCCCTTTCAAAAGGCATTCCAAAGGGTCCACCTCTCCGCATACTGTCTCTATTACCAAACATTCCGCCCATCGGAGGCATTCCACCTCCGGGCATCCCCATCGTTGAGGCATTGGGTCCGGCTACATAGATACCGCTGTCTTTGTCAAACAGAGACAAAGAGTCGGTCACAATGGATACCACCGGCAAGGAGGGTACCCGCTCACTGATAAAAAAGGTCTGTGTCACACAGGCGCTGGAGTCTCCGTCAGAAGCATACGAACGGGCACGCACCGGAGTGCTTTTTGTCAGCGTGATGCTGCTTTTGTACTGCGTCTTTTGTCGCGTGGGTTCCGATCCGTCTGTCGTATAGTAAAGAGCGAGACCTTTGTCTTGTGTGGACAGTTCCAGCTTCTGCTGACCGGAATAAAATCCCCCTTCCATAGAAAATACCGGAGCTTCCGGCTTTGGCTGTGTACTGTCTGCCGCAGATAGAGTAGCGCAGAGTGCCAGCGAACTGAGAAATGTGATTGCGAGTGACATGGTGTGAATAATTTTAGTGATGGTACAAAAATAGTTTGTACCCTCCTCTGCCACAAATAAAATCGATGATCAGCCTGTATTTATAGATAAATGGTTCAATTTGAAACGATGAATCATTATCTTTGCAAAGATAAAAGGACGAAGATGGCAAACGAAAAAGGAACTTTCCCGGTACTGGAAATGATGTGTGCGATGTGTGCACTTTCGGTAGAGCAAGGTGTCAAGGCCATGAAAGGAGTGAAAGATGCTTCGGTCAATTATGCCTCCAACACCCTCTACGTCGAGTATGATCCGTGGCAGGTGACGCCGGACTCGATGCGGCATGCGGTGCAGCAATTGGGTTATGATTTGCTCATCGAACAGGATCATCCGCAGGAGAAGCAGGAGGAGTTGCAGCGTGCTCATTACCGGAAGCAGTTGCACAAGACTGTCGGAGCCTGGATCCTCTCGGTTCCTTTGCTTCTGATGGGTATGGTCTTCATGCATCTTCCGTTTGCTCCTCTGAGTATGATGGTGCTCTGTCTGGCCATCATGCTGCTCTTTGGCCGTTCCTTTTATGTCAATGGATGGAAGCATGCCCGTAAAGGTACAGCCAATATGGATACGCTGGTCGCTCTCAGCACCTCGATCGCCTTTCTCTTCAGTCTGTTCAATACTCTTTTTCCTGAATACTGGCTCTCTCGCGGACTAGAGCCGCATGTCTATTATGAAGCTGCCGGTGTGATTATTGCCTTTGTTTTGTTGGGTAAGCTGCTCGAAGAACGTGCCAAAGGAAGCACCTCTTCGGCTATCCGCAAATTGATGGGACTCCAACCCCGTACTGCTTTTCTGGTACTGGAAGACGGCGAACAGGAAGTGCCGGTGGCTTCGTTGAAAGCTGGTTCGGTGGTGAGCGTTCATCCGGGTGAGAAGATCCCCGTGGACGGATTTCTCACCAAAGGAAGTTCTTTTGTGGATGAGAGCATGATTAGTGGCGAACCGCTTGCAGTGGCTAAAAAGTCCGGCGATAAGGTCTGGGCAGGTACAATCAATCAGAAAGGAGCTTTCTACTTTGAGACCACAGCGGTAGGTGGCCGTACCCTGCTGGGTCAGATCGTCAAAATGGTGCAGCTTGCACAAGGCAGTAAAGCGCCGGTTCAGCACAAGGTGGATCGCGTGGCTGCCATCTTTGTACCGACCGTCGTCGCGGTCTCCATGCTTACCTTTATTGTCTGGATGGTGTGGGGGGGTGAGAATGCTTTTTCTCATGCACTGCTTTCCTCTGTCTCCGTGTTGGTAATCGCCTGCCCCTGTGCTTTGGGACTCGCTACGCCTACCGCGCTGATGATGGGTATTGGTAAGGGAGCCGAACACAATATATTGATCAAAGATGCTGTTGCTCTGGAAGAGATGTGCCGCGTCACAGCAGTTGTGCTTGACAAGACAGGCACGCTGACTGCCGGACATCCCTCCGTTACCGATATGAACTATGCCAAAAGTGAAGGGGCAACCAACGAAGAAGAAACACTGTTTCTGAAAAGAGTGCTGCTGGGTGCCGAACGTCAGTCTGAACATCCCCTGGCACAGGCGGTGGTGGAGGCGATGGAGCAGGAGGGTATCTCATCCCTTCCCGTATCCAGGTTTCAAAGTGTGACAGGCGAGGGAATCACCTTTTGTTACGAAGAGATGAATGGATGGGCAGGCAGTTTGGCGATGATGCGCCGTCTGGTTCCCAACCCTTCACCAACTCTGCTTGCCACTGCAGATCAGTGGCAGCAAGAAGCTAAGACACTGATCTGTGTCGGACTGGATGACCGTTGGCTACTGTCGCTGGCTGTCAGTGATGCCGTAAAGCCAACCTCTCAGGAGGCGATTCGTCAGTTGTCGCAACAAGGTATTGAAGTGCATCTGCTTACCGGCGATGCCGAGCAAACGGCTGTCGCAGTCGCCGCATCACTGGGTATTGATCATTATCGTGCCTCCGCACTACCTTCCGACAAGGAACAATATATCATCGATCTCCAACAAAAAGGGAAGATAGTGGCCATGGTCGGCGATGGCATCAATGACTCGCAGGCACTTGCCCGTGCAGATGTGAGCATTGCCATGGGCAAGGGAACGGATATTGCCATGGATGTCGCCATGATGACGCTGATGACTTCCGACCTGTTGCTTTTGCCGCAGGCGTTCCGTCTGTCGCGCCAGACCGTCCGGTTGATCCGGCAAAACCTCTTCTGGGCCTTCTTTTACAATGTGATTATGATTCCGGTTGCGGCCGGACTCCTCTATCCTTTTACCGGATTTCTGCTCAACCCGATGCTTGCCGGTGCGGCCATGGCTTTTAGCAGTTTGTCCGTGGTGCTCAACAGTCTGCGACTCCGTTGGATTCATTTATAAAAACAAGATAAGAATAGAAAATATGAATACCCTGCAATTTAAAACCAATGCCAAATGCGCGCAATGCGTTGCTACGATTGGTCAACAACTCAACACAGTGCTCACCCCTGATCAATGGTCTATCGAACTCACCAAACCGCTGGCTATCCTGACGGTGACTGCCGACGTTGAGGCGGAGGTTGTTGAAGCACTCGTAAAGAAAGCAGGGTTCCGCTGCGATCCCGTCTGATAAAAGATTCCCGACGTACACCTCCAACGATATAGTCTTAATGCCATGCGTCTGAGTACTCCGCTGACTCTTGCCCTGCTGCTCATAGCCCCTTTGCTCTCTGCACAGAAAAGCCTTTTTGACGGGCTTCCGGTGAAGGTAGGAGCGGGTCTGGATCTGCGTGCGCTTGCTTTGCAAACAGTCAAATCTTCGGTTGCGATGCGGTGCGACAGTCTGGTCAAAGATGATCCCGAAGGCAACAGACTTCTGAAGACGATCTACGACTATGATTACCCCAACCGTACCACCACGGAATGGACCTATGCTCGCAAAGAAGGAGAGTGGATTGCCCGTTCGCAGCAAAGCATCCGGGAAGACAACAAAGGGGCACTTCTGATGAAAGAGGCGCTGCTCTGGTCCGAACAGAAAGCGACGTGGGAGGGAAGCTACCGGGAAGAATTCAGTTACACTCCAAAGGGACTCACCGCTTCTCACTCGACCTATCAATGGGGAGAGGAAGGATGGAGACCTTCCAGCAGACGGATCTATACTTACAATGACAAAGACGACTGTACGCAGGAAGAGAGTCAGACCTGGGCCCCGTTGCTCAAGCAATGGATCTCCTCTTCCAACTATAGCCGGGTCTATACCTACGATGAGGCGAACCATCCACTCACGATTCTCCACAGGAAGTGGAACGAACCTGACAAACAATGGGACGATACCCGTAAGCAAACCATCAGTTACGACTCCCTGGGATATACAGTAGATTCGCTGGACTTATACTGGTCCGCCGGACAAAACAACTGGATCCCTTCCGGCTATAAGATGCACTACGAAAATGATCCCTACGGACACCTGACACTGGAGGAGGCGTGGGCATGGAGTGATTCGCTCTGGACACTGGCCTACCGTTATCAGTCGGACTACGAACTTGATCCGAAGCAACGTGTCCTTCTTCGTACCGTCAAAGTGTGGGATATGGAGCAAGAGAAGTGGACGAACCTGCAGCAACAATCTTATACTTATGACGGCAGCGGTAACATCAGTACCTGCGAAACCTTTAAAGCACTTCCGGAGGGCAAAGAGTGGCTGCCTCAAAAGCATTACGACCTCTTCCGCAAAGAAGGCGAATACAGCATTGTTGAATATACGTGGAGCACACAGGCCACAGATTGGAAGCCCACCCGCATGGAGGTGCGCGGCTACAATGACGAAGGATACCTTGCCCTGACTGAAGACTATCAGTGGTCCGCAAAAAGGCTGGCGTGGGAGGGTCTTCCCTGGTCAGGTCGCTACCTCTATGCCTATGATCCGGAAGGCAATCTCCTCTCCTGCGAACAATATGACTGGTCTGCCGATGCGTATGAATGGAAGCTCCAGAGCAGCGATTATTTCTGTTACAGCAAATGGAGCGAAGGCACCGACTTTGCCAACCGTCAGGAGCTCCGTGGATATATGCGCAGCGGTCAGCTCGTGCTGGAGGGACTAAAAGAAGGGGAGACAGTCAGCGTTGTCGGACTGGATGGCACGATCAGCAGTCAGCAGACTGTCACCAAAGATGAACTCTCCCTCTCGCTGCCCAAAGGTTTCTCCATCATCAATGTCGGAGGCAGTTCCATCAAGACCATCATCAAATAAAAAAGAGAGCTGCAACAAAGTGTCACAGCTCTCTCCAATCACAACAAACAAATAATTCAACCCTCCTTGCCGCACTCCTGAATGACTTCAGAAAGGGTAGGATGGGCATGCACAAAATTCCTGAACTGGGTCAAAGTAACATCCATATTCATCATAGAAGAAATCTCATGTATAAGATCAGCGGCATGAGGTCCAAAAAGGTGACAGCCGAGGATACGGCCATCCGTCGCAATGATCATCTTGCAGAGACCATCTGTTTCACCCATGCACACTGCTTTTCCGTTCGACCGGAAGAAACTCTTCACAGCCTTATATCCGATACCCGCCTCTTTGCATTGCTCCTCGGTAAGTCCCACCATCGCCGCTTCCGGAGAGATGAATACTGCCGCGGGAATAATGTCCAGACGGATACTATCATCGACACCCTGCATGTGATTGACAGCCTTTGTAGCCTGAAAAGAGGCGGCGTGAGCCAACATACACTTTCCATTTACATCACCCACCGCATAGATGCCCGGCACATTGGTCTGTAAGACTTCGTCGGTATTGATCCCGCGGGGAGAAAATTCAATGCCGATCTCCGCCAGGTTCAGCGTACCTACATTGGCCTTCCGTCCCACAGCCATGAGCACCACATCCGCTTCACAGGTCAGCGTCTCCTCCTTCAGCTGGTAAGAGACGGTCAGTCCGCTTTCGCCCTGAGCAATCCCTTGTACCATCGCCTGATTGGTGATCGCAATCCCTTTCTTTACCAGCGATTGCTTCAGTCGCTTAGCCAGGTCACTGTCAAAATTGGGTAAGATCTCTTTGGCATATTCCAGTACGGTCACCTGAGCACCGAAGCGACTGAATACCGACGCAAACTCCAGTCCGATGACACCCGCACCGATGACACAGAGCCTTTCGGGCACTGCCTCGATATCCAGTATCTCTTTCGAAGTAACCACGCCGGGCAGGTCCGTTCCGGCAATCGGAAGCATCGCCGACACCGAACCGGTGGCAATGATGATCCGTTCGGCGGTATATCTCTCCCCGTTTACAGCGACTGTATGTGTATCTTCAAAGCGAGCCGTTCCCTGTACATAGGTAATCGATTTACTCTTGTCCACAAAGAACTGCATCCCCTGTGTCAGTTGTCCGACGACCTGGTTCTTACGTTCCCTCGCCACGTTAAAGTCAAAGGAGTAGGAGAGATCCTTCACTCCGTACGCTTCGGCCTCTTTCAGCTCTTCGAGCAGCGAGGCATTCTTACAATACGATTTAGTTGGAATACAGCCCCAGTTGAGACACGTACCCCCGATCTTCTCCGCTTCGATCAGCACCACAGACCATCCGCGTTTGGCAGCCAGTACCGCAGCATCATAGCCTCCCGGTCCGGCACCGATGACAATCAGATCACACGTCATGACTCCGGTGTATCGTTGAGTAGATCCACATACCGCAGGATCGGTTTGCGTGCAGCCGTCGTCTCATCCAGTCTTCTCACCGGTGTTGTATGCGGAGCGGTCTTTACGGTTTGAGGATCTTCAATCGCCTCGATAGCGATCTTCTTCATGACCTCAATAAACTCGTCCATGGTCTCCAATGATTCCGTCTCTGTCGGTTCGATCATGATCGATTGATGAAACAACATCGGGAAATAAATCGTTGGCGCATGATAGCCATGATCCAGCAACCGTTTAGCAATATCCAGTGTCGTAACCCCTGTGGACTTGTCCGCAAGGCCGTCGAAGACAAACTCATGCTTACAAATACCCTTGATCGGCAGTTCGTAATATTCTTTCAGCGATTCCTTGATATAATTGGCACTCAGAGTAGCCAGTTCGCCTACCTGCCTCAGATTCTCTTTGCCGAGTGACAAGATATAGGTATATGCCCGCATCATCACCCCAAAGTTACCGGCAAAGCCGCTCACTGAGCCAATCGCATCTTTTCCGTTGACAAAAAAGTATCGGTCACCCTCTTTCTTGATCTGAGGATTGGGCAGATACTCCACCAGCCTTTGCGCAACACCTACCGGACCGCTTCCGGGACCTCCACCCCCATGAGGAGTAGAAAAAGTCTTGTGCAGATTGATATGCATGATATCAAAGCCCATATCCCCCGGACGACATTGTCCCAGCAAAGGATTCAGGTTTGCACCATCATAATACAACAATCCGCCGGCAGCATGCACCAGACCTGCGATCTCCAGGATCTCCGTTTCGAAGATACCCAGTGTATTCGGGTTTGTCATCATGATTCCGGCAATAGTTTCGTCGAGCAAAGGCTTCAAAGCCTCCACGTCAATGGTTCCCTCCGGAGTCGATTGAACTTCCACCACATCCATGCCACACACCATTGCACTCGCCGGATTCGTACCATGCGCACTGTTTGGCACAATCACCTTCGTACGTTTCAGGTCGCCCCGTTTCATGTGATACTGTTTCATGATCATCAGACCCGCCAGTTCGCCGTGAGCTCCCGCAAAAGGATTCAACGTAAAAGCAGCCAGTCCGGCAATCTCAGCCAGTGACTGCGACAGGTTATAATAGACTTCCAGAGCTCCCTGAGCTGTCTCAGCCGGTTGCAGCGGATGCAACGAAGTGAAAGCAGGCAATGCTGCTATTTCTTCATTAATCTTCGGATTATATTTCATCGTACAAGATCCCAGCGGATAAAAGCCGGTATCCAGTCCAAAGTTTCTGTTGGATATATTCGTATAATGACGCACCACCTCCGGTTCGCTTACCTCCGGCAATCCCGTTTCAAGACTCCGTTGCAGTGCCACGGGAATCGCTTTGAAGGAATACTCCGGCAACTTATTCTCCGGGAGAGAATAGCCCATACGACCCTTCTTCGAAAGTTCAAAGATTAATTTATCGTACTGTTTCATAGCATTTCCTCCTTGATGATTGTGATCAGTTGATCGATCTGTGCCTTGCTTCTCTTCTCAGTCACACAAAAAAGCAGACAATCCTCCATGCCTTTCTTATAACTTCCCAGTGCGATGCCGCCTAGCATTCCCTTTTTGATCAGTTTGCTCTGAAGCTTCTTTACATCTAATGTAGTACGTACCGCAAACTCTTTCAGAAAAGGTTGGTCAAAGGCAGGAGTAAACGCACCCGTTGCCACCAGTTCGTCAAGCAGATAATGCGCGCCACTGTATGACAACTCATTCACCTTCTTCAATCCTTCCGGTCCCATGAGAGCCATATAGATGGTCACATACAAAGCCATCAGCGACTGGTTGGAACAGATATTACTGTTTGCCTTCTCGCGGCGGATATGCTGTTCGCGTGCCTGCAATGTCAATACAAACGCCCGCTTGCCATCTACATCATGTGTGGCACCCACAATACGTCCGGGCAACTTGCGCACCAGATCCTTTGTGGCAGAGAGATAGCCCACGTACGGACCGCCAAAGTTTAGCGGCATCCCCAGTGGCTGTCCATCGCCGCAAGCGATGTCTGCTCCCCATTCTGCCGGACTCTTCACCACAGCCAGTGCTGAAGGATCGGCATGCATGATCAACAAAGCTTTGGACCCATGAACCGCTTCACTATATCCTGAGTAATCCTCCAGGATACCATAAAAGTTGGGCGTGCTCACGATAACTCCGGCCACATCCCCTACAGCAAGCTGGGCTTCCATGTCTGCTTTGTCCGTCACCCCATTCTTTTCAGCGATCTCTGACACCTCAATCCCTTTGAAAAGCGCATACGTATCCACCACAGCTCTCACATTCGGATGAACGGTTGCTGAGATCAGCACCTTGTTCTTTTTCTTCGCCTGAGCCACCGCCATAAACATCGCCTCAGCAGTAGCTGTAGCCCCGTCATACATCGAAGCATTGGTGCATTCCATCCCTGTCATACCCGATATCATGCTCTGAAACTCAAAGATATATTGCAACGTACCCTGTCCGATTTCCGGTTGATAGGGTGTATAAGAAGTATAAAACTCAGACCTCAGAAGTATCTGCGCGATCACTGCAGGTGCATAGTGATCATAGGCTCCCGCACCTGCAAAGCAGGTCAGCGGTTTGTTCTTGTCTCCGAGAG
The DNA here is from genome assembly GCA_028709785.1 of Bacteroidales bacterium. Taxonomy (GTDB): domain Bacteria; phylum Bacteroidota; class Bacteroidia; order Bacteroidales; family JAQUTK01; genus JAQUTK01. The sequence continues at coordinate 52,831 of JAQUTK010000019.1, forward strand.
CTGCAAAGAACTCCCGAATCTCTGTCTCGGAAAGCGAAGAGGGAAGGTCATAGTCCTTCCGCAGCCTTACACTCTCCGGAATCTCGGCAAACAGTTCGTCCATCGAACCAATGCCGACCCGTTGCAGCATCGTGGCGATGTCTGCATCCGTCTGGGGAAAATAGTTATGCATGATCCGTAATACTTATTCGCAGATAGCTTCGTAAGCCTCACTGTCCATCAATGCCTTCAATTCTCTCGGGTCAGACAGTTTCACCTTCATGATCCAGTTGCCAAACGCATCTTCATTGATCAGCTGAGGCTTATCATTCAGTTTCTCGTTCACCTCCACCACGGTACCACTCACCGGAGAGATCAGGTCGCTGGCAGCCTTCACGCTTTCCACCGCACCAAACTCATCACCCTGGGTCACATCATCATCCACTTCAGGAAGATCCACATAGACCACGTTACCCAGTGCATGCTGTGCATAATCAGTGATACCTACAAAACCAAATTCTCCCTCCACTTTCACCCATTCGTGTGACTCTGCATAGTACAGACCTTTTACAATTGTGCTCATATTCTATAATGATTAAGTTATTTCTTGTAGTTCTTTTCATAAAAACGTTTCTTTACCACCGTTGCTGCAAACAGCTTCTTACGGATCCGGATACTCACTGGTGTACCCAAAGCACTGTATGCACTGTCTATCAAAGCCATGCAGATACTTTTTCCGGTAGAGATGGAGAGATAGCCCGTGGTCACGGTGCCGATTACCTTTCCGTCAGCCTCCACTTCATAGCCGTTACGAGCCACCGCTCTTTCCGTCAACTCAAGACCGACTACTTTTCGTTTGACCCCTTCGGCTTTCTGAAGTACCATCGCTTCCTTCCCGATAAATTCCTCTTTATCCAGTTTGACGAACGAGCCCAGACCAGCTTCCAGAGGCGAAATGTTCCAGTCCAGTTCGTGCCCGTAGAGTGGGAGGGCCACTTCAAAGCGCAGTGTGTCGCGGCAACCCAGTCCGCAAGGCAGCACCTTCTTTGAGTTGATCAGCGTATCCCATACCTTGTTAATATATGCGTGACTGCCGTAGATCTCAAAACCATCCTCGCCGGTATATCCTGTACGCGATACGATGATTGTTTCCCCGGCCACTTTGATCTCTTTGAATGTATAAAACGCCAGTTCATTCACCTTCAATCCCAGTTCCTCTTCAATGGCATCCACCGCCTTTGGTCCCTGTATAGCCACCTCGCCATACACTTCCGAGAGGTTCTCCACCTTCACCTCAAAGCCTTTGGTGTTTTCCACCATCCAGGCAAAATCCTTGTCGATATTGGACGCGTTGATCACGAGAAAAAACTCTTTGGCTCCCACCTTATACACCAGCAGGTCATCCACCGCTCCTCCCTCCGGATAGAGCATGATGCCGTAATAGATCTTACCAATCGGAGCATTGGTGATATCGTTCGTAAAAATGTGATTGACGTACTTTTCGCTGTCTCTACCTGTTACAAGCACTTCGCCCATGTGCGACACATCAAAGATGCCGGCAGCCTGGCGCACCGCATTGTGTTCCTCGATGATGGACGAATACTCGATCGGCATGTCAAAGCCGCCGAACGGCATCATCTTTGCACCCAGCGCAAGATGCTTGGCGTGTAAGCAAGTTTTTTTTGTTTCTAAAGTCTCTTCCATTATTCTCTTCTAATTAATAAAGTATTATATATCGTTTTTTAAGCGTTCGTTCCAAAGAGCAGATTGACAAATTGCGGCGTTGTCAGGTTATGAATATACTCTTCCATGGCTATTCCTTCCAGCCTCTTTTCGATAGCCTCGCGCGAATATTCCGTCTCCTTCAGTCGAGCAAACAACCCCTTGTCGAGGTCACCTACCAGAAAGTAGTCCCCGATCATATTCATCCCCTTGATAATATTGTTTTTCAGTTCCAGCCGTACCTCGACCTCACCGGCCTCCACATAGCTTCGTTTGACAATGGTATAGCGCGGATTGTTACCCTGTATCCATTCCGGTGCCAGGTATTCCTTTTCCAGTTCCTCGATGCCGGCAATCTCTTCCCGGGTCAGCATCCGTTCCCCGTCGCACAGGTGTTTGCGCACAAACTCTTTAAATGCTTCGATGTCCATCTCCAGATGTTCTGATAAGTTTGTCACCCGTTTGCGTACCGACTCGACCCCCTTACTGATCAGTTTCTCGTCGCTCGGTGTGATGGCACGTACCATCTCCTCTACATTCGTGTCAAACAGCATTGTGCCATGCACGATACTCTTTCCTGCCACTCTGTAAAAGGCGTTTCCGGATACCTTTTTTTCATGAATGAGAATATCATTCCTTCCCGAAGCCACCGCAGGCACACCCAGCTGTTGCAGCAGGTGAGCCACCCTCCGCAGGTACGTATCGAAGGTAAATCCCACATTAAAGTCTTTGGTAATATAGCAAAACATGATATTGCTCAGGTCGGCATAGACACACCCGCCACCGGACTTCCGCCGGTACACCTCGATTCCTTTTTCACGCACGTATTTCAGGTTGACCTCGTTTTCCATCAGCTGGTTGCGACCAAAGATGACCGTAGGATGTACCTGCCACATAAAGAAACACTCTTCAAGATCCAGATTGCGCGCTACATACTCTTCCATGGCAAGATAAAATGACAAGCGTCTGATGCCGATATCAGGCAAAGCAATATAATTCATTCGTAAATTCGATTATTTCAGGTTCAAAGGACAAAGTTACGTAATGTTTTTAGAATGGAAATGTTTAACAAGAAATTATTCAGACAATCAGCTGAGATTTATAAACCCTGCAATTAGGGAAAACAACAAGAAAAGTCCCTAATTTCTTATGATTTATAGTTATTTCGTCAATTATTCCGTCAGATTGTTGGTCAGTTTCAAATTAATACTTAGTTTTGTCGCAGATTTAAAAAGAAGAAACCGGATATGTTTCAAAAAAGTACAGCAAACCTGCTATTGGTCAACGTCATTATCCTCGTGGTCTGCGAAAGAGCTTGAGAAAGGTTGCATGTACTTATAAAATTAAATAATGATGATGCCTTTCTCAGAAACGAGAAAGGTTTTTTTACTTTATACAGTTAGGTTATGAAGAATCAGTTACGCAGCTCCTTCAGTACGGAAGGACGCAGGATGGCCGGAGCCAGAGCGCTTTGGGCTGCCAATGGGATGAAAAAAGAGCAGATGGGCAAACCTATCATAGCCATCGTCAATTCCTTTACTCAGTTTGTGCCCGGTCATGTGCATCTGCACGAGATCGGCCAGCAGGTAAAAGCAGAAATAGAAAAGCTTGGATGCTTTGCCGCGGAGTTCAATACCATTGCTATTGATGACGGTATCGCCATGGGACACGATGGAATGCTCTATTCGCTCCCTTCCCGCGACATCATCGCCGACAGTGTCGAATATATGGTCAATGCCCACAAAGCTGATGCGATGATCTGCATCAGTAACTGTGATAAGATCACTCCGGGTATGCTGATGGCCTCCATGCGCCTCAATATCCCCACGATCTTTGTCTCCGGCGGACCGATGGAAGCCGGACGGTGGAACGGAAAGAAGCTCGACCTCATTGACGCGATGGTACAGTCTGCCGACCCTTCAGTCAGTGACGAAGAAGTGCGCAACATAGAAAACAATGCCTGTCCGACCTGTGGTTCCTGTTCCGGCATGTTTACCGCTAACTCGATGAACTGTTTGAACGAAGCCCTCGGAATGGCACTTCCCGGAAACGGCACGATTGTAGCGACCCATGTCAATAGATATCAGCTCTTCCTGGATGCCGCCCGCATCCTTGTGGAAAACGCCTTCAAATATTACCGCGATGGCGACGACAGCGTATTGCCCCGCAGCATTGCTACCCGTGCGGCCTTCCTCAACTCCATGACACTGGACATTGCCATGGGTGGTTCCACCAATACCGTGCTTCACCTGCTGGCAATCGCGCATGAAGCAGAAGTGGATTTCACGATGGACGACATTGATCAGTTAAGCCGCAAAGTACCCTGTCTCTGCAAGGTAGCACCCAACTCACAAAAATATCACCTTCAGGATGTCAACAAAGCAGGAGGAATCCTTGCCATCCTCAGCGAACTGGCCAAAGGCGGACTGGTGGACACCACCGTGCATCGCGCGGACTGTCTCACACTTGCCGAGGCGATTGATAGGAACGATATATGCAGCAAGCATGTCACTCCCGAGGCGATCAACCGTTACAAGAGTGCCGCAGCCAATCGTTTCAACCTTGTTCTCGGTTCGCAATCCGACAGCTATGACGGACTTGATACCGACCGTGACACCGGTTGTATCCGCGACCTCGAACATGCCTATACCAAAGATGGCGGACTTGCCGTGCTCAAAGGTAATATCGCGCAAGACGGCTGTGTCATCAAGACCGCCGGTGTAGATGAGAGCATCTGGAAGTTCAGCGGTCCGGCTAAAGTCTTCGACTCACAAGACGCAGCCTGCGACGGCATCCTCCGCGGCAAGGTTGTCAGTGGCGATGTCGTGGTTATCACCCACGAAGGACCCAAAGGTGGACCGGGAATGCAGGAGATGCTCTATCCGACTTCCTACATCAAGTCCAAACACTTAGGCAAAGAATGCGCCCTCATCACTGACGGACGTTTCAGCGGAGGCACCTCCGGACTAAGCATCGGTCATGTCTCTCCCGAAGCTGCCGCCGGCGGCAATATCGGAAAGATTATGGACGGCGACATCATAGAGATAGATATTCCCGGCCGCAGCATCAACGTTCGTCTGAGCGATGCAGAGCTGGCTGCCCGCCCCATGACCCCTGTCACCCGTACCCGCTTCGTGCCCAAGAGCCTCAGAGCTTATGCCAGCATGGTGAGTTCGGCAGACAAGGGAGCTGTAAGAATGATCGACTAATTGACAATTAATACAAGACACGACGATGGGAAAAGAGATAATCAAAGGATCAGAAGCATTGATGCGCTCGTTGATACACGAGGGCGTTGACTGCATCTTCGGTTACCCCGGAGGTGCCATCATGCCGGTATATGACAGTCTGATGGATCATACCGATACACTACATCACATACTGGTCCGTCACGAACAAGGTGCCGTACATGCTGCGCAAGGTTATGCCCGCACATCCGGCAGAGTGGGTACCTGTATTGTGACCAGCGGACCGGGTGCCACCAATGCCATCACAGGCATCGGCGACGCCATGCTCGACAGTACACCACTCGTTGTTATCACCGGACAGGTGGCTTCATCTCTCCTCGGTAGCGACGCTTTTCAGGAGATAGACGTCGTCAGTATCACACAGCCGATCTCCAAATGGAGCTATCAGATCCGTCATGCCTCGGATATTGCCTGGGCAGTAGCCCGTGCTTTTTATATTGCAGGCACTGGTCGTCCCGGACCAGTGGTACTCGACTTTGCGAAAAATGCTCAGATCGAGATGACAGAATATGAACCATTTAATATAGAGTTTATCCGTGGCTATAATCCATGGCCGTCCATCAGTGAAGAATCCGTTCAGGAGGCAGCTAAGATCATCAACGCAGCCAGGAAACCTTTTGCTGTTGTCGGTCAGGGTGTCGAACTCGCAGGAGCCAATGCCGAACTGCTGGCCTTGATTGAGAAAGCCGACATACCTGTAGGACGAACGCTCCTTGGACTTTCCGCATTGCCATCCGGTCATCCGCTCAATAAAGGGATGCTCGGCATGCACGGCAATCTCGGGCCCAATGTCAAGACCAACGAATGCGATGTCCTGATCGCTATCGGCATGCGTTTTGACGACCGTGTCACCGGCGATCTCAAGACCTATGCCAAACAAGCGAAAGTCATTCATTTTGATATTGACCCGGCTGAGATTGGCAAGAATGTAAAACCTACTGTTGCCGTGATTGGTAATTGTAAGCTGACCCTTCCGGCTGTAACCGCACTGGTGGAGAAAAACAACCACCGCGAATGGATCGACAGCTTTATTCCCAGCGAAGTCAAAGAACATGATCTTGTGATCCACAGCGAACTCTATCCCGAACAGGGACCCATCACCATGGGTGAAGTAGTCTCCAAAGTGACGGAAGCAACACGCGATCATGCCGTGCTTGTGACTGACGTCGGACAGAATCAGATGATTGCAGCCCGTTATTTTCGCTTCACGGAACCACGCAGCGTGGTCACCTCCGGCGGACTCGGCACCATGGGTTTCGGACTTCCCGCGGCTATCGGAGCCACCTTCGGCGCACCCGACCGTACGGTTTGCCTCTTCTGCGGCGATGGCGGTTTGCAGATGACCATCCAGGAGTTGGGCACCATCCTTGAGTCCGGTGCTCCTGTCAAGATCATCCTGCTCAACAATAGTTACCTCGGCATGGTACGCCAGTGGCAGGAACTATTCTTCAACAAACGTTATTCCTGTACCCCGATGATAAACCCGGACTTTGGCAAGATTGCTGAGGCATACAACATTCCGAGTCGCCGTCTGCATCTTCGTGAAGAACTCGAAGACGCGATCCGGGAGATGCTCACCACCGACGGTCCTTTCCTCCTTGAAGTAGGAGTGGTTAAAGAGTCCAATGTCTTTCCGATGGCACCGGCAGGACAGGATGTAAGTGTTATGATGTTTGACTGTTAAAACAATAACGTATGGAAAAGACAGCATTAGATATAGATAAGAAGATCTACACGATCAACGTATATTCGGAAAATATCGCCGGATTGCTCAATAAGATTACAAACATCTTTACCCGTCGTCAGCTCAATATCGAGACCCTGAGCGTATCAGCATCCTCTATTGAGGGGATACACAAATATACGATCACCACCGTTACCGATGAGGCAACAGTCGATAAGGTGACCCGTCAGATGGAAAAAATTATTGATGTTCTGCAGGCGCATTATTATCTGGATGATGAAATCATTTATCAGGAAATAGCTCTTTACAAAGTTCCTACTGATGAATTGCTCAACGGTCCCGGCATCGAGCAATTGGTGCGTAAGCACAACGCCCGCATCATGGAGGTCAATCGTACATTTACCGTTATCGAACTGACCGGTCACCCGGAAGACACTGAAGCCCTCTATGCAGAACTTAGTGAGATCGGCCTCTACCAGTTTGTACGTTCCGGTCGTATCGCCATCACAAAAAGTCCCGTGGAGCGTCTGAGCAATTTCCTGGCGAATATTAAAAAAATAGCCGACAAGCGAAATGACTGAAAACAATAAGATCGGACGCTATACCTTCCTGGCAGAGCCTTTCCACTGCGACAGCAGCGGCAAGCTCTCCATGGGATATATGGGCAACACCTTGCTCAACTGCGCCGACTTTCACTCCAAGAGCCGCGGTTTCGGCATGACCTACCTCCACGACCACAACTGCACCTGGGTGCTCTCGCGTTTCGCCATCGAGATGTACGAGATGCCCGCCCAGTACGACCGGTTTGAAGTCGAGACCTGGGTAGAAAATGTCTATCGCCTCTTTACCGACCGTAACTTTGCGATCTACAATGCCGCCGGCACGATCATCGGCTACGGCCGTTCCGTCTGGGCGATGATTGATGTCACCACCCGCAAACCCCTCGACCTGCTCGCCCTTCACAGCGGATCCATCACCGATTATATCTGTGACCATCCCTGTCCGATGGACAAGCCCTCCCGCATCAAACTCCGTGAGGGTCAGGAGGTCGGTCGGTATGTGGCGCGCTACAGCGATATCGACATCAACGGACACGTCAACAGCATCAAGTACATCGACCATATCCTCGATCTCTTTCCCCTGGACTATCATCTGAGTCGCAAAGTCACCCGGTTTGAAATGGCCTATGTCGCTGAGACCTATTGCGGTGAAACCCTCACCTTTTACCGGGAGGAGACAGCCCCGCAGACCTTCGACATCGAAGTAAAGAAAGAAGAGACACTCATCTGCCGCAGCAGAGTCTGTTTCTCCGACCAAACAACAAACAATGAACAATAACGTATATACTAACCTTTAAACAATAAACAAAAATGGCAATTATGAATTTTGGAGGGGTAGAAGAACAAGTCGCTACCCGTGAAGAATTTCCACTCGAGAAAGCTCGTGAAGTATTGAAAGACGAAGTGATCGCAATCATCGGTTACGGTGTACAGGGTCCCGGTCAGTCTCTCAACCTCAAGGACAACGGATTCAATGTGATCGTTGGTCAACGTAAAGAGTCCAAGACATGGGACAAAGCCATCGCTGACGGATGGGTGCCGGGAGAGACTCTCTTCGAGATTGAAGAAGCCTGCCAGCGTGCTACGATTATCCAGTACCTCTTGTCTGATGCAGCACAGATCGCTGTATGGCCTACTATCAAGAAATACCTGACCCCGGGCAAAGCCCTCTATTTCTCTCACGGTTTCGCCATCACTTACAAAGAACGTACCGGTATCATTCCTCCGGCAGACGTCGATGTGATCCTCTGCGCACCTAAAGGTTCGGGTACATCTCTTCGCCGCATGTTCCTGCAAGGTCGCGGACTGAATTCCTCTTATGCAGTATTCCAGGATGCTACAGGCAGAGCTTTGGAACGTACCATCGCATTAGGGATCGGTATCGGATCCGGTTACCTCTTTGAGACCACCTTCAAACGTGAAGTCTACTCAGACCTTACCGGCGAACGCGGTACCTTGATGGGTGCTATCCAGGGACTCCTTCTCGCACAGTACGAGACACTCCGTGAAAACGGTCACACCCCATCCGAAGCCTTTAATGAAACAGTAGAAGAGCTGACTCAGTCACTCATGCCACTGTTTGCAGAAAACGGAATGGACTGGATGTACGCCAACTGTTCAACTACCGCACAACGCGGTGCATTGGATTGGATGGGCCCGTTCCACGATGCTACCAAACCTGTATTCCAGAAGCTCTATGCAGAAGTAGCCTGTGGCAACGAAGCACAACGCTCTATCGACACCAATTCCAAGCCCGATTACCGCGCCGGACTGGATGCTGAACTCAAAGCCCTTCACGATAGCGAGATGTGGCGTACAGGAGCCGTTGTACGTAAGTTGAGACCGGAAAACAACTAAAATAACTTCCCCAACAAAAAAAGCCTTCTGCAAAAGCAGAGGGCTTTTTTATTTCCATATCTTTACGCAATTAAAAAACGAGACTATGATACGACCCGTCACTCTGCAAGATGCCCCCGCTATTACCTCCATATACAACGAATACGTGGAGCACAGCGTAGCAACCTTTGAAACCGTCCCCGTAAGCGTAGAAACCATGCGCACCCGTATAGCCGAAACAATCGAAGCATACCCCTACATCGTCTATGAAACAGAAGGGGAGGTTGTCGCCTACAGTTATGTTCATGCCTGGAAAACCCGAAAAGCCTATGAGTACACCGCAGAAACCACCATCTTCGTACATCCCGACCATAAACGCAAAGGCATCGGACTTGAATTGGTCCGACAACTCATCGAAGTGTGTCGTCAACGCAACATTCACGTATTGATTGCCTGTATCACAGCATCCAACACTGCGAGCGTCATCATGCATGAAAAACTCGGTTTTCAGAAAGTCGCTCACTACCACGAAGTTGGCTGGAAATTCGACCAATGGCTAGACGTCGCTGACTACCAACTCACCCTCTAACCTGCAGTTGCGAGCCTGTTCTTGCATCATTTCTCATTCAATATGATACAATTTCTGTGCTTATGAATGAAATATCATTCAAAGATAGGGTGTCCTACGTAGTGATTGTTGAAAAGATTGCAAAGCAACGAGCGTTCTTTGAAGGTTGCGAAGCAACAAGCGCAGCGGCAGCAGCTGAAAGCTGCGATTGTTTTAGGCAGCGATCATTAAGCGAAGCGAAAATGGAGGCAGCTACGCTGCGATTATTGATTCCGCCTTGTCGTTTCTCACCGGATCAGCAGATTGCGGTGGCAGGGCGTCCGTGGCAACCCCTGTTTGAGCGAAGCGAGTTTGTGGGTTGTCACAGCAAAGCTTTCGTAGGATGCCCGGGGAGAAATGCAGCCGGAGAGTTTTTTCTTTGCGAACTTATCTTTTTTGCGGAAAAAAAGAAAGTGGGAGAGAGGGAGAGCAGAACCAAGAAAGTGTGATATAGTGGGGTGAGCGGAAAAAAAGAAAGTAAGAGCCCTTTGCCGCAAGAGAAAGAAAGATAGGAGTGGGAGAGAATAGGAGAGAATAGGAGATAGAGAGAGTCAGCCTTTCCGCTGTCTCCTGTGTCTCCACAGCTGAAAGCTATTAATCGCATTCTGCCACACGATATAAGCCGCAGGCCCAATCGACGCCAACGGATGCAGATACACCTGCGCCATCCAGATTGCCAGGATCGTATTCTTCTGACCCAGTCCCTGTCCCGCAGACACCGCGTCATTGTTATACCGTCGTCCCAGAAAGCGTCCCAACCAGAATTGAGCGATACAAATCACTAGTGCTCCCAGCGCGATACTCACCTCCGTCGTATAATCCGGATCCTTTTGCGAGACCAGAAAGAGCGTCGTCCGTCCCGTCACCACTGTCAGCGCCACCACCCACAGATAATACGAGCCCAGCGACCAGTTGGTCAGTTTGCGATGCACCGCAGGCAAGAAGAAATAGAGCCCCCACGCCGTCAGCAGTGGGATGATCAACACCGGACCCACCTCCGTCGCGATCCGTGCCACCGAGGTCAGGAACGGCACCTCCGTCTGCGCCCCCATAAAAGAGAAGAGGAGTGGAGCAGCCACAGCTACCCCCACACTGCAAAAGATCACATAACTCGTCAGAAAAGCGATGTTACCACCCAATAGTCCCGTGATCACTGCCGCCGCCGTAGCCGTCGGTGCCAGCACACAGACCATCGTGCTCTGCGCCACCACCTCGTCATACAACCCCAACACCAGATAGACCACCACTGCTCCCACCAGCTGAATCCCCAGCAGCCACACATGCAACCGGTTCAGCCGCACCTCCTTCGGCGATAACCGGCAGAAGGTAAGCAGCAACATCACAAAGATCAGATACGGGATGACCGGAGCCAGCAACGACGTGTAGCGATAAAACAGCGCACCTACAATCATTGCCCCGGGCAGCGACCACTCCTTGAGCAGCTTCAATAGTTTACCGGCAATCATCCGACATCCTCCCCTTTGTCTTCCGATAACTGTCCAGTCTTCTTTTCCGGCAGAAGAGCACCTGCCGGCGATAGATCAGACAGGTGATAATAAAATAGACCCCTGCCTGAATCCATAGCGCCCCATATTCCAGTCGTACATCACTCAGCGTCGCCCCCATTGAGTGGATCCGCACATAGCCGTTGATGCCGAAGGTAGAAGGGAAGAGCCAGCTCACATACTGCCAGAACGGAGCAATCGCGCTGCCCGGCCAGGAGATACCCGAAAGAAACAGCAGCGGCACTGAAGAAAAGACAAACGCCACCATCACGTTCTCCCGGTTCGTGATCACCGCCGAGAGTGTCATCGCGAAAAAGATACACGCCGCCAGATACGGCAACATGAAAAACAACAACGTCCCCGGACGTTCCAGTTGCGGCAGGTCAAAGAAATAAGGCACCAGTCGCGTCACATAGACCGACATCACCGCATAGATCATGAAATAGCAGAGAGCCTTCCCCAGCACGATGCGCAGTGCACCGTTGTAGTGGATACTTGCCGGCACCAGGTGATGATAGAGGTTCCGTTCCCGTGTCGTGCCTGCCGACAGACCGATGCCCAGCAGCAGCGTCTGCTGAATGATCAGGATCAGCACCGCCGGCAGCAGAAACGAAGCAAACCCGTTCTGCGTGTTAAACATCGTCACCTCCTCGTAGGCAATCGGTGCCGAGGTGATCTCATCCTCCCGTTCCGTCGTGTTTTGAGCCAGAGAGATCTTGATCGCCCTGTTCATCTCCAGCGACACGTTGGTTGCTGTGATCAGCAGGTTCTTATAATGCAGCAAACTACCCATATCCGCAAACAGCGTCACGAAGCTCTGTTCCCCCCGGTGGATGTTCTTGCTGAAGTCAGCCGGAATCACATAGATCCCATACGCCTTCGTTTTCTTCAGCAGCAGTTGCGCCTCCTTCAGGTCGGCGGCATAAGAGACGATGTGCACATCCGCCGTCGCATCCATTTTGCGGATAAACTCGCGGCTCAACGCACTGTGACTCTCATCTACCACCACAGCCGGCACCTCCCGCGCCACTTCATTGTTGTAGATAAACGCGTAAAGCAACGGATAGAACAGCGGTACCACAAAGAAGAATATCAAGATCCCCTGATCCGAGAAAGTCAGTTTCAGCTCATCCTTCCAGATCAGAAACAAGTCCGCGATGCCGGACCTGACACGTTGTTTAAACCCTTGTTCTTTAGGCATTACGGAATATATTTAAACCAGATCAACGCACTCTTCAGCCGGTTGACCACCAGAAAAGGCAGCAACACAAACCCCATCAGACAGACATACGACACCCACGAATAAACCATCGAATAGCCGTTCAGCGCCTGATCCACATAAATCAGATAATAATGTCTCAGCGGAAAGAGCATCGTGAGACCCTGAAGCATCGGGTGCATCGCATCCGCCGGAAAAGAGAAGCCGCTGATAGAAAAAGAAAGTACCCCCCAGAGCGAGGCAAAGCTCAATCCCAGACGCAGGGTAGGGAGGACCCCGATCATGATCACGCCGCACGACTGACTGGCCAACACAAAGAGCAGCGAGGCCGTCAGCATCGGTAAGATCCCGCTCTGACACGGAAAGTCCAGCACCCCGTAGAGATAGACATTATAAATAGCCGCCATCACAAAGAAGACCACCGTCTGGGGCAGCAGTTTGCCCGCCAGTGAGATGTAGATCGAGTGGTTTCCCCTCCGCAGCCACTGCCGTGCCGTGCGATCCTTAATTTCCACCCCGATCGAATAGACTGTTATCATGAAGATCATCAGTTGCAGAATCCCCGGCAGGAGGGTGTTATTCAGATAGACCGAATAGTTCAGCCACGGATTACCAATCGGAAACGTGTTGATTACGATCGGTTGCAGCACCGCCATCGCTTGTTTCTCCGTTGCCCCCTTTGCATACAGCATCGAACGGCTCACCGCCCCCGAGGCCAGTTCGCCCATCTGTTTCATATCCTTAAACAACAGCGAACCCGCAATCAGAAACGAGTTGTTCGTATAAAACGAGATCGTCGGTTGCCGAAAGGACTCTGCGTCATGCGCAAACCCCTCCGGCACTACAAAGCACCCATAGATAAGACCCTGTTGCATCGCCTTCCGTGCCTCCGTAAACGAACCATACGCATATCGCAGATCCGTCGTCTGCATGGCATCCAGTGTGCGCACCATCTGCCGCGAGGTAGATGAGTTGTCCAGATCCACCACCCCGACGGGTAGGTTCTGTGGCAACCCCTCCGACATCAGTGAGGTGAAAAAGAAATAACAAAACAGCGGCGCCACCACCATCGCAAACGGATAGAGCGGTTTGCTCAGCAGTCGCCGGCATTCCCTGAGCATGACCCTGCCCAGTGCCTGTCGTTTTGTTACACGTCTCAGTACCTTCATCGTAGCGGTATTTCAGTTTATTCAATCAGCACACTCATTCCTGGCACCAGACCCTCCACCGGTTTTACAGGCGTAGCCCGTACCTCAAACGTCCGAGCGTCAAATGTTCCCGTCATTTTCGTCGCCTTCCAGGCAGCATACGAACCCAGATCCTTCAGGTAGGTCACCTTCAATGTCACTTTCTTGTTATCCAGCGCAGGCACGATCGCCTCCACCAGACTATCCTTCTTCAGTTCCTTCAGCAGATCCTCCCGCACGTTAAACGTCACCCACATCTTACTCAGGTCCGTCAATGTCATCACCGGTGCACCACTGCCCACTAGTTCGCCCCTTTCCGGAAAGATCTCCGAGATCTCTCCCGTGGCAGGAGCCAGCAATACACCCTCTTTCAGATACGACTCCACCTCAGCCACCGCGCCTTGCGCCCGGTCCACCAGCGATTGAGCCGCCTGTTTATCTTCCCGTTCGGCCCCGTTCACTGCCATGCGGTATTGCGACTCTGCCGCTTTCGCCGTTGCCACTGCTGCCTTATATTGCGCTTCCGCCTCGTCCTTCTTTTGCGCCGACATCACCCCTTTATTATAGAGGTTATTTACCCGGGTAAACGATTTCTCCATGATGGTCACACCGGCGAGCGCTTTCTGCCAGAGCTCATACGCCCCCTCGATCTGTTCGCTGCGTGCTCCCTTGATTGCCTTCCGGTTCTGCGCCGAAGCCGCCGCTTTCGCCGCCTGCGCCTGTTCCATCTTCGCGGTTATATCCGGCGTATCCAGTATCGCCAGCGTATCCCCCTTTTGTACCCGTTGGCCCTCCGTCACGCGCAGCTCCAGAATTCGTCCCGGCACCTTGCCTGATACCCGGTATTCCGTTGCTTCCGCCTGTCCCTGAATCACCACTTCCCCCTCTCTCAGCAGGAGAAACCCCGCCAAAGCCACCAGAGCCACAACGCCCAGTAGCGTGATAAAAGCCAGCAACATATTGCTGCGTTGATATTTCTGTACCATACTCCGATTGATATATGTTAGTTTCTATTCATTCATCATTCCGACCGCCTTGTTCAGATAGACCTCACACAGGCGCACTTCGATCTGCGCGTCAATCTGATCACCATGCGCCGACAGCCAGGCCGTGTGCGCTTCCAGTACCCCCGAAGGTGCGATCACACCCTCTTCAAAGCCCAGATTCGCATAGCGCAGATTCTCATCCGCTTTCTCCAGATTCTTCTCCGCCCGACGCAGGTTCTTAAACGCCTCGTTGTATTTAAATACCGCCTGACTGATCTGCAAGCCCACCTTCTCCCGGGCCTCGGCCAACTGCAGTTCGGCGTTGCGCGTCTCAATCCGGGCGGCTTTCCGCTGATAGATCCCCTCGCCGAAATGGAAGAGGGGCACCGAAACCACTACCCCTACGTTAAACTGTCCCCCGAACTTCTGTTCGATGCCGTTATATGCTGAAGGATTTGACGTCAGGTAGTTCGCCATCAGTGCCACGTTGGGCAGATGCTCCGCCAGTGCCACCCGCTCTTTCTGTTTGTATATTTTCGTGGCCAGCGACAGACTCTTCAGTTCCGGACGCATCTCCAGAGCCTGCGAGAGATCAGCCGTTCGTCCCTCCGGAGCCGTCAGAGAGATCGAAGAGAGCTGTTCGTCTGCCAACCGCACCGGCGTCTCCACCGGCAGTCCGCAGAGCTGGCACAATGCCATCCGCGACAGACTCACTCCATCTTCCACCTTGCCCAGCGTCATCTCTGCCTCGTTCAGTTTGACCCGTACTGACAATCCGTCCGCCGCGGTAGCCACCCCTTCACCGATCATCTGCTGCACATCGCTGTCCAGCTTCTTCAGTAGTTCAACGTAGCTCGTTGCCAACTTCTGCTTATTCGTTAGCGACACCACCTGCCAGTACGCCTCGTCCGTCTCCAGCAGCAGCTCCTGCCGACCCGTCTCCTCCTGCGTCTCCGCCAGTTCCTTCGCGTAGCCCGCTATCTTGTTGTATGCCGCGATCTTTCCCCCCATGTACACCGGTTGCGTTAGCGTTACGATACCCACATAGAGGTTACGCATATCCACATCGAAACTCTCTTTCGGCAGATACGCATAGTTTTTCCATTGAATCTTTTCAGGATTTGTTGCCGGATTAAACGGCACCCCGTCCGCATCCAGCGGCACCGGTCTCCCCAGCAGGTTGGTCCACTTGTTGTTGATCACCGTGGCATCGATTGACCCCACACTGTTCATGATCGGGAGATATTTATCGCCGTCCAGCAACGACAGGTTTTTCTGATTGCGCAGATAAGCCCCTTTGGCAGAGAGCTCCGGCAGATAATTGGTAAACGCCGCTTTCTTCTGATAGGTCGCCGCCTCTACTTTTCCACGGGCGATCTGTAGCCCCTTATTGTTCTTTATCGCTAGCGTCCGGCAGCTGTCCAGATCCAGCACCACCTCCGCCTTTCCACCCTGTACAAATAATATAGCGACCAGCAAAAGCAAAAATCTTTTCATACTTATCATCCAGTTAAACGATGTGACACATGCTCCCGCATCACCGGACTTCTCCGGCTGCAATCATGCCGCAAAGATAGTGCTTTTACAAAGAAAAGTTTGCCTGTTTCGTATAATATAAATACTTTTGCCCCGTTCAAAGTTCATTTCCCGATAATAAAACATAATTAACGAATTGAAAGCATGGCTAAAGTAGCTTTAATCTCCGGTATTACCGGACAAGACGGGTCCTATCTCGCCGAATTACTTTTATCAAAAGGATACGAAGTGCATGGTGTACTCCGTCGTTCTTCTTCCTTCAACACCGGACGTATCGAACACCTCTATTTCCAGGAGTGGATCAAAGATATGAAGCAGACCTCCGCCCTTCAGATGCACTACGGTGACATGACCGACTCCAGTTCGCTCATCCGTATTATTCAGCAGGTACAACCCGATGAAATATATAACCTTGCCGCCCAGAGTCACGTCAAAGTCTCTTTCGACGTACCCGAATATACCGCCGAGACCGATGCCGTCGGTACCCTTCGCATGCTCGAAGCCGTCCGCATCCTCGGGCTCGAAAAGAAGA
>JAQUTK010000020.1 GCA_028709785.1 Bacteroidales bacterium
CATCACCGCACAGGAAATACATGGAAAGCCTATCCGATGTATGATTTCGCACACGGTCAGTCAGATTTCTTTGAAGGAGTGACTCACTCTCTCTGTACGCTGGAGTTTGAGGTACATCGCCCGCTTTACGACTACTACATCGACATGTTACAAACCGGGAATTACCGCCCGCGACAGATAGAATTTAACCGATTGAATCTGACATATACAGTCATGAGCAAACGAAAGATGTTACAGCTCGTTCAAGAAGGTGAAGTAAACGGATGGGATGATCCCCGTATGCCAACCCTGTGTGGATTGAGACGCCGCGGATACACACCTGCTTCCATCAAAGATTTTATCAATCGGATTGGATATACCAAATATGACGGACTTATTGATGTCGCCTTGCTTGAAAACTCGATTCGTGAAGAATTAAACAAGACAGCCACACGAGTCAGTGCCGTTTTACACCCCGTCAAACTGATCATCACAAACTATCCCGCAGGTCAAGTTGAATGGCTGGAGACTGCAAATAATCCGGAAGACGAATCCATGGGTTCACGCAACATACCCTTTAGCCGGGAACTATACATTGAACGTGACGATTTCATGGAAGAACCGCTCAAAAAATTCTTCCGTCTCTCGCCGGATAAAGAAGTCAGGTTAAAAAGTGCCTACATCATCAAATGTACCGGATTTAAGAAAAATGATCAGACAGGAGAGATTGAAGAAATCTATTGTGAATACGACCCAGAAACGAAGAGTGGTATGCCCCAAAGCGAAAGAAAAGTGAAAGGAACACTCCACTGGGTAAGCGCTGAACAGAGCATCCCAGCTGAAGTGCGACTCTACGACAGACTATTCAAAGTGGAAGATCCGGCTTCAGAAAAAGAGACTGATTTTCACAACCTGCTGAATCCCGACTCTCTGGAAGTTTTGACCAACTGCCGTTTGGAGCCCTCTCTTTCTGATGTAAAACCATTGGATCATTTCCAATTCCAACGAACAGGTTACTTCAATGTGGATTATGATTCAACGCCTGATCATCTTGTTTTTAATTGCACAGTGAAGCTAAAAGACAGCTGGGCAAAAAGCGCTAAATAATAAACGGTCCATGAACGAAACAAACGAGGCAAACGAGTCAGTCGAAGTCATCCAATTGGTTGAAAAATACGAAAGGGCACTGGCACAAAACATAACTCCCTATTTTGACATTGAAGAGATAGACACTCTTCTTGATTATTATGATGAGGATGAAAACTCCAGTATCGATGATTTGATTAAGATCGTTGACTTAGGTCTCCAACTTCACCCTGATGATCCTGAGTTTAAAGTTCAAAAGATTGAATTGCTATCCAGGGCAGATCGTCATGAAGAAGCGAAAGCATTGTTAAGTCAGGCGGATTTTGATCCTTTTGATACTCTTTTGGTAAATATCATCATCTACACAGAGAAAAAGGAGTTTGGCGCTCTCTATGACCTCTTTCTTACAGAGAAGGTCTCCCTCAGTGAAGAGCAGTGGGAATATGCATGGCAACACCTTTGTATGAAACTCTTTGATATGGAAGAATATCAGGAAGGGCTCATTTGTCTCAACAAGTTTTCCGATAAAGCACCTGAAGATGAGTCGGACCATATAACCCGCCTTCGAACCAATTTGCTAATCAGAACGGATCAATATAAAGAAGCGGTCAAATTTGCAAATATAATTATTGATAGAAAACCATACGAAGAGAATTCATGGCTGACCCTGGCAAGTATTTATGCCAATTTAGGTAATTATCCGAAGATGAAAGATGCTTTGGAGTATGCACACGCCATCTCTCCGGACGATCCTAAAATAACATTCATGCTTGCCACCTGTCTGGAGACACTCGACCTTAATAAAGAAGCCACCGAGTTACTGGAATCTTTTGAGGGAATGAATATATTAAAAAAATATTCGTCACAATGGGAAGAAGAACCAGGCAAAAATAAAATGGAATTAAGCGCAATGCTTACTCTCTTTGATCATCTTTGTGGCGAAAAGGTTCACGAATCAATGCTTCCTCTCTTTTATGCCATGAAGGAAGAATATATTTCAGAGGAATTGATGATTCTCATTAATGAACGCATTGATCGGGACCCAATGAACGGCAACCTGTATTTTATCAAAAGTCTTATCTTCATGACTGAAAATCGTACAAATGAAGCTATAAATGCTTTTGATTTTTATCCAATGAGCGAGACTGGCATCAATGACTTTGACGATTATGTTTTCACCGCCGTGATGCACTATCTGAGTGGAAACAGAAGTGGTGCCGTGAATTCAATCGCAGAATGCGCCCAAACAATGGGAATTGAGACCTTCTCTACAATAATGAAACAGCTCAGTCCGTTGATAGAAATGAACAACTATATCTACTCACTGTTTGTTTTTTACTTCTGGAATAATGATGAATTAGCTGACTCCGTCGATGAGTTTATAACAACTCTCGTGATTGAAAACAAAAAGATATATCCAAAAGAATTACTTATTGACGCACTGAAAGATTTACATTACAAACTGATTCAACTACATCGAGCTAACTAATAGTTTTATTTACATGGAAACTGCTTCTTTTATTCAATGGTGTCTGGACAATCTGAACTACTGGACCATCACTATTCTGATGACAATTGAAAGTTCATTCATCCCCTTCCCGTCAGAAGTAGTCGTTCCACCTGCTGCCTATAAGGCTGCAAGCAACGGTGAAATGAATATTTTCTTAATCATTCTTTTTTCTACAATCGGAGCAAATATCGGGGCGCTGATTAACTACTTTTTAGCGAAATGGGTGGGACGTCCTATTGTGTACAAATTTGCAAATAGTCGCATCGGACATGTTTGTCTTCTGGATGAACACAAAGTGAAGCATGCTGAAAAATACTTTGACGATCATGGAGCAATTTCCACCTTTGTCGGTCGACTGGTTCCTGCCGTCAGACAGCTGATCTCAATCCCTGCCGGACTGGCAAAGATGAAGCTCTCCACATTTTTACTATATACAACAATCGGAGCCGGTTTTTGGAACTCTATCCTCGCCGCTATTGGCTGGTATTTACAATCTATTATTCCGGAAGATCAGCTAATGACAGAGGTTTACAAATACAGCCACGAACTCAGTTATGGTTTTATCGTCGTAGGTGCATGTGTTGTAGGCTATCTGATTTACCAGGGAGCAAAGAAGAAAAGCAACTAGTTTATTCAGAATCAAAAACCTCTTTCAGTATCTCCAATGACTGTATCTCCGGAAATTCCGGCAGATGCAGTCTATAGTACTGAATGATATAACGAAGGATATCTACCCGTTCCACACGGGAAAACGAAAAGAAACGCATATTTTCATACGTCATCCGCACCAACTTTTGAAACAAAACAGTCTCACCCGATGCCAAAAAGTGAGGATGAGAAGGTGCAATATGAGAAAAAGTACCACTCAAAAGATCAAAATAGAGATTATCACACCTCTCATCCCTGTCAATATGTGGATAGTACCCCAGATAGCGGGTTAACTGTATCAGAAAAACGAGATGAAAATTCGCAATACCATTCTCTACTAAATCAAGTACCTGAATTGAATTCTCCAAAAAGGAAAACAGATCCGGATCCCGATCTGTACCTCTCAAAACACGATAAAGAACCTCAGAAAGAAATATGGAGAGTACCGTTTTGATTGGACTAAACAAGATACCACTTTGTGAAAAAGCCGGACGAAGTTCAGTAATATGATGCAGTTCTTCATTATTTCTTCTTTTTACTTCCATCTCAACAACAGAAAAGGGCTGCATAAAAACACTCTTCAAGCTGCTTCTTTTCGCTTTACTTCTATACACGATAAATGATTCCCTCCCGTTGTCCTTTGTATATACACAAAGAATATTAGCAGCCTCACTATACCTAACACATTGAAGAATAATTCCTTTCGTTTTCTGTTCTTGCGCCATAATGCTAATAAAAAGATAAAACCGGACAAATATACCTATAAAATCGGTTGAAAACTTGTGTATTACAAAAAGTTGCTTTACCTTCGCAGCGCAAAAGGGAAAAGATCAACCTCAAGCCATCATCCGTAGAGATTTGATAGTATTAAAAAAGTTTCCTCAAAAATTTGGAAAGTAAAAATAATACACTACCTTTGCAGCCGCAAACAAAAACAATGGCCCATTCGTCTATCGGTTAGGACGCAAGATTTTCATTCTTGAAAGAGCAGTTCGATTCTGCTATGGGCTACAATAAATAAGAACAATAACGTTTTAAGGCATTTGGTCGATATGGCAAATCACAAATCTTCAGTCAAGAGAATCAGACAGACTAGTGTAAGAAGATTACACAACAGATATTATGGAAGAACTGTAAGAAATGCAGTTAAAAAGTTCCGCAACCTGACTTCTAAAGAAGAAGCTACAAAGTCTTATCCGGCAGTTGCATCTATGCTTGACAAGCTTGCAAAAAAGAATGTCATTCACAAGAAAAAAGCAAGTAATCTAAAGTCTAAACTGGCTATTTTCGCCAACAAGCTTTAAGAAGGAAGCATCCTCTTTATTTAAATAAGCATATATAGGCCATTCTGTACAAGAATGGCCTGTTTTATTTGCACATATGCCTACCTTTCAAAATATCAAGCACATTTTTCACGGAGTATGCATTCCATTTCCCCGATTTTGAGTACATTTGCTAGGTTTTACACACACAATCAAAACAGATCAATAATTAGTTCCATATGTCAGAAGAAAGCAAAAAAAACGAAAGAGAATACTCCGCCGACAGTATTCAGGTACTGGAAGGTTTGGAAGCAGTAAGAAAGCGTCCTGCCATGTATATTGGAGATACGGGTCTCAAAGGATTACACCATTTAGTTTATGAAGTCGTTGATAATTCTATTGATGAAGCGTTAGCTGGCTTTTGCAATAAAATAGATGTTTTCATAAATGAAGACAACTCAATAAAAGTTTGTGACAACGGTCGCGGTATTCCTGTCGGGATGCATGAAAAAGAACAACGATCAGCATTAGAGGTCGTATTAACCGTACTTCATGCGGGTGGAAAATTTGACAAAGGCTCCTATAAAGTCTCCGGCGGTTTGCATGGTGTCGGAGTCTCTTGTGTGAATGCACTATCGATCTATCTTCGTGCGGAAATTCACCGTGAAGGCAAGGTTTGGATGCAGGAATATTCAAAAGGGAAACCAGTAGCTAGTGTAGCACCTATTGCGGACACCGACAAGTCTGGAACAATCATCATATTCAAACCCGATGATACGATCTTTTCAACAACAGAATACAAATATGACATTCTGGCGAACCGGATGCGCGAACTGGCCTTCTTAAATGCCGGTCTTTACATCACACTAACCGACAGACGTACTATTGATCCTGTAACAGGAGAATTCAAATGCGAGGTATTCCACTCAACGGAAGGTCTTCGTGAATTTGTGAGATATGTGGATCAATCAAGAGAAAAACTGATCCCCGACGTTATATATATCAGCACAGAGAAACAAGGTATCCCTGTGGATGTAGCCTTGATGTACAACACATCATACAATGAGAATATTCACTCGTATGTCAACAACATCAACACAATTGAAGGTGGTACTCACCTTGCCGGCTTCCGGAGAGGATTAACCCGTACGCTGAAGAAATATGCGGAAGATAACAAGATGCTGGAAAAGATGAAAGTTGAGATTAACGGAGATGACTTCCGTGAAGGTTTGACAGCAATCATCTCGATTAAAGTAGCAGAGCCGCAATTCGAAGGACAAACAAAGACCAAACTCGGCAATAACGAGGTTATGGGAGCGGTTGACCAGGCTGTGGGTGAAGCATTAGGAACCTATCTGGAAGAACATCCAAGAGAGGCAAGAACGATTGTGGATAAAGTGATCCTTGCCGCTACTGCACGCGCAGCGGCACGTAAGGCACGCGAACTGGTTCAACGTAAATCACCTCTTTCCGGAGGGGGACTTCCCGGTAAACTTTCCGACTGTTCCTCTCGTGTAGCTGAAGAATGCGAACTCTTCCTGGTCGAGGGAGATTCTGCAGGTGGTACAGCAAAAGCCGGACGAAACCGAAAGACTCAGGCTATCCTGCCGTTGCGTGGTAAGATTCTGAACGTAGAAAAAGCGATGCAGCATAAAGTATTGGAGAGTGAAGAAATCCGCAATATTTATACCGCATTGGGAGTGACTATCGGAACAGAAGATGACTCGATGGAGCTCAACATCGCAAAGCTTCGCTATCACAAGGTAATCATCATGACCGATGCCGATGTGGACGGTTCGCATATCGCCACACTGATACTCACGTTCTTCTTCCGTCACATGAAGAAGCTCATTGAAAACGGACATGTCTATCTTGCAACTCCTCCGTTGTATTTATGTAAAAGAGGAAAAGTGGAGGAATATTGCTGGACAGAAGCTCAACGTCAGGCATTCATCATGAAGTACGGCGGCGGAGATGAAAAATTAATACGCACCCAACGTTACAAAGGTTTGGGAGAGATGAACGCCGATCAGCTTGCTGAAACTACAATGAATCCGGAACACCGTATCCTGAAGCAGGTGACCATAGAGAGCGTTGCCGATGCAGACATGGTCTTCTCTATGCTGATGGGTGAAGATGTCGGACCACGCCGCGAGTTCATCGAAGAGAACGCTACATATGCAAAAGTAGATGCTTAAAAAATGATTGTACCAAAGCCCTTACAAACAGGAGACAAAGCAATTATCGTCTCCCCGGCCGGAAAGATTGATCCGGAATATGTACAAAGAGCTTCAGAACTCTTGACATCCTGGGGACTTATTGTTGAGCAAAGCCCTGTTTGTCTGGGAGAGTACGGTCGGTTTTCCGCCTCCGCAGAAGAACGGTTGGAAGATTTGCAGAAGGCGTTTGATCGCGAAGACATCCGATTGATCCTCTGTAGTCGGGGAGGTTACGGCGTGATGCAATTTCTTGACAAACTTACTCCCGACAGTCTGTTGAAGAATCCCAAATGGATAATTGGCTACAGCGATATTACCGCACTGCATGCGATGCTTCAGAAAAATGGTCTGGCATCACTCCATGCACCCATGGCACGACACCTCTCTTTATCCGGCCCCGACGACGTGGCTGTCAACTATCTGAAGAGCATTCTTTGGGGTAAGACCCCCGATTATACAATAGCTGAACATCCTTTTAACCAGACAGGCAAAGCAAGTGGAATACTCAGGGGAGGCAATCTGTCTCTTCTTTATGCACTCAGGGGAACCCCCTTTGACTTCGATCCGGAAGGAACTATTCTATTTGTGGAAGACATAGGAGAAAGAGCCTATCATATCGACCGTATGTTTCAGAACCTGCGGATGAGTGGTATTTTAGAACGGATCAGCGGACTGATTATTGGTGAGTTTACAGACTGCGAAGAAGACCCGTTTATGAAACAGAGCATCTATGAAGGAATCTACAAGATGGTTGCACCTTATTCCTATCCTGTTTGCTTTGGTTTTCCTGTGGGACACTCAGACAACAACTATCCCTTGCTATGTGGCAATACATCCACGCTGATCGTACAAGATGACCAGGTGATTTTGAAACAAAACTGATAATCCGCTATTCATCCAATGAAAAGATCTGTATGCCTTACACTCCTGGCTTTTAGTCTTCACTTTTTGACAATAAGCTGTTCCATGTCCAAAGAGAAAGCCTCCGTGAAAGAGACTCCCGGCGAAACAGCACAGTCTGTCGCCATCCAGTTTGACGCAGACAGTGCCTATCACTATATAGAACAACAGGTAGCCTTTGGTCCCAGAGTACCAAACACAACTGCACATGTGGCTTGCGGAGACTATCTCGTCAGCAAACTCAAATCGTACAAGGCTGAAGTCATTGAGCAAAAGATGACCGTAAAAGCGTATGACGGCACTCCTTTAAAAGCCCGGAATATCATTGCTTCTTTTCAACCGGAGAATAACAACCGTATCCTTCTGTTTGCGCATTGGGACACACGGCCGTATGCAGATGCAGACGCCGATAAAAAGAACTGGCAGACGCCTATTGACGGAGCCAATGACGGAGGCAGCGGTGTAGGCGTGCTACTTGAATTAGCCCGCCTTCTGAAAGAGAATAAGTCTGCTATAGGTGTGGACATCATTTTCTTTGACGCAGAGGATTACGGCACACCGGAGTGGCTTGATAAAGATGATGAAGAAACTGCCAATACCTGGTGCCTTGGTACACAATACTGGACAAGAAACCCTCATAAACCAGGATACAAGGCCTCTTACGGCATCTTGCTCGACATGGTCGGTGGCACGAATGCTACATTTCGAAAAGAACAGGTATCCATGCATTTTGCCTCATATGTGGTCAATCAGGTATGGGACAAAGCCTCAAAATCGGGTTACAGTTCCTGTTTTCTGCAATCAGAAGGTGGAGCGATTACCGACGATCATCTCTATGTAAACGAAGGAGCAAGAATCCCAAGTATCGACATCATTGACTATGATCCGGCACGCAAGAATGGATTTCCGGATACCTGGCACACGTTGGACGACACAATGAATAATATCAGCAAAGAGACACTGAAGGCCGTCGGTCAGACACTGGCCAACATTCTCTTTGAAAATAACAAGTAAAAAAGTAAACCTATATGACTATCAACGAAATTCAAGACCAAATCATTGAAGAGTTCTCCGATTTTGACGACTGGATGGATCGCTATCAGTTATTAATTGAACTCGGCAACTCCTTAAAGCCTTTGGATGAAAAGTATAAGACTCCCGAAAACCTGATCGAAGGTTGCCAGAGCCGTGTATGGCTACAAGCAGATTATAAGGAGGGTATTCTTACATTTCAGGCCGAAAGCGATGCCGTTATCGTCAAAGGAATTGTCGCACTGTTGGTGCGCGTTTGTTCCGGACATACCCCCGATGAGATATTAAACAATGAACTCTACTTCATTGAGAAGATCGGATTGAGAGAACATCTCTCTCCAACGCGTTCAAACGGACTTCTCTCTATGGTCAAGCAGATGCGCTTCTACGCCATTGCCTTCAAAGCCAAAAGCGAATAAAACGATAAATCAAAGATGCCTGCCAACACGCAGGCATTTTTGATCTTTGAAATCTTCGGACGCAAACAAATCCGGTTGTCGTTCAAGCAACTGAAAAGTCATCCTGTGATAGGCAGTCGTACCATACATTTGAATGCCGCTGCGGTGCTTCTTAGTTGGATAACCTTTGTTATTATTCCAATCATACATCGGATACTCTTCGTGCAGACGAAGCATATAATCATCTCGATACGTTTTTGCCAGGATTGAAGCCGCGGCAATGGAAAGATACTTCCCATCCCCTTTGATCACACACGTATGCGAAATCTCCTTGTATTTCTTAAACCGGTTGCCATCGATAATCAGAGTCTGCGGTCTGACTTTGAGCTGATCAACGGCACGATGCATCGCAAGAATAGATGCATTCAGTATATTTATTTTATCAATCTCTTCCGGTGACACAACTCCCACAGCCCAAGCCAATGCCTCTCTCTCAATAACCGGACGAAGGAGATAACGTTGCTTTTCCGTGAGCTGTTTGGAATCGTTCAGCAGTTCATTACGAAAATCTTTTGGCAAGATTACAGCAGCCGCAAAGACAGATCCGGCAAGACATCCCCTGCCGGCCTCATCACAACCGGCTTCGATCAGATCTGTATTTAAATAGGGTAATAACATCGTTCAATTCGTTTGATTACGGGATGGAGATAATTGCCAGAAAATGGCAGACGGTGCCACCGAGCACAAACAAATGCCAGACAGCATGATTGTACAATGGTTTGCGGTTGGCGTAAAAAACCGTTCCGACACTGTAGGACAGTCCGCCAGCAATAAGCCAGAGGAAGCCATCAGCAGGTAACGCGGTATATACCGGCTCAATAATAAAAACAACAATCCAACCCATCGCCAGATAGATGTAGAGCGACAGCTTCGGATATTTATGCCACCAAACCAGTTTGTAGACAATCCCCAGTACGACCGCACCCCAGATGATGGAAAGAAACAAATAGTTGAGAGGTTGCTGCAAACAAAGTAACAGGAAAGGGGTGTAAGAGCCTGCAATCAGAAAATAAATGGAAATATGATCAAACAGGCGAAACATCCGCTTTAGTTCAATCGGCTTTACCCAATGATAGATCGTCGAAACACTATACATTTCAAACATACATACCACAAAGACCCAAAGGCCCAACCGACTTCCGGAGGAAATCGCCGGATGCAACAGCAATCCGATAGCCACACACACACTCAAGACAACGCCAAAAGCATGGGTGATGCTATTGGCTATCTCGGCTTTACGGGATGGAAAAACATAAGAATCAGGAGATATTGCAAGCGCCATTGTTGATTGTGTTTGAAGGATCATACTCTTTTTCTCTCTTGCAAAAGTAGCAAAAAAAACTTTTTGTACTTCACTGAACAGATGACACTCATTCTCGTAAAGTTACTTTTCTTGTTTACTCTTCCTCTTTTGCTTTTTATCAGTAGCGTTTTTTTCAAAAAGAGGAGAAGTTACCAATGGACTCTTTTGATTGTATCTTATTCCATCTTTACTTACTTCAATATCTTCAAGTAAGATGGAAGAAGGATATATCAATGAATTTAGTACTGATGAATGAATGTTATTGGAGAGTATCTGATCGGAGGAGATTCCAGCCATGTGTTTCAACATCTGAACAGTGATCGTCTGCGTCGTGAGTCCACGTACAAGTTGTTCACTGCCATCACTCACATTTACTTTATAATACAGACCATTACGGACAATATATGCATAATCCAACCCTTCTTCAATCGCCAGACGAATCAAATTGTTTTTTAGTTGAGCTTTCGTTTCGCCTCCATCTGTTACATACATATGAAGGACACCCGATCCCAAATCCATTTTTGCACCGGAGCTTTCAGCTGTTGTAATGTTATGTCCATTGGACAAGGGAGTTTTCAGGGTTGCAAAACGCCCGTTTAATACATTACGAAGCATTCCCTTTTCCACCAAAATTAATGTATCAGGTGGAACTACTCCTTCCGCATCAATCTCATACGTACCCCATAACTGTTTCCCTTGAAACTCTTTCAATCCCGGTTCACTGATGATATTTATGTTGGAAGGAAGTATCCTCCTATTCATTAGATTTTCCAATGACTTTCCTTCATTATCTGTTTGGTACGCTTTATAGGCTGTTAAACCTGTTCGATATTCTAAGAATAGTCGAATAAGGCTCAAAGAATTATCGAAGAGCACCGGCCCATAATATGTCTCACTCACTTTGGGAGCACTCTTCAGCGCATAGATTTTTTGAACAACATTTTTTGCAGCTCTAATCAGAGAATCTTGAGACGGAAACAGTGCTTCATCCAACTCTTGATATCCGATCCCTGAAGAGATTTCTTCTCCTTCTTCAGTTCGGGCAGAAGCACTTATATTCAGCGATGAAAAATCCTGCGCATTGATAACCTTACTTCCTTCACTACTCAAAAAGTATATATCCGCGGAATTTACAGAAATCCGAGCATCACAATCAATGATATCGGGATATTCTGCAAAGACAGAAGAAACTGCATTTAATGTTTTCTCCCAATATGCTCTGCGATTAGGTTTGAATTCGATACGATGTGCCACTTTT
Source organism: Bacteroidales bacterium (assembly GCA_028709785.1). Classification (GTDB taxonomy): domain Bacteria; phylum Bacteroidota; class Bacteroidia; order Bacteroidales; family JAQUTK01; genus JAQUTK01. The sequence goes on from JAQUTK010000020.1 coordinate 11,656, forward strand.
TTTTCAACAGGTGAGATCTTTGCATAATCATCCAAGGCTTCCGTCTCTGGGGAAAGATTCATTTGTTTCAGGCTGCTCATCTTTTTATCATAATCAGTAGCGGCTTTTATATACATTTTATCGGTTGCTTGCCATAATAATCTTCTTGTTTCACTGTAGTCAAGATCATCCGGCAATTCTCCCGATTGATCGAGAAAAAAAGCAAGCATCCCTGTAAGACTGGCCATGATATTACAACGATGATAGTTACCAACATACATATCCACTCTAAAATTGTTTTTGCAATAGATATCACCATCCGTTGCAGACATGATAGCTCCATACGATGATTTAATATCGTATCCCTTGGATCGTTTAACCGTATAGGCCAAATAAAACGGTTTTTGCATCTTCGGCAGAGAGAGAGAATCCATCGAACGTTTCAGTTCATCATTCATGGCCCGGAAAAGAAGTGGTTCCACATCCTTTTGCGCACAAATGGTATATGAAGCAGTCAGCAATAGCACAAACAATATCTTTATTGGTTTCATCGTTCTTCGTTTTATTCTACTTGATATTCTAAGGTCTGGGGAGAATTGGAGTCATATTGCTCGACTTGGATGCTTTTTGAGTCTCTATATTTTTAATAAAGAGCTTTGGAGAGATGGCTGTAACTGGAATTTCTCCTGATTCCGCACCACAAATCCCGGTAAAAATGCCGGATGTATCTCCCGCGTTACTAATCTGTGAGAACATGGACAAGGGTGTTCCGATTAAAGTAACTCCTCGAACAAGTTCATCCTGTCGCTCATCCGCAAAAACGCGGTAAACCTCTAACGGGGTTATATTGAATGCATTTGGTCTCACTCGGCCGGTTTGTGTAAAGCCTCCGGATACTTTTGCAAAATAATAACCATAATCCTTGCCTTGCTTCTTTACTTCTGCTTTTAAGAGTGTACGCAGTTCGTCGTCTGTTTTAGGTGCGGTGGTCGTGACGATTAAATTGGATTGGCGTGTGACCGGATTCTTACCGGGAGCCGCTCTTCCGTGACCATTGGAAGCCGGGAAGCCGGCAATAGGAACACGAGACATCAGAAATCCTTTCAGAATTCCATTCTTAACAATTTCCACCTTTTGTGCCTTTACCCCCTCTTCATCATACAGATAAAACCCATTCAGATCCCGGCCATTATAGGAACGAAGTGTCGGATCCATACTAACAGAAAGATCAACAGGCAACACCTCTTCGCCTAATCTCTTTTTAAATGTCTGACCGTCAGACTCACTCTTCAGGCGCTGGCCTTCAATGCGGTGACCAAAGATCTCATGAAAGAAAACGCCGGAAGCCTCCGCTGAAAGAATGGCCGGACCGGTATAGGAATCACCAACAGGAGCGGTCCGAAGCTGGATTAGTTTTTCTGCCAGGGCACGGGTTTCCCTGAGAATAGTCTTATGGTCTGTAAGATCATCTGGAGTAAAAGCAAAATATGAATTATACAGCGGAAGACGCATGCCATCATCAGCAACAACGTTCGCCTGAATAATTAGCCGGGCATAGCGCAGATTTTGCACAATTTGAGTTCCTTCCGTTGAAACATAATACTTACGATAATTCTCAAAAACATACTGTGCCGTCCCTGATTGGATTTCAGGATATTCCTTAAAGATAGCGGAATATTCCTTGATCCGTTGCTCCCAAGCTGTTGTATCAAAACGCATTTGATCAGTAGTTAATCTCTTTTCAATGAATGTAACAGGTTTCTCCATTGAATAGTCATCCGATTGATCTTCACTTTCTATACTGACTTGTGCATTTGAATTTATTTTAACAAACATATCCAGATTTTCGTTCCATGCTTGCTGTGTTCCTTTCCAAAGCGTCATACGTGTTGCGTCACCCTTTTTATCTTTGATCGGAAGCATTATATAGGTATCAAAACGATATGAATCATTTTCGTGATAACTATCTTTCTTCAATGATCCGAGACGAACCATTGGAGTACACGCGATTTTATGAGTTCCCAGAGTCTTCTTCTGGAGACTGCCAAAACTAGCACTGGCAGATGCCGCGGAAACATCATCTACACGATAAGACATAAAATAGGGAAAAGAGCCTCCCGAAACTTTCATCTGATCATAATTCCGTCGTAGTTCACTTTGCATAATTGAAAGGAGTGGATCGTTTGCATAGATTCCATTCGTAAATCCAAAGGAGAAAACTCCCAAGAGGACAAAGAAACTGAAAAGCCGATGTTTTATGTAGGAATACGCTGTGATCATTTTATTCGTTAGATTATTATGAAAGAAGATGGGAAAGAACGACCTTGCAAGTTACTCAGAAGCGTTTGCTGCAAGGAGTAATCCGCACCGGACCAAGGAGTCCGGAGGGAATCGTTTCCCATTTGCTGAAATCTGATTCCTGATAGGTTATACTTACAAAGTTGATCTCTTCGAAAATACGCCAGTTTACCTTGCGGCGATCATAATCAGCAATCCGGTTGGCAGGGAGATTGGAGACAATCACTTCCAGTGTATTCTCTCCTTTCCGAAGATATTTCTTGATATTGACCTCGAAAGGAACAGCAAACAATGTAGCGACCTCCACTCCATTCACACGTACCCGGGCACTCTCACGAACATCACCCAGTTGCAGAAGATAATCGGCGGCAGAAAGGTCATCCATCACAAAAGAGGTTTTATAGATACCTTTGCCCATGTTTCGCTTCAGATCCGGATTGGACAGCGTTGTCCAGGAGCAAGGCGCATTGATCGGGAAGGTCTGCGTTATTGCCGGTTCGCTCTCCTCAAAAGACAAAGCCCATCCGCTGTTCAACTCACGCGACTCTTTGTCCGGCATCAGATACGTCCATTCATTCTCCCTGATCGTTTGATCCGTAAATGTTTTCAGGATCAAAGACTCACCGGGTTTGAGTTGGAGATAGACCTCTGTCACTCCTTTACGCGTACGGATCTTCGCCTTTCCCGAGGTACCATCCATCGGATTAAAAAGCATCGCGGACTTCGCTTTCACAGCCAGAGGTACCCATCCATCAATCGGCTTATTTTGCAACATCGCAAGGAAATAATGATACCCGGTAGCATTCTTGCGACGAATGGCCTGCCCGCCGAGTTCAGAGACAAAAGGTTCTTTTGCCACTTTCGTAGCCGCCAGGAGCTTTTCTAAATCAGTTCCGGTCAGCACCCTTCCCTTTCCCATGTCAAAAGCAGCAACGGGTTCAAAAGACGAAGCCTCCGGAAAAGCCATCAATGTCTGTTTGAAGGCAGCAAGCCGTTCAGTCACCGCAGATAATCCCGGAACATCCGAAGGATAGTGATTCATAAAAACAATGGTCGCACCTTTTTCGGCCAACTCCTTCAGTTTGGTAAGAGTCGCCGGAGTCATCCGTTTAACGGCAGGAATAATCAGCGCCTTGTACGTAGTACCACCCACCGTCTTAATCCGTCCGTTTTCAACGGTAGCAGACTGGATATATTTGTCTGAGATATAATCTTCTCCATATCCGAGACTGCGAATATCTTCAACGGCTTTATAGAAATCAGGTAGCCGATCGCGCATGCCATGAATAACCAGCTGAAAGTAATACGACCCTTTTTGTTCGGCCCAAACATCATACACAGGAAAGTACAACAAGAAATCATTGTCCGGCGTCCCTTCTTGCAAAAAAGACTGCGTACGGGCAATGTAACGATAGAAAGCCGGTGCATCTTTCCACCAGTTATCCGTCGGCGACATATTGACAGAAGCATAAAACCGCCATCCCGGCCATGCAGCCTCTTGTGGCGAATAAGCCGCCCCATGAAAATAGACATGATTAATGCCAGAAACAAAAGCCAGATCAATCTCCGGTTTGCACTGAGACAGCGACGTGCGGAAGTGCTCCGTAAGCCAGGTGAACGTTTCGCAAGAGGTATATTTCTTACCGGCCACATGAGCGGCAGAAGAGGCATAACGCAACGTAGCAGGATCGCCATCATTCGGACGTTTGATGCTGTCTTTGCGAAGACCCGGAATATCAAAATCGGTGATACCATACGTCTCCGTCTCGGGAATATCCACAGCCGCATACAAATCAAAGATATTAGCAGGCGAACCATGTGCCTGGTTGCGCGTCACCGTGCCATGGCGGTGCGCCCACGCATTCCACACGAGTGTAAAGTTGTCCATCAATATCTCGCCTATCGTCTCCCGATAGTCGGATATTACCCGCTGAGACTGCTCGGTTGCTCCTTCCGCCAACAAATCCTGGAAGTAATTCTCCAGTTTGTAGCCCCTTCTCCGCTCAAACTCTTGCAGCAACGAAGGGGTCCAGTTGGCACCATACACTTCATACGAATCATTGAACCAGTTGTGCGGATACCGTTCTTTCTTCTCACCAAAAGCCTCATCAAAACGTTGGAAGTAGTGAGTCACCGCCTCTTTATTGAGATGATCAAGCACCAAACCCTGTCCGCCGGGAGCTGCCCGCTTCACCTGTTGCAAGGTCTTGCCGCAAAACAGAGCAATCAGCTCATAGTCACCGTCTGTCGGAGACCAGTTTAACGTGTTGTCTTTGTCCACATACGAAGTCACGTCAACCGCTTTGCCGGAAGGATCATAAGCCATCACCCTTTGCAAAACCGCCACCTCTTTCTGACGGCGATCATTGACTTCTATTTTTTCGGACAGTCGTTGCCCCTTTTTCAATGGATAATTCTGAAAGATCGCTTTGGAAGCGGCATACTCCGTAGTGATATTCGGTCCGCCGAAAGGCCATCCGGTACCATTATTCAGATCCACATCCATACCAGACTTCCGACTCTTATCCTGTGTAAAAGCAACCATCTCCATCCATTTGGGTGAGAGATATGCGATGTTATTCGCTTCGTTATTTTTGACTCCATAGATCGGTGTGATCTCCACGCCACCAATGCCCGCCTTGGCCATTTCACCGAGGTTGTAGTCCAGTCCCTTCTCATTAACCGCACTTCCCAGCCACCACCAACGCACCCAAGGCTTTGCTTCTTTAGTTATTGAAGGCCAGTCGGTAATCTTATTCTCCATCTGCGTGAACACAACACCCTGACTATTTGTAACAGAAACCGGTTTGCCGTCATCCGTGACAATCTTCATGTTGGTCATGGTCCAGTTACGACCATAATTGACGCTACCGGCCTGTTGCGCATGAATATCCATATTGTCGAAGAAGAAATCTTCCATGTTTGAATTTTCACTTCCTGTCACCGACATCACCCGTTTGGCCGTCTTAATGCGGATATTAGAGAGATAGACATGGTTAAAATACGGGATGCCGCGCTCTGCAGGTTCTACTTTCGCGAGCATACTAACCCAATGATCCGGCAGCTTCTTTCCTTCAAACTCCTTGGGAAGCTCTGAGTAACTGTAAGAAGGATTCCAGTTATTGGTCGCATCAAAAGCAATACCCACTTCATCCATGGTAATGTTTTCCACATAAATATGCGAGGTCGTTCCACCGCGGGTCATCGCCGACTTCAGACGAATACCGGAAGAGGTTCCTTTCGCTTTCAGATCATGAGCATACACATAACGAATACCCCCCGAAGTCTCACTGCCACAAGTCAGGAGTCCGCCACCAGCACGTGAGAGACAGTTGCGGATCACAATATACTCCGTCGGACGGTTGACGCGCAAACCATCAGCATCGCGGCCGGCTTTCAGGCAGAAATTGTCGTCATTGCAATCGATATCGCAATCTTCAACAAGAATCCGTGAGGAAGAATCAATATCAACCCCATCCGTACTTGGACCATGACCCTCTATATTGTTTTGAATAACAAGTCCGCGCACAGTACAATATTCCGAATAGAGAATCTGAACCGTCCAGAATCCCGCTTGCTGCAACGTAAGTCCTTCCAAAGTCACATCAGAAGAGTTGGATACAAGCAATGTACGCGGCCGCTTGGCATCATAATCCACAATCCACCGGAGTCCCTTGGCATCATACTCTTTACGCATGCTCCAGTAAAGTTCCCAAAACACCTTTCCCTGTGCATGAACTGTACCTTTTCCACTGATCTTTACATTCTTCGTGTTCATCACATTAATCAACGCGGAAGGCCATTTCATCTCTATTCCTGCCACACGTGTGTCTATCTCCGGATAATCCTCGATGTGTGTGCTTCCCCATAACGTCGCCCCTTGCGAAAGTTTGAGATGCACCCCTTCTTTCAGATAGATCGATCCCGTCAGGAAATTGCCGGGAGGCACGATTACAACGCCACCCCCTTGTTTGCTGCACGCATCAATCGCCGCCTGAATAGCCTTTGTGCTCAGCACAGTCTTGCTGTCAACCGCGCCAAAATCTTCAATACGGAAGCTCTTCTTTCCTTTGGGAAGCGTTCTTGCACCCACCTCTTTTGTCCATTTCAACTCTTTTTTCCAGGAAGAAGCCGCTTCCTGCACGTTAGCAACAAGAGGAAGGGTCAGAAGTAAAGACAGACAGAGTGCCACCACCCTTGTCTGCGAACAATCATATCTTTTATATATCATAACAGGTATTGTTTATCAGTTACCATCAGGTTTGACAGAGGAACTAAACGGAGTCGCCGGTATAGAGAAAGTATCAAACTCATCGGGATGAGCCGGATCAAACATTCGATAATCCTCACGGAGATACTTACACAAAGGAAGTTTCAGATCAGAAATACCTTTCAAGATACAATGCATGATCTGATAACCTCCATACGAATTAAAATGGGTGTTATCCGCCAGAGGTTTATCCTGATTGGGATAGGTGCCGGCAGGATAATGAACAAAAGCCAGTTTGGATTTCTCCGGACCCCATGCCTCATACAAGATCGCGCTCATGTTGGTCAGATCAATCAAAGGCACCTTTTCTTCCTTCGCCAGCAAGCGGACCGCATCGGGAAAGTCGCCGTGCGTATTAATGACTTTGCCATTCTCATCAAAACTGCGACGGTGCATGGAAGTAACAAGCACCGGAATGCCCCCCTTCTTACGAGCCTCATCCACCAGCACTTTCATGTTTGCTTTGTAGGTAGTATAAGCTCCGACACCTTCCCCCTTTTGTTTCTCGTCATTGTGTCCAAACTCGATGAAGAGATAGTCTCCCTTTTTCATCACGGAAAGCAGTTTGGCGAGCCGCTTGGCAGATACAAAGGAATTGGCTGCTTCACCCGACTCAGCATAGTTAGCAACAGCAACCCGATTGGTAAAGAAACGGGGAATCATCTGTCCCCAGCCACACCACGGTTCTTCATCCTGATCCACCACCGTCGAGTTGCCTGCGAGGAAGAGTGTAACAAGATCTGTGGCCGGAGTGATCTCGATCCTTGCTACTGAGGGATTGACTCCATTAAACTCCAGGGTGAGTTTATTATCCCAGTTCAGCTTCGTAAACTCCCGTGGTTTGAGGCGAACCGAATCACTCTTTCCAATGTATTTGTTTCGGATATTGACGGCAAACTCAACCGTGGTATATGCTCCGGCTTTGGTCGCAACGGATTCGACCATCAGCCGACGCGACTCAGCCTTGATTGTGGTACAAGCGTTCTTTTTGCCTCCAATAAGCACTTTCACATTATAATTGCCTTCCGGAAGATCGACTGAAAAGAAGTAGGGTTTGCCTGTTGCAGGTGCCGTATTGAATTCATACCCGTAGCTGTTGCCGGACACTCCATAAGTACAATCGGGCGACACAATGACTGCGTTCTTTTTGTTGCCCGGTGCAGACTGATCCAATATGAATACTTTTTCATTCTTTACTGATGCTAAGCTCTTTGCCTGAGCTTCAGGGAAAAGCGCCAAACAACACAACAGGAATAGATAGAGCAGCTTATTCATGATAATAGTACTTGATTATTACGCAAACATACGTATTTCTTACATTTATTACAAGAGAAAACGGCTATTTCGTTCAGAAGCAACGAAGTAGTGACATCCTCTGGAAGATTTGAGAAGGTATTAGACGCGATACTAACGGGTCAGTGGTATTCTCTTCAATTACTTCGTGGCATCTTCTTAGATTAGTACTTACAGTTCAAACTCAGAATCCGGTGAAACACCTGAATCGGTGTTTTAGAACAATTTGGAAAGAAATGAAAAGAGGTATGATCCGACCGGGCTGAGCGTAGAAAGAGTGTTTTTTGCCACTTTTGAAGATTTTCATTTTTTCTATACTTCTGGTAAATAGCAAGTTATAGTTTTTAGAAATGCGACCTGATGGGTGGAAAATTTCTACCTGATGAAATATATATTTCATCAGGTTCCGATGAGACAAACGACCTGATATCTTTCCAAAAACTATTAGAAGTTTTTCGGCTCTTTTCAGGCCGTTATTTTCGAGAGTGTAGGAATATTTTAAATCGGTGTTTTAGAACAATTTCGGAAATAGTATAATCTCCTTACTAATCCCTTAACTATTGAAGAATCCATTGACTACTAGAAAAAAAATAACGAAGTCTTGCATTAAATTCGGTTTTATTCATAATGATTGATTACATTTGACGCCGAAAAGAATAATTGTTTTTAAGATAAAGCTTAAATCCTTGATGTGTAAACAGTGTAAAAAACTATCAAAGCCATGAAACATATTTTTAGTGCATTTATCGCACTCGTTTTAGTCTTGAATCTAAGTGCATCACCACAAAAACTTCAGAACTCATCCACTAACCTTCCAATGACGACCAGTGATTTAAATATACAGGCTGTTTTAGGTAACTGGTATGAGCCTTCAAAGAACGAATGGACCTACGGGTTTTTTGAAGAATCTGCTATTTACGATGGGAAGTTCTGGACATACAAAGAGCTGAAAATAAAAAAGAATAAGGGTACTGCTACCCTGCAAAACGGAAATGAGACACTTCAGCTAACATTCAAAAAGACGAATGATAGCACCTTACAAATTGCATCGCGCAAACATAAAGCAATTACGTACAAACTGGCAGGTCGTACGCTTCCAGATTACAAAACAGCTGATACAACACGCTTTGCCGACAATCATTTTGCCAGAGTAGATACAGCTTACATTACTGGATACGTAAGAAACAGAAAGAAATTGAGTCCCTTTGAAATTTCGATTAACGATATGTTAATTGGAGAAAGCGTTTCGTATTATGGCGAAGTGGATAGTATGGGACGTTTCCAGATGAAAGTGCCATTGTACAACAGTTCGGGGGTATTCCTGGATTGGGATTGGGAATGGGAACGAATGCAACAAAGAAATGTATTGGAACCAAACGAGCACTTTTTCTTATTCTACGATGAGAATACAAAACAAACGTTGTTTATGGGAGAAAATGCCCGTATCCACAATGAATTAGCTTCGTTTGATTTTTCCGGTATTCGGGGGTATAATTATCAAAGGGGAATTAAACCGCTCGATTTCTTAACATCAAAACAGCAAGAGTACAAAAAGGCGAAAGAGTATACAAATGCGATAATTGAAAAGATGCCAAATCCTTCGGACAAACTGCACTACTATCTTGCCAATTACAATAAATACGGAGTCGCATCTACAATTATGCAATATCGCTTTCAGTTAAACCGAAATACAAAAGAAAAGCTTCCCGATCTATTCTTAGAATATGTTCGGGACTCTTTACTCCCTAATCCTGTAAAACCGATCACTTTAACCGACGACTATTTCTCTTTTATGAGGGATTATGTAGGCTATTTCGCAGACCAGAAAGAGAATCTATCCATTCACTCAAGTGAACTGATTATACCGTTGTTAAAGAATGGGAAATTGAAATTAGACAAAGCGGATAGTAATTTGGTAGAGTTGATTTCCGACTACTCTTTAGCATTAAAGAATAAAGCCGATACCGTCGAACTCAAAAAAATGGCGAGTAAAATTTCAGAAAGGGATTATGAAAGATATAATGAAATATTTACACAAAACAAAGAACTGGTTGAAAAAGAGATCAGTCGAATGTTTGCCGAAATGAGCTTGAATAGAGATTATGAAGGAATTAATGCAGTTACATCTGATAAGATTGTTCGCGACTATTATTTGGCTTCTGAATTATACAAAACGCTGGATAATGAACGTAAACCGATGGATAGTGAGTTGTTCAACGAGATGATAGGCCGGATAGAAACGCCCATACTCAAAGATAAAATTTTGGCCACACAGAAATTCTACAGCGAATTATCAGGCAAAAGTCTGGAACATACCGAGAGCCTTAAAAACACTGATCATTTGAAGGAAGCAAAAGATGTCGATGCCTTGTGGAAGGAACTGATCAGCCCATATAAAGGAAAGATTATATACGTTGATTTCTGGGGTACGTGGTGCGGACCCTGTAAAATGCAGATGAAGTATGTTGCCGACATAAAAAAACAGTTTGTCGGGAAAGATGTCATTTTCATGTATTTTGCCAATAACTCACCCGGAGAAAGTTGGGAAAATGTGATTAAAAGTTACTCTCTTACCGGTGAGAATATTGTACACTACCGTTTGCCCGATCAACAACAAGGTATGCTTGAAAAACACTTTGGGGTCAATTATTACCCGACCTATCTACTGATTGACCGGGATGGAAATGTAGTGGACAAAAATCCGCCTCGTCCGATGCAGCAAGAACAAACGATTGATTATTTGAACAACTGGTTATCGAAATAGTCTTTTGTCTTTATCACCAGTGAAGGTGGCTCACCTAAGGATGCTTACGATAAGTTTGTGAAAGATCAGGAACTGGTGAATACACATCGTTTATCAGATGATGAAGAGATATATCTCAGACAGCTATTCCAATTCAGTGTAATTCCTCACTATGTGCTGATTGATAAGGATGGTAAAGTGGCGAATGCCGACTACTCGATGGGAAGTTTGAAAACGGATATTTAGAATCATCAGGATCAGTAGCAGAAGCCAATGACTACTGTTCGTATGGTGTTAGTAAAAGAAAGCCATTGAAAAGTGTGCGGTTTAGCAACAAGAACGTGCGAAGCCGCACATCTTTTTAAACAGAGAAATATTGTTTATTTATTAATAATCAAATGGTTATGTATTTGGCAAGCAGTTTGTATAATCTATTGCGTAAAATATTACATACAGATGCTTTTAACCAAACAAAAATTATAAGATGTTTTTACACAATCTGACAGTTGCACTTCGCAACCTGAGAAAGTACAAGACCCAAAGTTACGTCTCCATTCTCGGTCTGGCAGCAGGATTCGCCTGCTTCTCTCTCACCGCTATGTGGATACGCTATGAGAATAGCTTTGACCGCTTTCATCCGAAAGGAGATCGCATTTTCCAGATCGTAAACGAATGGAAAGATGGAAAGGGAGGTGGAGGTATTGAGCCCATAATGATTGGACAAGTAGCATACCTGAAAGCAAACTTTCCTGAAGTGGAAGAGGTTTCAATGGTAATTGAAAAGAAAGGATTTGCCCCTTTCAAGCATCAAAATAATCCTTCCGTTGTAACATCTGTAACGATGGTGGATAGTGCTTTTATAAAGATGTTTGATCTGCCACACGAACTAATGACTCAGTTGCAACGCTCACCCTCCGGAGAATATCCCATCGCAATATCAAAATCCTTATCAAACAAGATTACAAAGTATGGGATTAATCCAATAGGTCTTATTAGTGAACCTTTTTCTTACTCGTCATCAACTACATTAAAAAATGGTACCACAATACAAGATATATCAGGAAGTTTTAAGTTTGAAATACGGGCAATATTGCCGGAGTGGGATCGTACAGACCTTCTGATGAATGGATTAATGATCAAAAATGATCCGGATGATCATTGGATAAATGAATCCGGAATCGGGCATATGTATGTTTTATTAAAAGAGGGTGCTGATGCAGAAGCATTCAGGAAAAAGATAGAAGAGATAAAAAAAGAAAATAGTATCAATTTTAAGCCTTCATTGAAAGCACTACGTCTATATGAAAAGCATAAATTAATACCTTCTGATAAATCAAAAATGCGTACCAAATATGAACATATCCGCATCTTTTCATTTGCGGGTATGATGGTGATCATCTGTGCGCTATTTAATTACCTGATACTATTCATCACACGTCTGAAAATGAGAGGAAGAGAACTTGGACTTCGAAAAGTCAATGGAGCCACCAATGGATCACTTATGCGAATGTTGATTATTGAGTTCGGTCTAGTACTTCTGTTTGCTCTTTTTCTGGGCGAATGCATGCTGGAAATCTCCCTTCCATTCTTTTTTATGGTCTCTCATGCACAGATGTTGCAAAGCGAAATCTACAAGGAGACATTACTCTTTGCAGGGATACTTTACGGAATCACATTACTGTTATGCACTTTCCCTATCTACTATTTCAAACGGAAAACCTTGTATGGGCATCTTAACAACATAACACAAAGTGGCATTCGAAATACATTTCAGAAAGTCATGTTGACTTCACAACTTGTGATGAGTACAATCATGATTTTTGCCACAACAGTTTTCTTTTTGCAAGTGAGTTATTTACAGAGTCGGAATATGGGATACTATCTCCATAATATTATTAGCCCGAATATTGTAGGTACCTATTCGGATAAACCTACTACAAAAAACGTGGAATGGGATTTAAATCAGCTTTCAACCGACCTAGAGAAATTGCCATACGTAGACAAAGCGATTATGTTGTACGGTTCAAGCTTTCCTGGTCATTTTTACAGTATTTACGATGTTACGAAAGTCAGTAGTGAAGGGGAATCAGATAAAAAGGATGAAACACAACCGAATATCTATCATGATTTTGCAGATTCCCGTCTATTTGAAATTGTCTCCATGAAGCTCTTGGAAGGACGTATTTATCGACCGGATGAGACGCAGGCAGTTGTGATCAATGAGTCTGCAAAAAACCTACTGAAACAATATAATAAAAAAGGAAATCTGCTGGATGGGTATCAGATTGTTGGAGTGGTTGCCGACTGCTACGATTCACCTTTCTCAACTCCAGTTCCAATCATGTATCGCAATATTAATCACAAAGATTGTAAGTCAAATCAATTGAGTATCTTGCTGAAGATAAAAGATGGTGCAATGAACACAAAACATAAAAAAAACGATATTCGTAATGGAATAGAAGAAGTGTACTCAAAAATAGATCCATCTGCTTTTGTCCAATATTCAGATTTTGAAGAGGATTTTGAAAAAGGATACCTCACCTCTGTAAAGAATCTGAGAAACTTATTCTTGATCGTCTCCATCATCTGCCTGCTGATCTCCATCTTCGGCATCTATTCGTTGGCATCACTCACCTGTGAGCAACGTCGTAAGGAGATTGCCATCCGAAAGATCAATGGAGCAACGATGAGCGTTATCCTGAAGCTCTTCTTCAAAGAGTTCTTTCTCCAGTTGGGCATCGCACTGGTCATTGCTTTCCCTATCGGATATTATGCGATGAAACTCTGGCTGGAACAATATACAAGACGAGTACCGATGGGGATCCCACTCTTCCTAGGAGTGGCTTTGAGTCTGGCACTGGTCATCGTGGCATCAATCTTCTTACGGGTGTGGCGTGCAGCGTCGTCTAACCCGGCAGAGGTGGTCAAAGAAAACAACTAAGATGTGTGCGGTTTAGCAACAAGAAAAAACGGTTGATCATTTGAACGACTGGTTATCGAAATAGTCTTTTTGCCAAGTCATTTTTAAGTTTACAAATAAAATTATTTAAGTCATGAAACATTGTTTTGTAGTATGTATGGCACTTGTTTTTGTAATGAATCTAAGTGCATGTGCGTCTGTTCCAAAAGAAGTTCCCCCTCAACTGCACGGTTATTGGCAGTTTAAACCAGACAATCAGAGTGGCTTGTTCGGTATGCAAGTTGGACCTAATTATGTTGAGATCAATAACCACATGATGACGGTTGACAGCATTAATCAATCGGAGAATGAATACACGATACTCTATCTGTCAAACAAAAAAGGAGAACATCTGTATTTCAAAATTAAGCAACAAGCTAATGATAGTGCTCTGTTTTACACCCCGGATGGGAAACAGCCATGGCGATGCAAGCATTTCGACCGTAACCCCAATATAGATTACCTGCCGGTAAGTGACTATTCAAAAGTTATTGTTGGGAAATGGTTCGATAACAACAGTCGCAAAACACTTGCCATTGAAAAAGGGAAACTACTCTACGATGATAAACGATGGGATATCAATTGGCTGGGAGCGTCTATGAAACAGGAATATCATGCATTAATCGAGAATAAAGGTGAGTATCGTCTGATTATTTTGGTAAAACAAGCAAACAATTCGTGGAATCTTACCTTTGATAATAACTCTACCGCATTCCTTCCAATGAGTGATGACGTAGATAAATATGCTGTTTTTGGTAATTGGTATGAACCTTCAAAAAACGAATGGACCTATGGCTTCTTTGAACAATTTGCTATTTACGATGGAAAGTTCTGGACATACAAAGAACTGACTATTAAAAAGAATAAAGGTACTGCTACCCTACAAAACGGGGATGAAACACTTCAACTAACTCTCACAAAAACAGATGACAGCACCTTACTAATCGTATCGGGAAAGCAAAATGCGATTACGTACAAACTGGCAGGTCGTACACTTCCACATTACAAAACAGCTGATGCAACACGCTTCGCCGACAATCATTTTGCCAGAGTAGATACAGCTTATATTACAGGATACATAAGAAACAGAAAAAGCGCTAAGCCCTTTGAAATTTCACTTCATGGCATGTTCACTGATGAAGATGTTTCGTATTATGGCGATGTAGATAGTATTGGACGTTTCCAGATGAAAGTACCATTGTACAATAGTTTGATGGTATCGTTGGTTTCGCTACAAATGTATCAAACAGATGTTTTGGAACCTAACGAGCACTATTTCTTATTCTACGACGAGAACACGAAGCAAACGTTGTATATGGGGAAAAATGCTCGCATTCACAATGAATTAGCTGCGTTTGATTTTTCCGGGATTCGTGGCTATAGTATTCCGGCAGGTATTAAACCTCTCGATTTCTTAGCAATGAGGCAGCAGCAATACAAAATTGCGAAAGAGTACACAAATGACATTATGAAACAGATGCCAAATCCTTCTGAAAAACTGCGCTATTTTCTTGCCAATTACGCTAAATACAACATAGCACAAGACCTAATGCAATTTCAATATAAATCATACAGAAATACAACAGAAAAACTCCCAGATGAATACATGGATTATGTTCGAGATACGATGCTTGCCAATCCTGTAGCCCCAATAACATTAAACAGTGATTTCTTTATTTTTATGAGGGATTTTATGTGGTATTTTAAAAATCAGAAAGTGAGTCTATCTCTTAGCGCAGATGAAGTGATTAATGCTGTTACTTCTGATAAGATTATTCACGACTATTATTTGGCTTCTGAATTATACAAAACGCTAGATAATGAACGTAAACCGTTGGAGAATGAGTTGTTCAATAAAATGATAAGCAGGATAAAAACACCCTTATTCAGGGATAAAATTTTGGCCACACAGAAGTTCTACACCGAATTACCTGGCAAAAGTCTGGAATATACCGAGAGTCTTAAAAACACCGATCATTTGAAAGAAGCTAAAGATGCGGATGCGTTGTGGAAGGAACTGATCAGCCCATATAAAGGAAAGATAATATACGCCGATTTCTGGGGTACATGGTGCGGACCCTGCAAAATGCAGATGAAGTATGTTGCCGACATAAAAAAACAGTTTATCGGAAAAGATGTCATTTTCATGTATTTTGCCAATAACTCACCCGAAGAAGGTTGGAAAAATGTGATTAAAAGCTACTCCCTTACGGGTGAGAATATTGTACAATACCGTTTGCCCGATCAACAACAAAGTATGCTTGAAAGACGCTTTGGGGTCAATTCTTACCCGACCTATCTACTGATTGACCGGGATGGAAATGTAGTGGATACTAATCCGCCTCGCCCGAGCCAGCAAGAACAAACTGTTGATTATTTGAATAGCTGGTTGTTGAAATAACCTTCTTTCCTATTCTCTGAAAAGCCTTTGGAGAAGTGTGGATTGTAAAGCACAATCCGGCATACTTGTAGTATAATTAAGCATCTCATCTGTGGTGCTTAATTGTACTACAATATGTGAATCAGAACATCTTCCGGACACGCTCAATGGCAGTAACCATGGAGTCAATTTCTTCTTTGGTGTTATAAAAGGCAAAAGAGGCGCGAACAGTTCCTTCAATGCCCAAACGAATCATCAAGGGCTGAGCACAATGATGACCGGTGCGAACAGCAATGCCCAGCCGATCGAGCAAGGTGCCCATATCGAAGGGGTGAATATCCTGAACCAAAAAAGAAATCACACTGCCTTTTCGTTCGGCTTCACCAATAATACGCATGCCCTCTATGGTTCTGAGTCGCTCTGTGGCATAGGTCGTCAATTCGTGTTCATACGCCGCTATTGACTCCATCCCGATGGCAGATACATAATCCAACGCCTTGGCAAGAGCTGTGGTGCCTATATAATCGGGGGTGCCTGCTTCAAACTTGAAAGGTAGTTCGTTGAAGACTGTCTTTTCAAAACTTACCGTCTGAATCATCTCGCCGCCTCCCTGATAGGGAGGAAGCTGATCGAGATACTGTCCTTTACCATACAAGATACCGACGCCCGTGGGACCGTAAATCTTGTGTCCCGAAAAGGCATAAAAGTCGGCATCAAGATCTTGCACATCCACCTGGATATGAGGCACAGACTGTGCGCCATCAATCAGAGCGGGT
This sequence comes from Bacteroidales bacterium, assembly GCA_028709785.1. Lineage (GTDB taxonomy): Bacteria > Bacteroidota > Bacteroidia > Bacteroidales > JAQUTK01 > JAQUTK01. The sequence continues at coordinate 28,354 of JAQUTK010000020.1, forward strand.
ACGCCATGAGCGTGTGCGGTGGCAATCATCTCTTTGACCGGATTGATCGTTCCCAGTACATTGGAGACATGTGTCACCGAGACAAGTTTGGTCTTTTCTGAAAAAAGAGATTCGTATTCATCCAAAAGTAACTCACCCTTGTCATTCATCGGAATCACTTTGAGGGTGACACCTTTGCGTGCGGCAAGCATCTGCCAGGGAACAATATTGCTATGGTGCTCCATGACTGAGATAATAATCTCATCTCCCTCTGAACAAAAAGCCTCTCCAAAACTGGATGCAAGCAAATTAATGCTTTCTGTCGTTCCCCTGGTAAAGATTATCTCTGTGATAGAACGGGCATTGATGAAGCGACGAACCGTCTCGCGGGATGATTCGTGCAGCTCCGTGGCTTGTTGAGAGAGGAAATGAACGCCTCTGTGCACATTGGCATTGACCGAATAATATTCATCGGCAATGGATTCAACCACACAACGAGGCTTCTGCGTCGTAGCGCCGTTATCAAAATAGACCAATGGCTTGCCATACACCTGCCGTGAGAGTATCGGGAAGTCGGTTCGTATCTTTGCTATATCTATCATCTGATTTCTATTTACAGTTTTCGCAACCTTTACATCTGTTCAGTTCACCCCGGAAACGCTTTTCAACCAACAGATGAAGTCGTTCACGTAAGGCATCGATGCGAATATTGTCAATCACTTCGTTGACAAACGCGAACATAAGCAATAAGCGTGCCTCCCGTTCGGGTATTCCCCGTGAACGCATATAGAAAAGAGAAGTCTCATCCAACTGTCCGACGGTAGCCCCGTGACTACACTTCACATCATCGGCGTAGATTTCGAGTTGGGGTTGAGTGAACATACGGGCTTTTCGTGTGGCACAAAGGTTGCGGTTGGTTTGCTGCGAACTTGTCTTCTGAGCTCCGGGGCGAACGAGTACTTTCCCTGCAAAAGCTCCGGTGGACTCATCGTCAAGGACATACTTGAAGAGCTCTGTACTGGTACAATCGGATGCTGCATGATCAATAAATGTCGAGTTGTCGACATGCTGATCCTTGTCTGCGATTGCCATGCCATTGAGACTGATCTCTGCTCCCTTTCCGGCAAGCACAACCTCTGTGCGGTTGCGTGTAGATCCGTTAGTCAGAGTGACGCCGTTGATAAGTACATTACTGTCCGCTTCCTGACGAACATACATATTGCTGATACGGGTAGAAGACATATTTGTTTCTTCCATCTCATAAAGGTCCAGGACCGATCCTTCACCTGCATAGACCTCGCAAACTTGTGTGGCAAGGAAATTGACATCATCCATCGTATGATCGCACACCAACAGACGCAACTGCGCACCTTTACCCAGTACGATCAAGACACGACGATTAACCATAAAATCAACGGTTGAACGAAGAATATTGATTAGCTGCAACGGTTTCTCGACCACGACCCAATCAGGAACATAGATGAAAAAGCCATCTTGCGCAAACATGGTATTGACCGCTGTAACCGCGTCTTTTGAAGAGTCGGCCAGTTGTCCGTAATAGTTCTTAACCAGGTCAGGGTGACTTTCTGCCATCTCCTTCAAACTGCCCAGAAGAACTCCTTCCGGCAGAAAGGACTTTGGTAATTGTTCCTTGTAGAAGGTATCATTTACTACAAAATAGAGTGCGGTACTCATATTAGGAACATCGCACTTAAAGACTTCGTGCGGATTGACCGGTATATCCAGACGATTGAGATTGAGCCCATAGTCTGGTTCGAATAACTTCGCAATATCGGTATACTTATATTGCTCCTGTTTCTTATCCGGGAAGCCTGATTGCTCAAAGCTGGCAAAAGCTTTTGCTCTTTGAGCATTGAGCACACCCGCACTGTGCTGGCAAATCATCGCCTCATATCGGACAAAGAGATCAATATATTGTTGTTCCGGATTCATAATTTAATGCTTTAATAGAGAGAAGAAATCTCTCAGACTTTATTATTCAGCAACTTCTTCTTTAATCCAATCGTATCCGCGCTCCTCAAGCTGAAGAGCAAGTTCGGGACCGGCTGTTTTTACAATGCGACCGTTGTACAAAACATGCACAATATCAGGCTTGATATAGTCGAGCAAGCGCTGATAGTGAGTGATCACAATCGTACTGGTCTCGGCACTTTTCAAGGTATTGACTCCCTGGGCTACAATACGAAGGGCATCAATATCCAAACCGGAGTCTGTTTCGTCAAGAATAGAAAGTCGCGGCTCAAGCATGGCCATCTGGAAAATCTCATTCCGTTTCTTTTCGCCACCACTAAATCCTTCATTTACGGATCTGTTGGCTAGTTTATTATCCATCTCCACCACAGCTCGCTTCTCACGCATGAGTTTGAGAAATTCACTGGCGGAAAGTGAAAGCTGATTTCTGTATTTCCGCTGTTCATTAACAGCAGCGCGCATAAAATTAACCATACTGACTCCCGGGATCTCAACAGGATACTGGAAGGAAAGAAATATTCCTTCGTGACTGCGATCTTCCGGACTGAGTTGCATCAAATCTTTTCCATAAAAAGAGATGCTTCCTTTTGTTACCTCAAAGGCAGGATTGCCGACCAAAACAGAAGAGAGTGTGCTCTTACCTGAGCCATTCGGACCCATGATGGCATGAACTTCACCTGGTTTTACAACCAGGTTAATACCTTTGAGTATCTCTTTGCCATTTATAGAAGCGTGTAAATCTTTGATCTCTAACATATCTTATTTTCCTTTTTATTTACGTATTAATTATCCGGATGCATCATCCGACAGATCCTTCCAGACTGACTGCCAACAGTTTTTGTGCTTCCACAGCAAACTCCATGGGCAATTTATTGATTACCTCTTTGGCATATCCATTCACGATCAGGCCGATGGCATCTTCTGTCTTGATACCACGCTGATTGCAATAAAAGAGTTGATCTTCGCTGATCTTGGAAGTAGTCGCTTCATGCTCCACAACTGCTGTTTCATTGTGAACATCCATGTAAGGGAATGTATGTGCCCCACATTTATCGCCCAGTAACAAGCTATCGCACTGACTGTAATTACGTGCGCCGATCGTTTTCTCAGCCACGCGAACCAGTCCGCGATAAGAATTCTGACTATGCCCTGCCGATATACCCTTACTGATGATGGTACTCTTCGTATTGTTTCCGAGATGGATCATCTTGGTACCTGTATCTGCCTGCTGATAATTATTGGTTACAGCCACAGAATAAAACTCTGCGGATGAGTTGTCTCCGGTCAGAATGCAGCTTGGATATTTCCATGTAATTGCGCTACCAGTCTCCACTTGCGTCCAGGAAAGCTTGCTGTTTACTCCTTTGCAATTGCCGCGTTTGGTTACAAAGTTGAATACACCGCCTTTGCCTTCTGCATCTCCGGGATACCAGTTCTGAACGGTAGAGTATTTGACTTCTGCCCGATCGTGCACCATTATTTCTACGATCGCTGCATGCAATTGATTTTCATCTCTCATCGGTGCCGTACAACCTTCCAGATAAGAAACGTAGCTATCATCGTCGGCAACAATCAGCGTTCGCTCAAACTGTCCGGTATTTGCGGCGTTGATTCTAAAATAGGTGGAGAGTTCCATCGGGCAACGTACTCCTTTGGGTATGTAAACAAACGATCCATCAGAAAAAACAGCAGAATTAAGTGCTGCAAAGAAATTGTCACGATAACCGACTACTGTACCCAGATACTTTCTGACCAGATCAGGGTGTTCACGTACTGCTTCACTAAAGGAACAAAAGATGATACCTTTGTCCAAAAGAGTTTCTTTGAACGTCGTTTTTACAGAAACAGAATCCATAACTGCATCTACAGCCATTCCACTGAGTGCAAGCTGCTCTTCGAGTGGAATACCCAACTTATTAAATGTCTTTAATAGCTCAGGATCTACCTCTTCTATGCTTTTGGGCCCTTTCTTCTTCTGTCTGGGATCGGCATAATAACTGATAGCCTGATAGTCTATTTCCGGGATAGTCAGGTGAGCCCAGGTAGGCATTTCCAATGTGAGCCAATGGCGGTATGCCTTGAGACGGAGTTCAAGAAGCCATTCAGGTTCTTCCTTTTTGAAAGAAATAAGTCGAATGACATCTTCACTCAAGCCTTTTTCAATAATGTCGGTATGTACATCGGTTGTAAAACCGTATTTGTACTTTTCCTTCGTAAACTTCTTTATAAGATTATTTCCCTTTTTCATTCTGATACAGTTTCATTGATTAGGGGTAGTCAATTTTTTAACTTGTTTCTCAATATCGCTAAACCACTTTTCCGGTTCAGCCCAGACAAAGAAAAAAGAGGTGACTGTCACTACCGGTTTGTAAAGTAACGAATTTTCTTTGAGCTCTCGTGTGATGAAACGATCTTTTTTATCAGCAGCATCTATAACAATAAATAGAATGCCAAGTACCAATACGGCTTTGATCACACCCAGTATAGCTCCGGATAGATGATCCAGCCAGCCAACACAAATTACATGAAGCGCCTTGTGGAGAGAAAGAACGATGATGTGACAACAGAAAAGGATCATCGAAAAGCAGATGATGAAAGAGAGAATGGTAAGCGCTTTTTCGGGAATTTCAAACAGCCTGTTCATATAATAGGCCACATTATCAGCCAAATATCGGGTTGAAAAGAAGGCTATAACCAGGCCAACCAGTAAGCCGGCCTGAATAACAAATCCTTTTTTTATTCCGGATATGATTCCGAAAAGAATGAATAGACAGATAATGATGTCAATACTTTTCATACGCATCCTCTTGTTTTAGGTATAAAAAAACTGTCATCTCCCTAATGAAAGCGAAGATGACAGTTTAGGGCCTATTGTCTGGTTATTACAGTGTCTTTTTAATCTCTATCTGTTCAAAAGCCTCTATAATATCACCCACTTTTATATCGTTGTAATTCTGAAGGCTGATACCACATTCATAGTTTACAGAAACCTCTTTCACATCTTCTTTAAACCGCTTTAAAGCATTCAGGTCGCCTGTAAAGATAACGATACCATCACGAATCAAACGAGCTTTATTGGAGCGTTTGATCTTACCTTCTTTCACCATAGCACCTGCGACAGTACCAACCTTGGTAATATGAAATACATCTCTTACTTCGGCCGATCCAACTACTTCTTCTTTAATTTCCGGTGACAACATACCTTCCATAGCAGATTTCACCTCTTCGATCGCATCATAAATAACCGAATACATACGGATATCCACACCATCCTGTTCTGCCTGACGGCGTGCCTGAGCAGAAGGACGTACCTGGAAACCAATTATAATAGCTTCTGATGCAGCTGCCAAAGAGACATCAGACTCAGAAATCTGTCCAACTGCCTTATGTATTACATTAACCTGAAGTTCAGGAGTTGAGAGTTTTATCAGTGAATCGGACAGTGCTTCAATAGAGCCATCCACGTCACCCTTGACAATGACATTCAATTCCTGGAAGTTACCCAAAGCAATACGTCTTCCAACCTCATCCAATGTAAGGAGTTTCTGAGTACGTAAACCTTGCTCACGTTGGAGTTGTTCACGTTTGTTCGCAATCTCACGGGCTTCCTGTTCCGTTTCAATCACATGGAATGTGTCGCCTGCAGTCGGAGCTCCGTTAAGGCCAAGAACTAATGCCGGTGCGGATGGACCCGCTTGCTTAATGCGTTGATTACGTTCATTAAACATCGCTTTTACCTTTCCAAAATTTGTACCGGCTAAGACAATATCACCTACCTTCAATGTACCATTTGATACAAGAACAGTAGCAACATATCCACGTCCTTTGTCAAGTGTTGATTCAATGATTGAACCAGTGGCATTTCGATTTGGATTTGCTTTCAACTCGAGCATTTCTGCTTCTAAAAGCACCTTCTCCAAGAGTTCTTTGACTCCAAGTCCTTTTTTGGCAGAGATATCCTGAGATTGATACTTACCACCCCAGTCTTCCACCAAATAGTTCATACCGGCAAGTTCTTCTTTTATCTTTTCCGGATTGGCTGTCGGTTTGTCAATCTTATTTATTGCAAATATGATCGGTACACCAGCGGCTGATGCATGATTGATCGCTTCTTTCGTCTGGGGCATCACATTATCATCGGCCGCTACTATAATAATAGCGATATCAGTCACTTTCGCACCACGAGCACGCATTGCCGTAAAGGCTTCATGTCCCGGTGTATCCAGGAAAGTGATACGTCGTCCATCTTCCAACTTTACATTATAAGCACCAATATGCTGGGTTATACCACCGGCCTCACCAGCAATTACATTCGCCTTACGAATATAATCCAGCAAAGAAGTCTTACCATGATCGACATGCCCCATCACCGTAACGATTGGCGGACGGGATTCCAGGTCTTCCTCGGCATCTGCTGTATCCTGAATGGCTTCAGCAACTACTGCGCTTACATATTCTGTCTTAAAGCCAAATTCCTCCGCAACGATATTAATCGTTTCTGCATCCAGACGTTGGTTGATGGACACCATCATTCCAATGCTCATACATGTGGAAATAACCTGAACAACAGGGATGTCCATCATCCTGGCAAGATCATTAGCAGTTACAAACTCGGTAATCTTGAGTGTCTTGCTTTCCTGTAATTCCTGTTCTTCCTGCTCAGCCATGCGCTGATAATTAGCATCACGTTTATCACGACGATGCTTAACACCCTTTCCTTTTCCTTTGTTAGTCAGGCGGGCTAATGTGTCTTTGATCTGCTTCTGAACATCACCTTCGTTTACTTCAACCTTCACAGGTTTCTTGAAACGGTTGTTCTTATGTGAGGCATTGTTGTTTGAAGAAGCCGTGTTAGGAGTTGTGGCAGAACGTGGCTGGGTATTGGTCAAAATGCCAACACTCTTTTCAATGTCTACACGTTCTTTGTTTATTCTCTTACGTTTCTTCTTCGGATCATTTGATTCAGTCACACCACCACCAGTGGAGCGAACTGAAGATTGTTCTGTTTTTGGAGTAAAGACTTTTTTCTCACCCTCTTTAGCGGGTTGAAGCAGAGGTTTTCTTTGCGCAAGTCTATCTTTTTCTTTCGTATCGCGCTCTTTCCTTCTTTCTTCCTTCGTCTTCTTTTTGGGACGTGTCTGTTGATTGATCGTATCCAAATCTATTCGACCAACAACATTTATTTTATTCTCGAATTTTGCAACATCGATCTTGTATACATCATCAGATTTTACGGACGATTCATCTGCTTCAGGTTCTGATGCTTTTTTCTCTTCCGGTTTTTGCTGTTCTAATGTCGGCTGCAAAAGTTCTTTGGATTCCACTTTTTGGGGTTCAACGTTCTCAAGAACAGTTTCCTTCTTCTCAACCTTTTTTTGATCTGCATGCTGCACCACCGGAATTACTTCTTCAGCTTTTTTCGGTTCCGGTTTCTGTTCTGTTATTTTTGGAATCTCTTTCTTTGGATGCTCCACATCCGGACGCTGAACTTTGGGCTCATCTTTCTTCACAGAATCAACAACAGCAGGCTTTATCACCTGTTTTTCCTTTTCAAAAGAAGGATCAGAAGAGGTTTTAGGAAGTACAGGAGTCACCACTTTCGGCTGCTCAACCGGGCTCACCGCATTGATCTTTTCAATATTCTGACGATTCTGAATGGATGTAGCTTCTGGAGCTAAAGAGGACACCTCTGCAACAGAGGACTTCTTCGTATTTAAAGCGTCAAGATCTATCTTATCAACAGTTTTAATTCTTGGCATTAAATCAGCCGGTACATGAGATTTTTTCAGATCCGGTTGAGCAGGTGCTACATTAGGCACTTCTGCGACTGCTTCTTGAATCTTATTTCCACCAACTGGTTCAGCGGCAGCTTTTTCTCTATCAATGCGGATTTGCTCCAATTTCTTGAGTTCCTTATCGATATCAATCCCTTTACCAAATTCCTTAAGAAGAAGGACATATGCTTCTTCAGAGATTTTCGTGTTAGGATCTGCTTCCACTTTTATCCCCTTCTTGTGTAGATAATCAACCAAGGTAGTTGTTCCTACATTTAAATCTCTCGTTACTTTATTTAATCTTATTGACATACTTATCTTTTAACCATTCGCGATATCTCTTGTTTAATCCTCAAATTCGGCTTTTAAAATCCGAATGACATCATCTGCTGTTGTTTCTTCTAAATCGGCTTTCTCTATCAATTCCTCACGAGTCTTTGCCAAAACACTCTTTGCAGTATCACAACCTATGGCCTTCAAGGCACCAATTACCCATGAATCTATTTCATCAGAGAATTCATCCAAATAGATGTCTTCCTCGTCAGTTTCATCAATATCACGGAATACCTCAATATTGTAACCTGTCAGCATGATGGCAAGCTTTATATTGAGTCCTTGTTTTCCTATCGCCAAAGATACTTCCTCCGGTTTGAGGTAAACTTCAGCTTTTTTCTCAATTTCATTCAGTCGGATAGACGAAATCTTTGCCGGATTTAATGCCCGCTGAATGTATAGCGAAATATTGGATGTATAATTTATTACATCAATATTTTCATTTCGCAATTCTCTTACAATACCATGAATACGAGAACCTTTCATTCCCACACAAGCTCCTACAGGGTCAATGCGATCGTCGTAAGATTCCACAGAGATTTTAGCTCTTACACCCGGAATTCGGGCAATCCCTTTGATGGTTATTAATCCGTCGTTTATCTCTGGAACTTCCAATTCAAACAGTCGACGCAAAAATTCCGGCGAAGTGCGGGAAAGAATTATTTTTGGATTGCTATTCTCATTAGTCACACTACTGATTACGGCTCTTACATACTCTCCCTTGCGATAAAAATCACTCGGAATCTGTTCTGTTTTTGGTAATAGTAACTCTGTGCCCTCGTCATCCAATAAAAGAATCTCCTTCTTCCAAATCTGATAGACTTCAGCATTTACAATTTGACCGACAAGCTCTGAATATTTTGAGTATACACTATCTTTTTGCAGTTCCAATATCTTGGAAGCTAAGGCTTGACGAAGATTCAAAATAGCACGTCGGCCAAAATCAGCGAAGAAAATCTCTTTAGAAAGCTCTTCACCTACCTGATAGGAAGGGTCAACCTCGCGCGCCTCAGAAAGTGAAACCTGAAGATTCGGATCTTCCAATTGATCGTCTTCTACAACTTCACGATTCTGTCGGATTTCAAAATCCCCTTTTTCAAGATTGATAATTACATCAAAATTCTCATCAGTACCATACATTTTAGCGATGACGTTACGGAACGAGTCTTCCAACACATTTATCATTGTTTCCTTATCAATATTCTTGAGTTCTTTGAACTCAGAAAAGGTGTCAATCAAATTGACAGATTCTTGCTTCTTAGCCATTACTACTTAAATCTAATTAGATATTTTGTATACTTAATTTCATCATATCCATAATGAACATCTTCTTCTTTTTCGATCGCTCTCTTACTTCCTTCAACTTTAATTTTTCTCTTTACCTTGAGAAAAAAACCTGAATTATCAGCAGAAACTAAAATGCCGGCAACTTTTATACCTGAAGAAGCGAGAACTTCGACTTCATCGCCAACATGTTTGATGTATTGCTCAAAAACCTTGAAAGGTTGTCCTAATCCTGCAGAACCAACCTCAAGCTCATAATCTTCGATCTCACGATCCAACGCACTTTCTATTGTTTCATGTAAAGACACACAATCTTCAATAGTAACACCGGAAAAACCATCAATTTCTACAAGGATTGCATTGAGAGGATTAATAGTAATTCCAACAATAAAAAAGCCACTCCTTTGAGATATCCAGGATTGAACTAGTTCGTTTACTCTACTATTTTCTATCATTATTTCGAATGTTTGAATCACATCGGGGAAAAAACGAGGGGGCTTTTGGCCCCCTTCCTTTTCTTCGGATGCAAAGATAAAGCATTCTTCTCTAACAACCAAACATTTAGCAGCTATTTATTATTTAGGTCTGTGGAAAACAAATTGTCAAGGGTAATGATTGCTGCATTTATATTCAAGTTTTAAAGACTTCTTTAAAAAACAGGATATACAAAATAGATAAACGCAAAGAAGCTGCCTCAATAGAGACAGCTTCTTTTGCCTATGTAAAATATTCTCAATCGAGAATATTACTTATTCTGCTGCTGGAGCTTCTGCTTGTTTAACTTCTTCAACAACGGTTGCATTAGCAGCTGATTTCTTTCTTGAAGAACGACGAGTCTTAGTAGACTTCGCTTCAGCTGTTTCTTTCAACATATTATCATTGTAGTCAACTAACTCAATAAAGCACATTTGTGCATTATCTCCCAAGCGATAACCTGTTTTAATGATACGTGTATATCCTCCCGGACGATTTGCCACCTTTTGAGCTACATTCTGGAAAAGTTCTGTAACAACATACTTATCCTGAAGATGACTAAATACTAAACGACGAGAATTAGTTGTATCTTCTTTTGAACAGTTAATTAATGGCTCAACGTAAATTCTCAACGCTTTCGCTTTTGCAGTTGTTGTAAAAATCCTCTTACTCTTAATCAAAGAGCAAGCCATATTAGACAGCAGCGCATCTCTATGAGCTTTAGTGCGTCCTAAATGATTAAATTTTTTATTGTGTCTCATTACTTTATTCTTTTTCTAATTTGTATTTTGTAATATCCATTCCAAAAGAGAGATTTAATCTGGTAAGCAGCTCGTCCAACTCAGTAAGAGATTTCTTACCAAAGTTTCTGAACTTCAACAAATCAGTCTTATTGAAAACAACCAGCTCTCCAAGAGTTTCAACATCTGCAGCTTTCAAACAATTCAGAGCTCGAACCGAAAGATCCATATCTGCAAGTTTTGATTTAAGCTGCTGACGCATGTGCAAAACTTCTTCGTCAAATTCTTCATTACCGTCGATATCACTGTTTTCAAGAGTAATTTTCTCATCTGAAAATAGCATAAAGTGATAAATCAGAATCTTTGCCGCTTCTTTTAAAGCATCTTTTGGATGAATAGAACCATCTGTAGAAATCTCAAGAATTAACTTCTCATAGTCTGTTTTTTGTTCTACACGAAAGTTCTCAATCGTATATTTTACATTTCTTATAGGAGTGTAAATAGAGTCGATTGCTATTACTTCTACATCTTTGTTAGCTATCCTGTTCTCATCAGCAGGAACATATCCCCTGCCTTTGTTAATTGTCAATGAGATCTGAAAATTTGCAGTAGTATCTAAATGGCAAATAACTAACTCTGGATTTAAGACTTCAAAGCCTGCTAATGCATTACCAATATCGCCTGCTTTAAAGACCTCAGCATTGGAGACTGTAATTGTTACATCCTCTGATTCTACATCGTCACCAGTTTTCTTAAACCGAACTTTCTTTAAATTCAGAATAATATTTGTTACATCTTCTATTGCTCCGGGAATAGTAGCAAACTCATGTTGTACACCTGAGATTTTAATAGAAGTTATCGCAAAGCCTTCAAGTGAAGAAAGCAGAATACGGCGGAGTGCATTACCAATTGTAATACCGTAGCCCGGCTCTAAAGGACGAAATTCGAATTTTCCGTACTTGGAGTCAGCTTCCAACATTAAGACTTTATCGGGTTTTTGAAATGCTAATATCGCCATATCGAATCATTTATTATTTAGAGTACAACTCTACGATTAACTGCTCTTTGATGTTTTCAGGAATATCTGCTCTGTCTGGAACGTGTAAGAATTTACCTGTTTTTGACGTTGCATCCCACTCCAACCAAGGATACTTACTATGATTAAAACCACTTAATGAGTTTGATATAACTTCAAGAGACTTTGATTTCTCACGAACGCCTACAACATCACCTGGTTTAACAGAATAAGAAGGAATATTAACAACAGCTCCGTTCACAACAATATGTCGGTGGGAAACTAATTGACGTGCAGCAGCACGAGTATTTGCAATTCCAAGTCTAAAAACAACATTGTCTAAGCGAGCCTCCAGGAACTGAAGTAACACTTCACCTTTAATACCTTTAGTACGTGAAGCTTTCTCAAATAAATTACGGAATTGTTTTTCTAACACACCATAAGTGTATTTAGCTTTTTGCTTTTCGCGCAACTGAATTCCATATTCAGATGTTTTCTTCTTTCTGTTGTTACCGTGTTGTCCCGGAGGATAGTTCTTCTTTGACAGAACTTTATCCGGTCCGAAAATTGCTTCTCCAAACTTACGAGCAATTCTTGTTTTTGGTCCAGTATATCTAGCCATTTTTTTAAAATTTAGTTGTTCATTCAGAATCAAGAATTATGCAGCCGCGATTACAGAGAGGTTGTATTGTAATCTATTCACAATCCAAAATTCGAGAATCTTAATAAGAAATAACTTTAAACTCTTCTTCTTTTTGGAGGACGACAACCATTATGTGGTAATGGAGTAACGTCTACTATCTCAGATACTTCAATACCTGCCCCGTGTATAGTTCTAATTGCAGACTCACGTCCGTTTCCAGGTCCTTTTACAAACACCTTTACTTTTCTAAGGCCAAGATCAAAAGCAACTTTTGCACAATCCTGAGCAGCCATTTGAGCTGCATAAGGAGTATTCTTCTTAGAACCTCTAAACCCCATTTTTCCGGCAGATGACCAAGATATCACTTGCCCTTCGCTATTGGCGAGAGAAACAATAATGTTATTAAAGGAAGAATGCACGTGGGCTTGTCCGACTGCATCAACTTTTACATTTCTCTTTTTAGCTGCGACTGTTTTTTTTGCCATATTAACTATTCTTATTTAGTAGCTTTTTTCTTATTTGCAACTGTCTTTTTCTTACCCTTACGAGTACGAGCATTATTCTTTGTACTTTGACCTCGTAATGGCAGGCCTAAACGATGACGGATTCCACGGTAACAACCGATATCCATCAGACGTTTGATATTCATTTGTACCTCAGATCTCAAATCTCCTTCAACTTTTATTGTGGAGCCTATGATTTCACGCACTTTAGCAGCTTGATCATCAGTCCAATCTTTAACTTTCAGATCTCTATCAACTCCAGCACTTTCCAAAATTGTGTTCGCTCTACTACGGCCAATGCCATAGATATAAGTCAAAGCAATTTCGCCTCTTTTATTTTGTGGTAAATCTACACCAACAATTCTTATAGCCATAAACTTGATAATTTATCAGATTAAATTCATTTCAACCCTGACGTACCTTGTACTTAGGGTTTTTCTTGTTAATAACGTACAAGCGACCTTCTCTTCTCACGATTTTGCAATCGGGAGTGCGCTTTTTTAGTGATGCTCTTACTTTCATATCTTTATTAATTTTATTTGTATCTAAAAGCAATTCTTCCTTTTGTCAGATCATATGGAGACATCTCAACCCGAACTTTATCACCAGGAAGAATTTTTATATAATGCATTCTCATTTTTCCTGATATATGAGCTGTTATCTCATGACCATTCTCCAATTCGACACGAAACATTGCATTTGACAATGCTTCAATAATTACTCCATCTTGTTCAATTGCAGCTTGCTTTGCCATAAAGTATTCTAATATTAAATTGCTCTATCCCCTAATTCTTTTTCAAGAAATTCAAATGACGATAATATTTCCGCTTTCTTGGAACCAATTGCTATCGTATGCTCAAAATGAGCAGCCGGCAATCTATCCTTTGTTCGAACAGTCCAACCATCATTTTCTATTACAATCTGCCTTTTCCCTAAACAAATCATAGGCTCAATTGCAATTACCATTCCTTTTTTTAATAAAGGGCCAGAGCCACTTCTTCCATAATTAGGTACCTCGGGATCTTCATGCATTTTACGTCCAACGCCATGACCGACTAACTCTCTGACAACGGAATAACCGTTGCTTTCACAGTATGTCTGAATTGCATGACCAATATCACCTATTCTATTTCCTTCAACAGCTTTTTCAATACCTAAATATAAAGACTCTTTCGTCGTTTTTAGAAGCTTCATTACTTGGCTATCAACTTCACCTACACAAAATGTGTAGGCGGAGTCTCCATAATAGCCATTTAATATCGTTCCGCAATCGATAGAAACAACATCTCCATCTTTAAGAACATAATTTGAAGGAAATCCGTGAACTACATTTTCATTTACAGATACACATAGAGTATAAGGAAAACCATTGTAACCAAGGAAACCCGGTATTGCTTTATTGTCCCGTATAAACTCTTCTGCTATTTGATCTAGATATAGAGTAGTAATCCCAGGTCTAATAATCTTTGCAAGTTCACAGAGAGTCTTACCTACTAGTTGATTACTTTCTCTTAATAAATCTATTTCGTGTTCTGTTTTAAGAAAAATCATTCTTCCCTATATGTTAATACGCAGCTACGCTACCTGTTCTTCCTTTAATGCGTCCTGACTTCAACAATCCGTCATAATGATGCATCAATAAATGACTCTCGATTTGTTGCAATGTATCAAGCACAACACCAACAAGAATTAACAATGACGTACCACCAAAGAACTGAGAAAATTCTGAACTAATACCTATAACTTTCGTGAAGGCAGGTAGAACAGCTACAATTGCAAGAAATATTGACCCTGGAAGCGTTATTCTATCCATAATATTATCAATATAGTCTTTAGTCTGCTTGCCAGGCTTGATGCCAGGTATAAAACCATTATTGCGTTTCATATCTTCTGACATCTGAGTCGGATTGATAGTGATGGCTGTATAAAAGTACGTAAATACTATAATAAGGAAGCCAAACACTAAATTATACAGTAGCCCCTGATTGTCCATAAACTGATTCAGGATCCCTGACGTTTGTGTACTTGAGAAACTAACAAAAGATATCGGAATAAACATGATTGCCTGCGCAAAAATAATTGGCATAACTCCAGCAGCATTCACCTTTAAAGGGATATACTGTCTAGCGCCACCATACTGTTTGTTCCCAACAACTCTTTTAGCATACTGCACAGGAACTTTTCGAGTTCCCTGAACAAGAAGTATTGCAGCTGCGATAACGAAAAGCAGAAAGACTATTTCAGCAAGGAACATAACCAAACCTCCACCACCATTATCAGTAGTACGCGAAATAAACTCAGCTGTTATAGCACGAGGCAATCTTGCAATAATACCTATTAAAATGATAAATGAGATTCCGTTTGTGATTCCTCTATCGGTAATTCTCTCTCCAAGCCACAAAATAAACATACTTCCAGCAGAAAGAATTATTGTTGCATAGAAAGCGAAGAAAAAACCGGATGGAATTGCCGATCCTACAGCTTTCATTTGATAATTCAAGTTAGTAAGATAAGCAGGAGCCTGGAACAGTAAAATAAGCACAGTCAGATATCTGGTATACTGATTGATTTTACGTCTTCCACTTTCTCCTTCACGCTGCAACTTTTGGAATTTTGGAATAGCTATGGCTGCAAGTTGTATCACAATTGAAGCAGATATATACGGCATAATTCCCAAAGCAAATATTGATGCATTAGAAAAAGCACCGCCAGAAAACATATCAAGCAAAGCTAACAAGCCCCCTTTTGTCTGACTCCTTAATGCATCCAAGGCTGAAGGATCAATACCGGGAAGCACTACAAACGAACCAAAACGGTATATTGCAACCAAAAGGGTAGTAATGAGGATTCGATTTCTCAAATCCTCAATCTTCCAAATATTTTTTATTGTTTCAACTGCTTTCATTGTATTATAACTTTACTACAGTTCCACCAACAGCTTCTATCGCCTTTATAGCTGATTGAGAAAAAGCGTTTGCTTCAACTTCCAATTTATTTGTCAAAACTCCTTTACCTAAAATCTTCACTAAATGTTTTGGTGATACATAACCAGCTTCAATCAACGTATCTACAGAAATCTTTGTCAAATTGTTAGTTTCAGCCAACAATTGCAACGTTTCAATATTAATTGATTTATACTCTATTCTGTTTATATTCTTAAAACCACATTTTGGGACACGACGTTGCAAAGGCATCTGGCCTCCTTCAAATCCAATCTTTTTAGAATAACCAGATCTTTGTTTTGCACCTTTATGACCTCTTGTTGAGGTGCCACCCATACCAGAACCAGATCCACGTCCAACGCGTTTGCGCGTTTTTGTAGAACCAGTTGCTGGCTGTAAATTGCTCAAGTTCATATCGATTCTATTATTTATTTTTAATACTCAACTGCAACCAAATGTTTCACTTTTTCAATCATTCCCAGAATCTGGGGAGTTGCTTCATGTTCCTTCACTCGATTCAGTTTTTTTAGTCCCAGTGCATCCAAAGTTAACTTCTGAGTCTTTGGACAATTAATTCTGCTTCTTACCTGCTTAACTTTTATTATTGCCATAATGAACCTCCGTTATCCTTTAAATACTTTTTCTACAGAAATACCTCTATTTTGCGCAACAAGCCTTGCATCGCGTAACTCACTAAGAGCAGCAATTGTAGCCTTAACAAGATTGTGAGGATTAGAAGAGCCTTTGGATTTAGCCAAAACGTCTGTTATCCCAACACTTTCCAATACTGCACGCATAGCACCACCAGCTTTAACACCGGTACCCTGCGATGCAGGTTTTAAAAACACCTGCGCTCCTCCAAACTTATAAAGTTGTTCATGAGGAATAGTTCCTTTATGAATAGGCACTTTAATAAGATTCTTTTTCGCAGATTCCACACCTTTTGCAATAGCCGTGGTTACTTCGTTAGCCTTACCTAACCCCCAACCAATGACACCATCCTCATTTCCAACCACAACAATGGCTGAAAAACTGAAGGCACGACCACCTTTAGTAACCTTGGTTACTCTATTTATAGCAACTAATCTGTCTTTTAATTCCAGATCATTTGTTGATTTTACTCTATTATAAACTTCTGCCATCGCTATTAAAATTTTAGTCCACCGTTACGAGCCGCATCTGCCAATTCTTTAATTCTTCCGTGATATAAGTATCCGTTGCGATCAAACACAACAGAAGAAATACCTGACTCAAGAGCAGCTTTTGCGACCTGAGCACCCACCTTCGACGCTTGTTCTTTCTTGGCAACTTTATCTTCAGCTTTTAATGAAGAAGCAGATACCAACGTTTTTCCTGACAAATCATCAATAATCTGTGCATAAATCTGCTTATTGCTTCTGAACACACATAAACGAGGACGATTTTCAGTACCTCTAACCTTCACACGAAAGCGTGCTTTAATTTTTAATCTTCTTTCTATTTTCGTTGTCATAATAATCACTTATTTAGCAAATTATTTAGCACCTGCTGATTTACCTGATTTGCGGCGAATAACTTCACCAACAAATTTAATACCTTTACCTTTATAAGGCTCTGGTTTACGTAAAGAGCGAATCTTCGCACACACCAAGCCAATAAGTTCTTTATCGCTTGATTCCAAGATAATCAGAGGATTCTTATTTCTCTCACTCTTTGTTTCAACCTTAACCTCAGCAGGTAAAGAGAAAAATATATTATGAGAGTATCCCAATGAGAGTTCTAACACTTGTCCTACATTGGAACAACGAAAACCGACACCGACTAATTCAAGTTCTTTTTTGTATCCTGTAGAGACTCCGATGACCATATTATTAATCAAAGAACGATATAATCCGTGAAGTGCTCTGTGATTCTTTTCATCTGAAGGGCGAGACACAGTTACAACACCATCTTTCATATCAACAGTAATATCAGGATTGACAGTTTGTGTCATTTGTCCTTTTGCACCTTTAACTGTAACAACATTATCTTTCACTGTCACAGTAACTCCAGCTGGCAAATTTATGGGTAATTTTCCTATTCTTGACATTTCCTATTCCTCCTTAATTAATAAACATAGCATAATACTTCACCACCGATCTTAAGATCTGCAGCTTCTTTATTAGTCATGACACCTTTAGAGGTCGACAAGATTGCTATTCCCAAACCATTTAATACTCTTGGCATGTCTTTATATCCGGTATATTTTCTCAAACCCGGAGTCGAGACTCTTGTTAAAGCTTTGATAGCATTAACTTTGTTTACTGGATCATACTTCAAGGCAATCTTAATAGAACCTTGAGGACCCTCTTCTACAAACTTATAATTAAGGATGTAGCCTTTTTCAAAAAGGATCTTTGTTATCTCCTTTTTCAAATTTGACGAAGGAATTTCTACAACTCTGTGCTTTGCACTGATTGCATTCCTAAGTCTAGTCAGATAATCTGCTATTGGATCAGTCATATTTATAAATGTTTAAATTGATCCCGAGAGTCGGGACAATATTTATACTAAATTACCAGCTTGCTTTTTTAACGCCCGGGATAAGTCCATTAGAAGCCATCTCTCGGAATTGAATTCTCGAAATTCCAAATTGACGCATATAACCTTTTGGACGACCAGTCATTTTACAACGATTATGTAATCTGACTTTGGAAGCGCCCTTTGGAAGATTCTGCAAACCCTCATAATTGCCTTCTGCTATAAGAGCATCTCTTTTAGCTGAATATTTTGCAACAAGTCTTGCTCTTTTAACCTCGCGGGCTTTCATTGATTCTTTTGCCATATTCTAGTTCTTTTTTGCATTCTTAAAAGGTAAACCAAATGCTTTCAATAAAGCGTACCCTTCTTCATCTGTTTTTGCAGAAGTCACAAAGGTAATATTCATTCCAAGAATTTTACTAATATTGTCGATATTAATTTCCGGGAAAATGATTTGCTCCTGAATACCTAGTGTATAATTACCCCTTCCATCAAGTTTGCTATCGATTCCTTTAAAGTCACGAATACGCGGAAGAGCAACACGAATCAATTTTTCCAAAAACTCATACATTTGTTCGCGACGTAAAGTAACCATAACTCCAATAGGCATTTTTTTACGCAACTTGAAGTTGGATATATCCTTTTTTGACAGCGTTGCAACTGCTTTTTGACCTGAAATAGCAGTAAGCTCTTTGATGGCAACCTCTACAATTTTCTTGTCGGCAACTGCGTCGCCAAGACCTTGGTTAATTACTATTTTTTTCAATACCGGAACCTGCATAACAGATTTGTATCCAAATTCGGTCATTAATGCTGGAACAACTTGCTCCGCATAAATATTTTTTAGATTAGCTGTATTAGTCATCATTTAATCTCCTCTCCTGATTTCTTTGAATAACGAACCAATACTCCTTCGTCGTTCAATTTACGTCCGATGCGGGTAGGTTTGCCTGATTTAGGATCCAACACGTTCAGATTTGAAATATGAATAGGAGCTTCTAATTTTACAATTCCTCCCTGAGGAGCTTTTGCATTAGGTTTTGTATGTTTAGACACGATATTTATGCCTTCAACTACAGCACGAGAGCTCTTAACAAGAACACTCAATACACGCCCGGTCTTGCCTTTGTCCTCGCCGGCATTGACATAGACAGTATCTCCCTTTTTGATATGTAATTTACTCATTTTTTAAACAATTACAACGTTATAATACCTCAGGTGCTAATGAAACGATTTTCATATTAGAAGTACGAAGTTCGCGTGCAACAGGGCCGAAAATACGGCTTCCTCTGATCTCACCTGTATTGTTCAACAACACACAAGCGTTATCATCAAAACGAATATATGATCCATCTTGTCTGCGAATTTCTTTTTTCGTACGAACTATAACAGCTTTCGAAACTGCACCTTTTTTTACATCACTAGAGGGGATTACACTTTTGATTGCTACTACAATAACATCCCCAACGGAAGCATATCTTCTTCCTGTACCACCCAAAACGCGAATACACAAAGCTTCTTTTGCTCCACTATTATCTGAAACTGTAAGTCTTGATTCTTGTTGTATCATATTACTTAGCCCTCTCGATTATTTCTACTAGTCTCCATCTTTTTGTTTTGCTCAAAGGACGAGTTTCCATGATTTTAACTGTATCTCCAATATTGCAATCATTTTTTTCATCATGAGCATGGAATTTCTTTGTCTTATTGACAAACTTACCATAAATAGGATGTTTCTCTTTCCATTTAACGGATATAGTGATTGACTTATCCATTTTGTTGCTGGAAACAACACCAACTTTTTCTTTTCTTAAATTTCTGGTTTCCATCAGACTCAAATTATTTATTAAGTTCTCTGTGACGTAATTCAGTGCGCATTTTCGCAACGTCTTTGCGTAATTGTGTTATCTGAGCGGGATTATCCAATGGTGAAATGCTATGATTGATCTTCATTAGATCCAAACGTTTAACTTCAGCATCAACTCTTTCTTTCAGTTCCTGTGCTGAAAACTCTCTGATTTCTGCGATCTTCATAATTTACACATTTTTATTTTCAACATCATAATCACGTCTCACACAAAATTTTGTTGTAACAGGAAGTTTCTGAGCGGCCAAACGAAGAGCTTCTTTTGCTATTTCGTATGAAACGCCTTCAACTTCAATGATCATTCTTCCTGGAGTCACCGGTGCGACAAATCCCTCTGGGCTACCTTTACCTTTACCCATACGCACTTCTGCAGGCTTTTTAGTAATTGGTTTATCAGGAAAAATACGAATCCAGATTTGTCCCTGACGTTGCATGTAACGTGTTACAGCAACACGAGCAGCTTCAATCTGACGTCCAGTTATCCACTTTGACTGCAAGGATTTTATTCCGAAAGAGCCAAAAGACAACTGATTACCACGCTGGGCAAAACCTTTCATCCGACCTTTTTGAGATCTTCTGAACTTTGTTTTCTTTGGTTGTAACATCTTATTTTAATTCAAATTTCGTTTAACGATTGTTGTTTCTTTTTCTCTTGAAGTTCTTTCCGGACGCAGCAGCTGAATTGCTATTACTACGATCAGAATCTTTAGAGACAGCAAAAGATGGAGCCAAATCTTTCTTGCCATAAATCTCTCCACGGCAAATCCAGACTTTGATTCCCAATAAACCTACTTTGGTTAAGGCTTCAGCCTGTGCATAGTCAATATCAGCACGGAAAGTATGAAGAGGAGTTCTTCCTTCTTTGTACATCTCCGATCTAGCCATTTCAGCACCATTCAAACGTCCTGAAATTTGAATCTTAATACCTTCAGCTCCCATTCTCATGGTAGAAGCAATAGCCATCTTTGTTGCACGACGATAAGCGATCTTTCCTTCTAATTGACGAGCAATATTATTAGCCACAATCACAGCATCCAACTCAGGTCTCTTTACTTCGAAGATATTAATTTGGATGTCTTTATCTGTAATCTTTTTCAACTCTTCCTTTAATTTGTCAACTTCCTGACCACCCTTACCAATGATAATACCTGGTCGGGCAGTACATACGGTAATAGTAACTAATTTCAGAGTTCTTTCTATAACGATACGCGAAATACTAGCTTTTGCAAGACGGGCATTTAAATACTTGCGGATTTTACTATCTTCTAACAAAGTATCGCCATAATCATTACCACCATACCAGTTAGAATCCCATCCTCTGATGATTCCTAAACGGTTACTAATTGGATTAACTTTTTGTCCCATCTGGCTTTAAATTTGATTATCGTTATTACTTTTTGTATCTACAAACAATGTTACATGATTCGAACGCTTACGAATTCTATAACCTCTTCCTTGCGGAGCCGGACGAAGTCGCTTCAGCATTGATGCCGAGTCAACAAATACTGTAGAAACAAACAATTCTCCACTTTCAGCTTTACGTTCGTTTTTCTGTTCCCAGTTAGCGATTGCAGAGCGTAAAAGTTTTTCTATTCTCGCTGATGCTTCTTTAGAAGAAAACTTCAATACACCCAAAGCGCGGTTAACTTCCAGCCCCCGAATCATATCTGCGACAAGGCGCATTTTTCGTGGGGAGGTAGGAACATTTCGCAATTTTGCGAAATACATCGTCTTTTGTGCTTCTTTTCTAGCTTCAGCAGATATTCTTTTTCTTGCACCCATTTTATTGTAATTTTTTATATTTCAGATTCGTAGATTATACCTGTACGCTTCTTATTTTTTCTTATTACCACCATGGCCTCTGAATGTACGAGTAGGAGAGAATTCTCCTAACTTGTGCCCAACCATATTTTCGGTAACATACACAGGAATAAACTTATTTCCGTTGTGAACTGCAATTGTGTGGCCTACAAAATCAGGCGAAATCATAGAAGCTCTCGCCCAAGTCTTTACCACAGCTTTCTTGCCAGATTCATTCATAGCAAGCACTTTCTTTTCGAGCTTTAAATTAATATAAGGCCCTTTCTTTAATGAACGACTCATAACTTTCTCAATTAATCAGTTTACTTTTTTCTTCTTTCAATAATGTACTTAGTAGAAGCTTTTTTCTTCGATCTTGTTTTCAAGCCCTTAGAATATAAGCCCTTACGTGAGCGAGGATGACCTCCGGACTGACGTCCTTCACCACCACCCATCGGGTGATCAACCGGGTTCATTACAACACCACGGTTCCGAGGTCTGATTCCCAACCATCTTGAACGACCTGCTTTACCTGATTTCTCGAGTGCATGATCCGAGTTACCTACACTACCAATCGTTGCTTTACAAGTAGACAAAATTTTTCTTGTCTCACCTGAAGGCAATTTTATGATTGCATATTTTCCTTCTCGCGAAGTTAACTGAGCAAAAGCACCAGCAGAACGAACTAACGCAGCTCCCTGGCCTGGTCTTAGCTCAATATTGTGTATAATGGTACCAATAGGAATATTCTGAAGTGGAAGTGCGTTCCCAATTTCAGGAGCGGCATTTTCTCCAGACATCAACGTCTGTCCTACTTCCAAACCATTAGGTGCAACAATGTAACTTTTTTCTCCATCTACATAGTACAACAAAGCGATACGAGCCGATCTGTTCGGATCATATTCAATTGATTTTACTACAGCTGGAACACCGTCTTTAGTTCTTTTGAAATCTACAAATCTGTATTTTTTCTTATGACCACCACCAATGTAGCGCATGGTCAAATGTCCCTCGTTATTACGACCTCCTGAACGAGTTTTACCTGTAACTAGGGATTTCTCTGGTGCGCTCGCAGTAATCTTATCAAAAGCACCAATAATTTTATGTCTTTGCCCCGGTGTTGTAGGCTTTAATTTACGTACTGCCATTTTATTAATTAAATATTACTATAAAAATCAATTTTATCACCTTCACGGACTGATACAATCGCTTTTTTAAATGCAGAAACACTACCTACCACAACACCACCTTTGGTGTAGCGCGATTTCTTTTTGCCTGCATAATTGATCGTATTTACGTCAGTGACTTTAACATTATACATCTCTTCAACAGCTTTCTTTATCTCGATTTTGTTAGCATCAGGACTAACACGAAAGCCGTAACGGTTCATTTTCTCGGAAATACCGGTCATTTTTTCCGTTACAATCGGTTTGATAATTATACCCATCTGTTAAGTCTCCTATTAAGCTTTTAAATTATTTTCAATCGAAGCAACGGAACTTTCAGTCAAAAGCAAGCAAGCTGCATCTAATATTTTATAAGTATTTAACTCGGAAACCGCAACAACAGAAGACTGTTTTAAGTTACGAGCCGACAAATATACGTTTTTATTTTGTTGTGGGAAAACCAAAAGCAACTTTTTATCAGCCACTTGCAGGTTTTTGGTCAAAGAGATAAATTCTTTTACCTTTGGAACTTCAAACGTAAAATCCTCTAAAACGATAATTGAGTTCGATTGGGCTTTGTAAGACAACGCTGATTTACGCGCCAACATTTTCACCTTCTTATTCAATTTAAAGCTATAATCTCTTGGTACCGGACCAAAAATACGTCCTCCACCGACAAACACAGGAGACTTGATATCACCGGCACGGGCTCCCCCTGTACCTTTTTGCTTCTTAATCTTACGCGTACTATGAGCGATTTCGCTTCTTTGTTTCGCTTTGGAAGTTCCCTGACGCGCATTAGCAAGATGCTGTTTAACATCAAGATAAAGAGCGTGATCACTTGGCTCAATGCCGAAGATCGAATCGTCTAACGTAATCTTTCTTCCGGTGTCTTCACCTTTTACATTATATATGCTCAGTTCCATACTTATTCTTCGATTATTACAATTGAACCTTTAGCTCCCGGTATAGAACCCTTTATCAACAAAAGATTATGTTCCGGGATAACTTTTAACACCTGCAAATTTTGCACGGTTACACGAGCATTACCAGTTTGACCGCCCATTCTCATTCCCTTAAATACTTTTGCAGGATAAGAACATGCACCAATAGAACCTGGTTTACGACCACGGTTATGTTGACCGTGGGTTGCCTGACCGACACCCCCAAAACCATGACGTTTTACAACTCCCTGAAACCCTTTTCCTTTAGATATACCAACAACATCCACATACGTGATGTCCGAAAATAATTCTACGGTAAGAACTTCACCTAAACTCATTTCTTTCTCATACTTGAACTCGGCCAAGTGTCTTTGAGGAGCTACTCCGGCTTTCTTAAAAAGCCCCATCTCAGGCTTGTTAGTATGCTTCTCAGTTTTTTCCTGAAAGCCCACTTGCACAGCCTGATAACCATCTTTTTCAACGGTTTTGATTTGAGTAACAACACAAGGACCTGCTTCGATTACAGTGCATGGGATATTCTTCCCCTCAGCACTGAAGACGGATGTCATTCCGATTTTTTTTCCTAATAATCCTGGCATTTCACTTTGTTTTTATAAATCATACTTTTATTTCTACTTCAACTCCACTTGGCAATTCAAGCTTCATCAATGCGTCTACTGTTTTTGATGTTGAACTATAGATATCAATCAATCTCTTGAAAGATGAGAGCTCAAACTGTTCTCTTGATTTCTTGTTAACGAAAGTAGAGCGGTTAACAGTAAAAATACGCTTGTGTGTTGGAAGAGGTATAGGACCGCTAACTACAGCACCTGTCGTCTTCACAGTCTTTACAATCTTCTCAGCAGACTTATCCACGAGATTATGATCGTAAGACTTTAACTTAATTCTAATTCTTTGACTCATGTTATTTCGACTATTAATATTTTTATTACAACAGATCTACACGGCCCTTAGCCTCAGTCAGAATCTCTTTAGCAATCGATTTTGACACCTCAGCGTAGTGAGAGAACTCCATAGTGGATGTAGCACGACCAGACGTGATTGTACGCAGGGAAGTAACATATCCAAACATTTCAGACAATGGAACCTTTGCTTTTACTACACGCGCCCCTGAACGATTTGAGTCCATACCTTCCAAATGTCCACGACGTTTGTTTAGATCACCGATAACATCTCCCATACTTTCTTCAGGGGTTACCACTTCGAGCTTCATGATCGGTTCTAAGAGGACAGGTCCTGCTTTTGCACACGCGCTTTTGAAAGCAATATTGGCACAAATCTCGAATGAGAGCTGATCAGAGTCAACCGGGTGAAAAGAACCGTCTATCAGCGTAACTTTCAATGAGTCTAGTTGATATCCTGCCAAAACACCATTTTTCATTGCAGTGGTAAAACCTTTCTGAACAGCCGGGATAAACTCTTTTGGAACATTTCCACCTTTCACTTCATCCACAAACTGCAAACCTTCAACACCTTCATCTGCAGGACCAACTTTAACGATAATATCAGCAAATTTACCACGTCCACCGCTCTGTTTCTTGTAAACTTCACGAATTTGAACTTCCTTTGAAATAGCCTCTTTGTAAGAAACCTGAGGAGCACCCTGATTACATTCCACTTTGAACTCACGTTTCAAACGGTCAATAATAATCTCAAGGTGAAGCTCGCCCATTCCTTCAATAACAGTCTGCCCGGTCTCTTCATTCGTTTTAACATGAAATGTCGGATCTTCCTCTGCTAATTTTGCCAAACCATTTCCAAGTTTATCAAGATCTTTTTGAGTCTTAGGTTCGATGGCAACACCGATAACCGGTTTCGGGAAATCCATAGATTCAAGCACAATTTGAGCATCTTCTGAGCACAAAGTATCACCTGTACGAATATCTTTAAAACCGACTCCGGCGCCTATATCACCAGCTGAAATAAATTCTTTCGGATTCTGTTTGTTGGAATGCATTTGGAATAAACGTGAAATACGTTCCTTTTTTCCAGAGCGTGTATTATACACATAAGAACCAGCAGTCAGTTCACCGGAATATACTCTAAAATAGCAAAGACGTCCTACATACGGATCCGTTGCTATCTTAAACGCTAATGCGCAAAGAGGTTCATCAGAGGTCGGATGACGTTCAATCTCGATGCTGGCATCATCCGGGCTTGTACCGATAATATGACCATTATCCAATGGCGATGGAAGGTAAGCACAGACAGCATCCAACAAAGGTTGTACACCTTTATTTTTGAATGAAGAGCCACAAGTCATCGGTACAATCTGCATTGCAATCGTTCCTTTACGAATAGCCGCTCTTATTTCTTCTTCAGTAATCGTTGTTGGATCATCAAAATATTTCTGCATGACAACATCGTCACATTCAGCTATTTTTTCCAACATTTTATCTCTCCATTCATTTGCTTCCTGCAACATTGAAGCTGGAATTTCCTCTTCATCATATTCAGCACCAAGAGTCTCATTATGCCAAAAAATAGCTTTCATCTTGACCAGATCCACGATTCCTGAAAAGGTTTCCTCCGATCCGACAGGTATCTGAATCGGACAAGCGTTCGCCTTCAAGACTTCATTGATCTGACGGCACACTTCAAAAAAGTTTGCGCCTGAACGGTCCATTTTATTAACATAACCGATGCGGGGAACATTATATTTGTCAGCCTGGCGCCATACAGTCTCAGACTGAGGCTCAACACCACCTACTGCGCAAAATGTAGAAACCGCCCCATCCAGGATACGGAGAGAACGTTCTACTTCTACAGTAAAATCTACGTGACCCGGAGTATCAATCAGATTGATCTTGTATTTATTTCCTGCATACTCCCAGAAGGTAGTAGTCGCAGCAGAAGTGATCGTGATTCCTCTCTCTTGCTCCTGTTCCATCCAGTCCATAGTTGCACCACCATCATGGACCTCACCAATCTTGTGAGTCAGACCGGTGTAATAAAGAATACGTTCTGATGTAGTTGTTTTACCGGCATCAATGTGTGCCATGATACCGATATTCCTATTGTAATTTAAATCTGTTCCTTTAGCCATTTGCTATATACTTATTCTATTAAAATCTGTAATGAGCAAAAGCACGGTTAGCCTCTGCCATTTTATGCATATCCTCTTTACGTTTAAATGCGCCACCTTGCTCATTAAAAGCATCAACAATCTCTGCTGCAAGTTTGTCAGCCATTGTTTTGCCTCCTCTTTTACGAGAATACAAGATAAGATTTTTCATTGAAACGGATTCTTTTCGATCAGGACGAATTTCTGTAGGCACTTGAAAGGTAGCTCCACCAACACGGCGAGACTTCACCTCTACTTGTGGAGTAATATTATCTAATGCTTTTTTCCAAATATCCAAAGCACTTCTTTCCTCGTTAGGCAACTTAGCCTTAACTGTCTCCAGTGCGTTGTAGAATATCTCAAAAGCGGTGTTCTTCTTTCCATCATACATCAGATGGTTTACGAATTTAGATACTTTCACATCGCTAAATACAGGATCAGGTAATATGACCCTTTTTTTGGGAGTTGATTTTCTCATTTTAGGATAAAATTTCGATTCAGTTTTTGGTTGCCTCTTATAGCCTTCAATAACCCCTCTGGATTATTTACTCAACCTTTATGTAGTCTACTCCAATAAACTCAAACCAGCGTGAATTACTTAATTATTTCTTCTTTTTTGCAGGAGCGCCTTTAACCGGAGCACCTTTAGCTGCGGCTCCTGGTTTCGGACGTTTAGTCCCATATTTAGAACGTCTTTGTGTACGTCCGCCAACACCTGCTGTGTCCAATGTACCACGAACAATGTGATAACGTACACCCGGAAGGTCTTTAACACGACCGCCGCGGATCATAACAATAGAGTGTTCCTGCAAATTGTGTCCTTCACCCGGTATGTATGAGTTAACCTCTTTCGAGTTTGTCAAACGTACTCTGGCTACTTTACGCATTGCCGAATTAGGTTTCTTAGGAGTGGTCGTGTAAACCCTTACGCAAACGCCACGTCTCTGTGGAGACGAGTCTAACGCAGGAGATTTACTCTTTTCAACCAAAGTCACCCTTCCTTTTCTTACTAGCTGCTGAATTGTAGGCATTTCTTTAGTGTTTAATTCTTAGTTTTTTACTTATTCTTTTAATCATTCATAAATCGGACTGCAAAAGTACGCTTTATTTCTGAGATACAAGCGGCTCGCTCATATTATTTTCCCCGAAACGCCCTGAAAAGGAATTATTTAGAGCATATTTAATATTATTTAACTCGACTGGTTGAGCGAAAAAGTTTTATTAAGCGTCTCCACCAAAGCCCATAACAGGAGGGATTCTCGTTTCCGGACCAGTGATCCGGATTGGTCCAAAATGTGCTTCATACTTGGCAATATTATCCTGCAAAGCTCCAAGCAATCGTTTTGCATGTTCAGGAGTCATTATCACACGCGACTTCACATTTGCTTTTGACATTCCGGGCATTACACTCACAAAGTCCATCACAAACTCAGACGATGAATGAGCAATAATAGCAAGATTCGCATACACTCCATCAGCGACCTCAGGTGCCAGCTCAATCTGCAATTGATTATTTTTTTCTTCAGTCATAATTTTTTTTCGCAAAGATACGACTTAAGCAAACAAAACCAACACATTGGCTAGATTTATCCAATTAGGTGCTATTACGCCATTTAGCCCATCAAAGAATTTATTTCCAATATTATTCTCTCCGTCTGATTTGTATAAGAAAAAAATATATCTTTGTGTAAGAATAGTATCAATCAACTTCGGAAATATTAATCTATGAACAATAAGATCCTTCTATTCACTGTTGTTGTAATTTCAATTCTCAACAGCTGCAAAGACAAACCTATCCAAGAAAACAGGAAACTGGAATTTACTACGCATGAATCAAAAGACACTATTTATCTTTTTGATACGCATGAAAAAATAGGCTCAGCCTTATCACTCTCATTTACATATCCGGTTTCTCAAGATTCCCAAGATAGCCTTGGGCAGCTCCAACACGCGTTTATCTCTCTCTTCCTGGGTGAAGAATATGCTAATCAGACACCCGATATCGCTATAGATCAGTATGTCAAAAAGTTTCAAAGCCAGAAAGCAAGTCTGGAAGAAGAGTACACTCAGCTATGTGAATATGCTAAAGAGGACAAACTGGAGCCAAGGAAAGACCTCGGATATTTCATGTCTGTCAAAGACTCCGTTATCTATAATGAGAACGGGATACTTTCCTTATTAGTTACCACCAGTTCTTATACCGGAGGAGCGCATGGTTCAACAACAAAGAAAGTACGGACGCTGACAACAAAGGGGACAATACTTACAGAAGACGATATCTTCGCAGAAAACTATACGGATGATTTAAAAAACATACTCGTTGATAAGTTGCTTATTCAGAACAAAGCAAAAGACATCAACGAATTGTCTGAATTGGGCTTTATCTTTACAGAAGGTATTGTTCCGAACGGCAACTTTTATGTCACAAAGGAAGGTATAACCTATGTGTATGGAGCCTATGAAATTGCCTGCTATGCAATCGGAATTAGTGAAGTGTTTTTACCCTTTGATGATATCCGGATCTTGCTTCGGAAAAAGAGCCCTATCTCTTTTTTACTCTAACTTAAGAAGACAATGGAACAGATCATTCACTATTTCCCGGAACTTTCAGCTAAACAAAAAGAACAAATGCAGGCATTACAAGGTTTGTATGCGGACTGGAACACAAAGATCAATGTCATTTCGCGAAAAGACATTGACAATCTTTACGAGCGGCACATCCTTCATTCGCTCGGCATTGCGAAAGTAATCAGGTTCAAGCCCGGCACCTCCTTGATGGATGTAGGGACAGGTGGCGGATTTCCGGCTATTCCCCTGGCTATCTATTTCCCGGAATGTCATTTTCATCTCGTGGACAGCATCGGCAAAAAACTCAAAGTCGCATCAGAAATAAGTAACGCGATCGGACTTACCAACACCACCTTCCGTCATTGCCGTGCAGAAGAAGAACAGACAAAGTTTGATTTTATAATCAGCCGTGCCGTAATGCCTTTAAACGATCTGGTCAAGATCACGCAAAAGAATATACGAAAAGAGCAAATGAATGCATTACCGAATGGAA
Source organism: Bacteroidales bacterium (assembly GCA_028709785.1). GTDB lineage: Bacteria > Bacteroidota > Bacteroidia > Bacteroidales > JAQUTK01 > JAQUTK01. The sequence goes on from JAQUTK010000020.1 coordinate 58,455, forward strand.
TAATCTGCCTGAAAGGCGGGGAACTACAAGAGGAAATGGCACAGTACATAAAAAAGGCACAACTGTTTCCTTTAAATAATTACTTTCAGGAGGAGTTCTTTGCAACAAAGAAAGTTGTATATTTGCCACTATAGATTTTAATGATGAAGATAAAACAGTTTGAATTTAATCCCTTTCCTGTCAATTGTTATTTAGTATTTGACGACACAAAACAGGCCGCATTAATTGACGCAGGCATGTGGACTGAAAAAGAAGAAGAGGAATTGGCGCGTTACATTGAGCAACACGATCTGACTCTCTCCTGTTTATTAAACACACACATGCACTTTGATCACTGCATGGATAATGCATTTATTTTTCAGAAATATGGTTTGAGAACAACTGCCCATACAAGAGATGAATTCTTCGTTCAAAATATTGCTCTTCAGGCTGCTCAATTCAACATAAAACTTAGAAGAGACCCTCAAGAGATTGGTTCGTACATCAATGAAGGCGATGAAATACACTTTGGAAATACAACGCTCAAGGCACTGCATGTACCGGGTCACTCACCGGGAAGTATTGTCTATTACTGCGAGAAAGAAGCAGTTATCTTTTCCGGAGATGTCATCTTCAAAAGAAGTGTAGGACGAGCAGACCTTCCGGGAGGCGACTTTCACACGTTGATAAAGGGAATCAAAGAAAAGCTTCTCCCTCTGCCCGATGAAACGGTGATCTATCCGGGACACGGTCCAAAGACAACCATTGGCGAGGAAAAAAGATATAATATGTACCTGATATAATAATTAGACTATGGCTATTCAGATTGGAGACAGGATTCCTGAAATACTCGGTAAAGATCAGGATGGTAAGCTGGTTCGCAGCAGCGACTATGCCGGCAAGAAAATTGTATTGTATTTCTATCCGAAAGACAGTACGCCCGGTTGCACAGAAGAAGCATGCAGTTTCCGTGACAACTACCATACGATGATGCAAAAAGGATACGAAGTACTGGGAGTCAGTGTCGACAGCGCTAAATCGCACAAGCGATTTATTGAAAAGAACGCCCTGCCTTTCAATCTGATCTCCGACGAGGAACACGAACTCGTGCAACTGTTTGGTGTATGGGGCGAAAAGACGATGGCAGGTCGTAAATATATGGGCATCTTCAGAACCACCTTTCTCTTTAATGAGCAGGGGATCCTGGAGCAAATCATACATCCAAAGTCTATAAAGACGAAGGAGCATGCCACACAAATACTCGAAATTAAATAATAAACAGATATGAAAGAGAAAGAGAACGAGAAACAAGCCGCTGTAAACAACGAAAAGTTGAAGGCTTTACAGACAGCGATGGATAAGATAGAGAAAAGCTACGGCAAAGGCTCTATCATGAGAATGGGAGAGGAAAACATCGAAGCAATTCCTGTTATCCCGACTGGTTCTATCGGACTAAACGCTGCTTTAGGAGTAGGCGGTTATCCAAGAGGAAGAGTCATTGAGATCTACGGACCGGAATCATCTGGTAAGACGACATTGGCCATTCATGCCATTGCAGAAGCTCAGAAAGCAGGTGGTATCGCAGCATTTATTGATGCGGAACATGCTTTCGACCGTTTCTATGCCGAAAAGCTGGGCGTAAAAACCGATGATATCCTCATGTCACAGCCGGATAATGGTGAACAGGCTTTGGAGATAGCTGAACAACTGATCCGTTCATCTGCGATTGACATCATTGTGATCGATTCTGTTGCCGCACTGACTCCGAAAGCGGAGATTGAAGGAGATATGGGTGATTCTAAAATGGGATTACAGGCGCGTCTGATGTCTCAGGCATTACGCAAACTCACTTCGGCGATCAGCAAGACCAATACGACTTGTATTTTTATCAACCAACTTCGCGATAAGATCGGAGTCATGTTTGGAAACCCGGAGACCACAACCGGAGGTAATGCACTTAAGTTTTACGCTTCCGTACGTCTGGATATTCGAAAGATCGGACAGCTGAAAGACGGCGATGACGCCATTGGAAGTCAGACCCGCGTAAAAGTTGTAAAAAACAAGGTGGCACCTCCTTTCCGCAAAGCAGAATTTGATATCATCTACGGTCAGGGCATCAGCCGCGTCGGCGAGATAATAGATCTGGGTTCGGACTTGAACATCATCAAGAAAAGCGGTTCATGGTACAGCTATAATGACACCAAACTGGGTCAGGGACGCGAAGCTGCCAAAGATTGCGTCAAAGACAATCCGGAACTGGCTGAAGAGTTGGAAGGTTTGATATTTGAAGCTCTTAAAACAAAAAAATAAATACGATTATGAAACAAGAAGAGGATCTCATCGAATACAATGATGATGACGCTGTAAAGTACATTATCAACAGTCTGCCTCAAGAGTTGAAGGAAAAAGTCTCGAAAGAGATTATATACGACTTTCTGGATGTCATCTATGATTTTTATGACAGCAAAGGTGTGGCTGACGAGAGTCTGGAAGATGAAATTGACATCGATGAAGAAGAGATGACTCAGTTCGTATGCAAAAACGCGCCCAAAAAACTGACCAAACTATTTTCTGAAGAAGAAATTCAGTTTATCGTTCAGGGCGAGATTGGCTATTGCGACTCGATCGGATTGTATGAAGACGAAGAATGAATCTACAACTGACACTCTTTACGACGTTCTTTAAGATTGGAATGTTTACGGTTGGCGGAGGCCTGGCGATGCTTCCGCTGATCGAAAGAGATGTTGTAGACAAACACAAATGGATTGACAAAAAAGAATTTCTTGATTTGATGACTGTTGCTCAATCCATGCCCGGTATTTTTGCTTTTAACTTCGCCATTCTGATCGGTCACAAGATTGATCAGACGAGAGGAAGCGTACTCTGCGGATTAGGCACTGTGATCCCCTCCTTTCTGATCATCCTGGCTATCGCCATCTCCTTCTCCGACTATAAAGACAACGAGTATGTCGCCAAAATCTTCAAAGGGATGCGACCTGCCGTCGTGGCTTTGCTTCTGGTTCCACTGATCACAACTGCTAAAGCCTCGCACTTGACTCTAAAGAGTGGTATCTTAGCAATCGCTGTCGCTTTACTTATTACATTTGCAAACATCAATCCTGTTTATATCATTCTTGCCGTAGCGATATCCAGTATAATCTATGGTAACATTGTATATAATAAGAGGAACAAAAAACGATAAGTCATGCTGATACTATTCGTGAAACTATTTATTACTTTCTTCAAAATCGGACTCTTTAATTTTGGAGGAGGGTATGCCATGATACCGCTTATTCAACATGAAATCGTTGAAAAGAACCACTGGATGACAAATAATGAGTTTACGGATATCATCGCTATTTCTCAGATGACACCCGGTCCCATCGGAATAAACTCAGCGACCTACGCCGGCTACCAGGCGACGTATAACGAACTAGCCACAGCAACGGTCAGTGGTGAGATGAGTAGCCTTACACATTATTTACTCAGTATCACAGGATCCTTTATCGCAACCTTTTCGGTTTGCCTCCCCTCTTTTATTCTATTGCTGGCAATCGCGAAGATGCTGGTGAAATACATGGGCAACAGAAATGTGAAGCAACTGTTTGCCGGACTTCGTCCCGTTATCGTCGGACTCATCGCCGCCTCGGCACTACTGTTGATGGACAGTTCGAACTTTGGTTTTGCAACATCCGAGCGAATCATAAGTGTGCTGATCTGTGCAGGAGTGTTTCTGGCCTCCTGGAAATACAAGATAGGACCTATCACTCTTCTGATTGCGTCCGGACTTTTGGGACTACTAATTTATTAATGACTGAAACAGAATGAATCCAATTAACGGCTTCTGCAAAGAAGAACGACTCTGCGGGAAAACAAGTATTGACACCCTTTTTCAAAAAGGAAAGGGATTTATCGTGTATCCCTTCCGCGTGGTTTGGCTGACAGTGCCGAAAAAAGGAGAATTCCCTTGCGAACTGCTCATCAGCGTACCTAAAAGAAAGTTCAAACGTGCCAACAAACGTAACCGCATCAAGCGATGTGTCCGCGAAGCTTACCGACTCAACAAAGGAGTGCTTTATCAGGCACTGGAAAAGAAAGAGTACAATCTTCAGGTGGCGCTACTATATCTCGACAGCACGATTCTGGAATCACCTGAGTTTGATGTTCAGATGAAAACCATATTCAACAATCTGATCCAACGAATCCCATGAAAAAGATGTTCACATGGCTTTTGCTACTCCCGGTTTATTTTTACAAAGGATGCATTTCGCCTCTGACACCCGCTTCATGCCGTTTCACTCCCACTTGTTCGGAGTACGCCGTTCAGGCACTCAAAAAACACGGTCCGCTCAAAGGCGGCTGGCTCACTATCAAACGTATCAGCCGTTGTCATCCCTGGGGTGGAAGCGGATATGATCCTGTGCCATGACATACTTCAACGCACATACCCATCAACAGAGCGAAGAGGAAGATTGTATCACGCTCGTCAACCTGGAGATTCAGGTAAGACTCCTGACTGATTTCCCTGAGCCCGATTCCCGTGCCATCTACTCTTGCGGCATTCATCCCCGGGCCATTCCTGAGAGATGGGAAAAAGATCTTCAGACACTCGCATTGCTGCTGCAACAAAAGAAGTGCTCAGCCTTGGGAGAATGCGGACTTGACAAACTCAGCGACACACCTATCGAACTTCAGGAAAAAGTATTCAACGCTCAAATCACGCTTGCCCACACACACCACCTCCCATTGATTATTCATTGTGTGAAAGCCTTTGATCAGTTGCTCTCCATTCGCAAGAAACACGCACACAGTTGTCCCATGATTATTCACGGATATCGCGGAGGTACAGGGCTTACCTCTCAACTCCTGAAAGAAAACAATCTCTTTTTTTCATTTGGCGCCAACTACTCCACCGAATCCTTAAAGATGGTCCCTCCTGAACGGCTTTTTATCGAGACAGACATCTCTCCTCTCTCCATCATTACCCTCTACAGACAAGTCGCCTCCACACTACAAATAAGTGAGCAACTGCTTGCAGAACAAATACTCAGCAACAAAAAAAGAGTCTTTCCTTTGTGATAATAAGGGATATGTCGTACTTTTGCACCTCATATTACTAAATAGAACTCATTCGATGAACTTTGTAGAAGAACTAAGATGGCGTGGCATGCTGCAAGACATGATGCCCGGTACAGAAGAACTGCTTGAAAAAGAAAAAATATCCGCATATCTGGGCATCGACCCAACTGCCGACTCTTTACATATCGGACACTTATGTGGTGTGATGATGTTGCGGCATCTGCAACGTTGCGGACACAAGCCATTGGCTCTGATCGGTGGAGCGACCGGTATGATCGGCGATCCCTCCGGCAAGTCTGCCGAGAGAAACCTACTGGATGAAGCGACCTTACACCATAACGAGGAGTGCATCAAAAACCAATTGGCCAAGTTTCTGGATTTCGAATCAGATGTTCCCAACAAAGCCGAGCTGGTCAACAACTACGACTGGATGAAAGACTTCACCTTTCTCGAGTTTGCACGTACAGTAGGCAAACATATCACGGTCAACTACATGATGGCGAAAGACTCTGTCAAGAGAAGACTCAGCGACGAATCGCGTGAAGGATTATCTTTTACAGAATTCACCTATCAGCTCCTCCAGGGATATGACTTCCTGCACCTTTTTGAATATAAAGGCTGTAAATTACAAATGGGAGGATCCGACCAGTGGGGTAATATCACCACAGGCACCGAACTTATTCGCCGTATCAAAGGTGGTGAAGCATTTGCATTGACCTGTCCGTTGATTACCAAAGCCGATGGTGGAAAGTTTGGAAAAACAGAAAGCGGCAATGTATGGCTGGACCCCAACTACACGACACCCTATCAGTTTTATCAATTCTGGCTCAATGTGAGCGATAGCGATGCAGCCCGTTATATCAAGATCTTTACAACACTCGACAAGAGCGTTATTGACGCACTGATTGCAGAACATGCAGAAGCTCCTCACCTGCGGGTACTTCAGAAACGCCTTGCGAAAGAAGTGACCATTATGGTACACAGCGAAGAAGAATACAACAACGCAGTGGAAGCTTCAAACATATTATTTGGCAACGCCACCTCAGATGCCCTTCGCAAACTAACGGAAGCGACCCTCCTCTCAGTCTTCGAAGGAGTACCACAATACGAGGTCTCTAAAGAAGAGTTGATCACCGGAATTAAAGCAACGGATCTCTTGACAGAAAAAGCACCGGTGTTCCCTTCCAAAGGAGAGTTACGGAAACTGATCCAGGGAGGCGGCGTATCCATCAACAAAGAGAAGCTGACCAACCCCGAAGAAATAATCGATCAAAGTTACTTGCTAAACGACAAGTATATTTTGATTCAGAAAGGGAAGAAGAACTACTTTTTGCTGATCGCCAGATAAAAACAGAGGGAAAAGTTTGGTAGAAAAGGTAAAACGACGTACCTTTGCGACGCTTTTAACGAAGAGCATCTTTGAGATTGCCCTATGGTGTAATGGTAGCACATCTGATTCTGGATCAGCCAGTCTATGTTCGAATCATAGTAGGGCAACTTATTAATAAGCCGGCTCTTCGATAAAACAAAATATCTTCAGCGAAGGCGTTCAACGTACTTCGCGGTGCTTTAAGGAAGCATTTGATTGCCCTATGGTGTAATGGTAGCACACCTGATTTTGGTTCAGCCAGTCTATGTTCGAATCATAGTAGGGCAACATACTAGTAAAGTCTCTTACTGATCTCAGTAAGGGACTTTTTCCATTTCTGCAAATTCCTCTTCTCATGGGCACTAATTTTTGCGGGTATCCTAAATACCCACCCTTACTTGCCTGATAACTTTTGACATCCGACAGAAAGAGATCTCTTCTTCATCAGGTTGCATAGTTTATCATACACTGACTCATTAATCGTCCTGAAGCACAAAATGATCGTTTTGTGCTTCAGGACAATCGTTTTGTGCTTTAGGACGATCGTTTCACGGTTTGAAATAACTTATGCATCTTTGATGCCGGATTTTTCCTTCAGGTTTGAGTAAATTAGCTCTCCTGTTATTGTAAAGTTGCAAGTATGAAGTTGCCAACAAAGGGGGGTTGAAGAGATTGCGGGTCAAGCCCGCAATGACGCAAATCCGTCACCTTCATTGCGGGCACCGACCCGCAATCTCCCATGTCAAGTCCGCAATGAGGATGAAGCGGGGAGTGAAGAGGATTGCATTTTCGACGTTTTTTGCTTCCCGGTTGTCATAAATGTATCAAAAAAGCCCTTTTTACAAGAAAAAAAGGATGCAAAAATCAGAGAGCAAGTTTTATTTGACATGACTGACGTGCCATACAGTATGCTGAGAGCCGATTCTGGTGTAGATGGTGTAGATAAATAGTTCTTTTTTACTGTTCTAAAATTCTGAATTAAAAAAAACAACAGAAAAGTAAAACCATCACTCGCTATCGCTAGTACATTTGCGATAACGTAATGAGGGTTACAGTAATCTCCAGTACGATAATCCAAAGGACTGTCTCTTGAGGATATGTAATTGGAAGAATAAATGGATCTCACCTCTCTGAATCCTGTTCATAAAAGAGCATTACTAAACTAATAATGTATCAAAAAGGGTCTTTGAGCAAATAAAATTGTATGCAAATAATGGCGAGCAAATTATTTTTGACGTTACTGACATGCCATACAGCATACTGGAAGGCCGCTCGAGGGTGCAGGGGTGCAGCAAAATAGTACTTTTTTACTGATCTAAAATTCGAAATTCAAAAAAACAACAGAAAAGTAAAACCTCCTCTTTCAGAAAGAATAAACCCACTAACGAAAGAGTTGTAAAAACCAGTTTGATTGAACTATTCAGCACCCTGATTTACCTTGTAATAACTTTATTACTAATAAAGTTATTACTAATAGAAATATTACATACCTTTGCTACAGAAACAACAGAATAGCAACAGTATGGAGAATAAGCCTTTCATCTTTGGAGTAGCTACTTCGGGAGATAATTTTACAGACAGGAAGAAAGAGACAGCCCGTTTACTTTCTAACTTTACACACGGAGTTAATACCGTATTGATATCGCCTCGCAGGTGGGGAAAAACATCATTGGTTAAGAAAGTGTGCAAAATGGCTCAATCCGACAAACTGAAAATTGTGTATCTGGACATATTCTCGTGCCGGACTGACAAAGAGTTCTACGACGCTTTTGCCTCAGCAGTCTTGAAGCAGACTTCTTCAAAACTTGATGAAATAATAGAGAGTGCCAAACTATTTCTTTCTCACATTAGTCCACGGTTCATGATCGGACCCGATCCAATGACAGACTTTTCAATGTCATTAGAATGGAGTCCTAAAAGCAACGATACAGAGGAAATTCTGCAATTACCGGAGAAGATTGCACAGCAAAAAGGGTTGAACATAGTCATCTGCATTGATGAATTTCAACAAATTGCTGAGTTCAAAGATTCAAAAACATTTCAGAAACGTCTGCGATCAGTATGGCAACTTCAGCAGTCCGTATCGTATTGCCTGTTTGGAAGCAAAAAACACTTGATGAATGAACTCTTTGAAAAGAAGAGTTTGCCGTTTTATAAGTTTGGAGATTCAATCTATCTTCCTAAGATTTCTACAGAAGATTGGGTTACATACATCTGTGAACGGTTTGAAAGCACGGGAAAACATATATCAAAAGAGTTGGCCGAGCGAGTTTGCCAAACGGTAGATAATCATTCATCCTATGTGCAACAATTGGCGTGGTTGCTGTGGATTCAGACCCGGAACGAAGCTACTGAAGATAACTTTGCAGATGCTTATCAAGATCTGATCGACCAGAATACTCCTTTGTTTGAAAAGCAAACCGAGAACCTTTCTTCCTTTCAGATGAATTTCTTAAAAGCATTAATGAATGGGGTACATAGCGAATTTACCACGCAGGAAGTTCTGCAAAAATACCAGCTAGGCTCTTCAGCAAATGTGAGCATCATTAAACGAGCACTCATAAAAAAGGAACTTATCGAAACCGAGAATAAACAGACTTATTTAGCCGACCCGGTAATGAAGTTGTGGCTCAAGCAAGAGTTTGCTACAAAATAACTGACTATGTGTTTTATTTATGTGACAGCAGGAATACAATGGGTTCAAGGAGCGCATGAATAAGCTCTTACAACATGAGATGTCTAGATCGAGTAGACATGATTTCGCTGTTTTTACTACTTCAACTTGTCAAATACAGATATTCTAGGTCATTAGAAGTAACTACAATAATCAAAATATAACGAGACAATGAAAGAACAAATCATATTATGTGAAGTATTAAACCAGACAGAGCTGCGTAATTGGCTTTTGTTTATTATTGCTGTTATTGGTGGTTACATTACTATCAAAACATATATAAACACATTGAAACAAAGGCGAATTGATAACACATTCAAAACCATAGACTTCTTACGCAGACACATTGGAAAAAATCAAATAGAGACATTTGTCGTTTTATTTCACGCTAACAATGAATTATGTGGAGTGAAATACAATGAATTTAGACTGCATGATGGAAGAGTTGACACAATTGAATATATGTTCTCTGAAGGTGGTTGTGGAAACGGTGACATTCACAACATGATTGAACTATTCAACTTAATAAGTCCAACTCTAAAAAAACTTGAGACAGGAATAATTTGGTTTGAATATGGACAAATCATGAGTAAAATATACGATTGGACAAGGTATTTAGAAAATGAAACGACAAAAGAGGAAAGAAGTCAACCTGCATTTTATTCTGATTTTAATAAATACATGAAACACAACTCGAAAAAGATGTTGTTTGCTCCAATAAAATATTACACATATGCTGAATAATAATAGCTAAACCTAACACGCACAGATCTTCATAGTATTGCGACTGCTACAAAGAAATAATATAGCCACCTCTATTTATCATGTGGTGCATTTGTGGTGCTATTTAGAAAATAAGAGCCTGTAAATCTAACATTTACAGGCTCTTATTCAGCTAAAAGTACCCAGAGCCG
>JAQUTK010000021.1 GCA_028709785.1 Bacteroidales bacterium
TACGATTGGATAAAGATATGAATAACTTATTTGTTTATTGCGAGATAGAAGACGGCATCGTTGCCGATGTGAGTCTGGAGCTACTTACGAAGGGCCGTTCATTAGCTAACGAGTTGAAATGTCAACTGGAAGCTGTGATCGTCGGCACTTCATTGAAAGAGGTAGAAAAACAGGTGTTGCCTTATGGCGTGGATAAAGTACATATCTTTGACGCTCCGGGTTTATACCCTTATACATCACTTCCTCACACCTCCATCCTGGTGAAGCTGTTTACAGAAGAACAACCTCAGATTGCCCTGATGGGTGCCACAGTGATTGGTCGTGACTTGGGTCCGCGGGTATCTTCCGCGCTGACCAGCGGTTTGACCGCCGACTGTACCTCACTGGAGATCGGTGATTACGAGGAGAAGAAAGAAAATAAAATCTACAAGAATCTGTTGTATCAGATCCGTCCCGCTTTCGGTGGTAATATCGTAGCTACTATTGTCAATCCGGATCACCGTCCGCAGATGGCAACCGTTCGTGAAGGAGTGATGAAAAAACAGATCGTTAATCCGGAACATAAAGGAAAAGTCGTTCGTCATGAGGTGAAAGATTTTGTGACTGATGCTGATTTTGTTGTCAAGGTTATCGAACGTCATGTGGAGAAGTCAAAGAACAATCTGAAAGGTTCTCCTATTATTATTTCAGGAGGCTACGGCGTGGGCTCAAAGGAAAACTTCCAGTTATTGTTTGACTTGGCAAAAGTGATCAATGCGGAAGTAGGAGCGAGTCGTGCGGCAGTAGATGCAGGATATGCAGATCATGACCGTCAGATAGGTCAGACAGGAGTAACAGTTCGCCCGAAACTCTACATCGCTTGCGGTATATCCGGACAGATTCAGCATATTGCCGGTATGCAGGAAAGCGCCATCATTATCTCCATTAATAATGATCCGAATGCTCCCATCAACGCTATCGCTGATTATGTGATCAATGGTACGGTAGAGCAAGTGATTCCCAAAATGATCAAGTATTACAAACAAAACTCCAAGTAAGAAATGGCAAACTTCTATTTAGATACACCTGAGCTCAGACATCATCTGAACCATCCTTTAATGAAAAGGATCGTGGAGCTCAAAGAACGTGATTACGCTGACAAAGATACATATGACTATGCGCCACTTGATTTCGAAGATGCGATGGACAGCTACGACAAAGTGCTGGAGATCATCGGAGAGATCTGTGGCGATATTGTTGCACCCAATGCGGAAGGTGTGGATCATGATGGTCCCACGGTAGCCGATGGTCGTGTGACCTACGCTCCGGGCACGAAGGAGAATCTGGATGCTTGTACCAAAGCCGGATTGATGGGTATAGCTATGCCAAGATGCTACGGGGGGCTCAACTTCCCGATGGTACCTTATATTGTAGCTGCCGATTTAGTATCACGCAGTGATGCCGGATTTGGTAATCTCTGGGGATTGCAGGATTGCGCGGAAACACTTCAAGAATTTGCCAACGCCGATCAGAAACAACGCTATATCACCCGTGTGTGTGCCGGCGATACCATGTCTATGGACTTGACCGAACCGGATGCCGGATCCGACCTCCAGGCTGTGATGCTCAAAGCAACTTACAGCGAGAAGGATCAGTGCTGGTACCTCAATGGTGTCAAACGTTTCATCACCAATGGTGACGCAGATGTTCATCTTGTGCTTGCCCGTTCGGAAGAGGGGACTCATGATGGCCGCGGTTTGTCTATGTTTATCTATGACAAACGCAACGGTGGTGTCAATGTGCGCCGTATTGAAAATAAGATGGGTATCAAAGGATCACCTACCTGCGAACTCGTTTACAAGAATGCAAAAGCTGAACTTTGCGGAGATCGCAAATTAGGTTTGATCAAATATGTCATGTCTCTGATGAACGGTGCCCGTCTGGGTATTGCCGCTCAGAGTGTCGGACTTTCACAGGCTGCGTATCTCGAAGCACTTGCGTATGCCAAGGACCGTAAGCAGTTTGGAAAAGCGATTATCGAATTCCCGGCTGTCTATGAGATGCTCTCTTTGATGAAAGCGAAGCTCGATGCCTCACGTACTTTGCTGTATGAGACAGCCCGTTATGTAGATGTGTATAAAGCCCTCGATGATATTGCAAAAGAGCGTAAACTCACGCCGGAAGAACGCGCTGAACAGAAGCTATTTGCCAAACTTGCTGATGCTTATACGCCGCTTGCCAAAGGAATGGGTAGTGAATTTGCCAATCAGAATGCATACGACTGTATCCAGGTGCATGGTGGATCAGGCTTCATGAAAGATTACGCCTGCGAACGGATTTATCGGGATGCGCGTATCACCAGTATCTATGAAGGAACCACCCAGTTGCAGACAGTGGCTGCTATCCGCTATGTGACTAACGGATCTTACCTGGCTCGTATCAAAGAATATGAGGCAATGCCTGTCGCTCCTGAATTTGAAGGTTTAAAGAATAGACTGAAAGATATGGCTGAAAAATATGAGGCAGCTGTTAACTGGATCATGGAAGAGAAGGATCAGGAACTCCTGGACTTTGCTGCCCGCAAACTGGTTGAGATGGCTACGCTCATCATCATGGCCTATCTGATGCTTCACGATGCCAGCAAGAACAGTGCTTTATTTGGCTCTTCCGCTCAGGTCTTCCTGCGTTATGCGGAGACAGAAGTAGATAAGCATGCGCTTTTCATCGAACGTCTGGACAAAGATGATCTGGGCTATTACCGCAAATGACTTAATTTGATTCCATAATATAACACGTGCGAAGCGCCCGGATGTTCATTCATCCGGGCGCTTCTTTTAGGTGTCTGTCGAACTCACTTTACAAAATGCTTTTGATACTGTTCTTTGGATAGTTCGGACTTTACATCAAAGCACGGGCACTGTTTGACCCATTCATCGGGCTCTACGATTCCGTTGCCGTCCAGATCCGGAGAAAGCTCCCGGTGGCCATATACCTGTGCACCCGGGTAATCCTGCAGGAGGCAGTGCACCAGCGAACGCAACGCATATTTCTGTTCGAAGGTACGGGTATCCGCAGGGATACCGTCCGGAGCCAGTCCGCCTTCGTAGCAGATACCGATAGAATTTGCATTGTGCCCCCGGCAGTGCGCACCGATCACTTCAGGCTTACGCATGCTTGAGATTATTCCACTCTTGCGGATATAATAGTGATACCCGCACTGATTAAACCCCCTCCGGATATGCGCCTCCTCCAGCTGTTTTTCCGTGAAGTCCCTGTCTGACCGGGTTGCCGAACAGTGAATAATGATTGTATTGATAGTTCTCATATAACTTGATATTTCTGATAGTATACGTAATAAGGAAAACAAAAAAGGGAGCCTCCGATCTTCCCAAGGAGAAGAAAGGAGGCTCCCAATAAACAGCCTATTCGGCTTTTCTAACGGAGCAATCCGCCACTATGCATTTCTGTCCCGCGTTGCGGCTCATCTCTTCACGCAGTCCGCTGATCTCCGTATAGAGCAACTTGATGCGCTCACACAATTCGAAGTAATCTTTCTGAAACTTCTCGATCTGCTCCACCAGGTAGTCATACTGATCTGTCACCAGCTCCGTAAATTCCCTGGCCTTCGCCGGATCACGCTTAAATAGCGTCAGAATTGTCAGCAACCATTCGAAGATCATTCTGATTTTAGCACTCATGATACCCTACGAATGATTACGGTTCAGTTACTGCGGCCGGTTGGACGATGATCCCGGTTGATTTGAAGGAGATCGTCTTCATCATATCCTGCAGCAACTTGCCCGGTGTGAAGAGAATCTTCTTTCGGGTGATCATCGATACAGCATACTCTTTCGAATCCTCCACGCCGGTGCCACCGATACTCATACGGAAATTGCCAAACTCACCCAGCTGGATGATCCTTCCCTCTGCCAATCCCTGCTTCATGGCGAAGATCAGTCCGTCGAGAGCCGCCTGGACATCTCCCTTGATGCAGGTGCCACGGTCGGAGATGGTGGTACACAATGTTTCAAACTCAGTTTTTCCGCTGTTTTTTACAGCGCCGTAATACTTTTTAGGCGCCAGTTTGTCCTTCGGGTTATGCCGAAGCACCAATTTGTAAGGAACACTCATAATACAAAAAATTAAAGATAAATAATAGAAAATCGCTGTGTCGTGGATCCTTGCGACAACATTACAAAGATACAACAGCGGAATAGGAGCAAGGGAAGTACGACGCAGTAGGTGGCAGTTCGTGGACGATAAAGTTGAACTTTCATTGAAAATGCGAAATAATCTGATTTTTGATGTTAATATCCTCTATAAAATGTATGAGTCTTGAATTAATAGCTATATTTGCTCATCATAATTAGATTTTGTTTGTCGAATTATAAAACTGTTTACAATGAAAAATCAACAATCACTTTCCTTTTTGCTGCTCACAGTATGTTTATTACTCAGCAGTAGCCTGATGGGTAAAGTTACTAAAACAGTCGATGTCGCAACAGCAGGTACCTTACCCACGCTGATTGCAGCGAGTGAGAAAGATCAGATAACCCATCTTACCCTGACCGGTAATCTGAATGGAACGGACATCCGTTTTATCCGTGAAATGGCAGGTCTAAATGTGAAAGATGAAATAACAGCCGGAAAGCTCTCTGTCCTGGATCTTTCGAAAGTAAATATTGTGGCAGGAGGAGACTACTATTTCAGAGATAACAGAGAAGGCCTGGTTATAACGAATAGTCGTGAACGTTATGCTTCTGACAATGTGATTGGAAAAGGCATGTTTAGTAAATTAAAAGGATTGACCCAGGTTATCCTTCCCAATAGCCTCACATCCATAGATGCTGGCGCATTTTTAGAATGTTCCGGTCTGACCTCTGTGATTATTTCCGATCATGTTAACTCAATAGGAAATGCTGCATTTGCACTTTGTACCAGCTTGAATTCTATAATCCTTGGCAAAAATGTTACATCCATAGGTACAATAGCCTTTTATTTCTGCGACAGTTTGACCTCCATTAAAATCCCCAAGAGTGTCACTTCGATCGAAGAACATGCATTTTCCCAATCGTCTATAAAGAAGATTCATTGTGAAGCTTTGACACCTCCATCTTATCCCTCTAAAGAATCAGCAAAACTTACTTCAGGTAACAAGCAAGCCAAGGAGGTATTCTACGCGTTTACAAAGAGTTGCAAGATTTATGTTCCCAAAGGGACAGCTGCTGCCTATAAAAATGCAGAGGGTTGGAAGAGTTTTAAGAATATCATTGAAGAATAAACTTAATACCAAAGACAATGAAAAACCAACAATCACTTTCCTTTTTGCTGCTCACAGTATGCTTATTGCTCAGCAGTAGCCTGAAAGCACAGGTAAGTAAAACAGTGGATGTCGCAACGGCAGGCACCTTACCCACGCTGATTACAGCGAGTGAGAAGAATCAGATAACCCATCTCACCCTGAGCGGCAATCTGAATGGAACGGATATCCGTTTTATCCGTGAAATGGCAGGAAGGAACATGAATAAAAAAGAAATATCCGGAAAGCTTTCAGTTCTTGATCTCTCGCAAGCAAATATAGTATCAGGAGGAGGTTACTATTTCAAACATAACAGAGAAGGTGTTGCTTCAACTGATAGTAATGCTCGTTATACCTCTGATAATGTGATTGGTAAAGGCATGTTTAGTGGCTTTTCTGGATTGACCCAAGTCGTCCTTCCCAATAGCATCACATCAATAGCTGATGGTGCATTTTTAGGATGTGAAGGTCTGACTTCTTTAATTATTCCGAATAAGGTTACGTCCATAAATTTCGCTGCATTTGCAGGTTGTTGCTCTCTGACTTCTTTGATCATTCCCGATAATGTCACATCAATAGGTGATGCTGCATTTGCAGTATGTACCGATCTGACTTCTTTGAAAATTAGCAATCATCTTACATCAATAGGTGGTTCTACCTTTTTAAAATGTACCGGTTTGACTTCTTTGACCATTGGCAACAATGTCACTTCAATTGGAGTTTCTGCTTTTAAAAATTGTACAGGATTGACTTCTGTTCAAATACCCAACAGTGTCACTACAATTGATGATGAGGCGTTTCATTCGTGTTCGGGCTTAACTTCCGTGGCTATAGGCAGTGGTGTCAAGTCAATTGGTAGCTCTGTTTTTCACAATTGTGAGAAATTAAAGAAAATAGGAGTGTCAGAAGAGAATAGTTTCTATTGCCAGGTAGATGGAGTACTATATAGTAAGGATATGATGACATTGATCAAATGTCCGAATGCAAGATCAGGAAAATACGAAATCCTCGAGGGTGTTGGTTCGATTGGAAATGATGCTTTCTCCGGCTGCAACAGATTGAAATCCATTACAATCCCCAAGAGTGTCACTTCAATCGAATCTCATGCATTTCTCCAATCGTCTATAAAGAAGATTCATTGTGAAGCTTTGACACCTCCATCATTAGGAAATTCACAACCACGTACTATCGACAGTAAGATAAGCGATCAACTCAACGCATACAACACATTTTTAAAGAAATGCAAGATATATGTTCCGAAAGGTAGTCTTTCAGCTTATACGACTGCTGAACAATGGAGAATGTTCTCAAAAATCATGGAAGAATAAACTTAATACAAAAAGACAATGAAATATCAACGATCTCTTCCCTTTTTGCTGCTCACAGTCTGTTTATTACTCAGCAGTAGCCTGATGGCACAAGTAAGTAAAACAGTGGATGTTGCGACGGCAGGCACCTTACCCACGCTGATTACAGCGAGTGAGAAAGATCAGATAACCCATCTCACCCTGAGCGGCAATCTGAATGGAACGGATATCCGTTTTATCCGTGAAATGGCAGGTCTAAATGTGAAAGATGAAATAACAGCCGGAAAGCTATCTGTTCTGGATTTGTCGCAAGCAAATATAGTGGCAGGAGGAGACTACTATTTCAGAGATAACAGAGAAGGCATTGTTATAACTAATAGTCGTGAACGTTATACATCTGACAATGTGTTTAGTAAAAACATGTTTTATGGCTTCACAGGATTGACCCAAGTTGTCCTTCCCAATAGCATCATATCAATAGGCGATGGCGCATTTACAGGATGTACCGGTTTGACTTCTATGATCATTCCCGATCAGGTTACGTCAATTGGATTCGTTGCATTTGCACTGTGTACCAGCTTAACATCTTTGACCATTGGCGATCATGTTACAACCATAGGTTCATTAGCCTTTTCCAACTGTACCGGTTTGACCTCCATTACAATCCCCAAGAGTGTCACTTTGATCGAAACTTATGCATTTACCCAATCGTCTATAAAGAAGATTCATTGTGAAGCTTTGACACCTCCATCTTATCCATCTTATAAACAACCAGCAAGAAATAATTCAAATAACAAGGAAATCAAGGAATTCAATGCATTTTATAAGAAATGCAAGATTTATGTTCCCAAAGGGACAGCTGCTGCCTATAAAAACGCAGAGGGCTGGAAGAATTTTAAGAATATCATTGAAGAATAGATTTGCAGTGCGAAATATGATAAATTACATCCTCATTAATTAGTACTATTCATTCGTTTGAAGTTCATGAAGAGATTACTTATACTGCTTTTTCCCCTTTTCACTCTTCATTCCGTCTTTTCCCAAGTGGTGATAACAGGAACAGTAGAGCAATAGAAAACAACAAAGAGATTCCATTGGAATTTGCTTCAGTGAGAGTCTATAATAAACTAGACACGACCAAAGTCGTTTCAGGTACTTATACCGCAAATAATGGTACGTTTACAATTAATGTGATGAAAGGAGAGTATCGGCTTCTGTTCACCTCATTAGGATATAAAGCAAAGTCTCTGGATCTGGATTTAACGTATTGGAACGAAGAAGTATATCCTGTTGACCCCCTCGTTTTAGAAGAAGATAAGCGCTTGTTAGCGGATATTTTTGTCGATGCCAGGCGAATGGAACAAAATATTGATAAGCTGGATATTACCTTTTCCGACGAACAAAAGGCATCTGCGAAAGAAGCTAGGGACCTGATGCTTTCTATTCCGCATTTGCTGATTGATAAGATCTCCAATACATTAGCCAGTTCAGACGGGAAGCCCGTTCTTATATTGATAAACGGCATCCGTTCAAACGATAGTGAGTTGAAATTAATTCCCGCCAATAAAGTGAAAAGGGTAGAGTACTATGATATTCCACCCATCCGCTACGGTGTATCCGGAAGTGTAATCAATATCACCACAGAGAATTTGGATTCAGGGTGGGCCGGAGACTTTTATCTGACAGCAACCCAATTTTATTCAATGTTCACGCCTTATGTATCGTTCATCAACGGGAGGCACAAATTTACGCTCGGGTCAGATCTGCTGGTGAATCCCAAACGAAGCGTCAAAGATCATTACGAAGGAAAATATACCTACTCGCTTCGGGGTAAAGATCATGAGTATGGATATCAAAGGGAGGAGCAGAACTGGGGCAATAACGGGAATTTTTCTATGGCATATACCAACTACAAAGAGAATAAATATGTTTTTCAGGCAAAAGCAGTGATAGGCTTTTTAGCCGATAATTACGATGAAACCAGAAATGTGACATATACCGTTGATACCATTCAGGATACCAAAAAGGGGGTGTTGACAAACAGGAATAAGTCGTTTTTCCCTTCCCTTGATTTATATTATTCGAGAAAATTCAGTGAAAGCCGGGAGTTGAATCTGAATCTCGTTTCGGCCATTTTTACCAACCAGCAGGATCTTTTTTCTGAAGAAAAAGGTTTATATCCCTTCAAGGATGCCATGAATAATGACAATCAGAAGAAAACGACCATTGGAGAGATCAATTATGTGACAAACATCGGAAAAAACAATTTCTCGTTCGGCTATCGGACAAATATCTCCTCCGCTGATAATACGATAAGCAATATTTTAACCGGAGAAAAGGATTTAACGGATAAGATATACCTTCAGGAGCATTATCTCTATGGAGAAACGTCTGGCAACCTGAACAAAATCTCTTACCGTGTAAGTTTGGGAGGTAAACTAAACACAACGGAAACATCCGGCACTAGCTTCAATCAAAAGCAATTTACGCCGGTTCTCATCTTGGGCTATCCGCTCAATATGCGCAATTATATCCGTCTACACTATCAATCATCCACAGGAGTACCTCAGATTCAACAATTATCCGGCAATTCAATTATGGTGCTCAACAACATTGTACGAAAAGGTAACCCGGATTTAAAAAGTAGCCAGAGTCATGAAATCAAGTTGTATCATACCTATTCAGGGAAAATCATTAACACAAAGATTGCTTTGTATTTCGAGAAAGACAATAATTACATCTTTGACTATTACCAGCAAGAGGTGATCAACAATCAGAACTATATCACACTTTCCAACGTCAATGCCGTTAAAAACCAGCGTTATGGCATCGAGTCAAACCTCTCCTTAAAACCAATAAAGGGACTCAGAGTGGGATGCAATTTCAAAGCATACAAACAGACGTTTCAGCCGACTGCAACTTCCGCGGAAATATCAAAATACTTTTATCCGGTTACCCTCTATGCATCCTATCAATATAAGAACCTCTCTTTTGACTATTATCAAAAGTTGAGCAGCAGCTTTCTTGATGGAATCAATGTTAGTGGGATTGAAAAGGTTTCCTACCTAAGTGCCGGATATTCCTACAAGGATTGGATTGTTCAGCTGACTTACTATTTCCCCTTTGTGAAGAACACTTTCCGAAGTTATACGATAGTTGATAGTATGGTCAGCAGCTATTACCAGGGATGGCTTAAAAGCAAAGAGAAAACCTTCGGGCTCTCTGTTTCCTGGAGATTCAGCACGTCAAGAAAGGAATATAATGCAGATAAAAATATCTCCAACGAAGTGGATGATAAAGGTACTTTTGATGTAAAATGATCGTTAGGTATGAATTAATCAAAAAAACGCGATTAATTCATACTTAACGATCATTTTCCGACGAGTAATCGACTTTTAGATTTTGCGAAGAAGCTCCCACCGGGAGGGTGGGAGCTTCTTGTTTAGCGGTGTTACTTGAATAGCATGGGAGCAAATTCAGACAGATAGATACGCCAGTTTTTCCAGAGATGACCCTCTTCCGACTCGTAATAGATATATTTATATCCCTTTTCGTCCAGCAGTTTGCGATACGCTTCGTTTCCTTTGTACAGGAAATCGGTTTTGCCGATTGCGATATAGTACAGTTTCGGGTTTTTCGCAAACTGAGTTTTCAGTTTGGCCTCAGAATCCTGATAAACCGGCGAATCATTTTCTCTTCCCGATAGGATAGCCGCAGAAAATAACCCCACGTAATCAAATAGATCCGGATACTCTTTGGAGATGTGATAGGAGTGGAAGCCACCCATCGACAAGCCCGCGATGGCACGTCCCGATTTTGCCTTTATGGTGCGGTAATTGCTGTCGATGAAATTGACGATA
Source organism: Bacteroidales bacterium (assembly GCA_028709785.1). Lineage (GTDB taxonomy): Bacteria > Bacteroidota > Bacteroidia > Bacteroidales > JAQUTK01 > JAQUTK01. Next base: position 10,446 of record JAQUTK010000021.1, read on the forward strand.
TCCGGAAAACTCTTTTCCATCGAACCTTCCATCGTCTTGGGAAGTTGTGAGGTCGGCTTGTAATAACCCAATGAAGACTCACCCGGAGCAGCTTCCTGCGCTACATTTCCGTTTGGCATGACCACAATCATCGGTTTGGCTTTGCCCTGAGCGATCAGGTTGTCCAGGATCTGAGCCGCGCGACCCAGTGTAATCCATCCTTCTTCATCATTACCCATTCCATGCAGCAGATACAGCACCGGATAACGCTTTTTGCTCGATTCATATCCGGCAGGCGTATAGATCGTCATCCGACGGGCCATTTTCAGCGTCGGACTCTCATACCATCTACGGCTTACCGTGCCGTGAGCAACCTTATTTATTTTGTACAGATCCGCACGATCTCCGCCAATCAAAAACACGTTAAACACGTTTGCCACATCCCGAATCAAATAGACATTATTGGGATCATTCATTTTTAACCCATCGACCAGAAAAGAGTAGTTGTACAGTTCCGGTTTCAACGGAGCCGGTGTCTTGAATTCCCAGATACCATCACTCCCTTTGGTCAAATCAGAAGGCCCCTGTGTCGTCAGAAAATCGCCGGTAATCTGAACCTTCGTGGCATTGGGCGCATTCAGCCGAAAAGTAACCGTATTGTCGGGATTGATCTCCGGCGAGATGATCTCTTTTGCACGCCCTTGCTGAGCAAAAGAGAGAAGCGAAAGCTGTAAAAGAACAGCGAGAAGAAATAACTTTTTCATGATGTATGTAGATATGTTTATTTTGCAGCCATGATACGAACGAAGAGGACGAGGAGGTCAACACTCAATTATTCCCTGGCTTTCGCAGCTTTCAACTGAATGATCATAACAACTCCTGATACAATAATACTGATCGTTGAAAGCCATATAAATGTCATTAAACCATCATTTAAATTAGTCTGTTTCCATCCGGGATAGCTTTTATACAAGTATACCCCCAGCATGATTTCTAATGAAATCATGCAGATTACGTGTACTCTCATGATCGGAATGGCTAGCTTATTCTTCAAGACCATAGATCCAAGAATCAATTGGCATAAAGCCGGTAGAAAAAATACGAAATAGAGGGGATTAAGCATGGCAAGTCTGTGTTTAGTTGGTTATCAATTGGGCAAAGATAATAGATTAATCAAGATAGAAGGAGTGATTATTCAATTTATTTTCAATTCATTCAATACCATACCCGCGACTCTTCTCATCCTTTGCACTCCTTCGCCTCACGGTTCGCCGAGATACTCCACAATCAGTTGTACCTGTCGGGGCGAAAGTATCCGTGTGGAAGGTTTCATCCCGCTTTCAATCAGTGCCTTGTGGAGCGGTTTGCACCGCGTTATCCAGTTGTGCATCATTCTCCAGACATGCTCCTTTCTTCGGTTTGGAGTATAGAGAAGTGCCAGTTCGGTCTTGCTGTAGCATCTGATTCGAAAAGGTTCTATCGGTTCACTCTGTCTCATGTTTCCGTTGTGTTTATTGCTATAAAGATACTAATAATCAACGAGATGAACAAGAAATGGGTGGCTTAATTATTCCACTTCGAAGATCCCTTCCAACCCTTTCATCTTTTCAATCTCCAAAAAAATCAGGAGGAGTGAAACACTATTTTCAGGGTATTTTGAATTATTCCGAAGCTATATATATCTATATAGCAAATACTTTTATTACTTTTGCCAAACGGGTTATACTTACACTCATATTCTTTCCACATGAAAAACGTATCCATCCTGATTCCTGAAACAATAGTCTGTCTCTTCATGCTGTTGATAGCTGCAGACAGCTACGCATATGATCCGACACGTATCAAACGACCTTACTCCATAGGAGTCTCCGACCGACTTCCAGACGGATGGGGCTTTAAAGCCATCGGCAACACAAACTCTACCAACTGGTGCTACAAAGCATCCAACGGGCTCTTTTACATGAAAGTAGGAGGGGATATGATGAACAACAATGGCGATGATTGTGCATTTATCTACTATGAAAATGATCAGGATGCGCAGATTGAAGCCCGTGTCATGGATGCGGAAATGGATAATAGTGCAATGGCAAAAGGATTTGTGATGGTTCGCAAAGGAATGGCTATCAATGATCCGATGGGCTTTTTGGAAGCGAAAGCGCTCAACAACTCGGTCAGCTTTTGCTGGCGTGTAAAAAGTAGCACATCGGCTTCTTATGGTTCTTCAAACACAAAGAGTAGTACCAAAGGAAGTACCCACACACCTCCCGATTGCTTTCCCCGCTGGTTGAAACTGGTTCGCCAGGGCAAATACGTGGAAGCCTATCACAAGGATGATGTAGAAAATGCCGAATGGGTTAAAGTGGGTGGAATTGTGAATGTGGGTATTGTCGGGAAGGCCTATATGGGCATTGGAGCCTCTTCTCTTTTCAAGAGTGCTGCCGAACCTAACTATACACAACCGGCAATATTCCTGTTTGATAACGTTGTCGTCAAAGATGTGGAGATCCCTTATGAGGTGCTGAATCCGCAATTGGTGGCAGAGCATTTTTATGAGTATCTCAAACCGGGCAGATCGCTCGATATCAATGTCACCAAGCTCTTCGGTCATGCCTTGGGTGAGTATTTCACGGTGGAATGTCAGTCGATGGACCCAACCGTACTGGAAGCCTATTCATGGGAAAGGTTAAATGTACCGGATATTCAAGGCGAAAACTATACCAAGTATATCCGGGTCAAAGGACTTCGCGAGGGAGTGACCAGTTTGAAACTCTCTTGTACGATCAAGGGATTCACCATGCAGGCAGACTTCACCGTTGTTGTCTCCAACGGAAAATCCAAACCCATGACCCTTGATGCTGCCGAGCCATTCGGATGGAAACACATCAATCTGGAGATACCGATCGATCCCAATCTGGTGTCTGGAGAGCCATTTGCCAACAAGAGACTCTTGATCAGTAAGAAGCTCCCCACTTTTCTTGGCAGCTGGGAGTATGATTGGGGAGGTAAAGATGTCGGCAACCATGCGATGACGCCCCGCAATAACCCTCCGACGGGAAATACAAGTTCCGATATGTATGTTTCCGGAGCCGTTACCTACGATTTTCGGGAGGAGTGGGTTCCGTATACCACTGCCGATAATTATGCGAAGGATACCATCCGCGCTGAGATCAACGGAGCCTACGGTTGCGATGTCGATTTGGCGTTCAAATCCTATACCTTCCCGAACAATAAATTTGATACCCGGATCTTTCTGGGATTCGTAGATACAACTGAGGCGAAGAATATCGACTGGACAATATCCAGGGGACTCTTCTCCCGGCGTATCACCCAGGGAGGCTATGCGGAGACCGGTTTCCCGTATATCACCAACATCAAAGCAGGTGACTGGGTGACCTACACCGTGTACGCTCCCCGTGAAGGATACTATCTGATCAGTCCCTTCACAGCCTTTCGCTCGTCCGACCGACGTTCGATCCGGATTGATGTAAATGGCATCATGCAGGTCAAAGAGCTCATCCTGACCAAAGGAAAAGGAGGGATAGACTGGGTGGAAGGAACGCGTACGCCGATCTTCCTGAAGAAAGGCGAAAACCAGCTGAAGATTATAGCCAATACACCGGACTTCAATTTCCTGGGTCTGAAGATGACCTTCCATACAGCCAAGCGAGTCACCTATTCCGGACTTTCCTACAACGCAACCACCAATTTCCGTCCGGAGATCAAGATAGACACGACCCTGATGTCGGAGGAAGAAATAGCAACGTATGATTCTATAACTGCGATTTACGGTTCATCACCGATGATGCGCAAGTTCGTCATGGATTCCATCCTGCTCACCTATCCGAGAAAGACGATCTACGACACCCTTTCCATTTTGGACCGGTACGCCTCGCGGCTCGACAGTATGCATGTGCCCTATGCCACCCATTCTGAAAAGCTCTCCGCGCTCGACACGATCGCCACGAAAATCGTTCATACCATCGATTCGATCACCTTTTACACCAATCAGCGTACGGAGATGAAGCACATCGATCTGACCAGTTTTCTCTACAAGAGTGGATTTGATCCGCGCAAACCCATTGAGGTATCCATGAAGATCGATTCTGTCTCCAACTCAGGCATCGGTACCTATATGGGTATTATGGCGCGTGCGGTCAACAAAGGCGAACTGGCATCCAATTCTCCCTTCGTCTCGTTTGGTATCGGTGCGTACGAAGGAGGGCATTTTTCCTATCGATGGGCCTACGACTATGATTTGAAGAAGCTTGACAAGAAAGACATCGCACAGGATGTCTATATCCGGCTTCGCTTCAATTTCTATGCGCAGGACTATGTCACCGCCTATTACTCCTATGATGGTCGCTTCTGGTCGGAATTTAATGAAGACCCCCTGCAAGTTCAGTTTTTCAGTGGCGACAACATTGAGCACAATCTTGCCATCGGTATGTATCTCACAGGAGGCGATTTTACCGGCGATGTATGTATGGCGATGGCCAAAGTCAGCAACTTCAGTGTGAAGCAGTACGACAGTATGAAAGAGTTTGAGCGGCAATACTCCTCGCAAGAGATGTACAATACCCCGTTTTCCATGAGTTCGACGACGCTACGCAGGGGGCAACCGGTTGATATCACCTACAATGTGATCAAGCCGGGAAGAGTATCCATCAAAGTATTCGATTCCTATGGCTCACTCAAAGAGGTACTAACCGATGAAGATAAGCCCTTCAGCAAAGAGGCCATAACAAAGAGCTATACGATCAGCGGACTATCCGAGTCCGGCATCTATCTGCTTCAGTTTGAAGGCCCCGACAATGAGCAGTATCTGCGGTTCAGATACCTTGCCGAATAAGTTTACTGTCACAAAAGGAATAACATGAAACAGTTCTTTTTTCTTTTACTTTCATTCACTTTGCTTTGTGCTACTTCCAATGCATCTATCGCCTCTTTGGATAACCTTTCCATCAACGGTCGGAAAGCTGTTTTTGACAAAGTAAGAAATGAGTATTCCTATATCCTGACCGAAGAGCAATTACATGAAGAGATAACAAAAACCATCGAATTTGCTTTTTCATCCGGGACACCCTCCGATGCCTATCTCACCATCAACGGACACGTCGTACAAAGTGGTGATGAGTTTTCATTTGGCGATGTAACAGGCGCCAAAAAGTTCAGGATTATGATCCTGAAAGGAGAAAATGAGTTGGGCGAAATGAATTTGTATTTTACAGCACACCCCATTGTTCAACTCTATGTTAATGAATCAAACGTTAAATCTCAAAATTACACATTAGGTAAAATACGAGTCAACGGTCCTTCTTCCTCTACTCAGCTCGACACGTTGGATGCCAATATTCGATATCGCGGCGCATCAACACTGAAAAATCCGAAAAAATCCTTTGCGATCAAGCTGGTTCATCCGGTAACAAGCAACGAAACCGTGCAATATGAAAACCTGGATAAAAGTTTTCTTGGCATGCGTGAAGATAACAGTTGGATTTTGGATGCCATGGTGATCGATCCTATCCGTCTGCGCAACAGGGTATCAACAGATCTGTGGAATGATTTTTCTGTAAAACCCTACTATTTTGCCAAAGAACCGAAAGCAATCAATGGTACCCGCGGAAAGTTTGTGGAGTTGTATATCAATGATACGTACAACGGCCTTTATTGTCTGACAGAGACTGTGAATCGGAAACAATTGAAGCTAAAGAAGTTCAAGGAAGGATCCTCCAGAGGTATCCCCGATACCATCAGAGGGCTTTTATATAAAGCAGTGAAATCTACTGCTCCTACACTGATGAGAGGTGTTAGTCTCAATTATGACAATGCCAGTGAGTCATGGGATGGATGGGAAAGCAAATATCCTGATGCCAGTGGTCTGGACAGTCTTGGCTACACGGACTGGAAACCGTTGTATGATGCCATTGTTTTCGTGGTATACTCCACGAATGCTTTCTTAGCAGAGAAAGTGGGGGAGCAGTTTGATCTTCCTGTGTTCAGAGACTATTATCTCTTCATCGAATTGTTGAATGCAAAAGATAATTATGGAAAGAATACCTATTTATCCATCTATGACAAGACGCAATCTAAAAAGATCTCCATTACTCCATGGGATCTTGATGGCGTGTTTGGCCGCTACTGGGATGGTTCAACATCAAGATGCAATCCCCGTCAGAATTATAATGCTTTTACAAAAGCAAATGAGAATGAACAGAATATGTTCTATAAGCGTCTGATGCAAAACAATGTCTGTGGTTTCAATGATTCCCTCAAATTGCGTTATGCTCAATTGCGCAAAGAATACTTTAAACCGGAAAATCTGATTGCCCGATTTGTACGCTACAACGACGAACTGGTTGCCGATGGTGCCGCCAACCGTGAAGTACAGTACTGGCTTACCAGATCGGGTCGAGTGGAAGAATACCTGAGCGAGATGTCTTATCTCTCTACCTGGATCAATGCAAGGGTGGCCTATCTTGACACGCAGTATGGATATATAGATACTGATGAACCTCTTATGGTCACTGCGCTAAAGCTCCATGCGGTACCCAATCCGGTATCATCTCTTCTGATAGTCAGCAATCTCTTGCCCGGTGAAACAGTCACCCTTCATAATCAGCAAGGACAGCTTCTCCGCGAGCAACGCGCCGAATTCGAGTCAATGGCCATTGACTTCTCCGGCTATTCCCCCGGACTTTACATCCTTAAGGCCGGCAACAGAACAGAGAAGATAATCAAACAATGATAGATTTGGCCGATGCTGGACTTTACTCTTACAGGGAGCTCTTTTTAGCCGCCAGGCAACATCTATTCTTTTGCTTCAGTCGGCTTGTGAAACCTCTTTACAAGCCACTGAACCAGGAAGATGATCAGCGACAGGAGCACCCCGAATCCCGTAAGCGCAAACAGTCCGACGACCCACAATCCATCGTGATTCTGGACCTGTTGTGCCCCGTAGTCTATGTATTTAAACACAAGAAACAAGATGAGAAGCGTAGAAAGCAGGTTGATCAGACCCACCAGCCCTAACGACAGCTTCACCTTCTTCTTCACGGCCAAAGTTCCGACGATACATTGAAACAGTATCGGTAGCATCAAAAACAGCAACACAAATTCTGTTTTCATACTGAGATAGTTTAAGATTCGGACAAAGATAAATAATTCTTCTATTCAATAGCTGATTACTACCGGAATCTGTTTATTTCACGCTCATCTGCTCAGACGGAAGCGTACGTTTCAATAATAATCGCTATATTTGATCTTTGTCCCGATTCGGAAAGAATGGAGGATGAATAAATAAATTATACTATGCTGAGAATCGCTTTTGAATTTAGTGGTGACCCAATGCAATCTTTTCTCTTCCTGCTGCTCAGCATCGGAGTTATGTATATGCTGTTGATAGGCATCATACGCCCTTCTGATGAAAAGAAAGAAGAGTCCGACGAGTTTGCTCAAACCAATCCGCTCGAGGATCCCTATGCAGAAGAGAACGATGATGAGGAGCCGGACGACACGGATGAGTCTGCCTACACCCCGCTCGACGAACCAATACCTGAGCGTTCCGGTCTTGCCGAGATTCTCCGTGTGCTGACACCCCGGAGAGGACACTTTGCCACGCCCATCCTCCTTGATCTCAATCTGCTCGTCTTCCTATGCATGGTTTTTGTGGGAGCAGGATTCTCTTCTTTCGAGACTGACGGACTGCTCAGCTGGGGTGCCAACTACCGTCCACTCGTTCTGGAAGGGGAGTGCGGACGATTGCTGACCTCTCTCTTTTTGCATGGCGGTTTGGAACATCTGATAGTCAATATGCTCGCTCTGCTCTTCATCGGCTTTTTCCTCGAACCGGTGATTGGTGCCTGGCGATTTGCACTCTCTTACCTTCTCACCGGACTGGCAGGCAGTCTGAGCAGCATCTGGTGGCATCCATTGTCGGTCAGTGTCGGAGCATCCGGTGCCATACTCGGCATGTATGGCGTAGCTATCGCGCTGCTTCTTACCAACCTGCTTCCCGGGCAACTCAAACGAACCTCCTTACTCTGCTTCGTGGCTTATGTATGCTTCAGCCTTCTCAGCGGACTCACCGGCAACATTGACAATGCAGCACATATCGGCGGACTGCTTAGTGGGATCTTTGTCGGACTAGCGCTCTATCCGGGACTCAAAGCGAATGTTATATAGTTATAAATGCAGGTTAAATAATGCAGATCTTCTTGTATTTCAGATATATCAAATTATTTTTGCAGCATAACAGTTCATAACGGTTAGAGAACAACTTAAATCAAATAATACAGCTTTATGAAATCTCCTTTATTTCTGGCAGCAATGCTACTAAACAGTCTGCTTTCCGTCCATTCAGAAAATGCTCAAAACATAGATTTACAAAAATTGACCGGCAAACAGACCCGGGTGGTTTGGGTGCGCGATTTTAGTGGCAAAAACCGCAATTCAAGTGAGAATGACAATAAATTAAAAATTGTGGGTTTCGATTCAAAAGAAGGAAAAGAACATGTCATCCTTGATCAATTAGATGGTTATACTAAGCCCTTGTTTACGCCTGATGGCGACAGAATCGTATTTACCAATCTTCGCGACAAACAAATTTATACGATTGACTGGGATGGCAAAAATCTGCGCAAAATTGTGGAAGGCAACCTTGCGGATGTCTGGCAAGATCCGAAAAACAAGAAGATCTGGGCCTATTATCAAACCGGATTCGACACAAAAGCACCACTTTACAGAACATCCCTTGACGGAGGCGGCAAACCGGAACTGGTATGGAATGCGACTCCATTGAATGTTGATAATTTTCAGTTTTCGAGAGATGGAAAGTATGCCAGTGGCTTGTTTCCATGGCCGAAGGGAGGAGTTGCCAATATGGAGACCAAAGAGTGGCAACTGCTCGGCAATGGTTGCTGGACCAGTCTTGCGCCTGACAACTCCCGGATGTTCTGGATCTTTGACGGTGCGCACCGCAATGTCTTTATCACAACTCAATCCGGCAAAAGATGGGTGGTTCCTGTCGGCGATGCCGAGGGTATCAACGGTTTTGAAGTCTATCATCCCCGTTGGAGCAATTCGCCCCGGTTTATAACCGTCACCGGCCCTTATATGGGCAAAGGCGGCGAACCGGGAGGAAACCGCATTGGCAACAGCTATACAGAGGTTGAAGTCTATGTCGGCCGCTTTAATGCCGACTATACCTCGATAGAGGCTTGGACGAAGATCACGAATAACAAAGTGGCCGACTACTTCCCCGATGTATGGGTCAAAGAGGGTGAAAAAGAGGACATTCCGGAAAAAATAGCAAAGGGTGGAGCCGTTGCGGCTGTTAAAACATTGGATAGCAAAACAATAAACCGGTTTAAGGAGTGGCCCGGAACCGATGAAGGTCTGGTGTTTCTATGGGAAAACGCCACCAGTGCCAATCAGATACAGACGATCGATCATAAAAAATATTCCACACAACTGGAGCTCACCGGAAAAGCCGTTTACGGGTTTGACAACTGTCTGGATCTGGCACAAGGAGTCGCAAAAGTAGAAGGAGCCGATGATAATATACTTCGTGCCTGCCAAAAGAGCAATCAGTTGACGATTGAAGCCGGCATTACCACCGATCGGATCGACCAGAAAGGTCCGGCACGTATCATCAGCTTCTCCGGAAATGCCTCTTCGCGCAATTTCACCCTGGGGCAAACGGATAACCACCTGGTGCTGCGTCTGCGTACCCCTCTTTCAGGCGAAAACGGTTCGTCGCCGGAAATCGTACTCGGCGAGATCCAGCCGAACGTAGCCATGCACGTCATCGTCACCTATGCCTCCGGACAGCTCCACTGCTATTTCAATGGCAAGGCGGTGAACCTGACCGAAACCTATCAGGGTGATTTTTCAAACTGGGCCTCCCAACATCTCCTCTTTGGGGATGAGTGGGGTGGTGGTAGAAACTGGGACGGCAAGCTCGAGGGAATCGCTCTTTTCAACCGTTTCTTCAGCGACAAAGAAGCAGCCAAGCACTACGCTCTCTGGCAAAAGAAAATCAAAGAGCGCAAGATGCCCGAGACCATCGTAGTAGAAGCTACACCCGAAAAAATAAGTGTGACCCCCGAACCTTCATCCATCGCACCCTATCGGCGCTGTCTGGCGGAATATGTCTATAAGGTCAACAAGGTTCAAAAAGGAACCCTGAAAGGGGAGAGGATCATTGTGACCCATTGGGTCATCCTGGACGGAAAGAAAAATCCCGTCGCAGTCAAAAAAGGGGAGAAGCAGACGCTGACGCTCCAGCGATTTGACGACCACAAAGAATTGCAGGGCGAACGGCTGGTCAGCGATTTTGACGAGTTTGACCTCGAGCGGTATGTCGATATGAAACGGTAATGAATTTGAATAATAGCGAGAAGCATTAAAAAAAGGCGCGGAGTTCTCAGGAACCCCGCGCCTTGTATATAAAGATCAATCATCCCCTTTGAGTCTCTTGACCTCGTTGACCATTTTGGAAAAAGACTTATCCCTTTTGCGCTTCTCATGCTCCGAAGAAGAGAAATGAAAGGCTTCCCGCTTCAGCTTCTGAAAGCTCTCATACACCTTGATATCCAGCAGACCCTTTCTGACCGCCTCCAACACTGCGCAACCCGGCTCATTGGTATGCGTGCAATCCTTGAAGCGACACGCCTCCGCGTAGTTCGATATCTCCAGCATCCCGGCCAGCGAATCAGGATTGTCAACCGCCAAACCAAACTCACGGACACCCGGCGTGTCGATTAAGACCCCCGAACCCTCCATCAGTACCATTTCCCGACGGGTCGACGTGTGTCGTCCTTTACCTGTCGAGTGACTGATATCCGATGTCAGCAACAGCGGTTTGTCGCACAGCGCATTCACCAGCGAACTCTTTCCCACACCCGACGAACCGATAAACACCACCGTTTCACCTTCCGCGATCGACTCCCGTAGCCGGTCAATCGTTTCAGGCAGAAGAATACTGGTATAAAACACCGGCATCGCGCGGGCAATGTGTCTGATCGCTTCCTCTGTGGCCTGTTTGTCAAACCCCAGATCCGCTTTGTTGAGTATCAGCACCGGATGGATACCCTCTTCCACGATCTGAACCATGAAACGCTCGACCCTGCGCATATTGAAGTTATCATCCAGACTTTGCACGATAAACGCCTTATCGATATACGACGCAAAGACCTGTTTGTCGGCCACCGTTCCGCTTTTCTTGCGGTACAAGGTCCGTTCGCGGGGCAGCATATCCACGATAAGCCCCTTGCCGTCGTCGAAAGGCTGAAAGATCACCCAATCGCCCGTACACGGCAGTTCGAAGTCCTCCTTCCCATACATCATACTTCCCGTCAACTCGCAGACGAACAGCCCCTCTTCAGCAACCACTTCGTAGCAGGTGCGATGCACCACAGCCACCCGTCCGTGCGGCAACGCATGAAATTTCGATTCCTCTTTCAGCTGGCTCAACCGGTCGTTCCAGCCATACCTGTTCAACGAACTCATAGCTCTGCTTTTTTAGCTATGAAGAAGGTATATCCGTAGTACGCCTTATATTTGTGGTACAAAGCCTCCTCATGACGTTCCCAGGCAATAAACTCTTCAGCCGTTTTATTTCCCCTGTATTTCTTGAGAAACTTTTCCTGAACCACTTTCAAAGGCATATAGAAATGTTTTGTCCAGCACTCTTCGGGCAAGACGAAGCAAGCCACCAACGTATATCCGGCCGTCTGCAGTTGCGCTATTTTGTTGGCAATCGTATCAATTTCCGGATAAATGCCCATCCAGAAATTATGGATCTCATCCGGACGTTCATCGGTAAACCAGCAGTTTTCAGAAACCACCAGGTAACCCCCTTTCTTCAGGTAGTTACGCCACAGATTGATTCCCAGCTGAAATCCGATATTATAAATGGCACCTTCCGACCAGATCAGATCCAGTTCCTTTTTATGAAAAGGAAGCGCATCCATCGAACCGACCACCCCATGCACCCGCTCCTGCAGATTCAGTTTCGCGGCGTTCGCGTTAAACAGGTCGATAAATCCCGGAAAAAGATCCAGACCCGTAATCCGTCCCGGCGCATGTTGAGCCAGCACCATCGTCTGTCCACCCGTTCCGCACCCGATGTCGGCGATCAGCGATCGGTCGGTCAGGTTATCGACGAAACTCAACGCTTTCAACGTTGCCTCCGGACTACCCGGACCCTGTCGTTCCACACTGGAGAAATATGCACAGATTAAACTAAAATCGAATTCGTGAATTGATTTATTTTCGTTTTCCATTGTTTGATAAGTTGTAGCATACACGCGAAAGCACATCCTGCAATCTTCGTTGTACGCAGTTTTAAAAAAATGAGATATATATAATAGAAACTATCCCCGGACAGAACTACCCGGGAATAAAACGAAAGGACAATCTGTAAAGGAGCTACAGACTGTTTACGCCACCAAATCCGATTTTAACAGGATGTTTACCATGCCGCAAAGATAGATACTATTTTTAAGATAGAAAAGTTGTTGTAAATAAATGTACGGTGCAATTTAATGAGGTAACTTTGCACGAAACTAAATTGAATTGAAAATGGGAAATAGAATAACATCACTTTTTGGAATAAAATATCCGATCATTTCGGGCGGTATGGTATGGTGCAGTGGCTGGGAGCTTGCATCGGCAGTTAGTAATGCAGGAGGTTTGGGACTTATTGGTGCCGGATCCATGACCCCGGAAGTGCTGCGCGAACATATTCAAAAGTGCAAAAAAGCGACCGATAAGCCCTTTGGAGTCAATATTCCGTTGATTTCTCATTATGCAGAAGACGCGATAAAAATCAGTATCGAAGAAAAAGTACCTGTTGTATTTACTTCTGCCGGTAATCCTAAAACATGGACAAAGATCTTGCAAGAGAATGGGATTAAAGTGGCTCATGTGGTATCCAGCACGAAATTCGCCGTCAAATGTGAGGAAGCCGGAGTAGATGCTGTTGTTGCAGAAGGATTTGAAGCCGGTGGACATAACGGACGAGAGGAAACCACCACCATGGTATTGATTCCACAAGTACGAAAATCCATCTCAATCCCTCTGATTGCCGCCGGCGGTATTGCCAGTGGAGAAGGAATGTTAGCCGCATTTGCATTGGGAGCAGAAGGAGTACAAATGGGTACCCGGTTTGCTTTGTCGCTGGAAAGTTCGGCAGATGAGTCTTTCAAACAGCTTTGTATCCGCTTAAACGAAGGCGATACCATGCTTTCGCTGAAAAAGATAGTCCCGACCCGATTGATCAAAAATGATTTTTATAAAGAGATAGAAGAAGCAGAAACCCGGGGGGCACAAGCAGAAGAACTCAAGGAGATCTTAGGTCGTGGACGAGCAAAAAAAGGAATCTTTGAAGGCGATTTATCGAATGGGGAGCTGGAAATAGGTCAAATCAGTTCAATGATAAAAGATATCCCTACCGTCAAACAGATCATCGAGGAAATAGTAGCGTCGTACAACGAAAAAAGAGTTTCCATTCCTGTTCTGTAGAAAGAAGAAACACTCCCTGTTTTGATATCAAATAGAAAAGTATTATCTATGCTTTCGGATATAATAGTATCCGAATAAATCTGTTATCACATAAATCAAACACAATAGTATGCCATTACTCTATAACTTTGACATTGAGACTCCCGACGAGTTGTTGACCGTTCTCGCACAAAACATGCAGAAACGCAGGCTTGAAAAAGGACTTTCCCGCGAGGCTCTCACCGAACTTAGCGGTGTTCCGACTCCGACGATTGCCAAGTTTGAGCAGAAGCATACCATTTCGCTGTCGTCATTTGTCGCATTGGCAAAAGCATTGGGCTATTCCAAAGCGATCAAAGAGCTTTTATCCGAACCACTATTCAGCACAATGGAAGAGCTGGAACTAATCAATAAGAACAAAAGCAGGAAGAAGGGACGCAATGTATTCAGTAAATAAATTCTCCATCTTACCTTCTACCTTACGCAAGATCCCAAAAAGGGCGACAGATGATCAGGAACATTGCAGAAGCATGCTCAGAGATAGCCTCGAAGGATTATATTGGGTCTTAAAAAAGAAGTCGATATTGAATTAAGTTTTGAAAAGGGTATGATTATTCATTAATAAGGGCTACCTTTGTCCTATCAATGAAGTGTCCGGCATAGTTGGAGAACTGTTGCCGGGCACTTTTTTTTATTAATATCGAACAAAAAAAATGTAACCATGAGAAAGATTACTGACGATGAATTTGAGTACTTATTCGGATTTATCGACAAGAAAGATTGGGAGTTACTTACTCCGGAACAACAGGTTAAGTGCAGGGAAAGTATTGAATTATACTTTGAGAAGAATACAAATATCTATGAGAAGTACTTTGAGCTTTATGATTGTACCCTCCAGGATTTAGATACCTATTATGGATTTCGACACGATGCTTTCATTAAGTGTTTAGTCTCTTCAGCCATCAATAATAATGCGGTAGTAATGCTGAATGATTCTAATCAGAATTATGAAGAAGTGAAAGAACGATCAAAAGAACGTTCAAGAAAACAATTGAAGAAGGATGTTCCACAAAAAGAGGAATCAACCAGTGATCCTGTTCTTATATTCTCAGAGCAACAACGTATTGAACGTTTCTTCTTACTTACACCTCTTAAACCGAATGATTCGGATGCTGTGTATTTAAAAAGGACGGATGAAGAGTTGCGTAGTGGCGGCCTTTTTTTGAAGAATGCTGTGACGCACTTCTTCAGGAGTTTATTCAGAACAAAAGAAGCAACTGCCATCAAAAATTTCAACATTTCAGATGAAAAGATAATGGATACCTTTAGTAAACTCCTCAAGGATGAGATAGGTACTTACATTCTTGTCTTGCAAGAGCCAGAAGGCATTCGAAAAAAAATCTATTTAATGTGATGAAGAGAAGAGGATAAGGCTGACAAACGCAGCCTTATTCCCTTTTTTCACCAAAAGGCTCAAAACGGCACCTCTCTTTCCTCGTCTTCCTCAAAGGCGATCGCCTGCACTTTGGCGGTGGCATCTATCATGCCCTCTTTCTTTTTAAACCAGTTGCTGTTGTCAAAGAGCGAGGAGCGGAACTTGCCCAGATGATCCATCGTCTCCGTTTCGTAGGGCGTGTAGCGACCGTTGACCGTGTTGAAGATGAACTGCACCTTGCCTTTTTTGCCGAGGTTTTTCGTCTTTACCTTCAGGATGTGAATCGTCGTGAGGTCGTTATTCTCGTCCCTTGACACCGCCAGACCAAAGTCCGCTTTGTTGTAAAAGTGCGACGAACCGTAGATGTCGTACATCTTGAGCTGTTTCGACTTGGACTTCGAATCATCGTCCTGTTTGGTAGGGTGGGCGACCAGTATGATCAGTATCCGATGCTTCTCGGCATACTTGGTGAGCTTGTCGAGAAACTGATTGATGTAGCTCGTCTCCCTTTCAAACTTGCCCAGACGATGTTCTACGCAGTTGTACGGGTCGATGACCAGTGCCTTGATACCGTTTCGGCGGATCAGATCGGTCGCTTTGTTCAGGATCGACTCGATGGTAAAATCCTCTTTGGGGATGATGGTAAAGATATTCTCGTCCAGAAACCGGACCGACTCCTCGTACTCCTCCTCCGTGGTAATACCCTGTTCGAGCTTCTTGCCGATCATCTTCTCCGAGATCTTGCAGTACGCCTCTTCGATCGGCATGTTTTCCGGACTGAAATAGGCCGTTCTCCAGTCGTGATTCATATACATGTTCGTCACCAGCATATCCACAAACTCCGACTTACCCGCTGTCGGTTCGCCGGTCACCACGCACAGTTTGCCCAACACGAAACGGAGGTAATTATCCAGGTTCGCAAACCCGGTGGAGAGTCCCGTCGTCACCCCTTTTTCATAGATCAGGCGGTAGTTGTCGATGACATCACAGACCGAAAAGACCCCTTCGAGCGGGAGCATCTGCGGCAACTTGAGATAGATACGCAGACTCTCCGCGCCATATTTTACCAGATGATCATTGGCATCTTTGCAGCCCTCGCCAAACTTCACGATACGGCAGACGCTCCGTCCAAAACGGCGAACCAGTTCGTCGCACAAAATCATCCCTTTCCGGTCGTTGTCCACGGCGATGTAGATAATCTCTTTGTTTTCAAAATGCGACTCGACAAACGGATCCAGCCAGCTAAGATTCGTGTTTGCCCCGTTGGGCACGCTGATCACCGACGGGAAACCCGCCGCGATGACACTCATTGCATCCGGTTCACCCTCAACGACATAGACATAGTTTGGCTCTTTTGCACTGTCAATGTTGTAAGGCACCTGTTCGGCACCCGCCTCCATGGCAAAATGTTTTTCCAGGTCGCGATACTTCGTGTTGACCAGTTCGCCGTCCACAAAATAGTTGAACCCGATGCACTTCACTTTTTTCTTGACGTCGGGCAGGTACCGCTCCACTTCGGTCACTTTCAGATCGATCAGCACCTTTTGCGGGATGCACCGTTTCTCCACAAAATATTTCACCAGTTCGTCGCTCAGTTTCGTCTTGTTGGTGTCAAACACCGGACGCCTGAAGTGGGAGGCAACCCCTTTCGATTCCCTCTTTTCCGACTTCTCCAGCTCTTCGCCCGGCGTGGTCAGATGCCCCCCTTCCGTGCAGTGATAGCAATACGCATACTTGCTTTTCTTGTTGACTTTCAGGGTTTTCAGATGTTGATGATCCGGTCTGCGTTGCGGTCCGCAGAGCGGACAAGCCATCAGTTCGGTATCTCTGGTCGTCTTTGTTTCCAGTACATGCCCTTTAAAATAGTAAATCATTTGTTCCTTTTTTAGGTTAGTTTTTCCACTTTTTTTGTTTCACATTCCACACCGCATTCGCATTCGGTCGGGGTGGTGCTTCATCCGGAATCGGAAAGCCGAAATAACTTCGTTTTCCTGTCGCGCTATCTACCTCTTCAAAGGGATTTTTGATTTCCATTAGCACCAACTCATGAAGCCTGGCAGCAAACAGTTGATGCGTTTTCATGCCCGGTTGCATCATGTTAGCGAAGTAATTCTTGGCTTGCCTTTCGCTCCGTATCGTTGATTCATTTCCCTGTGTTATGACGTGTTCTTTGAATAAACGTTTTACTATGAAGGGATTATCTCTGAATTCTTCACCCAGATGCGATCGCATGCCCACCAATTCGAACCATTCCTGACTTTTGAACGCCTGTTCCACACATTTCTCCCAGTCCATCACCGGTTGCAGCGGCTCATAGCCCCACGGATCATTGATTTTTGAAAAATCAACTACTACTGCTTCTCCTGCGGAGCAATCTTTTTTTTCCAGTTCAGGAGAGGAAGAAGATTTAGAAGAAGAAGTAGAAATTTCTTTATTTTCGTTTTCTAAATTCTTCTCTTCTTTCCTCTCCTCTGGTATGGTTTGCTCTGGTATGGTCTCCTCTGGTATGGTGTGTTTTTCGAAAACAGTTATTTCGTTGTTATCATGAATGTTATCATTTTCTTTTAACGTATTTGAACACGTTTTTCGAGCCTGCTTCTTCATTCTTTGAGCTCTCTTCTCTTCAATTTCCTCCACTCTTTTATTCAATCCTTTCGAATAAAACGTGTCACCTTCAATCACAAAGAGGTCAAAATCGGTCACCATCTTTAGGAGAAATGATTCAGGAATCTTAAGAGAACGGGCAAGCATTCGAAGCTGATCGAAAGTTCCCAAGTTATTTTCCAGCTCAAAAAGAAACTCAACGAGCAGCCAATACAGTCCGTACAATGTAGCCCCGTTTTTGTGGAGAAGTAACTTACTCAGTTTAGAATCTCTCATTGCATCCCCGTCATGTTTAAAATACAAATCGCTTTTCATGTTTCAGTCTTATCTTTATTAGTAACTACAAAAAATAGAACACATTATTTCCAAGTCCGTGGCGGAAGATTTTCCCCTCTGAAACCCAACGGTTGAGATCTTTGATGGCAGCAGACTTATGCAATCCGGTGATTCGCTGATAATCCATCCGCGTCATAAACGGTGTCTTGTTGAGAAACGTCAGAGCCACTTGCAACCGCTGCTCATCCGTGAGCGACGGAGCTGTACACTCCTTACTCTTCACCAGACGCATCGTCGAAAGTTTTCTCTTCATGGATCGGCTGGCTCTGAACTTTACGCGGCTGAATTGGGTCATTAGTCCCTTCTGATCCTTTTCCGGCTCACCCTTCTTGCGCTCCAGTCCCACGGAAAAGATGCCGAGCCCTTCCAGTTCGACCGATTCACCCTGGCTCAGATGCCGTGCCAAACCCTCCGCGATTGTCGTCAACATACCCATCACATCCCCTTTGGTAAAAGAAGAAGCATCCGCAATCTCCTCCGCCAGTTTGTCAATAGGAATCATCCCCCCATGGACGATTCGCGCATACTCTTTCGGTACCTCTCCATTCTCCCTGTTAGCAACAGGAGATTTAAACAACTCATATTTTACACTCATGTCTCTTTATCCGGAGTCCTTTTCTCCGTCATTACAGTTAGTATTTCTTCCTTTATTCCGCTCGTTTGCCCTTCGGTAACCTTCCGTTTGCCATTCACTGACTTCCCGTTTGCCGATGGGTCAACGCAAGCCACATCAGGGAGCGGATTCCCCTTTGTCCATTCGTTCGTCATCTCCTCCCCAAACATCATTTGAAGGATGTCACAGAGACGTTGCGGCTCTTTATAACTGTTTTTGCCGTATGTACTCTGTATATTATACATGGATGACTATGTTACCGCTTTTCAAAAACGTCTTAAAATGAATTATTTGCGTCAGTTAGAATCCCGTTCAGCAAAGGTGATGAAAATGTATTGTTGTTCAATATCAGAGATGAAATTGATACATAAAAAAGGAAGATTAATTTTGTATCCGTCAACACAATCCTTTATAAGGGCATCAAAAGAAAGAATTTACTAACTTCTTAGTATTTAATATTATTAATAAAAATCAGCTGCATTTAATGTAGTTCAAAAAGATCTCGAATGAAAGAAGAACAGAATCCTGTCGAAAGAGTCCAAACGACTAAAACAACACCAGAAAAAGAAAATGTAGCTCCACGCAAGAATACGAACCCCGACACGAAAGCCAGTTTCAGTGAGCAATTTTGGGAAAATCATATTCACGTATTTATTTATCATTGGAATGAAATTGCCAAACTGACTGATCCGGAGTACAAAAAAAGTGAGATCAATTCGCTCTCCGGTTATTCACGGCTTGTCAATGGAAAGAATGTGACAACACAGGTCATAGTTGAAGGCATTCATGATCTGATACTCCGTACTAATTGTTCCATGCATTTCGATGAATCCACACAGTTTGCCATGGATTGTATTGAAAATGGTCTGGAATTCGGACTTGTACAGATGAAAAACGGAGCCGCAGTCGCGGGAGCAAAAATAATACCCTTTTTCACCCATAACAGGGGTTATAAAGCTCTCACTAGTTCAGAGAAAGAGAAGATAAAACGTTACACTCCGCAGATAATATATAAGAAATGCCCGTTGGCGAACGAAGAAATTATTGTTGGAAAGTTTACATGTAATTGCAACCCCGGAGGTTTAACGCTTCATCTGATCGGAACCACCCGCGAGATCAACGGTGAAATGATACTGCCTGACAGTTATCAATACGAGAATTGTCAATATCAGATTACTGCCATTGCAGGTCAAGCCTTTCAACAGACAAAGATAACCTCTGTCTTCCTATCCAAATATGTGGTTCATATCGGAACGAGGGCCTTTGCAAAATGCAGGAATCTTCAATCTGCAGTGATCACCAAGAAAGTATCGGAGATAGGGAAAGAAGCCTTTCTTCACTGCCCATTGAAGATGATTTACTCACTCAACCCAAAACCACCTAAGATGATTGGCAACACTTTTGGCAACCTGGATTATGACAATTGCATACTGGTCATACCCGAAAAATCCTTTGAAGCCTATGCAAGTGCAAAAGAGTGGGAGAAGTTTAAAATAGTAAGGCCTCTCACAAAAAAGATCTCATTGAAGTTATGAAATAGAAGTGTAGTTCGGCAATAAACCGGTAATTGATTCCGATACTCGGAAAAAAATAGTATCTTTGAAGAGTATAAAATTTGAAACTAGTTTTTCATGATTATGGAATGCGCCTGTCTGTGAGGATGGGCGCATTTTGCTTTTTTATGTGCCAATACCCATTGCTACTAAAGATTAAGAAAAAACATAGGCGTGGTTGAGAAATAAAACTAAAAAAAACAAATATCACAAATAAATAACTACTTTTACCTCGAGGAGAAGATCTGCTTTTCAATTAGAATTTACACAATAGATTATGATTAAAAACGAAAAAGTAATACAAGGTTCACTTTTCGAAGAAGATTATCTTATTCGAACATTAGGTAATATTGGAAGTTCACCAGAAACGGCCTTGACCGAAATTGTAGCAAATGCATGGGATGCAGGTGCTACCAATGTTGATATTTTTATTCCTGATGAAAAAGGGCAGAAACTAACAATCACCGATAATGGAATTGGCTTGACAAAAGAGGAGTTTTATTCAAGGTGGATGAAACTTGGATATAATAGATTAAAACATCAAGGTAAAAAGGTTGAATTTCCCAAAGGGGTTGATTTACAAAGATTCGCATATGGTCGAAATGGGGTTGGGAGACATGGAATGCTTTGTTTTAATAATGAATATGAAGTTATTACAAATAAGGAAGGTGTGGAATCACGATTTACAATTTCAACAAAAAGTGAAAAAGAACCATTTCTAATAAAGAAGGAGACTTTTATGAAATCTACGAAGTCTGGTACAAGATTAGAAGTAGTAGTAATAAAAAACTTACCAAGAGCAGATCTAATTCTTGAAATTATTTCCGCAAGGTTTTTACATGACCCTAAATTTATTATTTCAATAAATAAGCGAACAATTCAATTAGAGCAACATAAAGGGCTTATCGATTCCTGCGAAATAAAAGAAGGGGATTTTATATTGAATGTTCATCTTATTGATTCAAAAAAATCTCGGAAGTCGACCCTATATCAAGGAATTGCAATCTGGCAAGGTGGGAGATTAGTTGGTGAACCATCATGGATTATAGGTAAACATATGGTCTTAGATGGTCGCTCAAAACAAGCAAAAAGATATTCTGTCGTGGTTCAAACAGATGATTTTGCTGATTATATAACAGAAGACTGGACTGGTTTTAAAAAGAGAAGAGAACTTGATTCTGTTTTCGACAGAATCAATGAATGTGTTCAGGCAATGTTTTCAAAGGTAGCTCAAGATAATATAGAAGAGACTACAGCTCAAATAAAAAAAGAATATAGTAAAGAATATGAGGAATTAAGTCCACTTGCAAAGTATGAGTTTAATGAAGCCATTCAAAAGATCTCTATTTTTAATCCAACAGCTAGACAAGAATCAATATCATTAGCTATTGAAACAGTGATTCAACTCGAAAAAACACGAAGTGGAAGTCTATTACTACAAAAAATATCCGCGTTATCTCATGAAGATGTACAAGGATTAAACAAATTATTGGAGAATTGGACTGTAAAAGATGCATTGACCGTTCTTGATGAAATAGATAAACGAATTTCTGTAATTGAAGCAATTCGTAAATTATCAAATGATTCAAATGTTGATGAGTTGCATGTTTTACATCCTTTAGTTGCGAGCGCTCGTTGGATTTTTGGACCTGAATTTGACTCACCCGAGTATTCTTCAAATAGTCAATTGCAGACAACTGTTGAAAAAGTATTTGGGAAAAAAATAATCAAAGGAGTCTTTAACAATAACAAAAAAAGACCTGATATTGTCGTAATGGGTAACTCTGTTTTTTCTGTTACTTCTACTATTGCATTTGATAGTGAGACAGGCTTATCTACGCTAAATAAGATTCTTATAATTGAATTGAAAAGAGGTGGTTTTAAACTTGGTCGTGAAGAGAGAAATCAAGCCGTTGGATATGTAGAGGATTTTATGAATTGTGGTACAATAATCGGCAATCCTTACATTAATGCTTTTATTGTTGGTGAGTCATTTAGTGAGAAAACTCAACCAATACAAATAATTGAAAATAAGAATAGAGTTGAAATGGGAAAAGTACAGATATGTTTGTTTTCACAACTAGTTGATTCTTCTGAGCGGCGATTATTTAATTTACGAAGTAGATTAAATGATCGATATGCAGATGTTCCTGGAATTGAATTATTCGAGAAAAACAGGAAATTAGCAATGTAAAAGTACTAACGATTAACAATCGATATCGCAAATACAGGCTTCAGAGGTTTGCAAAGATTTTTATGAGTTTCAGAATTTCTCTCAACTTGATAATGAATCACTCGCAATCCCTTTCAGACAAGACCTCCAAACTTATAAGAATTCCCTCAATAACCGAGAACTTGAACATGATGAGCATTATTAAAAAACTTTTTGGCTGTTCGGAGAAAGCAGACAATGACTCAGGAAAGAAAAGGACTGAAATTGATCAGCTGATTAACTCTGAGAATCTAAATAACAGCATAATCGAATTAGACAACTATATCTCTGCACTTTGTGAATATGGTCATTCCATTGAACGATTAAGTGTGCCACAAAAGAATTTCTATTTCAATCAGAATTAAGAAAAAGAGTTTAAGAATGGTGGTTATATTCAGTTCTATTATAAACAAAATATTTTAAAGCTATGATTAATCTTCCTCTTCAGATTTCAGTGCCTCAAATCTGGCAAGGTACTTTTGATAAGAACCAATGGAATTCAATAAATTTTATTGTTGGAGCCAACGGTACTGGAAAGTCATTATTCTCGAATAGTCTTAAAGATCAATTGCAAAACAAAGGACTAACTGTTCGACTACTTACTGCTGAAAGGCTAGCTGGTTTTGAAAAATCGAGTTATAGCTCTTTTTCATCTAGCTATTTTGATAGAGGGTTAGATATTTCAAATTTTAAATCATGCAAACAACTTGGTGAGCAATTTGGTTTGTCAACTTCTGCATTTATAATTTTGCAAGAAAGATTAGATTTAAGGATAAAAATAGAATCCTTGCTCTCCGATTTATTTAAAAAAACAATCAGATTAGTTGAAGAAGGTGGATATTTGAAACCCAAAATGCAAAGCCTTACAGGAGGAGACGAATATGGGCTAAAAGAACAGGAATGTCATGGCTTGAAAGAGATTATTTCTCTACTTACCTTTTTGTATGACGAAAAAAACAACTGTATTATCTTCGATGAACCGGAATTACATTTACACCCTCAGTTTCAATCATTTTTTCTGGATGAGATAAGAAAATTAGCTGGTAATCCATTTGATGATCCGTCGAAGAAAATGTTCTTTATAATAACTCACTCACCATATTTCTTGGATTTCAGGAGTATTGATGATTTGAAAAATGTGATTGTTTGTCATAATAACGAAAAACCGACTTTTATTGAAGAGGGAAGTATAGATGCTCAGGATGAGTATATATTAAGAAAGTTTTTGCCAAGATTCAACACTCACCATAAGCAATTCTTTTTTTCTCCAAACCCTGTGTTTGTTGAAGGTTATACAGACCAACAAATCATTACTTTATTATTTGAAAAATATGAAATGAAGATTTCCGCTTCCGGATCTTCTGTCATTGATGTTGGTGGAAAAGACGAACTTGCCGTATTTTATAGATTGTGCAAAAAACTAAAAATTGAAGCCCGGTTAGTAGCAGATTACGATGCTCTGTTTAGAGGGAAGTTGCGAGAGGTTTTTACTTCAGAAGAGAAAGTAGCCGATTATTTTACAACAAATGGTTATGGAGCTAATATTTCGAATACAATTGGCGAAATTGAAAGAAAACTTCTAAGTATCGCTGATAATCTGAATACTAAGAAATCTTCCGACTCAAATGTTCAGAAATTGATAGATTATTTAAAACCTTTGTATGTAAATAAACAGGACAACCTCGATAAAATTAGGGATGCTGTTTATTTAGCAGTTTATAGATTTAAGGTACAGATAAAAGATTGTGTTGATGGATGTTTGAATTCAGATGTTGAATATATTGTTAGCGGGTCTTTTGCATTAACAGAGGCTATAAAGCGAGCAAATATCTTTATTATTCCTCAAGGCGAATTAGAACATTTTTTCATTAAGAGCACTATTGATTATCTCAATATAACTAACAAGGACAAATTGTTTCATGATGAGAAAGATTTTATATTATCGCTAGACAATAAGCAAGAAATTGAAAATAATTATTCGGACTTAATAAGGATTCTTAAAGAATCAGTTCCTCATATTGTCGTTAATACAAAAAAACATTTAAAGTATACACTTGTTGAGTGGATACAAAAGGTTCAAAATGCGATTTCAAGAAAAGAAGTAAAGACGTTGGATCAACTTAAAACGAATGCAAGAATACAATACTCTATTTATAGCCAGATTCTTGAATGCGCTGATGATGGTCTTGTTGTCAATGAGAATGATACTTTTAGTTGCACAGTGAAAATTAAATTAACACTAATCGGAGAAGAAAAGATTGTACATTTTGATCATACAACTACTCCACAGAACTTTATATTTGAATAATGTCATTTAGCGAACTCAATTCCGTCGAATATTATATGTTTCATGGGTATGATTATTCGTTGTTCCTGACCGGTACGGATCTTCAAAGAGCGAAAGCTATCACCGGTGCCACGAACTTTATTTCTGCGGTGAACAAAGAGGAGCAGAAGCAGAGTTTTATCAAAGAGGCATACTTGTTGCACCAGTCGCTGACGCTTTGCAGTAGTTTGCTGGACACCAATCAGCGGTACGAAGCGGCTTTCTTTGAGGCTGTTCGCACGCTTGTGGTTCGCGTGACGGGTACCGGTGCTTTTGATAGAAATGTAAAGGTTCAATCTAAGCATGCATCGGAGTAACCTCTGAACAGTAAAACAGCAAACTGTTTGACCATTTTCGTGACTTCACGAAAATGGTCAAATCGGATAGTAGAAGTTTTATGTAGAAACTAAATAAGAAACAACAGTTTGATCGCGAAATCGATTTCGTTATCAAATGCTGTGGATTGATGTATAAAACGAAATATAAAAAAACAAGGCTCTGATTTATATCTAGATAAATCGAGCCTCGAGACTCCTTCTAATTATAGATGAGCGTTACAAAGGTAGAATATTTTTTTTGCTTTCAGCCTTAAAAAGAAACTAGTTCTTATGCATTAATCTATTTCTTATTTATAAGGATCAGCAAACGATGAGATTTTAAACCCCTCGAATTCGATAGGTTTAAAAAATGAAGCCGGATTGAATCCCTTTACACTCTCGCCTCAAAAAATGGATTGATGTAACAAGATTAATAGAGAATGCAGTTGTTCGGAAATTCCGAACAACTGAAACTGACGGTAAAGATTAAAATGCAATCTATTATAACCTCTCAGAAAATGTATATATTTGCTGTCGTAAATACGAACGTAAACAGATGACATCATGAAAAATAACCCGAAGTATTACTTGCTACTATTGCTTGTCACTTTATTTTCCTGCAAAACAGTCTATTATCCACAGCGTTCCTGGGAGGTAGATCGTCGCGGTGCGCAGGACAGTATGCTGATTGCTTTGGCCAATGATATTCAGGGAGACGGATGTATTGTCAAGCAAGGCAAGATCCTGCTTTCGTGGGGAAAGATCGATCGTCCCCGGGACTGGGCCTCTGCTTCTAAGCCTATTCTAAGCACGTTGCTCTTTTTTGCCATCGACGAAGGTGGGGTGAAAAGTGTGAATGACCGGCTGACAGAGTATGGCATTCCTCTCTCTGAAAAAGATTCCGATCTCTCTTTTCTTCATCTGGGTGCGATGACCAGTGGATATACGTTGAACGAGTTGGCCGGAGAGGCCTTTGCGTATAATGATTATGGCATTCAGCTCTATCAGAAGGCTCTTTTTGATTATGTGTACAAAAAGGATCCTACGATGGTGACCACTTCGCATTTTGATGCTATTTCGCCGGAGGATGGCTTTTTGTACTATAAAAGAAGAGTCTCACTTTCTGTCAGAGACTATGCGCGTATCGTGTGGCTCTGGCGCAATGAGGGAAAGTGGAACGATAAACAGGTTATTTCCCGTAAACTGTTTGCACGCTATATGCGGCCTCAGGTACCGTATGATCTGCCTCATGCTTCTCCGTGTGAGCGTATCGATGATTACTTAGGGATTGGTTCGTATGGGGGTGGCGCGGATCATTTTACGCAATACGGACCGGGTGTTTATGGTTTTAACTGGTGGTTTAATAAACCGACGCTCCTGCACAAGGGGGAACGTCTGTTTCCCTCTTTACCGGATGATCTGATCATGGCGGTGGGTGTGCGGGGACATCTGGCTCTCTTTTCTCCGAAAAGGGACTATATCCTGGTCAGCTCTTTTGGCAACTGGGGGGCTATGGGTGAAGACTGGAGTAAAGCGGAGACGTTGATCAAACGCTTTCTGGAGTGTATGAAAAACTATGAATGACAAACTAATACTACTTACTATGAAAAAGAGGATTGCTTGTGTACTTTTATGTGTGTTGTTTACAAACGTGCTTTTTGCTCAAAAACCTCTGTGGCAAGGGAAAGGTCGTATCGTGATCAGTTCGGACGGGAATGTGCATGATGAGGATGACTGGGCTGCTTCGCCTGTGATGCTGGCTCTGCTGGCTGCAAAAGGCATGCAGGATAAACTGGCTCTTTATACGTATTGTGATCATATCTGGGAGGGGCGTTCTGATCGCGCCGGATTTAATGGATATGATGAAATGCAGGAGAGTGTGCTGAAGGGGAAGGAGCTGTTTCAGTTTTCAAAGACCCGCTTCGTCTGTGCTGTGGATAACCCGGAGAAGGCTTATGATGCGATGTGTGCCGAAATAAATAAGTCTTCAAAAAAGAATCCGCTGGTTATTATTGCGGCTGGTCCGATGCAGGTAATCGGAGAGGGGATTAGTCGTGCTAAAAAAGAAAAGCGGCAATATGTCACGCTTATCACACACGGGGTATGGAATAATGTGCATAGTGGCAAAGATAGTGAGAAGTATAAAAACCCGCACGAAGGGTGGTCATACGAGGATATAATGAAAGCTTTTTCTTCTGATGAAGGGGGACGCCTGACTTGTATCCATATTTCTGATCAGAATGGAAGAGAGAGGGATGCGAATGGGAAACAGCGGTTTGAGGGTCTGTATGTGAATAAATCACGCTTTAGCTGGCTGTTAACCTCAGAGGCTCGCAATCAGCCTCCCTATACAAAGGGTAGCTGGGAGTGGCTGCATTCCCGATTGGAACGATGTGATAAGGATCAACACAGAAACTTTGATGCTTCTGATGCCGGCATGCTTCTGTATGTGCTGACGGGGAGTGATAAGACCAGTCCGGATATGATCAGGGAAATAATGGAGCATCCTTCCAAAAAATAGGAAGGGTATCAAACATAATAAATACAAATAAATTGCGTTATTTCTTTATAAACTAACATGATTGAGCTCCATGAAGAAGCACGCACTCCTTTTCCTTGGTTTACTACTTGCTTTCGCTGTTCAGGCGATCGACTTTAAGGTGGATCAGTTGAAGTACACCACGAATGCCGACGGACTTACGGCATCTGTTGACAGTCAGGAATGTAATCTTTCCGGAGCGATCGTCATTCCGGCAAAAGTGATGTATAACGGCCAAAGCTATGCTGTTACATCGATTGGCGACGGTGCTTTTCGGGGATGTAACGAAATGACTTCCATAGAGATCTCTGAAGGGGTGCGATATGTTGGTATGGGGGCTTTTATTCATTGTGCTTCGCTTGCTTCGGTGAAGATTCCGATGAGTGTGGATTCGATAGGAGCGGGGGCGTTCTGTTTCTGCTCGTCACTGGCTCATTTTGATGTGGATAAGGATCATCCGTTCTTTACTGTGTCTGATGGTATCTTACTTTCCAAAAACAAAAGGACTATCATCGCCTATCCGGCGGCACAAGCAAAGAACCACTACCTGATTCCTGTAGGGATTGCTACGATCGAAGAGAACGCTTTTGCGGGTTGTTCGACGCTTCACTATCTGACTATTCCACCGGGTGTCATAGCGATCAATAAGTGTGCTTTCCTGGGTTGCAGCGGTTTGGATTCCATTTCCATCTCTGCCAGTGTGGATTCGATTGGTGAGAGGGCTTTCTGGGGTTGCAAAAATCTGACTTCACTCCTCATTCCGGAAGGTGTGCATACCATTGGACGATCTGCTTTTGAAGGGTGTGAGAATCTGGTTTCTGTTTTCATTCCGGGAAGTGTGATTTCTATTGGAGGGAAGGCTTTTGGACGCTGTCAAAAGCTGAAGGAGATACATATCGATGCTTCGACACCGCCTGCCGGCGACGGCGATCCGTTTGATTCAATCAACAAAACAACTTGCACCCTCTATGTGCCTGCTTTCTCAAAGGGTGACTATGCTGCGTCTGAATACTGGAAAGAGTTTCTGATTGTGGAGGAAGAGGTGCCGTTTATGACTGTGGTATGGGTGCTGGGTGTGATCGCCTTGCTCCTGGGAATGATCTTTGTGCTTTCGCGCCGGTTTAAGATCGGTGTGTTGCGCAGCAGTCCGTGCAAGTGCGGTAAGATGAAGGATGAAGAGAGTACGAATTGCATAAACCATTAAAAAAGATGAGAGATACTACGAAAAGCTATCCAACCATTGCGCAAGGCTTTGGACTTGTTGGATTATTGACCCTGTTAATGATTACACAATTACCCATATTGACATTATCGGGTAAGGTGCTCAATGATCAGCTTGCCAAGCTGATTTATTACGTGATAATAACAGCTACTAGTCTTTTTATTGCCTGTGTATATAAGAAAGTAACTGAAGGTAAGAGCCCTTCTTTTAACCTGCATATCAGCAATTGGCAGATACTTCCTTTTGCCATCATTGGAGTACTGGCGATCACAAACGGTATTTCTATGCCTATCATGGACCAGATTCCTATGCCGGAACTTATAAAAAAGCTGGTTTCTAAAATGAGTATGAATGTGAATGTATTTACTTTCTTTACGATTGTTATTGCGGCTCCTCTTTTGGAAGAGGCTTTATTCAGAGGTGTCATACTGGATGGGTTCTTGAAAAAATATTCTCCTCAACGATCCATCGTGATTTCGAGTGTGCTATTTGGTATCGTTCATCTGAATCCGTGGCAGTTTATAAACGCTTTTTTGCTCGGACTTTTTATGGGATGGGTTTATTACAAAACCCGGAGTCTGTTGCCTACCATCCTGATGCATGCGGCTAATAATTTGTTTGGATTCATCGGCATGAAAATGTCAGATTCTTCTGACTATAATAAAACATTATATGACTACTATGGAGGTTGGGCAAATTATATAATTGCAACAGTAGGGGCAATTCTTATTTTGTATCTATGCATTATCTTTTTGAAGAATATCTTTGCGAAAGAAGAAATGAAAATGAAGACAGCTCTTGATGATCATTCAGACCCGGAAGTTTGATCTGCTCATCAATACCACAGCCGGCTTCAAAGTTTAACTCTTCAATTGATGCCGGTTCAACTCCCTTTGATTTTTCTCTACCCTCATCTTATCGACTGGTTCCGATTGCTCCGGATTATCCAGAGGAGTGATCATACTGCTACAGGGGGTGAAAATAGTATACTTTCTTTTTAGAAAAGGAGTGTTTATGTGAACATATGTTCGAAATAATACATATCTTTGTGCGCTTCTATACTCATTAAACCTGTTATTATGATATCTGATTATCGTTGTTTTTACTGCTTTGTAAAGGCATTTGAGAAGGTCCTTGAAAGAGAGAACTTCGGAACAAAGTTGAAGCTTGAGTTTACAAAAAATCTAGCTAATCTTTATGTAACACAGAATGATCCTTTTTCAGCACCTGCCTTTTCGAGATCTTTGCATAACTTGTTAAAGCAATACACAAATGATCGGGATTCCTATACTTCCGTAAAAAAAGAGAGTAATGACATCGCTTTAAAATTGTATCCAGAGATGAAAGAGCGAATAGTGCAGGCAGAAAATCCTTTTGATGTAGCTATAAGATTGGCTATTGCAGGAAACATTATGGATGCTGCGATCTATGATCGTTTTGATGTAAAAAGTACCATAGATAAAACGTTGAGTTCTGCTTTTGCTATTGACCATTCCGATTACTTAAATAAGGATCTTTTGAAAGCGAAAAAAGTGCTTTATATAGGCGATAATGCCGGTGAAATCGTATTTGACAAACTCTTTATCGAAACGATAAGGCACCCTGATATAAAGTTTTCTGTTCGTGGAAAACCGGTAATTAACGACGCGACAATGGAAGATGCGGAATATATAGGGATGAGGAATGTTGCTGATGTCATTTCTAATGGTAGTGATGCTCCGTCGACTATTCTTGATCATTGTTCAGATGAGTTTTGTGCAGTTTTTGATGAAGCGGATCTCATTATATCCAAAGGTCAAGGAAATCTTGAAGGCCTTATAAATAATAAGAATAAAAACATCTACTTTTTGTTGATGGTCAAGTGTGATGTGATTGCCGATGCTTTAAATGTAAAAAAAGGCGATTTTGTTGTTATGAATAATCGGATGATTTAAATCTGTTTCTTATTTTAATAGTTGATATGTTATGATTAGTTTTGGACCCGTTCCTTCAAGAAGATTAGGGAAAAGCCTTGGTATCAATAATATCCCTTCCGGGAAAGTGTGTTCTTATTCATGTGTGTATTGCCAGGTAGGGCTAACAAAAGATTACAGAACAAAACAGACCGAACTTTACAAACCAAACGAAATCTTTGTTGCTGTAAAAAAACATTTGAGTTTACTCAAAGAGAAAGATATGCCAGATTATCTGACATTCGTATCAAATGGTGAACCTACATTAGATCTTTATCTTGGTGATACTATTGAGAAATTGAAAGTATTGGGCATACCTATTGCAGTAATAACCAATGCTTCTTTATTATTTAATTCAAACGTACAAGATGCACTTTGTCTGGCTGATTGGGTTTCGGTAAAAGTAGATTCAAACGATGCTACAATTTGGGAATTAATAAACAGACCGGATAAAAGTCTCGATTTTGAACGATATCGTGAGTCTGTCATTGATTTCTCGGCGAAATATACAGGTAAGCTGATGACAGAAACAATGTTGGTGAGTGGGATAAATGATTCACGGAATGTTGTTCAACAGACAGCTGAATTACTTTACCAGATACAGCCAGATACAGCTTATTTGTCCATCCCGATACGGCCGCCTGCTCTCTCTACTATTAAGATTCCTTCGGAAACTGCCATGATAGAAGCTCATCAGATCTTATCAGAGAAGAATCTTCAGGTTGAATTTTTACTTGGTTTTGAAGGAACGAATACGGGCTATACAGGTAGTATTCTTGATGATATTGTTGATATATGCACAGTTCACCCTCTGCGAGAAGATACGATGATGGAGCTTTTAAAAAAAGACAATGCTACACCAGAGATATTAACTTCATTGATAGAACAAAAGTACATAAAAGCTGTAAGTTATAACTCCAATACATATTACATAAGATGCTTCTTTTGAGAAATAAGATAATCAAAGAATTTTGTGTAATAATAAGGCGAAAATGAACTTATGTTTGAAATAAAAAGATATCTTTGTGGATGAAGTGGTTTCTGCCAATTAATTATTTCGGATGTTTTATTTAAGATAGGAGGTTTAATTATGGGATGTGACACAGGGCTTAAGCCCAGAAAAGCTGTAGTGATAACTGAAAATGTAACTAACAATCAAAAACAGGAGGAAGTAAGTATGAGTTCAACAATGGTAAGACGCGAAATGCCTAAATTTTCAATGGATGCTTTTGATGCAAAGAGTGGTCATTTTACCAAAGTGTCAAGTGATGATTATAAAGGAAAGTGGACGGTAATCTGCTTTTATCCGGCAGACTTTACATTTGTATGCCCTACTGAAATAGCTGCTATGAATGCTAAGTATGATGAGTTTCAGAGATTAGGAGTGGAAATACTGGCTGTTTCAGTTGATTCTAAATTTTCTCACAAGCGATTTGCTGAAACAGAACCAATTCTGAAAGGTTTGAAGTTGATGATGGGTGCCGATTCTAATCAGGAAGTGAGTCGTGCCTTTGGTGTGCTTGTTGAGGAAGAAGGCGTTGCTCTGAGAGGACGGTTTCTGTTTAACCCGGATGGCCTTTGTGTGGCTCAGGAAGTACAGGCAGATTCAGTAGGAAGAAATGTGAATGAATTCTTGAGACAAATTGAAGCATGGCAGCATGCTACAAAAACAGGTGAAGTGTGTCCGGCTGGATGGAGACCCGGAAAGAAAACATTGCCGGTTCATACGGATGCGGAAAAAATGGCCGGTCATGTAGGCGATTATATTACGCTGGAAGAGATCCTGAGTTGATGCCAAACAGCAGGATGTTGAAAACAAGGATTGTCTTTTAGTATGTTTTCTTATTAACACGGATTATTTACTGTTTAAAAATGGAGGTTATTATGCCTAGATTTAATGGACAAGGTCCTCGCGGAGAGGGCTCAATGACTGGTAGAAAGATGGGGCGTTGCAATTCTGCCGTCCGTCAAAACTCGGATGAGAAATCAAATAACAATGATGTAGCATCTTTACCTCAAAATGGAGTTACGATTTCTAATCAGGGTAGAGGATTAGGATTAGGATTAGGAATGAGAATGGGTGGCCGTGGCCGAGGTCGTGGTGGATTGAATCATTGAAGATTCGCCCAATACATAAATGGATACCATGCTAATCTTAATGGCATGGTATCTGTTATTTTCTATTACTTATATATTAATGCTTGAATAATGGATAATGGGATTATACTAGTTTTAATTGCTCTTTTTGCAGGTAGTGTGGGTAGTGTTTTACTTGCCGGATTATTATTGCTCCTGAATGATAAGAGACTTCAGCAAATATCAACCTATCTGGCTTATCTTGCCGGAGGTACTTTGTTGGGTGCAACTTTTTTGGGTATGATACCTAAAGCAACTTCAATGCTCAGTTCGGATATCGTTCTTGAAATAACTCTTGCAGGCATTTTGTTCTTCTTTATTTTGGAAAAAATTATTCTTTGGCGTACTTGCCGTAATAAAGAGTGCGAACGTCATCTGCAGACTGCTATACCTATGATATTAATAGGTGATGCTTTTCACAATGCGATTGATGGAATCGTTATCGCAGCTTCTTTTCTTACATCTACTGAGATGGGCGTTTTTGTAACTCTTTCTGTCATCTTTCATGAGATACCTCAGGAACTTGGTGATTTTGGGATTTTACTTAAAGGTGGTATGTTACGTAGTAAAGCTTTGCTTTATAATGCTCTGTCCGGGAGCACCGCTATTATTATGGGCGTTATTGCCTATTATTATTTGAATACCGCACAATCGATAATTCCTTATGCGCTTGCTTTTTCTGCGTCCAGCTTTCTTTATATTGCTTTGGCTGACTTAATTCCTGAGATGCATAAGAAAACAAAATTTAAAGAATCAGCTATTCAGATTCTCATTGTTTCTCTCGGAATTCTTCTTGTTTATCTTATCAATTAAATTTGATATTTATAGAATTTAATACACATCCACAAATAGATATAGGAAATATTCAAAAAAAACATTAGTCGAACATATGTTCAGAATAATCGTTATCTTTGTGACTTGAATTATTCATTTCAGATTAGGATGAAAATAGTTGTATTATCAGATAATAGACGTATAGATGACTCTCTGGAGATAGAGCATGGCTTGTGTATTTATCTGGAGAATGACCATGCAAAATGCCTCCTTGATACCGGAGCATCGGATCTGTTTGTTAGAAATGCGGCAAAACTGAACGTTGATCTGGCAGCTGTCGATTATGTTTTTTTGTCGCATGGACATGCAGATCATACAGGCGGTTTACCGGCATTCTTAAACGTCAATCAGAAAGCAAAAATTTTTCTTTCAAGAAATGTGGTTACTCAAGAGTTTTTTTCTACCCGAAACAAGATTCATCAGATCAGTACAGACTTTGATCTGACTCCTTATTCCGAGAGAGTCATTTTTGTTGATGAACCTATGAGAATTAAGGATGATATTCTTGTCTTCTCTGCCCTGAAAAGCGATTATCAGAAGCCAAAAGGGAATAGTACTTTGTATAAGGATGCGGGGCATGGAATGGTTCCGGATGATTTTAATCACGAGATAGTTGTCTGTTTTGGTGTAGATAAATTACTTGTTTATACGGGCTGTGCTCACAAGGGTCTGTTAAATATCCTGGATTCGATTGTTTTAAAACCTTCACAGCAAATAGAGACTGTGATTGGAGGTTTTCATCTGCTGGATAGTGTTCCTTTGCAGCCATTTGAAACAAAGGAAGATATTGATTTTATTGCACAGGAATTGAAGAAGAACTATTCGCACACTCGTTTTATAACAGGCCATTGTACAGGTGATAACGTGTTTCGACAATTAAAAGTAGAGCTGGGTGATCAATTGAGTAATTTCCATGCCGGTTATACATCATTATTTTAGTTGTTGATTAATGGAAAGCAAATCAATGTAATCATATTGTAGCATTCATATGGAGAAAATTAAATTGGGTATTATTATTTGCGACAGGTATCGTACTTGTGCTGGAGGAAAATGTCTCAGAGCTTTAAAAAACAGGGAAGGAGCTTTTGCTGTTTATAAAGATCAGGAGGTAGAATTAGCCGCATATACAACGTGTGGTGGATGTCCTGGTGGGAATATAGAATATGCACCGGAAGAAATGGTTAAAAATGGTGTTACCCACGTTCATTTTGCTACCGGATTTTTAGTGGGTTATCCACCGTGTCCGTATATGGATTATTTTGAGAAGTTTATTACGGAAAAATATGGGCTGAAAGTCATCTTTGGCACTCATCCTATTCCTCAGAAATATTATCTCCAACATGTAGCTTTAAAAACATGGAACTCTAAGTTCTTGATAAAAGCGACTGAGAACACTATTTGTAATGAAAATATACGTTTAAATTATGATTGAATACAATTATCAGTTCAGAGTATTATATCCCGATACCGATCGTATGGGAACGATGCATCATGCCAATTATGCAAAATATTATGAGGCAGCACGTTGGGAATTGCTGCGAAGTATTGGTGTGCCTTATAGCTCAATCGAAAAGGAGGGAGTAATGTGCCCGGTGATCCAAATGAAGTTTAAGTTTGTCAAGACAACCGGTTATGATCAATTGCTGACTGTAAAAACGACCTTGAAAGAGATTAAAGGAGTTCGTATGTGGTTTACGTATGATTTATATAATGAGCAACATGAATTAATCAATACCGCTGAAACTGAGTTGGCTTTTGTCGGATTAAATACATGGAAGCCTTGTAAAGCTCCGGAGGCTTTGCTAAAAGCGATTGAAAAATATGCTGTGACGAAGTAAGCTGTCGTGTTCTTTCTGCCTGTTTGAACAAATAGTAAGAGGGATAAGAAAAATAATTTAGAAACATGATTATAATGAACAAATGTTCATTATATTTGCATCGGATTAGATGAATCGTGTAAATTTTGAGCGATGGAATTATTTAATGTGTATCCACTGTTTGAGGTAAATATTGTCAAAGGGAAAGGTTGTCGAGTGTGGGATGATAAAGGAACTGAGTATCTTGATCTGTATGGTGGTCATGCTGTCATTTCAATTGGACATTCGCATCCTCATTATGTAGAGATGCTAACCAGACAGCTTCATAAGCTTGGATTTTATTCTAATTCGGTTATCAATAAAATGCAACAAGAGTTTGCAGATAAACTGGGAGCTATTTCAGATTACGATGATTATAATCTATTTCTGGTTAATTCGGGAGCTGAAGCCAATGAGAATGCATTAAAACTAGCCTCGTTTTATAATAACCGCAAAAGAGTGATTGCTTTTTCAAAGTCATTTCATGGACGTACTTCTGCTGCTGCGCGCGTTACCGACAATCCGATGTATACTGCTCCGTTTAGTGAAGGCTTAGACGTTACCTTTCTTACACTAAATGATGTTGATGCTGTACATGCCGAACTTTCAAAAGGGGATGTCTGCGCGGTAATCATTGAGGGCATTCAGGGTGTAGGTGGCATTCAACTGCCAACTATAGAATTCTTTCGGCAATTACGTAATGCTTGTAACCAAAATGATACGGTTCTTATTCTCGATGAAGTGCAATCGGGTTATGGACGAAGTGGTCGATTCTTTGCTCACCAATATTCAGGAATACGTCCTGACATCATTACGATGGCGAAAGGAATCGGTAATGGATTTCCAATGAGTGGTCTGTTGATAAATTCGATGTTTGAAGCTGTACACGGTCAATTGGGCACCACTTTTGGTGGTAATCATTTGGCTTGCGCAGCAGCCATTGCTGTATTGGATGTAATAAAAGAAGAAGCATTGATGGAAAATGCAGCGCAAGTAGGTGCTTATCTGAAGGCTGAAATTGCCGCAATTCCTAAAATTAAAGAAGTGCGTGGACGTGGGATGATGATCGGCATTGAACTGGATCAACCGGTAAAGGAGATCCGGACAAAGCTTTTATATAAGGAGAAGGTATTTACCGGAGTGAGTGGTACTCATGTAATCCGCTTGTTGCCACCACTTTGTTTGTCAATGGACGAAGCTGATATATTTCTGGATCGTTTCAAGAGAGTATTTAATTAAATAGTTGCTACATGAAAATAACAATTCATCCTGCCGGAAGATACATTCTGATTTTAGGACTCTTCCTATATATACTTGTCTGTTCTACTATTGTTTTCGCATTTAATTACTCAGACATTTATCTACTTGTAATGGGCGGGATTGGTTTCATCTACTTTTCTTTTTTGATCTATTTCTTCCGTAATCCGCAGAGAGAAGTGGATTTAAACAATAATATTATTTATGCTCCGGCAGATGGTAAAATTGTGGTTCTGGAAGAGGCATACGAACCGGAATTTCTGAAAGAAAAATGCATAAAAGTTTCCATTTTTATGTCCATGCTTAACGTGCATGTGAATCGATATCCTGTAAGTGGAGTTGTGAAGTATACAAAATACCATGCAGGACGCTATTATATAGCTTATTATCCAAAAGCATCAGTGTTTAATGAGCATCAATCTACTGCTATTGAAACGTGTGAAGGTACATTGATCTTAGTCAAGCAAATTGCTGGAATAGTTGCCAGAAGAATTGTGTGTTATGCTAATCCGGGCAATGAGGCAGTACAGGGTGAAGATCTCGGATTTATAAAATTTGGGTCGAGGGTTGACCTTTATTTGCCATTGGGTACTATTGTTATGGTGAAAAATGGCGATAAAGTGAAAGGTAATAGTACAATTATTGGTTATATCAATTGAGTGATAATAAATGTTGAAAATAAATAAGTGGTTATGAAAATTGCAATTACGAGTACGGGAAATAGTTTGGATAGCATGTTGGATAAACGGTTTGGACGTTGTTCATATTTTGCTATTCTTGACACAGAGACGAAAGATGTTGAGTTTATTGCAAATCCAAACAAAGAGATTGATGAAGGAGCTGGACCTGCTTCTGTTCAATTAATCGCTTCTGCTCAGGCAGAAACAATTGTGTCCGCAGAGTTTGGTTATAAAATTAAGTCTTTGTTGAATGAACTGAAAATTCAAATGATTATCGCAAAGGATCCGGAGTTATCAGTTAGAGATATTGTTAAACAATTAAATCAGTAAAGTTATGCCACGTATGGATGGTACCGGACCTGATGGGAAAGGTTCTCAGTCAGGACGTAAATTAGGCTTTTGTGTACAATTATCAAAAGAGGAACTTTTGAAAAAGTTAGGACAAGGGCAGGGAAAACGGAGAAAAGCTTGTGACAGCGAAGGTGAAGCACCGGGTAGGCGATTAAAAAGTAATATTAAATAACGTGTAAAAAGAATTGAAATGATCAGACGTATTGCGATTCCGGTAGAGAATGGACGCTTGTGTTCTCATTTTGGACACTGTAAGTTCTTTTATGTAGCTTTGGTGAATGAGAAATCTGTGTTAAGTGAAGAAATTGTAAAACCTCCAAAACATGAACCCGGTCTTTATCCAGCTTGGGTAGCGGAAAAGGGAGCGACAATTGTAATTGCAGGTGGTATGGGCGAAAAAGCACAGGAGCTGTTTCGAAAAGAGAATATTGAGTTATATATTGGCGCTGAATTAAAAGATCCGAAAGATCTTGTGATTGATTTTTTGAATGATAAATTGAAGACCGGAACTAATTCTTGTAACCATTCATGAAGATCGCTGTAGCAAGTGGTAAAGGAGGAACAGGAAAAACTTTTGTTTCTACTAATTTGTTTTGCACTTTTAGACATAGAGGCTTATTTACTAGTCTTACAGATTGTGACGCAGAGACTCCCAATTCACTTATTTTCTTCCGTGCAAAAAGAGTCAATCAAACGGTAGTTTCTGAATACCGACCTGTTATTGATGCCTCAAAATGCTTGTTTTGTGGTCAATGTTATGAGTATTGTACATATAACGCGATTTTTTATTTGCCAGCATTGCAGAAGATTAAACTGTTGAACGACTTATGCCATGGATGTGGCGCTTGTTCAGTAGCTTGTCAATATGATGCTATTACAGATTCACAAACATCAGTGGGAGAAGTCTCATCTTATGAGTTTGCTGATGAAGAGGATGGTTGTTTGATTGAAGCAAAAATGAATGTTGGTGTATATTCGCCGGTTCCTGTTATTAAATCAGCCATTAAGATAGCACTTCAGCAGAATGCTGAGGTGATGATCTTTGATGCTCCTCCCGGCACTTCCTGCTCTTTTATTCAAACGGTATATCCTGTGGATTATGTCATTTTGGTTACAGAACCAACACCTTTTGGATTAAGTGATTTGAAACAAGCGGTTGAGACTCTCAGAGAGTTGAATAAAGAGTTTGGTGTTGTTATTAACCGGGCTGGAATAGGAAACAAGGATGTATATCACTATTTAAATGAAGAGTCGATTACCTTAATAGGAGAAATACCTTTTGATAAATCAATTGCTTCATGTTATTCAAAGGGAGAGATCGTAATCGACCAACTCTCTTCTGTGCGAACGATCTTTGAAAATATTGCAGATAAACTTATTCAGTATGGAAATCGCGATAATTAGTGGCAAGGGTGGAACGGGAAAGTCAACGGTTTGTGCTGCTTTTGTTTCTGTAGCTCAATCTACGATTGCTGTTGATTGTGATGTGGATGCATCCAATCTTTATTTGATTTTCTCACCTTCATGCGACGAAGAATATGTTTTTGTGTCAGGAAATCATGCAGTCATTGATTCTGATCTGTGTATGAATTGTGGGTTGTGCATGAGCTATTGTCGTTTTGATGCGATTTCTTCTGATAATGGTCTGATTCGTGTTTCTGAGGTTGCATGTGATGGATGTTTTTTATGTTCACGCATATGTCCGGTAAAGGCAATAAAAATGATTCCGGCAACTAAGAGCCGCATGTTTGCAGGGACCTTTCGATATGGGAAAATGGTCTATGGCCGACTGGCTCCGGGAGAAGAAAATTCCGGCAAGTTGGTTAATGTATTGCGTAATAAGGCGACTGAATATGCAAAGAACTTTGGATATAAAACAGTGATTCTGGATGGACCTCCGGGAATTGGTTGTCCGGTTATTTCAACTATTACAGGGGTTGATAAGGTTGTAATTGTTACAGAGCCCACCATTTCCGGTTTATTGGATATGGAACGTTCTTATGAGTGTAGCAGTAAATCTTCCGGTCAGATTTATGTGATCGTAAACAAATATGATTTGAATATGGAAATAACCCATGTGATAGAGAATTGGTGCGAGGAACAAGGTGTACCGGTTGTAGCGTTATTGCCCTACGACGAACACGTAGTTGATGCAATGGTAGAAGGAATGACATTGGTAGAGTATAATGAGGAGAGTAATATCACAAAGTTGCTGCGAAATGCTTATAACTTCATC
The DNA here is from genome assembly GCA_028709785.1 of Bacteroidales bacterium. Lineage (GTDB taxonomy): Bacteria > Bacteroidota > Bacteroidia > Bacteroidales > JAQUTK01 > JAQUTK01. The sequence continues at coordinate 50,387 of JAQUTK010000021.1, forward strand.
ATGCAAAATTAGTTTATAGAAAGATATGTTTGGAAGAAGAATTCGTTTAAGAGCCTTTTTTCGGAAAGGTCGTAATCATGGTTCTGAAATTATGTGTGTGTGCCCTTCATGTGGATTTACAATGCAGCACGAAAAAGGCGTTGCATGTTTTTCTTTACTATGTCCGAAGTGTAAAACCCGCATGATAAGAAAGGATGTATTGGAAAAAGCATCTAAGAACCAGAGACAACAAATTAGCAAAGCATTAGAAAATAAGAATACTTATCCGAAAGTGAATCCGGATTTATGTATTGCTTGTGGTAAGTGTATTGTGATTTGTCCTTTTAAAGCAATAAGTATAAAGAATGGTGTAGCATATATTGACGAGCAGCTTTGTAAGAAATGTAGAAAATGCATTCATGACTGCCCTGTAGATGCTATACAATAAATGAAAACGAGTTTAATAGAATTGTGATAATGAGTAATGTGATTGAGAAAATCCCGATGATGGGTGTTAAGAATGTGATTGGGATTGCTTCCGGAAAAGGTGGTGTCGGTAAATCAACTGTCGCTGCTAACCTTGCAGTAACTCTTGCGCGGAAAGGTTATAAGACCGCATTGGTTGATGCAGATATTTATGGTCCTTCTATCCCAAAAATCTTTAATATCGAAGCTGCAAAGCCTTGTCTGGTTCCGCATGATGGAAAAGAGATGATGGAACCTATTGAAAAATATGGAGTGAAGATCAATTCAATTGGTTTTTTTATTGATAAGGAAAAATCAATTATTTGGCGTGGTCCAATGGTTTCAAATGCTATTACCCAATTGTTTACTGAAACATACTGGGGAGAGATTGATTATATGATTATTGATTTTCCTCCGGGTACCGGAGATATTCTGATCACTTCTGTTCAGAAGTTGGATATTGATGGGGTTGTTATTGTTACAACTCCACAGGTTTTATCGATAAATGATGCCCGTAAAGGGACTGAGATGTTTGTCAATCCGAAGATTAATGTCCCTTTGATCGGTGTAGTAGAGAATATGTCCTGGTTTACTCCTCTACCTCATCCGGATGAAAAATATTTTATTTTTGGCAAAGGTGGGGGAGAGATTCTGGCAAAAGAATTTGACACTCGTTTATTGTGTCAGATACCCGTTTTTAAAGAAGTAAATGAAGCTGTAGAACTTGGAGAGAATTATTTGGATTTAAAGAATGAAGAACTTCAGTTGCTATTTGAACAGTTAACAGAGGATATCATTAAAATAGAAAGGAAAAGACGGTGTTAACGTGTGCGAATACGGTCGATTAGTAGGAGAGTCGTTGAGACTCATAATGCTATAGCTTTCAGCTTAATATATTGTTATTTATCTCTCATGTTTATCAGGCTGAAAGTGTTTTTTTAATGGTAAAGAGGGCGTGCCATAAAGTATGGCGCGCCCTCAAAGTACCTGAACGATCGTTTTTTAACGATATAAAATTTTAATACTTAATCCTTTTTGTACTGACCATCCTTCTTTGTCTGTTAAACTGATAAAAAAATGATAGTCACCTTCATCAAAAGCTCCTACACTATTGCCAGAAGGAATTGTGATCGGAAGATTCGTTTCATACTTTCGTAAACCATTAGGGATGCTATAATCCTGAATGAATACAAAGGGATTAACAGGACTTTTAATGGGATCAAGATTCGGCTCTGTCACCTCGGTACTGTGTGAATGGTGATCAAAATTATTATGAATATCAATGCTATATGAACCTAACTGAACATTATCCGTGAATAATGTTTTCATATAAAATGTTTCTCCAAAGTATAGCGTATCGCAATTATCGGGAAACGCATCTTGAATGTACAAATCAATTGCCGGTTTTTGACTATCGATATCTTCATTTTTCTCGCATGAATTCAAAGCGATTAAGAGAAAGATCGAAAGTATACTTATTTCTGCTTTTTTCATTTGAATAATATTTAACAGCAGGTTAATAAACAACCTGCTGTACTGTTTTTTAAATATGAGAATTAGTTTATTACTATCGGATAGTGACCTGAAAAAGCCCAATTTCCTCCAAAAGAGTCTTTGCTTTTTACCACGATGTAATAATCTCCAGAAGTCCATGTTGCTGTTTTGGGTGTAATATTATTATCCAGAGCAGTACCTACAACTATATTTGCCGAAAAGCTATATGAAGTTGGATTTGTGAAGTCATGATTATGAAGTAAAGTAATGCTATTTCCATCATTAACCTCAGCATCCGTTAGACCTTGGTCAACACGAACCAGACCAATATAGATTCCACCCAATGCTATATCATCACTTACAGAACCGGAAATACGAATAGTTTGCCCTGAAGCAAAAGATTGATTATTCGTAGGGGTTGATGTAATCGTGATTGTTGGGGCAACAGCATCAGAAGGAGTCTGAATGGTTAGGTCTTCGATTTCAATAGACGATTGCTGACCACTTTCATCGGTAACAATAAAATGGAAACAGTATGTTTCGTCAGCAACAGTAAGCGGGATGTCGATGTGTTTGTGAAATGTGGTGTTTTTCAACCCTCTGAATTCGGTATAAATACGATCGAAAGTCCACGCATTGTCGTTATCTTCCTGGTGGATTAAAACTTCAATTTTATTTATTTTTGCTTTCGCAGTTACTTCAGCTTCAACATGCAAATCGCTGCCAATAATACCGATATGGCTATTGCTTGTTCCTAATTCAACTCCGTTAATAACTGGTTTGGATATTACTTCCTCATCTTTATCGCAAGATGAAAAAAGAACCATACAAGATGCCGCAAGAACGACAGCTATTGTTTTTGTGTTCATACTTTTTTAAATTGTTATTTTGAACATTACTACTCTTATTTGATTTTTCCTGAAAAAGGAATTGAAATATTCATTATGAGATTTCGTCCAGGCTCAGGAACGTTAATCAGCCTATAATAGCTGGTGTGATTAAAATACTTCGTATTTAGCAGGTTTTGAACCTGCATGGATATACTTATTTTTTGATTCAAGAGTTTTACATCGCCTCCCAAACTAATATTGATAATCTGATAGCCATCTGTGCTCTCTTCAGGAGGTACAATATTATTTTGAGGTGCTGTTATCCTATAATCTATTGACAAATACAGGTTCTCCGCAGACTTTATCTTCCGTTTGTCGTATTTGACATTAAGAATCATAGAAGCAGGGGGTGAGAATGGAAGAGTAAATCCCTTCTTTTCACCTGAAAGTTGTTTGGAATAAACAAATTCGCCCATTACACCCACTCGCAGAGACTCTATTACTTGATAATGGGCATGCATTTCCCCACCATATCGAAAGACCTCACTTTGTGTGTAATTGTAAATCTGATTTCCGTTGCCGTAAAGTCTGTCATGCTCAGATGTAGGGTTCAAATAAATGTAATTTGAAAAATAATTCAGAAATGGAGTTACCCCCATGGCAATCGCATTTGAATTGTATTCTACTCCTGCATCCAATTGATATGAAACTTCTGGTGACAAATCCGGTTTTCCCGCTTCATAACTAAAATGATGGTAATTTACTCCGTTAGCTGCTAACTCTTTAGCAATGGGCACACGAAAACTTTTACCCACATTTGTTTTGAAAGATAGCGTTGGAAGGTTGTAATTATAACCGACAGACCATGACGTATTAGAAAAATGACGGCTTATCGCGTCAGCTCTGGTCAGATACTGTAAAGTAATATCATTATCGAGGCTGATTACAGGCGAAGAAAACCAATCATTATAACGCAATGTCTTGATATGCGTGTAATCATATCGTACACCCATCTGAATAGAACTCTTTGCCGATAACGCATACTTTGCCAGTAAAAACCCACCCACACTTAACTGTTTAAAAGCCGGAATAATAAAACCACGTCCATCAATCCGATTATCTTGATACTCGCTGTTTAAACCTACTAATAATTGAAAGAAATCATTCTTATAGTATGTAAACTTTAGATTGCTTGAATAAACATACTTCTCAAATTGACGCTCCAAATCAGCATCAAATCCCTGAGAACCGGGAAAAACAGCGGGCATGTAGCCGTGACTGACGTATTGACTCCATTCTTGTCTGAAATTACGTTGAAAGCCTAAGTCGGATTCAAATTTTAGATTCCCCCATGTATATTCGCTTTTGTTGATAGTCTTGAAATGGTTCACTTTCTGATACGGGAAATGAATGTCATTGCTTGATTTATCATGTAAGCCTGCATCTACATTGCGGGGCTCCAAACCATGAGCATTGGCAAAAAAACCACTTTTCGTGTTTACATCACTGACAAAAAATCTGCTTAGAAATTTACGCTGAATGATCCCGAAAGAGAGATTCAGATTCTGTTCTTTTCCTGCTGTGTTTCGCAAATGATTTTTATACAATGCTGCGCGGTATGAGTAAATGTCCACACTATCGGTTGGCACCTTATAATCTCCATAGTCCAGTATCGTTGCACGCAAATCAGCAAAGAACCATTTCTTTCTGCCGTACATTGAAATGGATGACCCTACGAGATTATTATTTGTCTTACCTGACAGGTCAACCGTGCCTCCGATGGAATTATCAGCCGGTAAATTTCTATTTTTCAGATCAATCACTCCCCCGATGGCATCCGATCCATACATAAGTGAGGCAGGGCCTTTTATTATTTCGAGGTTGTCAACAGCATACTGATCAATTTCAAGCCCGTGGTCTTCGCCCCATTCCTGTCCTTCGTGCTTAACACCGTTTTCGACAACAACAACACGATTAAAGCCTAATCCTCTGATTACCGGTTTTGACTGTCCGGAACCAATATCAATTGTAGTAATTCCCGGCAACCTTTCCAGTGTTTTCATTAGACTACCACCCATGTTTTGTTTCAGATATTTCTCATTTACGATCTCAACATTGAGCGCCTCTTCTTTTTTTCGTGTCTTAGCATAATCATAGGCTACAACAACCTCGTGCAAGTTAATTGAAGCTTCAACAAGTCGGGCATTATATGTTTTACTTCCGTTTATGAGTATTGTGTCAACAACAGACTTAAAACCTATAAATGAGACTGTCACAGTATACGTACCTTTTGTAAGGCCGGATATTGTATACTTTCCCCGAGCATCGACAATCGCACCTTTTTCAATAGGAAGTAGTGTAACAGCCGCACCTGTCAAAGGCTCGCTGTTTTTGTCAACTACTGTACCCGAAAGCGAATAATTGTTTTGCCCAAAAGAAATGGCACATAAAAAAATCATACACACTATTAGCGCATAAAACTTGCTCATACTATATTCATTGAGTGAGAGAATCCGAAAAATACAAAGTAAAAGATTATAATTGTACCAGATAAGGTGGTGCACGCGCAGGATTTATGGTTATGATCTGGTTATGAGGTTGAGCAATTGTACTCAGATTTAGTCTTCGGTTGATTAATACAATGAAAATAGAGAAAATCAAAAACTCCGGTAATTTGTTTATAGCAAATTTATAATTACAAATTGGACATTGATCAACTGTTGAACCTCCTATAATGACAACATCTTTCGTCTTTCCTGAAGAAAGACGAGAGATGTTGTCATCCTGAAAGCTATAAGAATGATGCCAAACAATATGAACTGATTGGAAAATTATTGGGAAAAAAAAGATTCCCAATAAGATTAGCGCAATATGTTTTTTAATTCTGATCAATGATTGCAATATTTCTTTTTACAAGTTGGACACGTACCTTTAATCAAAATGTCTATTTCATCTTCTGCATATCCATCAGGTAACTGAATTTCTTGCATCGGTACAGAATCAAGGCATTTCACAATATGACAATGATTGCAAAAGAAATGCGCATGCCCTTTTTTATCTGTTATTGATTTATCTATTGCATATTTAATTATCTGGTTATCAATGATAATCTTGTGGATGATCTTATGTTCTTCCAATGTTTTAAATGAACGATAAAATGTGGTTCGGTCAAAATTATAGGATAACTGATTTCTGATATCATTTTCAGACAAGGCCTGATTTGTAGATAACATAATATCAATAATTCCTTCTCGACAACTGGTTCGTTTGAGATTGTGAATATTTAAAACGTCAATAGCTTTCATTTCTGCAAAACTGATTCAAATGCAACAATGATGCAAACTTAGATAAAAAGTTATTTCAAACAAATTTCTTTGTCTGCTTTTTTTATTAAATATCTCAATGGCTTCAAATGAATAAAATCACATTATTTCTTTGTAGAATAATATGGTTTACCTCCATGATGAAGCACGCACTCTTTTTTTCTGATGTTGAAAGTCAGGAATGCACTCTTTCCGGGGCGATCGTCATTCTGCTCTGTTTTTTTGTTAAACCTTTTGGCTAATCGAACGTATGTTTGAAATAACGCTTATATTTGCAGCTTGTATTGTTATTAATTAATTGAAGCTATTCAGATGGCAAGAACCAAACAAGATAGAAAAATAGAAGCACCTCCGATTATGGAAGGCTTTAAGCCCTTTGGTATTCCCCGTCGGGCTTTAGATTCTGTTGTTTTAAGTCTGGATGAATACGAGTCTATAAGGCTACTGGATTACGAAGGATTGATGCAGGAGCAGGCTGCTGATCGCATGAACGTGTCGCGCCCCACATTGACGCGTATCTACGAAAATGCACGAAAAGTGATTGCTCAGGCTTTTGTGGAGGGTAAGATGATCATAATTGATGGAGGAAATGTTGAATTTGACAGACAGTGGTTCAGATGTAAGCGATGCCATAAGTTGATTGGGGGAATTGAAAATCATATCAAATGTAATAATTGTCCGACTTTTAATAACGATGAACTGACTCCCATCAATCATCCGGAGCAAACAGAATGAAAGAAGAAAACAAGATAAAGGATACGTTTGTATCCAAAGCTGCCGAGTGGGATAGTCCCGATAAAGTGGCCATGACGAATAAGTTTGTCAACGAACTGTTGTCGCATATCCATCCGCTTCCCTCGTGGAAAGCACTGGAAATAGGTACGGGAACGGGTTTGGTTGGGTTACAGATTGAGCCGTTGGTGGGTATGCTGGTGATGGAAGATACATCGGAATCGATGCTCAATGTGTTGAGGCAGAAACTCAACAGCGAGAGTAAAGTGGAAATAGTGCACGGTGAAGTGTTTGACTACCAAGAGAGAGATATCGACTTTGTCTTCTCGGCGATGGCTTTTCATCATCTCCCGGACGTTAAGAAAACGATTCACCATTTGGCCACGATCACTAAAACCGATGCGTATGTGGCTATCGGCGATCTGGTTACGGAGGATGGCTCGTTTCATCGCTTCGAACCGATTCCTCACTGTGGCTTTGATACCGTGCTCTTGTCGCAACAGTTTGAGCAGGCCGGTTTTAAGGTGATACGGGTGAAAGTTTATAATACTCTCTCCCGATTGATGGATGGAGAGATGAGAAGTTATGATCAGTTTATGCTGATCGCTCAACGAAAAGAGAATGAATAATATCTACAAATACAAAAGACAATGAAGATTGCAGTTCCAACAAAAGAAAATAGCCAGATTGATAATCATTTTGGACATTGTGAGTTTTATACCCTTTTTACCATATCAGATAATAAGGAAGTAGTGGATGTGACAACCCTTGAGTCACCTCAGGGTTGTGGCTGTAAATCAAACATAGCTTCTACACTGGCTGCTATGGATGTGAAAGTGATGCTTGCCGGTGGAATCGGCGACGGAGCCATCAGCAAACTGGCGTCGAGTAATATTCAGGTTATACGCAACTGTCAGGGTGATGTGCGGGATTTGGTGATGAATTATCTGGCTGGATCTCTGAAAGATGGAGGAGCAAGTTGTGCGGCTCATAGTCACGAAGAGGGTCACGAATGTAACCGTTGAGAAAAATGGATCAAACGGAAATAGAACAAAGGATACAAAAAGCCATAAGCTACTTTGAGAGTGGGTATAACTGTTCGCAGTCGGTCTTTATGGCCTATAGCGATCTCTATGGCATAGAACAGGAGACGGCTGCTAAAATAGCGACTTCTTTTGGGGGTGGCATGGGACGATTGCGCGAAGTGTGTGGCACGGTGAGCGGTATGTTTCTGATTTTGGGACTGCATTATCCCTTTACGGTGCCCACAGATAAGGAGGCCAAGAATACCAATTATAGGGCGGTGCAGCGTACGGCCAACTTGTTTAAAGCGGAGATGGGATCGTATATTTGTGCTGATCTGCTGAAGATCGGACGTGAACCGCAAGCTCCCGTGTCATCGGAGCGGACAAAGGAGTATTACAGGATGCGTCCGTGTACGCGTTGTGTGGCGCTGGCTGCGGAGATCGTGGGTAAAGAGATTGCGGGCATCGGATAATTTGCCGAATAGATAAAACAGTTCAGCCGGGATCGCTTCGTAGGAAGTATCCCGGCTGAACGTTGTTTATTGTGGATCAGCAAGCCATTTCTCCGGCGTTCTTTTTGGCGGAGAGCAGGTTGTATGCTCCTTTCGTTACGACTTGTAGCTTTTGCGCATCCACTCCTTCGGGCAGGATGACTTCGGTATATCCGGCATCGGTAAGTCCCACCTGCACCTCGATCATACGATACTCCGTAAACGGTTTGCCGTCTTCTTCTTTGTTCTTATCAAACGTAAAGATGTAGTTCTTGTCGTCAAACTGGACAATGGCTTCGGAGGGTAGGGCCTTGGACATTGCGGCGGAAGTTTCGATAATCGCATTGACATACATGCCCGGTAATACGTTTTTGCAGGTGCCGGTCACATTGGCATAGACTTTATAGCTCTTGTTCGCATCCACCGATTTTGCGGTCTGATAGACCACTGCTTCATGTTGCTCGGACTCATTATTGATGAAAAACGCAATCTTTTGTCCGGTCACTACTTTGTCCGCGTCTTTCTCAAACAAGGTCAGTTCGAGGAGCAACTTGTCGCTGTTGACGACTTCAAACAGCACATCTGTCGGGGAGACGAACCTACCGATATTCACATTAATCTTCGTGACTGCTCCGGCGATCGGCGACTTCAAATCGAAGGAACTTTTGATCGTATTCTCATTCAACTGAGTCGGATCAATGCCGATGATCGTGAGCTTCTGTGCAAGAGCGGATACCTCTGCTTTCAGGTTCTTATACTCGGTAGTCACCTGCTGCATACTTTTCTGCGAATAAACATCCTCTTTGTACAACTCGGAATGGCGTTTATATTCCTCCTCCGCTAAAGCATAATTGTTTTTCGCCTTGAGGTAGCTTTGCTGCAGTTCGATAAACTCCTGATTTTCGATCACAGCCAGCGTCTGACCTTTGGCTACTGTGCTGCCTGCAATCAGAGTGGTGCTTTTAATAAAGCCACCCATGGGTGCACATACGGTTGCAAAATGCTGAGGAGCAACCGACACGATGCCGCTCACCTTCAAACGACCACTGAGCGTGCGTGCCTCTATTTTACCCAGTTGGATATTGGCCATCTTGATTTGGTCGGCACGCATTTCCACAATATCTTCCGGAATGACCTCCACTGCTTCACTCTCTTCTCCTGTCGTGGAACTGCCATTGCAGGCAGTCAAAGCTAGTACGAGAGCAAAAGAACATGCTCTTGTAATGAATTTAATATATGACATAGTACTCATTTTAAAACGTTTTACCTGTAAGAAATTCAATATCAATGATCGTCTGATTATAGCTGTTGAGCGCATCCAGATAATTCTGTCTGATCTCCAACGCCCTGTCCAGACTTAAAATATAGTCCAGATACTCCATGGCCCCCGCCTTGTATTCGCGGGTTGATTGGGCAATGATCAGATCAGCTTCCGGCACTGCCTGCTGTTCGTAATACGTTACACTGCCTGCCTGTTTTCCATACTCATCCAGCAGTGTCCGGTAACTTTGCGAGAGTTCCTTTGTATAGTATTCCGCATCGGTACGAGCCTTGTTTACATTGATCTTCGCCGCTTTGTTGCGGGAGGTGTGACCGGTAAACAAAACCGGCACGGAGATACCTACCTGAATAGCGTTAAAGCGATTCATCAATATACGTCTATCTGGTGCCATTTCGTCTATCCCGAAGTACATGTCTTCCTATCTGTCTTTATTTTGAGAGACAGAGTATCCCTGATAAAAATAAGAATTTTCCTCTTCAAGTTATTAACTTAGGCTCACTTCCTTGACGAATACCAGCCTTGTGCCAGTTTGCAAAATCGGGGTCTTACCACCACAAATTTAAGGGCTTGCACTAGTATTCGCATAGATACACGTCGGGGCTGTTTTCTAAACTCCCTAGGCTTTATAGGGTTCTCTTTTTGTGAGAACATTCCATATAATGACCAATAGTTTTCTTGCAATAGCTACCAATGCTTTTTGTGAAGACATCCGTTTTCTGAGTTCGTCAAACTTCATCCCCAACCGGGATAATTTATTGCGACTCGCTCCCCATGCGCATTGCACGAGTATGACACGCAGAAACTTGTTTCCATGCATGATTTTACGAGATTTGATTCTTCCCGCACTTTCTTCATTTCGTGGTCTGAGACCTGCCCAGCCAGCTAAGGAGGAGGATGTTCTGAAAGAGGACAAGATATAGCCTAACTCGGATAAGATGGTCATTGCACTCTTCTGTTTGATACCCGGAATGGTCACGAGCAGTTCGATAGCATCCATGTAGCTTTCATCGCAGATACGAGCCATATTGTTCAGACAATCCTTTTGAAGTCTTTCATACATCTCGAGTTCTTCCAGATGGAGCTTGAGCATATCTATATCGACCTGCCCGAAGATTCCATTCAGAGATTCACGTATGATATCCTTTCCATATTTGTTTTTGGTGCGGGTATGTGCGCATTCCACCAACTCCTCCGCAGTTGTCTTTCCCAGATAATGGATCTGAGCACCTTACGCATGCCTTGAGAGCCAATGTCTGAGATGTAGTTGCTGAATCGAATGTTGCAACGTTGCAGCTGCATGTTAATCGTTTGTTCACAGATGACGATTTTCTTGTTCAATCGGGAATAGCAACGTTCATACTGACGAAGTTCCTGAATGCCCTGCTCTGGCACATCCCTGCCACACACCAATCCCTTCATCAGGACGGTGGCAATCCATAAGACATCCTTGACATCCGTTTTACGTACGGGAAGCTGTTTGATGAACAAGGGGTTAACCAACTTCATGTCAAAATGATTGACTAGGATCCGCCAGATGGGAATCCAATAAATACTTGTACTTTCCATGGCAACATAACGGACGTGAGAATCCAGAAGGGATTCTTTCAATAAAACCAAGTCCGATGTTAAAGTACTAAATTTGTGCTCTTTTTTAAAGCCAGATTCATCAATTATACACATAAAGACACTATCTTTGTGTACATCAAGACCGCAGTATCGTTTCGTAGGCGTCGAATAAGATGTTTCCTATAAAGGTACAATAATAGATTGAACTTCGAGTTCGTAGGTACCCATTTTGAAGATACGCGGTCTTGATCTTGCAGTCTTTTGATAACTAAAGCTCTTTTTTTATCAGGCACGCTTATAAATCGCTATTTTTATCTAAGTTTGTTTTCAAATACAGTCTATAAACTGGCGTAACATTATACTATTATCCATGAAAGATACAGACGACAAACTAACAAGTAGAAATATAAAACCAACTGCTATACGGGAGTTGGTTTTGGATATTTTAACGGAACAGAAAATGGCAATTAGCTTATCTGACTTAGAACAAAAGTTTCATAAATCAGATAGAGTCACATTATACCGCACTCTCAAAACATTTGAGAAAAATAAGCTGATTCATAGCATAGACGATGGAACTGGTGCAGTTAAATACGCTCTATGTAAAGAATCATGTCAATGTCACCCGGAAGATTTACATGTTCACTTTTTTTGCCTAAAATGTCAACATACATTTTGTCTGAGTGACATTCCAATTCCGTCTATCAATCTACCAGTTAATTTTAGTATGGAAAACATAAATATGGTTGTAAAAGGAGTTTGTTCGAACTGCAACAGTTAGTTTGCAACTCAGTTGCATAAACTTTTTACTTATCTTTGCGGTTGTTCTAACAGTTGTAATCAAATTTCTATGAACAGAATGGTGAAAAATAGTAAGTTTATTCTAATGTTACTGGCTGGTCTGGTAATATTACTTCATTCTACCATCCCTCATCATCACCATTTCGATTGCTACAGTGACCATAATAATAGTAATTCTTGCCAATCAGAAAAAAGAGGTGAGTCTTCCTCTGAAGCCAATAAGCATTGTCATGCTCTAAACAGTATTGTTTTTACAAAAGCTAATGCAATAACTTTTAATGCGAATACTGCATCAACTGCTTTGTTGTTCGTTTTCGCGGCATTTGATCTGGTAAAACTCTACGACAGAGTTTTATTAACTACTTTTCCAATTAAAGATATTGTTATCTTAAAACAATATCTTTCCACACACCTATCCAATAGAGGTCCTCCTGCTTTAGTTTAATTTCTTCTTACTAGTATTTTTATTTTTCTGATAGAAATATCAGGACTTTGTTATTGTACTTTAAATTCAGTTCAAATGAATAAAAAGAAACTGACAAAAAGAGAATTACGGGAAAGGCAGGTTTTCGAAGATAAAAAATTTAATCGGACCTTGCTGATTTGTTTTAGCTCACTTTTCATTTTTATAATTTTTTATTTAGTGTTTCATACCTTCTGGCATGATACAAAATACACCTACCGTCAATATGCATTATATGGCAAGCAAGTTCCGGCAGAACTTGTATGTATGAATGGTGACAAACTTCTCAAGCATGAAAGCATAAAACTTAGTTACAAAGGGAAAAAATATTCCTTCTGCAATCAGGACTGCTATGATCATTTTGTCGACCACTTTACGGAAGATGCATTTATCTCGGATCCGCTTTCAGGTGACACTATTTGCAAAGCAGCTGCTTTGTTGGGATTAAAAAATCGAGGGAATCCAGACATTGTTTATTTCCAAAACATAAAAACATTCAATCAGTATTATAAATCAAGAAAATAAATGACTTGTGAAGAAACATAAAATTCAGCTAAAACAAGTAATAAAATGGATTTTCATTACTATGGTCTGTTTGATTCTCATTATTGGAATCATTGCCAGAATTCAACACTTCTTCACAGTACATTTAAAATAAATCAACAATTAAATTATGATAGAGCGTATTATTAAATTTTCAATAAAGAATAAGTTTATTATAGGCTTATTTGTAGTTGCATTAATTGGCTGGGGGGCGTACTCGCTCACTCAGTTGCCTATTGATGCAACCCCTGACATAACCAACAACCAGGTGCAGGTTATTTCGCTTGCCCCATCGTTGGCGGTTCAGGAAGTCGAGAGTTCAATTACAGCACCTATTGAGGTAGCTGTTGCCAATATCCCAAACATTATTGAGCTTCGCTCCATCTCACGGTTGGGCTTGTCGGTAACTACAATTGTGTTTAAAGACAATGTAGATATCTACTGGGCACGGCAACAAGTAGGAGAACGTCTAAAAGAAGCCGAGGATATTATCCCGGCGGGTCTCGCAAAAATTGAGATGGCTCCTATTTCTACGGGCTTGGGTGAAATATACCAATATCGTCTTGCTGTAGAAAAGGGATATGAAACCAAATATACTCCAATGGAGTTAAGGACATTACAGGATTGGACGGTTCGCCGCGAGATGTTGGGAACAACAGGTGTAGCTGATATTAACAGCTATGGCGGATTTGTAAAGCAATATGAAGTAGCCATAAATCCCGAGAGACTTAGAAGCATGAACCTCACACTCACCGATATTTTCGATGCACTCGAAAGAAACAACGAGAATACAGGTAGTGCCTATATTGATAAAAAGCCAACTGCTTATTTTATCCGTGGAATTGGGTTGGTAAAATCATTAGAAGATATTGAAAAGATTGTTGTAAAGAGCAATTCATCGGGTATCCCTGTTTTAATTAGAGACATTGCCAGCGTTCAATATGGAAATTCCACACGATATGGTGCCATGGTTATTGATACTACAGAGGCTGTTGGTGGCGTGGTGATGATGCTCAAAGGAGCAAACGCCAATGAAGTTACAAAAAATGTCGAAACCCGCATTGAAACCATTCAGAAATCATTACCTAAAGGGGTGTTGATTGAACCGTTTCTTAATCGTTCTGATTTAGTGGGACGTGCTATTAGTACGGTTGCCAGAAACCTGATTGAAGGGGCATTAATTGTTATCTTCATTTTGATATTGTTTTTAGGAAATATGCGGGCAGGGCTCATTGTTGCCTCAGTAATTCCACTTTCCATGCTGTTTGCTGTTTCAATGATGCAACTTTTTGGCGTATCGGGCAACCTGATGAGTTTGGGCGCAATTGACTTCGGGTTGATTGTGGATGGGGCTGTAATTATTGTCGAGAGCGTGGTGCATCGAATATCTATGAGCAAACACCATCATCCGGGCATCAAAAGACTTTCGCAGCCGCAAATGGATGAAACTGTATTCGAGTCGGCAAAACGAATGATGAGTTCCGCCACATTCGGACAAGTTATTATCCTGATTGTGTATGTACCAATTATGGCCTTGGTGGGTATCGAAGGTAAAATGTTTCGTCCCATGGCACAAGTTGTGTCTTTTGCATTGATTGGCGCTACTATTCTATCATTGACTTATGTACCAATGGTTTCAACCTTATTCTTGAGTAAGAACACCGAACACAAACCCAATTTTTCAGATAAGATGATGAATTGGTTTCACAAGATATTTAATCCGGCTATCCGGTTTGCCTTAAAACGGAAATTACTTGTATCAGCATCGGTCATTGCAATATTCATTGCAAGTCTCTTTGTCTTTAGTAGCTTGGGAGGTGAGTTCATTCCTCATCTGGAGGAAGGCGATTTGGCAGCAGGGGTAATTACCTTGCAGGGTGGTTCGCTTACCAATACGGTTGAGCAGGTTCAAAAAGCCAATAAAATATTACTTGCTAACTTCCCTGAAATAAAACATGTTGTTTGTAAAATTGGAGCCGGCGAAATACCAACCGACCCCACGCCGATGGAAACAGGCGATTATATTATTACGCTCAAAGATAAAAGTGAATGGACTTCCGCAAAAACGCGTGAAGAACTGATTGAGAAAATGCAAGAAGCATTGATACCGTTGGCAGGTGTGAAATTTGAATTTCAACAGCCGATTCAAATGCGTACCAACGAATTGCTTTCGGGATCAAAACAGGATATTGCTATAAAAATATTCGGCGACGACCTGAACACACTAGCTGATAAAGCTTCGCAAGTGGAAAAAATCATTCAAAAAGTTCAAGGCGTTGAAGATATTAATGTGGAGAAAGTAACCGGGTTGGCCCAGATTCAGATTGAATATAATCGTGATCGATTGGCACAATACGGACTTTCTATCGAAGAAGTAAACCGCGTGTTGCGTACGGCTTTTGCCGGAAGTCAGGCGGGAGTAGTATTCGACGAAGAAAAACGGTTTGGATTGGTGGTACGAATGGATAAGGATTACCGCCAAAGCATTGACGATGTAAAAAATCTTTCTGTTGCTTTGCCCAACGGTGGACAGATTCCTTTTGAACAAATTGCCAATGTTGAAATAAAATCAGGTCCTGCACAGGTATCTCGCGAAAATACCAAACGCCGTATAACCATTGGTTTTAATGTTCGCAACAGAGATGTACAAAGTGTCATAGCTGATGTAACAAAACAAATTGATGCAAAAGTGCAACTACCAACAGGTTATTATGTAAAGTATGGCGGTCAATTTGAGAATCTTCAAGCTGCCAAGGCTCGTCTGGCAATTGCTGTTCCGATAGCGTTGTTGCTCATATTTGTACTCTTATTCTTTACATTTCATTCTGTAAAACAAACCTTATTAATCTATACGGCTGTACCCATGTCGTTGATTGGGGGCATTTTGGCACTTTGGCTACGAGGTATGAATTTTTCCATTTCTGCAGGGGTTGGTTTTATCGCTTTGTTTGGTATCGCCGTATTAAATGGCATTGTACTCATTGCCGAATTTAACCGATTGGAGAAAGAAGAAGGTATCACAGATATTTACGAACGGGTTATTAAAGGACTGAATACACGTTTGCGTCCGGTAATTATGACGGCTGCCGTTGCTTCGCTGGGTTTCTTGCCTATGGCATTATCTACCTCGGCAGGTGCTGAAGTTCAAAAACCTTTGGCAACGGTGGTTATTGGAGGTCTTATAACTGCTACTTTCCTTACATTGGTTATTTTGCCTGTGTTTTATATTATTTTCTCATCACATTCGTTTCGCAGGATATTCAAAAGAAAAGCAGCTAAAGTATTGCCTTTTGTACTGTTTATGTTTATTGTGCCTTCACTTTTTAATGAAGCAAAAGCCCAACAAAACATATCCATCAATATAAAACAGGCAGTTCAAATGGCGTTGGACAGTAATTTATCCGTGCGTTCGTCAAAATATTCTGTTGATGTTCAAAAGGCCTTAAAAGGTGCTTCGTGGGATATTCCAAAAACCAGTATTGATGGACAATACGGGCAATTTAACTCCTATAGCAAAGACAATAGTTTTACCGTTTCGCAATCCTTTGCTTTTCCTACAGTTTATATAAATCAAAATAAACTGGCTAAAGCCAATGTCAAAAGCAGCGAATGGCAGTTGAAAACTTCGCAGCTCGAAATTGCTACACAGGTCAAACAAATTTACTGGCAATTGGCTTACCTGTATTCAAAACAAAAATTGTTTGCATATCAGGATAGTTTATACACTGGCTTCCAAAAAGCGGCAGAACTCAGGGCAAAGACAGGTGAAACAAACCAGCTCGAAATGATTTCAGCTCGTTCGCAAAGCCTCGAAATTAAAAATCAGTTGCAACAGATTAATGCCGATTTGGTGATTTATAATCAGAGACTGCAAACTATTTTAAATGTAGAAACTACCCTGTACCCTGCCGATACAGTATTACACCGTATCGACTATTTGCCCGCTGCCGACAAATCCGTTTTAGCTGCTAATCCTTCTGTTAGCTATATTAATCAACAGGTTGAAGTGGCTCGATTGGAGAAAAAAGTGGAAAGCAGTCGCATATTACCCGATTTGAGTATAGGGTATT
>JAQUTK010000048.1 GCA_028709785.1 Bacteroidales bacterium
ACTTCAACCGGTGCATATCTGTTTAATAATATCTACAGCGGTGACATCTACGATGCCCGTTTGGAGAAAAAGGGGTGGAAGTTGAGTGGTTTTGATGATTCTCAGTGGACATATGCCCGTTGCGTATCAGCACCGGCTCCGATTGTGCAGGCTCAGGTGATGCCTGCCATCCATGTGACACGCGAATTGAAACCCGTTTCTATGCATAAAATCAGCGACAGCATCTATGTCTATGATCTGGGGGCGAATATCTCCGGACTTTGTCGCTTGCAATTAAAAGGGAAAGCTGGCACCAAGGTGGCTCTGCGTCACGGTGAACTGCTGACCAAAGAAGGTCGTTTGGAGCAAGGGAATCTAAACATCTATTTCAAACCGGTAGATTCTACGGAAATATTTCAGGAGGATATATACATTCTGAATGGTGAAGGTGAAGAAACATATACACCCTCTTTCTCGTATCATGGTTTCCAATATGTTGAAGTGATAAGCAGCGCTCCAATCACTCTGAATAAGAATAGCCTGACAGGATTGCATTTTCATAATGACGTAAAGCCCGTCGGTCAATTCAGTTGTTCGAATGAAACGCTGAACAAAATATGGAGAGCCACTTGTCTCTCTTATGTAAACAATATGGAGAGTATCCCAACGGATTGCCCTCAAAGGGAAAAGAATGGATGGACTGCCGACGCGCACGTTTCTATTGATCTGGGATTACTCAATTACGACGCACTCACGTTTTATGAGAAATGGATGAATGATTTCATCGATAATCAACGTCCCGAAGGAGACATTTCCGGAATCATACCCAGCTCAGGTTGGGGATATGGAGAATGGATTGGTCCGGTGTGGGATGCAGCCATGTTTGTAATTCCACATGCACTCTATATGTATTACGGAGACTCTCGTGCCATTGAAGCAATTTATCCGACTTGCGAGAAGTATCTTGCCTATCTGAAAACAAAAGAAAAAGATGGATTGCTGGCCTATGGACTTGGAGACTGGTTGCCTTATAAGGCACAAACGCCGATTGATTTCACATCGAGCTGCTACTATTATCTGGATTATGTCCGGATGGCAGGCTTTACAAAGTTGATGGGGAAAGATCCATCGTCGTACCAGCAGAAAGCAGAAGAGATAAAGAAACTGATCAACGAAAAATACTTCCATCCTGAGAGCAATACCTATGCGAATGGAACTCAAACAGCTCTTGGCGTGGCATTGTACATGGGACTGGTTCCAAGTGGAAAAGAACAAGCTGTAGCAGATCAACTGGCTTCAGCAGTGCGGGCAACGGATTGTTATCTTGATTTTGGTGTTTTGGGAAGTAAGACAGTTCCTGCCATGCTGACAAAATATGGACATGTGGATCTTGCCTATGCGATGGCCACGAAAGAGAAAGCTCCATCCTGGGGATATTGGGTCAATGAATGTAAAATGACAACGCTGGGTGAGACCTGGATCATGTCTCCCAAGTTTAATGACGCATCACTGAACCATGTCTTTATGGGTGATATCATCGCCTGGATGCAAAATACACTGGCAGGAATCAATTATGACACTGAAAACCCGGGATTTCGTCATATTATTATCCGTCCGCACTTTGTGAAGGAGCTGAATTGGGTATCAGGAAGTTTTGATTCGACGCAAGGATTAATCAAATCAGAATGGAAGCGTAAAGGAGAGAATGTAATTGTTACTGTTACTATTCCTGCCGGATGTCGCGCGACGGTTTACCTTCAGAAGCAGTATGAAGTGGATGGAGGCAAACATCAGTTTGTCGTAAAACCTTGAGAAAAGTACTGTTTTTATTGTTCTGAAAGGATCTCTTTCTACAATGATGGTGAAGAAATGAATAGAGTCGGATAAAATATGATAAAATAGTTCTTTGAAACAAAGAAAAGAGCTACTTTTGCACCCGTAGTATTATCAACTAAACAAAAAAGAAAATGGCTTACGTTATTAATGAAGATTGTGTGGCTTGTGGAACTTGCATCAGCGAGTGCCCGGTAGAAGCAATTTCTGAAGGTGATATTTATAAGATTGATCCGGAAGTATGCACTGAATGCGGTACATGCGCAGATGTTTGCCCAACAGGGGCAATATCTTTGGGCAAGTAATCCCGGATATACACCACAAAACGAAAAGAAGAAGACACTTTGGATTCCAAAGTGTCTTCTTCTTTTTTGTTTATTCCCCCGAGTAAGGGAGTGTAGGCCTCCTATCAATAAGAATGGGAAAAGAGGTTGTTGAAATAATTGATATTATTGCGAAAAATTTTCGTTAAGTTTGTAGCATGATCATTGCGATCAAGAAAACAATCTAATAATAGAATTTATGGAAAAAATCATTGGTCTTATTGACGCTCCTTTTACTCCTTTCTACGATAATGCTGAAGTAAATTACGAGCCTATTCCCGCCTACGCTGCCATGTTGGCAAAGAATGGCCTTAAGGGTGTTTTCATCAACGGTTCATCGGGAGAGGGTTATATGCTTACCGAGGATGAGCGCATGAAATTGGCTGAAGCTTGGATAAAAGCTGCCCCCAAGGGTTTCAAAGTTATCGTTCATGTGGGAAGCTGCTGCGTTAAGTCGAGCCATATTTTGGCAGAGCATGCTCATGCTATCGGTGCATGGGGTATCGGTGCAATGGCTCCTCCATTTCCCAAAATAGGTCGTGTCGAGGAACTTGTAAATTATTGTGAGGAGATTGCTGCAGGCGCTCCCAATCTTCCTTTCTACTACTATCATATCCCGGCTTTCAACGGTGCTTTCCTGCCCATGGTTAAGTTCCTTGAGGCTGTCGATGGTCGCATTCCCAACTTTGCCGGTATTAAATATACCTACGAGAGCCTTTACGAGTATAACCAGTGCCGTATGTACAAAGGTGGTAAGTTTGATATGCTTCACGGTCAAGACGAAACAATTCTTCCCAGCCTGGCACAGGGCGGAGCGCAGGGTGGCATTGGTGGCACAACAAACTATAACGGCAACAACCTTGTAGGTATCATCGAGGCTTGGAAAGAGGGCGACATAGAGAAAGCTCGCGAGTTGCAGAACTTCTCTCAGGATGTTATTAATGTAATCTGCCACTATCGCGGTAACATCATAGGTGGAAAACGCATCATGAAACTTATCGGTCTTGATTTGGGCAAGAACCGGACTCCTTTCCAAAACATGACAGATGAAGAGGAGGCTGCGATGAAAAACGAGCTTGAGGCTATTAACTTCTTCGAGCGTTGCAATAAATTCTAATCAAGGGAAAAGATAAATAGATGGAAAAATCTGATATCCGCTCCTATTTGAAGTCGTGTGCCGAACTTTATCGTGCCGACTTGATGACCGATATCATGCCTTTCTGGTTGAAAAACGGTCTTGACAGAGTAAATGGTGGTATCTACACCTGCCTCAATCGCGACGGTTCTATAATGGACACTACAAAATCAGTATGGTTTCAAGGTCGTTTTGCGTTTATGTGTTCATACATCTACAACAACATCGAGAAAGATCAGCAGTTGTTGGACGCAGCCAAGTCTACCATTTATTTCATAGAAGATCATTGCGTTGATGAGGATGGACACCTCTATTTCGAGGTGACAGCCGAGGGTAAGCCTATTCGCAAACGTCGTTATGTGTTCTCTGAATCATTTGCAGCCATTGCGATGTCGGAGTATGCCATTGCATTGGGAGACAAAACATATGCAGAGAAGGCTTTGGATATGTTTCGCCGCATGAAGCGTTTCTTGTCTACACCCGGATTTTTACCTGCAAAATATCACGAGGATGTGAAGATGCAAGGGCACTCGATAACAATGATTCTTATCAACGTGGCTTCTCGTATTCGCGCCGCTCTTCCCGGCTGTACTGAGTTGAATGCACAGATTAGTGAGTCTATCGAGATATTGAACAAATATTTCATTCACCCCGAGTTCAAAGCTCTTTTGGAAACAGTAGGTCCGAACGGCGAGTTCATCGACACAATCGTTGGTCGTACAATCAACCCCGGTCACTGTATCGAAACCGCTTGGTTCTTGCTCGAAGAGGCAAAGTACAGAGGTTGGGAACCCGAACTCACAAAGTTGGCTCTCACCATCCTCGATTGGTCTTGGGAGTGGGGCTGGGACAAAGAGTTCGGTGGTATCATCAACTTCATGGATTGCAGAAATCTACCTCCTCAGGACTATTCACAGGATATGAAATTCTGGTGGCCTCAGACCGAGGCAATCATCGCCACACTCTATGCCTACCTTGCATCGGGTGATGAGAAATATCTTGAGTGGCACAAGCAGATTCAGGATTGGACGTACAAAGTATTCCCCGATAAAGAATTTGGCGAATGGTATGGTTACTTGCATCGCGACGGTACAGTGGCACAGCCTGCAAAGGGTAACATCTTTAAAGGTCCGTTCCACATTCCTCGCATGATGACAAAATCTTTTGTTTTGTGTAACGAAATATTGGGGAAGATTTAGAAGCGACTTGATCTTTTTCCAAAGATTTAATAACTAGTACAGAGGGTGTGTCAAAAACAACCTGGGCACACCCTCTTCTTTAACAAAGACATGAATGCTATGAAAAAATCTTCTAATGTATATCCTTGGGTGGTTGTGGCTCTTCTATGGATGGTGGCACTGCTCAACTATATGGACCGACAGATGTTGAGCACCATGAAAGACGCAATGCAGATTGATATCGTGGAGTTGCAGTCTGCAGCAAACTTTGGTCGTTTGATGGCGGTGTTTCTTTGGATATATGGTCTTATGAGTCCTATTTCAGGTATCATTGCCGACCGTTTGAATCGTAAATGGCTTATTGTGGGCAGTCTTTTCGTGTGGTCTTTCGTTACATTCCTTATGGGTAGGGCTGAAACCTTTGAACAAATTTATGCCCTTCGCGCTTTGATGGGTGTGAGCGAAGCTCTCTATATCCCTGCCGGACTTTCACTCATTGCCGACTACCACACAGGTGGTTCACGTTCGTTAGCTGTAGGAATTCACATGACAGGCCTTTACACAGGACAAGCTATCGGTGGCTTTGGTGCCACTGTTGCAGCTATGTTCTCATGGCAAACCACTTTCCACTGGTTTGGTATTATTGGTATCGTTTATGCACTTATTCTCATGCTCTTCCTTAGAGACAAGAAATCGGAGGTTGTGCCAGTCGCTGAGAAATCAAAAACAGAGAAAGTACCTTTATTCAAAGGTCTTACAATGTTGTTTTCAAACATCGCCTTTTGGGTTATATTGATGTACTTTGCCGTTCCCAGTTTGCCGGGTTGGGCTACAAAGAACTGGTTACCCACACTCTTTGCCGAGAATTTGGATATTCCCATGGCACAAGCCGGTCCTCTTTCTACAATCACCATTGCTGTAAGTTCGTTCATTGGTGTCATCTTAGGCGGTACTCTGTCAGACCGTTGGGTTAAGAAGAATATTCGTGGCCGCATATTCACAGGTGCTATTGGCTTGGGATTGACAATTCCTTCATTGCTGCTCCTGGGCTATGGCGACAGCTTCCTCGCTATCGTAGGTGCAGGTCTTTTGTTTGGTGTTGGTTATGGAATGTTCGATGCTAACAATATGCCCATTTTATGTCAGTTCGTATCGTCAAAATATAGAGCAACTGCATACGGTGTGATGAACATGACAGGTGTGTTTGCCGGAGCATTCATCACCGATATGCTTGGTAAATGGAGCGACGGCGGGAACTTGGGAAATGGCTTTGCCATGTTGGCTGTTGTAGTTTGTTTGGCTCTTGCAGCTCAGCTCTACTTCTTGCGTCCCACCGTCGATAACATGGAGTAATGAAATGCATAAACTGTTTTCTTTGTTGAGCTTTTGTGTTGTCGCTTCCCTTTTGGGTAGCTGCAAACCGACATCGGTAGAGGTTGAAGAGATTGAGGTGCAGCCTTTGCCCTCTCTCTCATTCTCTAATGCGCAAGGAGTTTCTGCACCATTTGCCGGTAACTTTTCCGATGGATCGATGGTTGTTGCCGGAGGTTGCAACTTCCCCGATAAGCCTGCTGCCGAAGGTGGCGCAAAGGTCTTTTATAGCGAAGTGTACAGGCTCAATGCCCCGTTTGATGAAAATGGTGAATGGAGAGTTATTGGAAATCTTCCCAAAGCGGTGGCATACGGCGCAAGTGTTACAACGGATGAGGGCGTTGTGTGCATTGGTGGCACAGACGGCAAAAACTCGCTGCCAGACGTGTGGCTTTTGCGCATGGTTGCCGACTCGCTGTTGGTAGATACGCTTCCCTCGTTGCCGGTTGGGGCGGATAACATCACTGCTGCTTACGGTGATGGTTACATGTATGTGGCAGGCGGACAGTGTAATAATTCTCCCATCTTAAAAGCTTTTCGAATGCGGTTGCCTGGCAACAAGATGTGGGAACAGTTGCCCGACTTTGTTGGCAATGTGCGTTTACAACCAGTTTCAGCCGTGTGTGATGGAAAGTTTTATCTCATGGGTGGTTTTGTTCCTGCCTCTGCTGCGAAAAAAGGTGAGGTGAATACTTCGGGTGTAGTCTATGATGCAACGGCAAACAGCT
This sequence comes from Bacteroidales bacterium, assembly GCA_028709785.1. Classification (GTDB taxonomy): domain Bacteria; phylum Bacteroidota; class Bacteroidia; order Bacteroidales; family JAQUTK01; genus JAQUTK01. The sequence continues at coordinate 6,548 of JAQUTK010000048.1, forward strand.
GGAGAGAAACTGCAGTCTTGAGCATAGATGGCGATAACCCTGTGGCACTTGTAGGCTCTGTAGGAGCTGTTGAAGAAAATGGCAAGAATCTCTTTTTCATGGGTGGTGTAAACGGCTCTCGCTTCGAGGATGCCATAAACCGATCTGTGTGTATTGCCGAGGCTAAAGAGAATGGCAATGAAGACGAGATTGCCCGGTTGCAAAAAGAGGCTGCCGGGTATATGTTTCACAAACCATCGTGGTACAAGTTCAACCCCTATATTTGGCTCTATGATGTAGAAAACAATAGTTGGAGTTGCGTAGGTCGCAATGCGGCTTTTGCCCGTGCAGGTGCTGCATTAGTTAAAGCCGGCGAGAGATGGGCTGTTATTAATGGAGAAACCATGCCAGGAATACGTTCTGCCGATGTAAATATGTTTAGTTGGTAATTTAGGATGGTGCGTATAAACAAAGAAAGCAGCTATATTTCTACAGCTACTTTCTTTTGGAAGTGGTGCCACCAGGAATCGAACCGGGGACACAAGGATTTTCAGTCCTTTGCTCTACCAACTGAGCTATGGCACCTTCCGTTTTTGGTGCTGCAAAGGTAAGATAGTTTTTTATATCTGCCAAATACTTCTATCAATATTTTCACTATTCAGACAAAGAATTCCATCCTTGAGCCGATAAAGCGACCTCCTGACCAGTCTGAGTAACGATATAACTTCCTAATGCTTCTTTGGTTATGTAACCAATTTCGCGAATACCGGGAATTGTGATTATATCCTGATGTTTTGCCAAGGGAACTGTAAACAACAGTTCATAGTCTTCACCTCCATTTAATGCGGCAGTAAGCGGACTGAAATTAAACTCTTCCGCCATAACTGATGTCTGATAATCAATTGGAATTTTCTCTTCAAAGATACGACACCCTACTTTACTCTGACCACAGATATGAAGGAGCTCAGAAGAAAGTCCATCGGAAATATCCATCATAGAGGTGGGTACAATATCTTTTTCAGCCAGCACCTCAATGATAGCTTTCTGCGCTTCCGGTTTCAGCTGACGTTCAAGAATATATTCTTTTCCGGCAAAGTCCGGTTGTGTCTCTTTATTATTCTCCAATACGCGCTTCTCCCTTTCCAGCAACTGTAATCCCATGTACGCAGCGCCAAGGTTGCCTGTAACGCAAATAAGATCAGTTTCCCTGGCTCCATTGCGATAGACAATCTTTCCTTCCTCGCCTTCTCCGATACAGGTTATACTTATCGTCATACCGGTGAGTGATGAGGAGGTATCGCCTCCGACAATATCAACACCGTATTTCTCACAAGCCATATTCACTCCTTCGTAAAAGTCTTCCAGATCTTCAATGGAGAATCGTTTAGAAATACCCAGAGAGATCGTGATCTGCTTTGGCTGACCATTCATCGCATAGATATCTGAGAAATTGACTACTGCGGACTTATATCCCAAGTGTTTCAAGGGAACATATGTCAGATCGAAATGGATACCTTCCAATAGCAAGTCTGTCGTGACAAGTACTCTCTTTGAAGAGTAATCGAGTACCGCAGCATCATCGCCTACTCCTTTAAGCGAACTTATATTTTTTAATTCTATCGTTTTTGTGAGATGATCAATAAGGCCAAACTCTCCTAAGGTCGCAATTTCTGTTCGTTTTATTTCGGACATATTCAAAGTCTTTTAATTAATTCATAAATAATGGATCGCAAATCTGTTTCCGCTTGACGGGCCACACGTTGCACCTCCGAATGAGAGGTCTGTAACATATTATCCGGGTTGTTGCAGTTCGTAATAACCGAAAAAGCTGCCACTCTGGTTCCACCGTGACGGGCAGCAATAACTTCCGGTATAGTTGACATTCCCACGGCATCTGCTCCTATCGTACGGAAGAAACGTGTCTCGGCAGGAGTTTCATAAGAAGGTCCGGATGTGCCCAGATACACTCCCTGACGCAAAGATATTCCCTTTTCTGCTGATATTTGTAGTACTAAGGCACGAAGTTGCTTGTCATAAGGTTCACTCATATCCGGGAAGCGTTCTCCCAACTCAGGAATATTCTTCCCTCTCAAGGGATTCTCCGGGAAATAATTGATATGATCAGTGATAAGCATCACATCGCCCATTTTAAATGAAGGATTGAGTCCGCCTGCCGCATTGGAAAGAAACAGAAAACGGATACCAAGTCGTTGCATCACCCGAACGGGAAATGTTACCTCTTTCATTGAGTATCCTTCATAATAATGAAAACGTCCGGACATGACCAAGACCGGCTTTCCGGAGAATGTACCGCAAAATAGTTTGCCCTCATGACCTTCCACGGTCGAAACGGGGAAATGAGGGATACCCTGATAGCGTATCACCTCTTTGACTTCCATGTCAGAGGTCAGGTTACCCAACCCGGAGCCGAGTACAATCGCCACCTCAGGCTGCAACGAGATGGCTGAGCGAATAAAGTCAGCAGCTTCCTGAATAAGATTCAACATGATTCAATACAATTTGGTTAAACTTCGATTCTCCATCTGCTAGGAAAGCAATCTCTATCGGGAGAAAATAAATACAAGACTTCATCCGGACACTGACATAAGGGCTCTCCCGAAAGCGCATTGCATCTTTTTCAGTCATGATAATAAGTTTGTTGTCCGATTCTATCTGATCAAACAGCTGAAAAATATGCTGAACTTCCTTTTCACTAAAGAAGTGATGATCCGGAAAAACCAGTGATCTCGTATGCAGAGCGTATTTCTTTATCTCTTCAAGCATAGGTTTTGGTGAGGCAATACCGGTAACCATCAGTACCCGAGTATCGAAACGAAGATCGCTCAAAGCGATTACTTTTCGATGTGCCTCAGACTCATACACAGCACATATATGTCTGTAACAAATCGTGGTAAAGAAAAGAGACTGCCCCGGCAAGAGGGAGAGTTTTTGACAAACTACCTCTTGTTCATCTACGCTCATCTCCGGGTTACACTTTGTAACAATGACGATATCAGCACGTTTCTTTCCGCAGACCGGTTCGCGGAGATTTCCGGTCGGAAGCATCTGATCTTCATAAACCGGGGAATTGATATCGGTTAGCAATATGTTTAACGATGGAGCAACATGACGATGCTGATAGGCATCATCTAACAATATGACGTCAAGAGGAGACTGAGTTATCTCTGAAAGCAACCGCTTTATACCGTTTACCCGGCTCTCATCAACGGCCAAAGCAATGGAAGGATACTTACTTTTCATCTGAAAGGGTTCATCGCCGATCATCGAGGCTGTTACATTGGCTCCAGCAAAGACATATCCTTTGCTTTTACGGCGATACCCTCTGCTTACCACGGCAACAGCATAACGGTCTTTCAACAGGCGAATGAGATATTCTGTGTGCGGGGTTTTACCGGTACCTCCCACAGCGATATTCCCAATACTAATCACGGGGAGGGAAAAGGATTGGCTTTGAAGCAGGTGCTTATCAAATAAAAAGTTCCTGATCAACATCACCCACCCATACAGGAGGGAAAAGGGCAGTAAAACCCATCGGATAATACGTATCACATTCATTGTTGTCGAACTTAACGAATTACTATCTGTTCAGGTAATCGTGCCTGGAGATACTCTGTGACAGCAAAACGATTCTTTTTGGAAGAGAGGAAAAGCTTGACTATCTCATTTTCTCTCAACTGCTCAAGTTCAGGATTTTTTTGGGTTGATTCAACTAAACGGGAGAAAAAATCTTTTTTCCGCGGATAACCGACTACTTTATAATCAGTTACTTTCGACAACTCGGATGCTTTATTAATTGCAGTCTCAATCCCTCCGAGCTCATCCACAAGTCCGAGTTCCAAAGCCTTTACTCCACTCCACACGCGCCCCTGAGCAATACGTTCGAGTTGCTCCGGATCCAGTTTATGACGTCCATACGCACAGCAACTCAAGAATGTCTTATAACCTCTTTCCACATAGGCTTGCATGATATTTTTCTCCTCTGTAGTCATCGGACGGGTAATTGTTGGCATATCGGCATACCGGTTAGTCTTGACAACATCAAAAGTAACGCCCAGTTTGTCTGTCAGACCTGAGACATTAGGTATCATGCCAAAGATTCCTATCGAACCGGTAATCGTAGTCGGTTGTGCAACAATACAAGAGGCATGAACTGATATATAGTATCCTCCGGATGCAGCATAATCACCCATAGATACAACAACAGGTTTGACACATACCAGGTCACGTACCTCTTTCCATATCTGATCGGATGAATAGGCACTGCCTCCGGGTGAGTTTACCCGTAGCACAACAGCTTTTACTCTTTTATTATTCTTCAGCTTCCGTATCTCTCTGATCAGTTCGGGTTCGACGATAGCATCAGAACTTACGGAAGATGCTTCACTCACAATTTCTCCTGAAGCATACAATATCGCTATTTCGTTGGAAGTAGAGGAGGTTAAATCTGTAGATAAAGCGACCAGATCAGTCACATTTATCAGCGGAAGCCTGTCTCTTTTTTTCAGCCCATTACGTGCCTTCAGTATGTTAAACACGTCAGACTCGTAAGCGAGTGTATCGACCAAATGAGAAGCCACATAACTTTCCGGAGACTGAAACAGGAGCATCTTATCCGACAAGGCATTGAGGGTATCTACCGGAATAGAGCGGGATTTTGATATGTTTGAGAGTTGGAAGTTCCATATTTCCTGCAAGTATTCAGAGGTCTGTTCTCTGCTGGCAGCGCTCATGCTTGTCAGCATATATGGTTCTACAGCCGATTTATAACTTCCTACCTTGAATATCTGCATTTCCACACCAACCTTGTCAAGCGTGTTTTTATAAAAAGTGCGTTCGGCAGCCAGACCTTTCAGATTGAGCATTCCTTGCGGATTAATGATCAATTTATCTGCAACTGAAGCGATATAGTATGCATTCTGAGTATAGGTGCCTGCGTAAGCAATGACCGGTTTGCCACTCTCCTTAAAGTCAGACAACGCCTGACGGATTTCTTCAGCACTGGCTGGAGCCATCTCCACCTCCTTTGCTTCGATAAAGATGGACTTGATATTTGGATCATATTTTGCGACACGTATGGCAGCGCGAATATCTTCAATGCTGATTTTCTTTATCTCATCAAAAAGAGCAGACCAAGGATCTTTCTGCACTCTCTCAGAAACAACACCTTCCAGGGTTATGTGAAGTGACGAATTTGGTTTTACAGATGTCACAGTAGGAATATCAGTTGAAAGTGCGGAGAGCAGACCAACCATCCCGGCAACCAACAGGATGAAACAGAAGAAGGCTGCCAACATTACCCCAATGAATGAGGCAAATACGTATTTCAGAAACTGTAACATATCAACTCTTTTAAAATGTTTGCATATCACTTAAGTGCTTATAGTAACCGTTCAGTTCAATCAGTTCGTCGTGTTTGCCTCGTTCTACAATCTCTCCTTCATGCAATACACAGATCTCGTCGGCATTGCGAATCGTGGAAAGGCGGTGTGCAATAGCTATTGTCGTACGGCTCTTCATCAGATTCTCCAAAGCTTCCTGAACCATTCGTTCAGACTCTGTATCCAAAGCAGAAGTCGCTTCGTCAAGTATCAAAATAGGAGGATTCTTAAGAATAGCGCGGGCAATACTCACACGTTGACGTTGTCCTCCGGAGAGCTTACAGCCACGATCACCCACTGTACTCTCATATTTTTCTTCTGTCGATTCAATAAATTCCTGGGCATTGGCGATACGGGCAGCCTCTTCTACCTTCTCTTGTGATGTTTGATCCACACCAAAAGATATATTTCCATAAAAAGAGTCATTAAAGAGGATGGCATCCTGATTCACATTTCCCATCAGGGCACGCAAGTCCTTCAAACGAACGTCTTTGATGTTTATGCCATCGATTAATATTTCGCCTTCGAAGACATCATAAAACCGGGGGATCAAGTCTACTAATGTTGATTTTCCCGAACCGGACTGTCCCACAAGGGCTACAGTCTTGCCTTTAGGAATAACCAGATTGATATTCTTCAGCACCCACTCATTCTGGTATTTGAACCAGACATTACGAAACTCTATTTCTTTCTGGAAAGAGGTCAAAGGCACCGGATTCTCAGATTCCACAATCTTATCTTCTGCCATCAGTATTTTGTCGACACGATCCATGGAGGCAAAACCTTTTTGAATGGCATATGAAGCTCTTGAAAGATCTTTTGCCGGATTAATAATACTATAAAACAGCAGTAGATAATAGATAAACATCGAGGCGGTTATGGAACTTTGATTGCTCAAAATCAAAGAACCTCCATACCAAAGAACAATAACAACCGTCATCGTTGCTAAAAACTCGGTAAGAGGATGAGCCAATAATTGGCGGCGATTGATACGGTTAACAGTTCTACGGAAGGTATCGTTCTTTTTCATGAAACGCTTTGACATCTTCTTTTCAGCATTAAAAGCCTTGACAACCCGCAAACCACCCAGCGTTTCTTCCAATTGAGAGAGCAATTCAGACCATTGAGCCTGTCCCAGCAAAGAGCGTGCTTTAAGTTTTCTTCCAATAATACCCATGAAATATCCGGCAATTGGTAGTAAAATCGCGACAAAGATGGTGAGCTGCCAGCTAATTGCAATCATCGCTATCAGATAAATCATTATCAAAATAGGATTCTTAAAGAGCATATCCAAAGAACTCATGATAGAGTTTTCAATCTCCTGAACATCGCCACTCATACGAGCCATAATATCTCCTTTTTTCTCTTCTGTGAAGAAGCCAATAGGGAGTCTTATTATCTTATTATAGACTTGATTTCTTATATCACACACTACCCCGCTACGAATCGGGACCATAAAGTAAGTCGCAAAATAATAGGTACCCGTCTTCATCAAAGTCATAAAAATCAGGACGATTCCCAAAAACAACAAGGTAGTACCACCTCCATAACGAGTCGTAAAATCGACGATATAAAAATAGAAATTATTGATCAGTGCTTCCGAATAATTATCCAAACTATCTTTCAGACTGGAAATACTGAACTGAATACTATCCAACGGGATATAGACATACACCTCTTGCTTCATCTTAAAGAGAATCTCTAAGATTGGAATAATGAAAGCAAACGCAAACAAGTTCAGGATTGCAGACAAAATATTGAAAAAGAACGTCAGAAACAGATACTTTTTATAAGGAGGTACAAAACGCTTCAGAATAGAGTATAGTTCTTTCATAACAATGTTTTTATAAGACAATTGAAAATATGGCGCAAGTTACACATTTTCTTTCTATTATTTACTACAGAGACAGAGAATCAGAGGGCAATAAACGCAGAGCTGGACCAATAGTCTTGTGTCAGTATCAGCGCTTTAGCGAATCGGGGAAAAAAAAGAGTCCCTCAGCAGTTAAACTGAAGGACTCTCAAAAAAGGGGCGGCTACCTACTCTCACACAATAAATGCACTACCATCGGCGTGACCGGGCTTAACTTCTCTGTTCGGAATGGGAAGA